>JAFRRJ010000003.1 GCA_017428155.1 Clostridiales bacterium | reverse complement strand
GGCACACGTAAGGTCTCCTTCTCCAGAGAACTCTGGATCGAATCCGAAGATTTCATGGAAGTTCCCGCGCCCAAGTACTTCAGACTCTTCCCCGGCAACGAGGTTCGTCTCAAGTCCGCTTATGTCGTTAAGTGCGTATCCTGCGATCACGATGCAGAAGGCAACGTTACGGCAGTTCACTGCACATACGATCCCGATTCAAGAGGCGGCAACACGGCTGACGGCAGAAAGATCAAGTCCACGATCCACTGGGTTGACGCAAACAACTGCGTTGACGGAGAGATCAGACTCTACGACAGACTCTTTACCACAGAGCAGCCTGACCTCGCTGACTGCAATTACCTGGATTTCATCAATCCCAACTCTTTAGAGATAGTCAAGGGCGCTAAATTGGAAGCATTCCTTAAGGATACAAAGCCCGCAGACAGATTCCAGTTCTTAAGGACCGGTTACTTCTGCGCAGACTCCAAGGATTCAACACCTGATCACCTGGTATTCAACAGAGCTGTATCTTTGAAGGACAGCTACAAACCCGAGTAAAGCACACCGGTAATTCAAGCAAAAGGGCTGCCGTAACAGGCAGCCCTTTTTCGATACTTCAAAAAAGCTTTTGATCAAACAGCTATATAAGCTCCCGCCTGTGCTTTCCACATGTCAGCGTACTTGCCGTTCATTGCAAGGAGCTGCTCATGGTTGCCTTCCTCAACTATCTTTCCGTCTTCAAGCATGAAGATATGGTCAGCGATCCTTGTGGTTGACAGACGGTGTGAAATGAAGATAACAGTCTTATCTCCCGTCGCACCAAGCATTGCATGGTTAAGCTGATACTCTGCAATAGGATCAAGCGCTGATGACGGCTCGTCGAGTATCATGAGGCCTGCATCCTTATAGAAAACACGTGCAATGGCAAGCTTCTGTGATTCACCGCCGGAAAGATTTAAGCCCTTCTCATCAAACTCCGTCGTAAGCATGGTATCCAGACCATTAGGAAGTCTCATTGCTCTGTCATAAAGGCCGCTGTCCCTGAGTGAAGATATTATCTTTGCTTCGTCAGTATTTTCGGGAGGTGCAAGAACAACATTTTCCCTGACGCTTCCAGCAAAGATATTGAAGTCCTGGAAGACTGCGCCAATTGAGTCTCTGTAGGATTCGAGATCGTATTTCTTTATGTCAGTACCGTCAGTTTTGATCGTACCAGAGGTCGGATCGTAAAGGCGCATCAGGAGCTTAACAAGAGTAGTCTTTCCTGCACCGTTATATCCGACAAGAGCTATCTTGCGGCCCGGCTTGATATAAAGACTGATGTCGTTGATTACTGCGGGAGAATCAGGCTTATATGAGAACGTTACATTCTCAAGATCGATCCTCTTTGCATCCTTGGTGGCTTTCTCATCACCTTCTGAAACGATCTTGGGCTTTGTATTGAGAAAGTCCCTGATCTTCTGGATATAAAGGCTGGTCTCACACGAAGCAGGATAAGTCTCGGTGAAGACGTTCATGCCGTGTTTCAGTCTTCCAAAAGAATTGTAGAGAATCGCGAGCGTTGCTATTGAAACACTCTTTGTAACAACGGCCATGACGACCAGATATGCGATATATATGGTGTCGCAGATAAAAAAGTTCGCGATATGCTTTCGCATGAACTCGATAAAGAAACGCTTTCTCGAATACTTCCTGTCGGTTTCAATTATCTCTTCAGATGCTTTGTCAAACCTGTCATACATAATGCCTGCAACATCAGGGTTCATTCTGAGTTCCTTAGCATAATCGCTCAGGTAGAACATACGCTCAATATAATTGCGCTTACGCTCCGAAGGATTCCTCTCGATCCTTGCCTTGTAGTTGACCTTAATGAACATCTGGTTGAACACATAGCCCAAAATGAATGAGACAATTACAAAAAGGATCGACGGCTTATCCTTCAGGATGAAGTAGATTCCGTTTGAGGTAAAAGCCGTTAATCCGCTTAAAACGCTGATTACAAGGCCTTCAAGCTTATCGATCTGGTTATCGACCTCAGACAGCGCCAAAACCTGGGAGTCATAGAACTCCGGATCATCGTAGCACGAAAGGTCGACTTTAGAAGCTCTCTCATACAGCATGATCTTGATCTTCTCTTTTACTTTCGGACGTTCTTTCTCCATAATGTAATCGCCCGAGAATGCGGTAAATACCATGCCAAGCGTTATCGCTGCGGCAAGGACGATGATGACCCAGAAGACCTGCTCAAAGGGGTATCCCTTTTCGGCAGCTTCGAGCACGTAACCTATTCCTACCGTGTGCTCGAAAAAGATCGACAGCTGTCCTCTGACCGCATCGACCGCAGGTATGATGACGAATGCAGGTGACGCTTTGAGCATCAGCTTCAAAAGAAACAAGTTATTCTTCAAAACAACGGAAACCGGCTGTTTGGTCTTCTTGTCTGAAGGGTCTTTTTGACCATTGCTCATAAGATCACCTCCTCTTCATTTTCTATAGCAAGGTAGTTCATCGCCTGACGCTTATACATCTCGCAGTATCTTCCTCCGAGTGCGATGAGTTCCTTATGTGTGCCTTCCTCGATAAGGCGGCCGTTTTCGAGCATTAGAACGCGGTCGCAGTTTTTGACGGAAGAAAGTCTGTGAGAGATAAAGAGCATCGTGTGATCTTTACCTTCATTGATGATGTTTTTGAAAAGCTCATACTCTGCAATAGGATCGAGAGCGCTCGAAGGCTCGTCGAAGATCTTTACGGGAGACGGTTTGGCAAAGGTTCTCGCTGCTGCAAGTTTCTGATTCTGACCACCGGAGAGGACCGCGCCTTTCTCATCAAACTCCTTGGTCATCATCGTATTGATACCTTCCGGAAGTGACTCGATCTTATCGAGGATGCCTGTCTTTCTGAGGCTGGACTTTACGACTTCCTCTTCGTTCTCCACATGTCTTCCCATCATGACATTCTCTCTTACTGTCATTCCCAAGATCTTGAAATCCTGGAATGTTGTAGCGAATAATTCGCGGTAAGAGCGGAGCTCATATTCCTTGATGTTAATTCCGTTTAATAAGATTTCTCCTGATAAAGGATCATAGAACCTGAGCAAAAGTTTGATGATGGTTGTCTTTCCGGCGCCGTTATGACCGACAAGTGCAACTGCCTCATCTTTATTTATCTTGAAAGACATATCCTTGATCGTCTCTTCATCCTTATATGAGAAGCATACATTTCTGAACTCTAAAGTCTCAAACTTTTCAGGAATGATTCCTTTCTGATCTTCAGGGATCTTCTCTTCATACTCCAAAAATCCACGGAGGTTATTTATGAAAAGTCCGTTCTTGATAAGCTTGCTTATGTCTTCGAAAAGTCTGATAAGGATCCATGTCGCAGCAACCATAAGGCTTGTCATGATGGTGAGTTGTGCGAGCGATATCGTTCCTGCAACCTGCTTTTTGTAGAAAGCATAGATAAGTACGCCTTCGAACATAACAGTGAAAGTAAACGTGATCTTCAAAATGTTCAGGTTCATATTCGGGAATGCAAACTTAACCGCAACTTTTATGTTTTCGGCAGTTGCTTCGCCGTAACGGCGCTTTAAGATGTCAAACACTTTGCTGAGCCTTATTTCTTTCGCGCCGTCAGGAAGATACATCATTCTGTTGACGTAATTTAACACCTTGTTATTCGGCGCCTGCTCACGGTAGCGCTTCAGCTCGTATTTGCTTTTCAGGTTGCCGAATACAAAATTACCGATGATCGGCGACAGGATGAATATGACCGACAGCTTGTCGATGTCGAACATCAGCTTAAAGACGCAGACAGTCGCAACGGCACCGATGATCGCACCGTTGAAACTTTTTACGATCTCCATTACTTTATCGGATGAACCGTCTATGGCCATCGTGTATTTGTTATAGAACTCCGGTTCTTCATAACACCTTAGTTCTACATTCCTGGCCTTCGCAAAGATCTTCTTGTAGATTCCGTTATGAAGTTTTGTGCCTTCGATTATGAACGTGACCTGCTGCGTATAAGCATCGTATATCTTAAGCACGAAAAGTATCGCCGCACTTATCGCAATGAATAAGAGGATCGGCTTAAGACCTTCTCCCCTGTCCAACGCTTCGATTATGATCCTCAGAAAATAGCCGTCAAAAAACACCCATTCGGCATAGCCGATCAGCATGCAGAAGAATGCGCCGATCAATGCGGGTTTGCTGAACTGTCCTGCAAGTTTTATGGCATAGACGTCATTCTTAAGCGTCTGCCATAAAGACAGCTTCTCCTTCTTGTATATCCCCATATTTCAAAATTTTCCCCCAAAAACAACATGCAACGTATTATATATTAAGTCTTTAACTTTCTTCCATGAAATTTCGGGGTATCATATCACGTTTTTTATATCGTTGCCTGACGTACAACTTCTTTACCCAGAAGGGTAATCGCCTGTTTGGGACAATTATTTACGCATCTGTAGCACATCGTGCATTGGGAGCCCGCGGCGGCCTTGCCTTCTGTGAGCTTAAGGTTATGTGCAGGACAGTTTTTCGCGCAGATTCCGCAGCCGACACACTTATCCGTGTTGATCTTAAGCTTATCTGTATATCCCATTGCCTTGTTATAGAACCAAGTCGAGAACAATCCCAAGGACGAGAACGCAGGCACACGTAAGGTCTCCTTCTCCAGAGAACTCTGGATCGAATCCGAAGATTTCATGGAAGTTCCCGCGCCCAAGTACTTCAGACTCTTCCCCGGCAACGAGGTTCGTCTCAAGTCCGCTTATGTCGTTAAG
>JAFRRJ010000039.1 GCA_017428155.1 Clostridiales bacterium | reverse complement strand
TCCAGGCAGACAAACCGAATTCACCGGTTCTATAAACGGATACGTTAGTATTACAAAACGTATCCAAAAACAGCAAAATTTCAAAAAGTGCCAAAATCGGATACGTTAGTGTTACAAAACGTATCCAAAAACAGCAAAATTTCAAAATCCAACTTTTCTTCCAACATTTTGGCAAAAAAAGCTGGAAGAAAGTTGAACGGTTTCCATATAACAGGGAATCCGCTCCTCTCCCAGGATCAAAATGGCTGCCTCACATACATGAGACAGCCCATTCACTTCACAAAGGATGATCCTTTATGATTTATCACCTTGGGAAAGCCTTATTCCGCAGGACTTTCCTCAGGGATAAACTCTCTTTTGTCTATGCTCTTGTGGCGCTCGGCAATGGCGCTGTCGGCAAGTTCTATCAGCTTCTGCTGCGAATCTATCTTCTCTTTGCCTCTCAGATCGAGCTTGTGATATGTGCCGTCAGGAGAAAGGAATGAAGCCCTTACAGTATCTGCAAGTTCAACATCCAGCACTTCCTTTACCCTCGCCCTGCAGTCCGGATCTTCTATAGGGAAAAGCAGCTCGACACGGCGGTTAAGATTTCTCGGCATCCAGTCTGCTGAAGCAAGGTATATATCCTCATGGCCTTCGTTATAGAAGTAGAATATCCTCGAATGTTCAAGGAAACGTCCTGTAATAGAACGCACCGTGATGTTCTCACTCATTCCCGGGATACCGGCTCTAAGACAGCAGATACCTCTGACGATAAGATCGATCTTTACACCGGCATTGGAAGCGGTGTAAAGAGCCTTGATCACCGTCTCGTCAACAAGTGAATTGATCTTAGCGATGATGCGTGCCGGTTTGCCCGCCTTGGCATTCTCTGTCTCACGCCTGATCCTTGCAATGAAATAATCCTTCATCCACAATGGCGCCGGAATAAGCCTTCTCCACGCCTGCGGGATCGAGAAGCCTGAGAGCATATTGAAGAACTCGGAGGCATCTTCGCCGAAGGATTCATTTGAAGTAAACAGGCCGAGATCCGTATAGATCTTTGCCGTTACGTCATTATAATTTCCCGTCGCAAGATGCAGATATCTTCTGATTCCGTCTTCCTCCTTGCGAACCACAAGCGTTATCTTGCTGTGTGTCTTAAGTCCTACAAGGCCGTAGATTACGTGGCATCCGGCATTCTCGAGCTTCTTTGCCCAGTTGATGTTGTTCTCTTCATCAAATCTGGCCTTAAGCTCTACCAGGACCATTACCTGCTTGCCGTTCTGCGCTGCCTCAAGGAGCGATGCGATGATCGGCGATCTGTCAGATACACGGTAAAGTGTCTGCTTGATCGCAAGAACGTTAGGATCTCTTGCAGCCTGTTTTACAAACTCCAGCACAGGTTCAAAAGTCTCATAAGGATGGTGGACGATCCTGTCTTTTGTTCTTATCTGCTCGAAAATATCCAGCCCGCTGACAGGTCCGTCAAAGGACGCGGCCTCAGCCGGCTCATGCGCTTTGTAGCAAAGCTCAGGATGCTTTGCCTTGCAGGCCGAAGCGAGCTTGGAAAGGAATGTCAGATCGATAGGACCGTTGACGCTGAAGATATCAGCCTCGTCAACTTCAAGCTCATTCACGATATATCTCAGTAGATCAGAATCGATATCATCCTGAACTTCAAGTCTTATGATCTCGCCGAATCTTCTGCGTCTTACCTGCGCTTCGATCTCCTTTAAGAGGTCTTCAGCCTCATCCTCATCGATATCAAGATCTGCATTGCGCATTACACGGTAGAACGCGGTAGCTACAACATTCTGCCCGTCAAAGAGCATATTGGTATTAGCTCTTATGATCTGTTCGACAGGAACGAAATAATCCCCATCTTCTGCAGGGATATGATAAAGCCTCTTAACGACTGTCGGTATCTGTACTGTCGCGTAAAGATACTTGTCTTCACTTACTGTATGCTTTGCATTGCTTATCCCGTATGTTGCGTTCTCTGAAAGCTTTGTTTTCGAAGGCTCGTTCTCGAGCATAACGCACATATTGAGCATACGGTTGTATATGAGCGGGAATGGCCTCGAAGAGTCAACGGCCATGGGTGTGAGGATCGGATAGAGCACAGCCTTGAAATAAGAGTCGGCAATGGCTTTCATCTGATCTGAAAGTTCATCGAAGTTCTTTAAGAAGATCTTCTCCTGTGCAAGTGACGGAACAAGTGATCTTCCGTATGTGGAATACATCAGAGACATCGTTCTTCTGGTCTTACGGTCGATCCTCTCGAGCTGCTCATCGATCGAGAATCCGGCAATGTCGCGCTCTGCAAAATCGATACTCTGCATATCTCTTAAGGAAGCAACACGCACGATATAGAACTCGTCAAGGTTTGACGCGGTAATAGACAGGAAGTTGAGTCTTTCGAGGAGGGGATTTTTTGCATCTCTTGCCTCGTGCAGGATCCTGTCATCGAACTCGAGCCATGAGAGTTCCCTGTTGTAAAAGCATGCGTTGCCGCTCAGAAACGATGCGCTTGATTCAAAATATCCGGCTTCCGTAAATTCCGGAGATGCTACGAATGAAGAGGACTTCTTGCCTGCGGTCTTCTTTGATGCGGTCTTCTTTGTTGCAGTCTTCTTCAACTCAGGCTTTTTTGCAGCGGGTTTCTTTATTGCAGGCTTCTTTGCGGAAGCCTTCTTAACAGCAGCTTTCGACTTGCCTGATGATGTATTTGCCTTACGCGCTGATGCGCTTTTCTTGACAGCCATTAACCTTCCCTCCTGGTCTTGAGAACCGGTTTGATTCCCATAACATCTTCGAACATAACGCTCCTGTTGCCGAATGCCCATTTCTCAAAAGACATATCGACAGAAGTGTCGCATGTGATAACGAACTCGTTATCCTTGATCTTGCACTGGATCTTCTTTCCCTTTTCCTTGTGTGATGCATCAAGTGCGTCAGCGATCTTAAGTATGGATGCAAGCTTGGATACGATGACCTTCTGGTCAGGCGGCAGGATAGAATAGTAGTAACTGTCGTAAGGCTTGCTTCTCGGATAGAGCCTGACGATCATGGCAACCATGTTAACCTCGTCATGATCCAAACCCATAAGATTCGTATTCTTTATGATCGAATAAGCGGCATCACTGTGATTTCTCGAATGAACGAACTTGCCTATCTCGTGGATTATCACAGCGATCTGAAGAAGGAGTCTGTCACGGTTTCCGAGTCCGCTTATCTTCTTTGTCTCATCGAAAAACTGTAATGCGGCCTTCTCGACATATTCAATATGCTTCTTGCTTGAGCGGTATCTTTTCGCGATATGCCTTGCTGCAGAGATAAGATAACTGTCAGGCGATATATCCGTCTTGAGGCCCTGTGAATTAACGCAGTAGTAATAGATAATGCCGTCTGAAAGCGATGCATGCGGCATATAGATCTTATCGACACCCGTATAATCAAGCATATTCTTGATTATCAGCGCAGTCGGAAGAAGCAGAGGTGCGATCATGGAAGGCACATTATATCTGAGCGTCAGATCAGTAGGCCTTACCTTAAGAAGCAGATCATAGACTTTAAAGAACTCTTCCTTGGTGATAATTATGGAATCCATCGCGCCATAACCTGCAAGATGCTTGATATAGCCCATCTCGCCTGAAAATGCAATGAGATTCTTATATATTATGCCTTTTGGCTCCATCGCATGATAATCATCGAGATCCTGTCCGATGAATTCCTCGAGCACCTGATCATAATTGATCGTTCTGCTCTGAAGATCCGTAAGCATTCCCGAGATTCTTAAAGATCCCAGAAGAAGATTCTGGCTGAATACGAACTCGGATTTATCATATACGGACGCCTGGATAGAACCCGAACCGATATCGAGCATCATGGTGCCGTCAGAGATTATTTTCGCGAAATCAGGATAGATGGCCTGGACAGCCAGCGTCTGATAATAACGTTCCATCGAGTTATCGAGGACCTTGATCTTAAAGCCTGTTCTTGTCCTTATCTTCTCGATGACAACTTCAGCATTCGTAGCGTCTCTGAAAGCCGATGTCGCGACACAGAAAACGCGCGCAACGCCATATTCCCTGCACTTCCCGTCAAACATCTTAAGGCATTTGCAGAGTTCTTCCACCTGGGCAGGCTGTATTACGCCTGAAGTAAAAGACTTGGTGCCGAGACCCGTGAACTTGCGGACTGCCTCGATCTCTTTGGGTTTGCCCTTTGATCCTATCTCAAAGATCTTAAGTCTCGCCGTGAGCGATCCTACGTCGATCACCGCGACAAGCTTTTTTGCCATAGCTTATTCCTCTTTTCCTTCCTGCCGTCAGAGATTGGCGATTATCGCCTCAGTGATCTCTTTTGTGCCGACAAGAGTAAAATTATTTTCTTCTCCGATGAAGGTTATATCGCTCGTGCGAAGCCCCTTCTCAAGAGTTTTCTTTACTGCATTCTCGATATCTGAAGCCACCTGCTCCTCACCGAACATGATCCTCATCATCATTGCCGCGGAGAGGATCGAGCCCATCGGATTGGATTTGTTCTGGCCTGCAATATCAGGAGCCGAACCGTGAATAGGTTCAAATAATCCGGGCGTTCCGGGTGCGCCTATCGATGCAGACGGCAGCATTCCGATCGAGCCTGCGATCTGCCCTGCCTCGTCTGATAATATGTCACCGAAAAGATTGCTCGTTACAATAACATCAAAGCTTGAAGGCCTGCTGATAAGCTGCATTGCAGCATTATCAATATAAAGGCAGTCGAATTCGACTTCAGGATAATCAAAGCTCATCTGACTTGCCAGAGACCTCCACATTCTGCTGGTAACAAGAACATTGGCCTTATCAACAAGCGTAAGCTTTTTCCGTCTCTTCATAGCAAGATCGAAAGCAATCTTCAATATCCTGTTAATCTCGCCTTCTGAATAACTCTCTGTATCGAAGACGACCTTGCCCTTAACCGTACCGTCGGGCAGATGGTCACCGCTCTGATATCCGCCGTTCTTGCCGAAGTAGATGCCGCCGGTAAGTTCTCTGACGATTACAAAATCGATATTTCCCGGATTTTTGAGAGGTGATGCATCCTTTAATTCATCGTATACGACAACAGGTCTGATATTTGCATATAGACCAAGTCCGGACCTTAATCCGAGAAGCGCCTTTTCAGGTCTGATCTCAGGTTCGACATCATCCCACTTCGGTCCGCCGACTGCGCCTAAAAGAACAGCATCACTGTTCCTTGCAGATTCAATTGTCTCCTGCGGAAGCGGAATGCCGAAGCTGTCGATTGCGGCACCTCCGGCCTTGAGTTCCTTTATAAAGATTTCTATTCCCTGTCTGCTTGCAGCGGCTTCCAAAACTTCAACAGCAGCCGTCGTGATCTCGGGACCGATTCCGTCACCGGGAATAACTGCAATATTATATTTTTTGGACATAGCTTTTCCCCTTAATTTTTCAACTCGGACTCTGTGAATCCTACGAGTCCGCCACTGGCCATAATGTTCTTTATAAACTCAGGAAAAGGCTTTGATTCAAAGCTTTCGCCTGTAGTTTTATCAGTAATGACTCCGGTGTCGAAATCAGCTTCTATCTCATCACCGTCATTGATCTTATCTATAGCTTCCGGACACTCCAGGATCGGAAGACCGACATTGATCGAATTGCGGTAAAAGATCCTTGCAAAATCACTTGCTATGACAAGTGATATTCCGCTCGCCTTAATAGCCACCGGCGCATGCTCTCTTGATGAACCGCAGCCGAAATTCCTTCCGGCAACCATGATGTCACCAGGCTTTACCCTGTCCTTAAAGGAAATATCAATATCCTCCATGCAGTGTTCCCTGAGATGTCCGGGATCTGCCGATGTAAGATATCTAGCAGGAATGATCACGTCCGTATCGATATTGTCACCATATTTAAAAACTCTTCCGCTGACCTTCATCTTATATCCCCCTTACAGTTCATCAGGTGTACCGACGCGGCCAAGAACAGCCGAAGCAGCTGCGACGGGAACGCCGCTCAAGATAACTTCAGATCCGGGATCACCCATGCGTCCTACAAAGTTTCTGTTAGTCGTGGATACACATCTTTCACCCTTTGCAAGCACACCCATGTGACCGCCTAAGCACGGACCGCATGTCGGTGTGGAAATAACACAGCCTGCATCATCAAGATCTGCAAGCCAGCCGTTTTCGAGCGCTTGTCTGTATACTCTCTGGGAGCCCGGAATAACTATGCACCTTACATCTTTATGAACCTTCAATCCCTTAAGGATAGTAGCTGCAGCACCGATATCTTCAAGCCTTCCGTTAGTGCATGAACCTATAACAACCTGATCGATCTTTAAGTCCCTGCAATCACTTGCCTTCCTTGTATTTGAAGGCAGATGCGGCAGAGCTACAGTAAGATCTATATCGTTAAGATCGATATCCAGCACACTTGAATATTCCGCATTCTCATCTGCCGCATATACTTTGTAACCGCTCTTAATAAATCTCTCGGGA
This sequence comes from Clostridiales bacterium, assembly GCA_017428155.1. Classification (GTDB taxonomy): domain Bacteria; phylum Bacillota; class Clostridia; order Saccharofermentanales; family Saccharofermentanaceae; genus Saccharofermentans. Next base: position 8,929 of record JAFRRJ010000039.1, on the reverse strand, counting down.
TTCGTACGTGAGATATACTTCAAAGTGTAATTGTCGACAGGGAAAATACCATTCTTCGCACCGCATTCGATCGCCATATTGCAGACAGTAAGACGTCCGTCCATCGACAGAGCTTTTATGCCTTCACCGTCAAATTCCAAAGACTTGTAGAGCGCTCCGTCAACACCGATCTTACCGATTATCGAAAGTATCAGATCCTTGCCTGTCACATATTTTTTGAACATGCCTTTAAGATTGATCTTTATCGCATCAGGAACTTTAAACCATGTAATTCCTCTTGCCATCGCACATGCAAGATCAGTCGATCCGACGCCTGTCGAGAATGCGCCTAACGCGCCATATGTGCATGTATGCGAATCAGCTCCGATCACAAGATCACCCGGGAAGACAATACCGTTATCAGGAAGGATAACATGTTCTATTCCCATCTCTCTTCTGCCGAGTTCATAGTAATGCGTGATGCCCTGCTCTCTTGCAAAACATCTCATCGTCTTATTAAGCTCTGCGGATTTTATATCCTTATTCGGAGTAAAGTGATCTTGTATCAGCAAGACTTTTTCTTTATCGAAAACATCTTTAACACCAAGTTCTTTGAATATCTTTACAGCCGGAGGAGTAGTAACATCATTACCCATAACATAATCAAGCCGGGCTTCGATAAGGTCTCCTGGAGCAACACTTTCCAGTCCTGCATGATCAGCAAGAATCTTCTGCGTCATAGTCATAGCCATATGCGCATACCTCCGGAAACTTAATAAAAATATTTTACATCAATACTATTATATAAAAAAGACCGGAGCTGATGTAAATGAATGGCAAACGGTTCTGATAAATGAATGTTATATTACTCTTCACTCAGCGAAAAATATTCATCATAAAGTGCGGAAAGTTTATTGGCGTTTTCTTCATAACGCTTAAGATCATCACTTGAACATGAACCGCCGAATTTAGCTTCGAGTTCTTTTTGTTCCGCTTCAAGTTTTGAAGTCTCTTTCTCTATATCCGCAATGCGCTGACGGCGTTTTGCAGATTCTTTTCTTTCCTGAGCACGGTTTACATTACGTACTGTATTCTCATTTTCCTGTTTTGTCTCTTCTGCAACAGGAACAGCGGTATCTGTCTGAACAGCTTTTCTGTAGAAATAGTATGAGTCATATAATGAAGCAGTTCTGTCTTTGAATCCGAGAACTTTATCCGCACATTTATCAATGAAGAATCTGTCGTGGCTTACACAAACAACTGCGCCGCTGTATTCTTTTATCGCGTCCTCAAGGATCTCTCTTGAATTGATATCAAGGTGATTTGTAGGCTCGTCGAGAAATAAGATATCAGGGTTTTCGCGCAAGAGACAGCAAAGATAAAGCCTTGATCTCTCACCGCCCGAGAGCATGGATATCTTCTTGAACGCATCATCACCTTTGAATCCGAATCTTGCAAGAAGCGTTCTGGCTTCGGTAGTTCCGATATCACTTCTTGATACGAGTTCATCAAAGCAGTTCAGCTCTTCATCATCGAAAGGAACGAACTGTTCCATGTATCCCATCGACTGTGCCGAGCCGACAAGAACAGTTCCTGATGAACCTTTGAGCTTTTCGCCCGCGTGACCGGACAATAGTTTAAGCAGTGTTGTCTTGCCGCATCCGTTGGGACCTGCAAGAAATAATTTCTCATCTGCGGTTACTTCAAATGACAGATCATCAAACAACGGGACATCGCAATCATCAAATTTCAATGCAAGATCTTTTGCCTGAAGTATGATCCTGTCAGACCTTCCTGTGCGTTCGAGAGGCTGAGCAGTAAAACTCATTTTTGCGTATCCGGAAGGAAGTTTTGAACGTGCTTCTTCAAGCTTTTCCTCAAGCTTGGAAACCATCTTTTCTCTTTGATGATAGCCGCTGATATTTCTGTGAGAGAGCATAGTCTGCTTTACATCGAGCTGATGTGCAAGCTCTTCCTCCAAAGCTTTAGTCACAAGCGACTGCGACTTGATGAAGTGCTCTTTCTGTTCTTTGTAATCAGTGTAGCCGCCTTTGTATTCTGTGATGTGACCTGCATCCAGTTCGATAACTCTGGTTGCAACCTGATCGATAAAATGTCTGTCGTGCGTGATAACAAAAACCGCGCCGCCATAAGACGATAAGAATTTCTCAAGCCACTCGACAGCTTCCATATCTAGATGGTTCGTAGGCTCGTCAAGCAAAAGAATATCAGGCCTGTCGACAATAAGGCGAGCAAGACACACACGCAACTTCTCACCGCCGGAAAGACCTGTAAAATCATCCCTTCCGTGAATATCCGAAAGACCTAATCCCGCAAGTGCATCTTTTAATCTGTATTCGTAATCGTATCCGCCAGAGGCTTCATAAAGCGACTGCAGTTTTGATAATTCCTCAACGAGTCTTGCAGTATCAGAATCATTCCCGGATGCACCCGTAATCTTAGCTGAAACAGATTCAATCTTAAGCTCCAGATCGATAAGATTAGACGGCTTTAAAGAAGCACCCGAAAGATCCTGTTCATCCATATTCTGAGAAAGATATCCGGCGATAGTATTTCCATGAAGTATCACTTCACCGTCATCAGGTGTAATAGTGCCTTTGATGATCTTGAACAGTGTTGATTTGCCAGCTCCGTTATCACCGATGAATGCTATTCTGTCACCTTTGTTAACGCGAAAAGAAACACCGTCAAGAATACGGCGCGTTCCGAAATTCATCGTGATGTTATTAAGTGTCAGAAGCGGCATTTTATCTCCTCAAACGAAAAGTTTGAATGTATTACGACAGACATTGTATCACACCATGCAAATAAAAAATCCCCGCACTTAATGTGCGGGGATTTTAAATCAAAAATATACTTCAGAATCAGAAGAGATCTACACCGTTACCATCAACGTCGTAAGCCTTCTTCTCAGCTGCAACTACATAGATCTTGCCAGCCTTGGGAAGCTTCTTTGCGATAGCTGTAGCAGAGATTTCCTGACCATCGATCTGGAAGATGAGCTCAGGCTTCTTAGCAGCAGCTTTCTTTGCAGGAGCCTTCTTTGCAGCGGGCTTCTTAGCAGCAACCTTCTTAGCGGGAGCCTTCTTTGCAGCAGGCTTCTTAGCAGCAGGTGCCTTCTTAGCAGCGGGTGCCTTCTTAGCAGCAGCCTTCTTTGCAGGTGCTTTCTTTGCAGCAGGCTTCTTAGCCTCAACCTTCTTTGCTTCAACTTTCTTAGCGTCAGCCTTCTTAGCCTCAGCCTTCTTTGCAGGTGCCTTCTTTGCTGCGGGCTTCTTAGCAGCTGCCTTCTTAGCAGGTGCTTTCTTTGCAGCAGGCTTCTTAGCAGCAGCCTTCTTTGCAGGTGCCTTCTTAGCTTCAGCCTTAACAGCGGGAGCTGCAGGAGCTGCGGGTGCTGCAGGTGCTACAACCTTAACTTCTTTCTTTTCTGTATCCATACTAAAAGAACCTCCGTATTTTTCCTTGTTTGGATACTCTAAATCTACATTTCTTTATTATTTGTGTCAACAAACATTTTTTATAATTTTTTCAGGATTATTACTACTACTTGGTTTCCTTTTGTTCAATTTCACACAATAAACCAAGCAGTTTGCGGTTTTTTAACGTTTTTGAAAAATAACAAATTTTTTTCACAAATTTTGATTAAATCCATAGAATTCGGACCGATGATATTTTAAAATGTGCCTATGGAAAAAGTGATCACGGTTTTCAAATGGGAGATAAGGAAGTTATTTTCGAGCTGGAGCAGAACAGTTACTCTGTTCCTTGTACCTGCAGTTTTACTGATGGCTGCACTTAATGTTTTTCCTCTTCTCATAAACTATATGTCGACAGGTTCTCTTAACAAAAAGCCTGTCACTGTTGTCTCTGCGCCTGAATCATTCAAAACATATGTTGAAGAATCAGTAGATGCAAAGGTGTTCACTTATGAATACATTTCCTTCGACGAATTCCAGAAGATCACCGAAGATGAAAAAGCTTTTCACAAACAGCTCCGCAAAGGCATGCTGATATGTTTTTTCTATGCAGGTGAACCTGAAAGAGATTTTGATGATGAAGTCCGTGAATACTACGAAGAGATCTATGCGGAAAATGAAGATGCAGAAAGTGATGCGGTCATTTATGTCGGATTCGATTACAACTCATTAACTTCTGCTGCAAGAGCTGAACAGTTTAAAGAAGGTGTGCTCAAAAATTATAAGAAGAGTCTCATCGACACATTAGGCGGTGATTACTCAATAATCGGAAGCAACTTCTTTGAGACAGATACATTTAATCCGGTTACTGATCTTCTGGATGCGAGAACGATTGCAAACACTGCTGCTGCAAGAGTCGTTCCGGGTGTGTTGATGATAATGATGTATTACTGCGTTTACTCTTTAGTAAGTGATATGTTTGCATCAGAAAGAGACAGAGGCTTTATGGCCAAACTGCTGATGACACCCGTAAAACCAAAACACATTTACGCAGGCAAGATCCTTGCGATAAATGTAATTGTTTCTGCAGCATCATACATAACGATGCTTCTTCTGTTCTTCTCATCCTGGATCAACAGAAGCAACGATGCGATGTCTTTGCTTCCGTTCGGAATGATGCTTACACCTGTCGAGCTTCTTGTCATAGTCTGTGCTGTTCCGATCACAGTCTTACTTATGACGGCAATCTGCATAAGTATAGTATTCTCGCTTGACCGCATGCAGGACATCACCGTCAATCTGCAGCTTCCGCTCATACTCTTCCTCGGTGATTTCTTCCTTCAGATGTTCAGAGGAACAAGACCTGTCATAATGGAATACTTCGTGCCGCTTCACAATACTATGGAACTTGTTGCAGAGACTTTCCTGTCGCAGAACAAGACCTGGCACACCATCGTAATATATCTGTTTAATCTGTTGCTTGCACTTATTGTGCTCAAAGTGACTTTCAGAAAAGAGGAAAGCAAATGATCAAGTTAGTCGATGTTCATAAGAGTTATACGAAAGACAAAGAGACTATCAAAGGTGTTAGCTTCGAAGTCAAAAAGGGAGAGATCTTCGGTCTCTTGGGTCCTAACGGTGCAGGCAAAACGACATTGATGCAGATGATCGCCACTTTGATGAAGCCTACCTCAGGCCAGGTCATAATAGATGGTCTGACTGCGGATAAAGATATTCTCGAGATCCATAAAAGGATCGGTTTTCTTACTAATGAGATAAAGCTCGATCCGATGTCGACTCCGAATAACCTCTTCAACTTCTTTGCAGAGTTATACGACATTCCCGAGAACGAGCTTAAGGACAGACGCGATGAGAGTTTTGCAAGATTCGGCATCTCTCCTTTTGCCGATAAAAGGATAAACGAATTGTCGACCGGAATGAAGCAGAAGATCTCGATCGCTATAAGCCTTATACATAATCCGCCGATCATTATTTTCGATGAGCCTACGAACGGACTTGATATCTTAACGTCCAAACAGGTAACGGATTATCTCAAGGAACTTAAGGAACAGGGGCATGCGATCTTATTGTCAACTCATATCTTCTCAGTTGCCGAAGAGCTTTGCGATGATATCGCGATATTAGTCGACGGAAAGATCGTTGCACAGGGAAGTGTTGAAGAGCTTGTCAGACAATCAGGTACTGAGACCTTTGAGAAAGCATTCTTCAAGATCTATGTTGAGAATCACAAAGAATAATATTTGCAGGCAGATATGAGTACAAAACGTGGAATCAATGCAATAGTCGGAAGCTTCTTCCGCAAGAAAGGACAGATGGGCGCTCAGGCGACATCTGCAACTTTCCTTGTGACGATAGGATTCGTCATTGCTATCGCATGCGCCGCTTCATCTCTGGTCTTGTGGTGGTTCCCTTATCATCTTTTCAGTGATGAGGTCTATAACGTAGTTGCAGTAAATGCTCCCGAATCCTTCATCCGCTTCAACGAAGATATGCAGGCATACCGTGATCATGAAGCTGAAGAATACGGAGACCGCTATAACTATTTTGCCAACTGGGAACACATGACTGAGTTCGAATACAGTTATGACGGTTACGGCTGGACCGAATTCATCTATAAGGAAAGTGACGCTTTATATGATTTTGTCACATTCGGAAAATGGATGCGCGAGAATGATGCTTACCTGACTATAGTCTTCCCTAAGGATTTTGACGAACAGATCGACAGACGTGAGAGCGGACTCGAAGCTCAAAAGCCCGAACTTCTCACCTACTTCCGCACCAACTCGATGGAATATTCTCAGATGAAGGAAGACTTTGTCGATGAATACCTCGTCATATATCAGAGCAGGATCCGTGCCAACTACGGATTGAAGATCACTCAGGTAGCCGATTCAGAGATCGTTGACGATCCGATCCCGACAGTCGAGAATGCATATGGATTCAGAGCGTTCATCGATAATATGTGCAGGACCTTTGTTCCGATCCTTCTCTTTGTTATTCTCCTATATTCATCAATGAGCACCGGTACGAATGTAATCGCCGGACAAAAAGAAAGAGGAACTTTCACGGGCATCTTGCTGACGCCGCAGCCCAGACGCTCGATCGTCATCGGATATCTCCTGGGCGTTGTCCTTAAATCGATAATTCCTTCAACGATCATCGCACTTCTTGCGGCGGTCTTTATCGGCGAGTTTGCTTTAGACACAGTGCTTGTAATTTTCTTATATATTGTAATTCTTGAGATATTCATTGCTTCCATAACGATCATGATATCTGTGATCAACGACACTGTTGTATCTGCTCAGACGGCATTCCTTCCTATATTCCTTATTCTCGTCGCTGTCTGCGTTACCTGTATACAGTCCGTATCCGACAGAGCGGACTTCTATATGTATCTTCCTGTCTACGGACAGTTCTACGGTATAGGTGATGCTCTTACGGGCACCATCACGCCCGCAGGTCTTCTTGTAAGCTCGCTTGCTACGATATTCCTGACCGCAATAATCACGATCGTTACCATAAAGCTTCTGTCGAGCGAGAAATATACAGTCTCTATTGATACCGTTACTGCAAAAGAGATCAAGGCAAGCCTTGACGGTTCAGGCGGAACTCTTCTTGATACTCTGAACAGGATTACTGACAACTTCAGTTATTTCATTGCAGAACTGTTCTATCCGCTCTTTGTTCTTTCCTTCTATCAGTTCCTTGCAATGCTGCCGGTTGTCGTCGCTTATATGCGCAAGCCTGAGTATTCGCAGTTTATACAGGATCTTGCAAATGTCGGAACCATCGAAAATATAATGAACAAGACATTTGAGGTCCTCGGTATTTTCCTTGCCGATCCTCTCTTCCTTGCTCTTATGACGTTAGGCTATATTGCAATAATATTCACATACTTCCTCCATGCAGGACGAGTATGGAAGATAAAGGGCTTAAAGAACAAGATCGGTTCAGTCGGATATCCTCTGACAGACAAAAAGCATATTGCAAAACACTATGGTCTCGGATTTGTATTCGGTTTCCTCATGATGACATCAGTCGTCTTTATCATGCTCGCAACAGGTCAGATAAGCTTTAACGGATTTAATCTCAAGCTTTCCGGAATCGGTGTCTTTATCCTCAATCTTCTCATGTGGGTTCCTCAGGGTGCATCAGAAGAGCTCATGTTCAGAGGCTATATGATCCCCGCATTCAAGAGAAGATTCCCGACCGCGATCGGTGTCCTCGTATCTTCACTTGTTTTCTCCGCATTCCACTCACTGAACAGCGGATACACACCTCTTGCTTCAGTCAACCTCGTGCTTATCGCAGTTCTTTTCGCGCTGATATATCTTTACACTGGCGATATCTGGATGACATCCGCAATGCATACAGCATGGAACCTTACACAGGGCAACATCTACGGTCTGCAGGTATCAGGTAATAACGCAGCTCACTCGGTCGTACTTACAAACTACAGCAGTGATGCTTCTTCACTTATAACAGGCGGAGCATTCGGTCCTGAAGGCGGCCTTGCGGTAACTGCCGTAACATGTGTATGCCTGATCATCATTACCGTTCTGCTTATCGTAAAGTCCCGAAAAGCTCAAAAATAACTGTTTTTTATGTTGTTCTGACACCTTCGTTTTGCTATTATGAAGTTACTTTAAAACTATTTAAGTCTTAATGTCAGGAGGTTTTTATGGCTAAATACGTATTATCAGAAGCAAAAAATGGATTTAAGTTCAATCTTGTTGCAAGCAACGGCGAAGTAATAGCTTCAAGCCAGCTTTACAAGTCGATCGCAACAGCTAAAAACGGCGTTGCATCTGTTACTGCCAATGCACCTGTTGCAAACATCGAGAACCAGACTGTTAAGGACTTCAAGACAGAATTAAATCCTAAGTTTGAAGTTTACAAGGATAAGAAGGGTGAATTCCGTTTCCGCTTAAAGGCTAAGAACGGACAGATCATTGCTTCAAGTGAAGGCTATTCAAAGATCGACAGCTGCTTGAACGGTGTCGCTTCCGTAAAGAAGAATGCCGCAGCAAAGATCGAAGAAAAGTAATATATATTTTCAACTCATATAATAGGAGCTGTCTCAAAATGAGGCAGCTCTTTTTGTCTTGGGAGGGAGGCGGATTCCGGTTCACGGCGCGGAAGCACTTTTTGATGGTGCCTGCTTCAATGCTCGGTGTCACATTAAATGCTATTTTTCTTCCAACTATTTTTGCATAAAAAAGTTAGAATCAAGCACTTTTTGAAATTATGCAGTTTTTGGACACGTTTTGTAACACTAACGTATCCGTTTTTGGCACTTTTTGAATTTTTGCTGTTTTTGGACACGTTTTGTAATACTAACGTATCCGATTTTGGCACTTTTTGAAATTTTGCTGTTTTTGGACACGTTTTGTAACACTAACGTATCCGATTATAGAACCGGTGAATTCGGTTTGTCTGCCTGGACATTATCTTTGCTTTCATACCTCGAAAAAAGTATATATCAAAATTCGAGG
>JAFRRJ010000038.1 GCA_017428155.1 Clostridiales bacterium | reverse complement strand
TTTTAAGGCCTTCCTGTATCATAAAATGCGGGAAATCGAGGCATTTATGATATTTTTCACCGCGTTCGTATCATAAAACGCGAATATTCGAGGCATTCGCGATATTTTAGAACCCCGTTCGTGTCATAAAAGTCCGATTTTTTAGGAATTTGTGATACCCCTCAAATCAGGCCTCATTCCTGCCCGGTCCATTTTCGAGCGCTCGAAAAAGCCCTTCAGCCGGCAAGGTTATCTAGCTAAGAACCCAAGCACTCCTTGCTCGTATTTCTCACCGCCCCATTCGACGACGGTGAAGCCCTCTCTTGAATCAGGATTGAGCGACGCAAGGTCCTGCGCTTCCATATCTACATATGAATTTACCGGATACCAGAGCATGTTGACTCTGATCACGGTGTCAGGAGCCGGTGTGATCTCAAGAGAAGCCGCGTCCTCATAAGCTTCAGTCTGGAACGTTATGACGTTGTACTTATTAGATTCCAACTGCGGGAGCCAGAACATTATGAAGGCATCGGCCTCTTTGTCGGTGAGGCCGAGCTGTGCCAAAGCATCCTCCAGGAATTCAGCAGTATCTTCGCCCTTAACGCAGAACCCGTGGCTCAAGTCAGGTTTGATCCTAAGATCGCCTTCCCAGAAGAGATACTCGTACTCTCTGCCGTCACCATCAGTCAGGGTGCCGTCGGGAGAAGCCGTAACTGTCCAGCCGAGATCCTCATTGTAACGGGGATAGGAAGATGTGAGGCTGCCGTCAAGATCAAGACTTACATTAACCACAGTCTCTTCTTTAGGGTAGAGATAGATGATGGGGGCTTTGGCTTTGGACATGTACGAGTTAGAGAAAAATGCGAGGAATATTCCGTTGGCGGAAACGATGGCCATCAATATGATCCGGCCTGCGATCTTCAGCTTTTTGTTCATGTGGATGAAGAACGCGAACAGGGAGACATAGACAGACAGGCTGATGACGGACGGCATGACTGAAGATGCGACGAGGTCCATTTTCTCCTTCTGAACCAACTGATCCAATGCCGCGTAAAGCTCGGCGCTGTTTAGGGCCTCGGAAATATCGCAGGTGTAAGGGCTCCCTGTGCTGATGTTCTTGGTATCGTAATAGATCTGCATCTGTCCGTTTCTGAATAACGCGGTGACATCGAAAACCGTGCCCGCCGGATATTCGGTCCCATCCCCGTCAACTATCACATGGTCAAATGAAGTCTGGCCCTGATATGACAGGGTGGGGAACTGGTGCTCGCAGGAGTACATGAAGTCAGAGAATGCGATTATTACGACTACGGAAGCTGCAGCCAGCGCTTCCAGACACGCTAATAGAACGATCAGTACCTTTTTCCACATATTTTAATCCCCACACAAATAATCAGATTTTTCGATTATTTAAACATAAAATAATTTTACAGCTCTTATGTATTTTTTATGTGTGAAATTTGTGGGGAACTATCACAATTTGACGGGCTCAGATCCCTCTAAATCCGTGCAATTATCACGTAAACTTGATAAATTTCCGGTGGAGAGAACGGATTACGCCTTTTTCGCCTTAACCATCAGGAAGTAGATAACGCCTGCCACAGCATAAAGCGCCATTGCGGTGATAATTATCACCGTATAGTTGTTGCCTGTGTGCGACAGGATTATCTCGGAGAGGTTGTTGCCCGTGATTCCAGCGACTGCCCATGCCGAGAGCGATAGACCGTGGATCTTCGAGATGTTCTTCATGCCGAAGCGAGACTCGAGGAGCGCCGGAAGCGTCGAAAAACCACCGCCGTAGCCGAGATTGATTACCATGAGCAGCGCGATGACGATAAATCCGCTGCCGCTGAAGATGGCCGAAAGACCGCAGAGCGCAACGCATGACAGGAAGATAATTCCGTAGACCGTGGCTCTGTCCTTCATCTTGTCGGACACCGTCGAATAGCCGATGCGGCCCAGAGCATTGCAGATCGCGGTGACGGAAGGCACGATGCTTACGACTGCCGCAAGGATCGCGAGACCCGCGAACTTCTCGTTGAGGAGCTGCTTCTCATACGTGATGAGCATGAGACCGCAGTGGATGTTGATGTAGAAGATGAGCCAGATGCCGATGAAGGTCTTGTTCTTGAACATCGAAGAGACCTTGAAGCTGTCATTGGTCGTCTTGTCCTCGACCCAGCCTTCCGGTTTCTTAAGGAGCTTGTGGCCCGCGAACATCATGACAAAATATATCGCACCTAAGATCCAGAACATCGGTGAGATGCCGAGCTTATTCTGAAGCAGTTCCATGATGGGCGTAGCGATGGCCTTTGCGAGGCCGAAGCCCATGATGGAGATACCCGTAGCAAGGCCTTTATTATCTTTGAACCAGAGCATAAGGGTCTTAACAGGCGTCAGGTAGCCGATGCCAAGCCCTATGCCCATTATACATCCGTAGAATATATAGATGAGTATCAATGCGAGGACGCCCTTGAACAGATAGATCGTAAGACCGGTGCCGAGCATGCCGACCGTGAAGCAGACCGCGGAGATCAGGGAGGAGCGGTGGATGTTCATCTCGACGATCTTGCCTGCGAAAGCTGCCGACATGCCGAGGAAGAAGATAGCGAGGCTGAATGCCCAGCCGACTGCGAACGTGCTCATGCCTATCTGCTCGGCGATCGCCTGCTTAAACGTGCTCCAGCAATAAACAGTTCCGATCGAGCAGTGGATCAACAATGCCGGGATTGCTGCTCTGGTCCATTTGTTCATAGTCCTCTCCTCCTGAGTTTATTATGTTTTGTGTCCCCGGCGGCGAGAAATTCTCGGGCGCGGGGGACGGGTGCTTTCTGTTAGCGCAGGGCCGCCGTTGTCAGTTAGCGCGTGACCGTCTTCCGGCTGTGTGTGACCTGAAAGTGCGGTTTTCGGGCGCTGGGGACGGAATTATAGAACCACGTTCTTATCCTTAAGATCGAGCGATGCGAACGGGCCGGGGATTATGGCGGTGCGTTTGGCGCCGAAATAGTCGGTATCGAAAATGATGTCGTTGCCGTCGGCGTCCTCGAACCTCTGCTGCGGCTCGAAAGCCCTGCCGAGCGTGTCGGTCTCGATCAGATCCGCGGTGAAATTTCCGACCGCGTCAGCGAGGTTCGTGTCGAGATAGACCTTGTCGCCGTCCTCTATGACGTTTACATAGACATCGGTCTTATCGTCCACGAGATAGTTCTTTTCCTTGCAGAAATGGAGAGCGCCGCCAAGATAAGCGTTGCCGTCGATCCAGACGGGGAGCTTGTCGAAATGAGCCTTCACGAGCTTCATCATGTCGGGCGAATCGTTTTCGAGATCGAACTGCTTGATCCAGTCCTCATAGAGCGGATAGTGATCCCAGACGTGTGTTCCGACCACGCGCTCTTCCTCTTCGACTGTGCCGTCCGCAAAGCGCGAGACGAGCGAAGCCTTTGGATGCTTCTGGAAGAAAATGTTGTTATAGAACCTGTCGTCGCCGTGGAGGATCGTCATGAAGCCCATGACTTCGGTCCGGTGCGGCATATGGTAAGGCGTGTAGCGCCAGTCGGTGCCCGCGCCCACGGATGTGAAAGCACCGCAGATGAGGTTATGGACCATGGCGACGCCCTGTGTTGCGATACGGAGCGTTGCGTCGGAAAGGAGGATGTTGTTGTCGATGAGCGTAGGTCCGTGTCCGACCTCAACGAAAATATCCTCGCTGCCCATGCCGCCCTTTAAAGGCTCAGCGTAAGCCGGTCTCTGGTTGTCGTGAAGAAGATTCTGCGTAATGCGAGTGCCCTGGGCTTCCCAGTCAGTCCAGATGCCCATGACCGAGTGATGAATATGGTTGCGCCTCATGACGACATCGATCGCCGCGTGGAGCTTGATGGCAGCAACTTCAGCGCCGCCCAATTCCATCATGTTGTTGATGTGATGGATGTGGTTGTTTTCAATGATCGAGAAGACTGCGCCCATTCTGCCGATGATGCCGCCCTGCTCGCAGTGGTGGATATTGTTGCGGCGTACGATGTGGCTGCCGATATTCTCCTTGAGCCACCCGTGGTACTGGCCTCTGCAGACGGCATCGCGCTCCATCTGCGTCGGGCTCTTGAGGTGCTGATATGTGAAATAGTGGTTGTTCTCGGGATCCAGGTATTTGCCGAGACCGATGCCGGAGCACTTGGAGAAATAGATCTCGTTGTCTTCGATGATCCAGCCCTTTGACCAGTGCGGACCGATCATGCCTTCCTGGAAAGCAGCCGGCGGCGCCCAGTTGGTTGCAGCCTTGCAGATCTTAAAGCCTCTTACGGTGATGTAGTTTCTGCCAGTCTCGGCAGGGAAGAAGCACATTCTCCTGACGTTGATCTCGGCCATCTCGGAATTGGGGTCGAGTCCGCCGAAATTAGCGTAGATCACTGTCTTGCCGTCCTTCTCCTCCGCGTACCACTTGTACTTTGATTCCTCCGGAACCCATGAGCACTTGTAGACCTGCGCCTTGATGACCTCGTCTACCGAAGCGGCCTCATAAAGTCTTCTGTCATTGATATAAACACAGCCGACATGCCTGTTCTTGCCTGCGAAATACCAGTCGCCATAGCAGAATGTCGTGTAAGGATTATAGTCTTTCTCGAAAAGCTCGTTCTCGACTTCGCACATCCAGACGTCGCCGTCGTACTGCTTCCAATTGGTGATCTGCTCGGCGCCGGAGATCGTCGCTCCGAGCGGCTCGTCACTCACATATGTGATGCGATTATCCTCCGTGCCGCCGTTGGCCGGTGAGACATATTCTCTGTAAACTCCGGGCGCCACATGCACTGTGTCGCCGGGCTTTGCAATTGCTGCTGCTTCCGAGATCGTCTTGAAGGGGTTTGCTTGCGAACCATCGCCTGAATTCAGGGCTTTGACGTCAACGTATAATTCCATGGTGGTACCTCTTTTCGCGATGAATCCCTAAAGTCGGACAACTCAGGGCGATTTTGCATATGAAATTAATATAGCAAACGGGCAGGGAATATGTATAAAAAATTTTAGGTTAATAGTGTCAAACTTCGCGCGCGAGGTTTGGTATGAATGTTGAATGGCGTGGGGTGGGGGTGATGGTATAGGGAAGGTGGGTGAGTACCCACTAAATGGCTTGTTCGTAGGATTTAGTGGGTAATGTTGGAAGAATATGTTGGTGTGAGTACCCACTAAATGGCTTGTTCGTAGGATTTAGTGGGTAATGTTGGAAGATTATGTTGGTGCGATTACCCACTAAATGTGTTGTTCGTTGGATTTAGTGGGTAACCCGTGGTGGGTAATACCCACTAAATGCGTTGTTCGTTGACTTTAGTGGGTAACCCGTGGTGGGTGATACCCACTAAATGGCTTGTTCGATGACTTTAGTGGGTAACCCGTGGTGGGTAATACCCACTAAATGCATTGTTCGTTGACTTTAGTGGGTAATACCGTATCAAAGTCATTTTTTTGCTGATGGTACGGTATCGGTTGATCTGTTGCTGCCCGCCAAATACCGTACCAACCCTCGAAAATGTCCCTTGATAAAGTATCGTCTCCGGAAAGTTTCCTTTTACCCGCGCGCGAAAATAAGACGCGGCCCGGCCGGCGAAAAAAAACAAAAAATATTTGCAGCAAACCTGTTGACATCGTTTTCGAGGGGTGTTATAGTTACCACGACAGACGTAGTACGACAGTCATAGCAACGCCAGCCGTAGCAACGACAGTCGTAACAAAACTGGAAGGAGATAGATCTATGGCAGAGATTAGCAGCGATGTCATTAGAGGCTACAACGACATAATCATCTTGTACATGCTTCTTAATGACCCGTCTTACGGATATGAGATCTCAAAGGAGATCCGCACTCTGTCCGAAGACAAGTACATCATAAAGGAGACGACGCTCTACTCGGCATTCACGAGAATGGAGAAGAACGGGTTCATCGAATCCTTTATCAACGAAGACCTTGCGGGAGGAAAGAAGAGGACATATTACCGCATAACACCGGCCGGCAGGGAGTATTACCGTGCGAAGTGTGAAGAATGGACTCTTACCAAAGAAGTTATTGAAAAGTTTATTGCTAAAGAGGGGGTAGTAAAATGAACGCCATAAGAAATTACCTGGATAATATGTTCCGTAATCTTCCGAATACGGAAGAAGTCAGGAGAGCGAAGTCCGAGCTCCTGGAGATGATGGAAGACAAGTACGAAGAGCTTATTTCCGAGGGCAAGAGCGAGAATGAGGCAGTCGGTATCGTAATCTCAGAGTTCGGCAACCTCGATGAACTCGCTGAGTCTTTGGGAATCACCGAAGCAGTTACAGAGAATCCCAGCGAAGACAAGCCGATGCTTTCGATGGACAGAGTAAAGGAATACCTGAGCATGGTAAGCACCAACTCGATCCTCGTGCCTCTGGCAATTGCGCTCTGCATTTTCAGCGTAGCGATGAATATGATCGAAGAAATGCTCCCGTTCGATTTCCTTGAAGGAATCCTCGGTGTAGGCGGTATGTTCAGTGTGATCGCAATCGCAGTCGGACTCTTCATCGTAGCAGGTGTAAAGAGAAAGGAATTTGCTGAAGTTAAGAAGAAGGAATGCTCACTCAGCATCGAGTGCGCCGAATATGTAAGAAACGAGCGCAAGAGATACAAGAGCTCATACGGCCTTATGTCCTCATTCGGTATCGGACTCTGCATCCTCAGCGTTTTGAATCCGATGATCTTCGATAAGATCCCGTTCTTTGCTTACAACCTCGGAACAACATTGTTCTTCGCTTTCATCGCAGTAGGCGTATTCCTCATCACTTCGGCTAACGCCAAGATGAACGGATATGACAGGCTCTTAGAGCTCAACGAGGCAGGCAAGATGAGCGAGGAATTCGTTCCGAAGTCTGACCGCAAGGTCAACAAGGCGCCCATCATCATCAGCTCTATCGCTGTTGTTGTCATCGCAATGATCGTTTTCGCAACAAGGATCGCGATCCCGTTGTTTACAGGAATCTTTATAAAGGATTTCGACTATGACTTCGGCGACGTAATCTCAACAACATATAACATAGACAGAGATGAATCAGTTGTCAGCAAAACAGGCGAGATCAAATCGATCAAGCTCGACCTCTCAGCTTGCGAAGTAAACTTCAAGGTTAAGGAAGGTTCAGGACTGCTTGGTGTAGAGTACAGCGGCGAAGATAAGTTCAAGCCGGACGTTGTTTTCGAGAACGGCGAGCTCACAGCTACACAGAAGGGCTTAAACACAACGATCCGCATCGGAATCCATGACACTAAGATATCTCCGACGCTCGACATCATCCTCGGCACAGACGTTGATCTCAAGAACATCGAGATGAACATCAACGCAGGCGACATCGATATGAGCAGCGTCAAGGCAGAATACCTCTTCGGCGATTTCAATGCAGGCAACATCATCATCAACAACTGCGACTTCGGCAAGGCAGATCTTGAAGCGAACGCAGGCAACATCTCGATCACAAACTCCGGCCTCGGAAAGACCACGATCGACACCGACGCAGGCAACATCGAGATCCACAACTCAACATTTGAAGATCTTGAAGTCGAGGCAAACTTCGGCAATGTCGAGATCGAAGACGTTGACGATCTCGACAAGTACGACATCGAGGCAGAAGTCGACGCAGGCTTTGTACAGGTCGGCGGACGCTCCAAGGGCTCAGATTACAGCACTAAGGGCAACGGCACAGGCTCCATCAAGGTAAACGTCAACGCCGGAAACATCGACATCGACGATTAAAGCTTTCCGTGCGGCTGCCGGAACGGATTCGGGATAAAATAATACCGGCGGCGATGTTTATACAAAGCGCTCGAAAATAAGGCGGATTAAGAAATTTGTTAAGTGCCTGCGGATCCCCGCAAACAAAGGGATCCGCGGCACATCCCGGAAAGCAAGGCATATCTTAAAGGGAGGCTTAAAGATGATCGACACAAACGTAATCTCCGGTCTTTGTCAAAAGGCAATTGATATGAGATCTGAAAGTTATGCTCCATATTCGGATTTTCTCGTAGGCAGCGCGCTCCTTACAGAAGACGGTCAGATTTACACCGGCTGCAATATCGAGAACAGCGCATTCGGCCCCTCCATATGTGCTGAAAGAACAGCGATATTTAAGGCAGTAAGTGAAGGCCACAGGGACTTCGTTGCCATAGCAATATCAGGCGGCAAAAGGGATGGAGAATTGCAGTACTGTGCACCGTGCGGTGTCTGTCGGCAGGTGATGAGAGAATTCTCTAAGCCTTCCTTCAAGATATATCTTGCTAAGAGCGCAGATGACTACCGTGAATATACTCTGGGCGAGCTCTTACCCGAGAGCTTCGGCCCCGGGAACCTGGAATAAGATTTTGGAATAAGTTTTTAGTTTGGAATTAAGGGAAAAGAAAATTGCTGATGTTGCCGGGCGGAAAAGCTGTCCCGGCAACTTGCAGTTTGAAAGGACTCTATAAAAAGAGCCGGAAAGGGTGAACATCATGAAGATCAGGAACATATATCTAGGCAAAGGCATTCCGTTCTTTTGCATCGCAATGACGGTGCTTTGTATAGCAGTCACATTGATAAGCCAGCTGATCCCGTCAACATACATGGCATTCAGGTTCGTTTATCCGATGAAATATCCGTGGCAGGCGGTAAGTTACATATTTCTTCAGGGTATACCCGGGGAACTGCTGCCTGCGAATTATCCTTACTCCTCAATGCAGCTGACGATAGGCCATCTGGGATATAACCTATTGCTCGTTATTCCTTTTGGCGTTCTGGCCGAGAAGATCATTGGCACGAAGAAGATGCTGATCCTCTTTGGAACGACGTGCATATTAGACCTGATCGCGAACCTGATAATGGGCGCCATTTACACAAAGGACGGTGACATGTTCAGTGTTGCAGGCGCTTCCGGGATCGCGTTTGCATTTATGCCGGTCGGCATGTATGCGCTGTTCCTTCTTGGTAAAAACTTCGGCTTCGGAAAGCTCTTCAAACAGGTATCGTTCTATGTGCTGATGGGCATGGCCATTCCGACGGCTATTATATCTTTGACGCCCCGGATCGGGGACGTAGCCGGTGTTCCGTCTATGGTTATCCATCTGATGGGGCTTATTATCGGCAGCGTGTTCGTGGTTGTGTTCAGGAAGTCGTTACAGGGCTTTTTCGATAAAGAAAAAGCATTAAAGAACGCAGAGTTTGTTAACACTCCGCAAACTGTGTAAATATGCTGAAAACGGCCGCATATCAGAGCTGTTATGGTGATAGAATCTGAGATAAACAAAAGGAGAGGGAAAGGTTTAACGTGACGGTTTATTACGAGATATTACTTGGTCTGTCGGTGCTTCTGACACTGATCTATATCGCTATCTGGCACAAGCATTTTGATGTGCACATCTCGCTTATCTTCGCGTTCATTCCGATAGTGAATCTCGCGTATGCGGTACTTGCGCATTCCAGAGATCTCAAAGCGGCGCTCGCGGCAACGAAGTTCACCTATATCGGAGGCTGCTTTCTCGTACTGTTCATTACCCAGAGCATCTTAAGCCTTTGCCACATCGAACTTAAGAGATGGATGCACACGGCGCTCGCGGTAATATGCTTTGCGAGCTTCTCGTTCGTGCTCTCAATCGGCAATTCGCCGATGTTCTACAAGACCGTCAGATTCGAGATCGACCGCGGTATGGGAAGACTCATAAAGACATACGGCTTCGCGCACACGCTTACATATGTGGTTATTTCTTTATTCATGATCATAAGCGCTGTTGCCATGATCTACAGCCTCATCAAGAAAAAGGATGTCTCCACCAAGACGATCGTGCTCCTCATGATGCCCGCGACATTCTCGTTCGTGAGTTATTTCTCGAGCAGGTTCCTGCCTGAAGGGATCGACGCGATGCCGTTCTCTTATGTTTTCGCGCAGGTCATATATCTAATAATCGTACACAGGGTATGCCTTTACGACATCACGGATCTGGGCGTTGATTCACTGATCAAGAAGGGCGACACGGGCTTCATGTCGTTCGACTTCAACGATAAATACCTGGGCTCCAACGAGCGGGCGCAGAAGGTTTTCCCGGTCTTGAAAGATATAAAGGTCGATACATATCCGGGCAGGCGCGAAGAGGTAAAGAATACTATCTTCAAGTGGCTCGATGAGTTCAAGCGCGACGAGTCGAATGACCACTTCTACTATGAGACCGGCGACAAGATCTGCCTCGTCACGATCCGTTATCTTTACGACGGCAAGCACAGACGCGGCTACCAGTTCCTCGTGACTGATGATACGGACTCGCGAAAATATGTAAAGCTCCTGTCAAACTATAACGACCGGCTTTCCGAAGAGGTCGCGGAGAAGACCCAAAACATCGTAATGATGCACAACAAGCTGATCCTCGGAATGGCAGCCATGGTCGAGAGCCGCGACAACTCCACGGGTGGCCATATCAGACGCACGAGCGATATCGTAAAGGTACTGATAGGCGAGATCCGCAAGGATGAAGCGACCGCCGACGGCAGGAAGAACATCAGATTCCTGTTCGGCAGGGACGGCCTTACACCCGAATTCTGTGACAACATGATACAGGCAGCGCCGATGCATGATCTTGGCAAGATCGCAGTCGATGATGCAGTATTACGCAAGCCCGGCAAGTTCACACCGGAGGAATATGAGAAGATGAAGGCCCACGCCGCAGAGGGCGCGCGGATCGTCGACCAGATCCTCGAAGGCACCGAGAATGAGGCTTTCCACAGGACTGCGGTCAACGTCGCCCACTACCATCACGAGAGGTGGGACGGCTCAGGCTATCCCGAAGGCTTGAAGGGTGAGGAGATTCCGATCGAAGCGCGCATCATGGCGATCGCCGACGTATACGACGCGCTCGTCAGCAGACGTGTCTATAAGGATAAATTCTCGTTTGCAGATGCCGATAAGATCATGATGGAAAGCATGGGAAAACATTTCGATAAAAGGCTCGAAAGATATTATGTTAGTGCAAGACCGCGCCTCGAGGAGTATTATATGAGCATGGGGGACAATTGAATAAACTCACTTTAGGAGGTTGTGGTATGTTAAACGACCGCAAATTCAGTCTTCTCTATCCCCGTGGCAAAGATGTCCGCTATAAGCGGATAGAAGATTCCACTTTTCACGATCTCGGTCTTGATGTCATATGCAAAGAGGTTACGTCCGAACCCAAGGAACAGAACGTAATTACCGAGATAATCTCGAACCTTACAAGCGATCCCGACGTAACGAATTACAGGCAGGAGATCTTCGAAGATCTTAAGGATCTTCCGGATGTCAGAGCCAGGCTCGTCGAACTTTTCGACAAGATCGAATTCAACAAAACCTACGGGACGTACCGGAAATCCAAAGACGAGGTCGAGGGTCTCTGGTTCTTCATGCACCGCTTAAATCAGTACCGCGATTACATCACCTGTGTTGACGCGCTGAAGGAATGTCTGGCTGATGAACGCATCAAGTCTGAAGGCCTCAGGGGTTTCAGGGATTATATCGACGAGATATACGCTGATGCGCATTTCCACGAACTTAAGCAGGATATCGAGAAGCTCAGCTCAGAGACATCCGAGATCCAGAGCGTCACTGTCGGCATCAACTTGAACGGCCGTCTCGAAGCAACGAGCATGGGCCTTATCTCAGTGAACAACAAGCCCTTCAGGAAGTCCGGCATCGTAAGCAATTTTGCCGACAGCCTGAATATGGGCAATAAGATCAACGATGGTAACAACTGGGACGGGGATATGCATTACCGTCAGGTCGAGAACGCCAAAGACAACGCCTTCATGAACGTTCTGGAGAATTACTCCAAGTTCACGGCCGCCAATGCAAACCCGCTCACCAGAGCATCGACGGTTGCTTCGATCACCACAGGCGACGGCCTTTCAAGCTCCACTTTCTATCTGGATAACATCCTTAACAGGATGCTCGATTCGATGGCCAAGAGTTTGCGCAAAACTATCGACAAGTATTCAGACCTCGCGATCAACTGCATCACCGACATAATCCCTGAATTCGTCTATTACATCAGGTTCGCAGAATTCATGCTCAGTCTGGAAAAGAAGGGCTTTAAGCTTTGCAAGGCGGAGGCGGTTGCAGGGTCCGGTGCCTCCATGGATGCCAGGGGCTTTTATAACTTCAAGCTGGCGTTAAACCTTGCTGACCCTAAAGAGATCGTTACTAACGATCTGGTTTTCGATCCCGACCACACGATATATATCCTGACCGGCGCAAACCGCGGCGGTAAGACGACCGCGACGCAGGGTGTGGGACTTCTTTTCGCGCTCGCACAGGGAGGCATATACGTGCCCGCAGATTTCTTCGAATTCGCGCCCGCTGACTGCATTTACACGCACTTCCCGGCCGACGAGGATAAGACGATGGACTTGGGCCGCCTTGGTGAAGAGTGCATCCGCTTCAAGGAAATCTTTAATGATGCGACCGCGGAAAGCCTCATCCTTATGAACGAGACCTTCTCGACGACGTCGTTTGAGGAGGGCTACTACATCGCTTGCGACTCCGTCAAAGCCCTGCTCACAAAGAGCGTCCGGACCATCTACAATACGCACATGCACAAGCTCGGCTCCGATGCTGAGGACTTCTCGGGAGCTTTACCCGCGAAAGCCGCCTCTCTCATAGTCAAGAGCGAAGGCGGCAACCGCTCCTTCAAGCTCGAAGTCGCCCCTCCGGAAGGCTCATCTTACGCTTCCGACATCGCGAAAAAGTACGGGGTTACGTATGAGATGCTGACAGGATCGGGCTCCGTCAGCTCCGGGGACGAGACTTCAGAGGGCAGTGCTGATTAGGCTGAAGAAGGCATTGCCGGCCGGGCCACCGATAACAAAATGGAAGATAACACATGAACATAATTGACATTACAGATCCGCGCGATACATCGATAGACATCTATGCGTCCCTGACAGAGCCCCAGCTCCGTCATTACAGAGACCCGGACGGCGGCATCTTCATCGCCGAGAGCTGCAAGGTCATAGGCCGCGCCCTTGACGGCGGCATGAAGCCGGAATCCGTGCTGGTCAGCCGCGCTGTTTTCGGGAAAGCTGAAGTCACAGCTCTTCTCGCGCGCGTCGGCGAAGTGCCCGTCTACCGCGCATCTTCAGAGGTTATGGAAAGCATTACGGGATACCATCTTACCGGCGGAATTCTTTGTTCAATGACAAGACCGGAGCTGCCGGATGCTGAGGATTTGCTGAAGCGTGATTTTGCCCGCTCTGAATCCGCTGCGGAATCTCGATCCGTGCCGGATCTGTCTTCTACCCGCTCACGCATTGCCGTGCTCGAAAATATCGTCAACCCGACCAACGTCGGCGCCGTTTTCAGGAGCGCCGCCGCATTCAACATCGACGCGGTCCTTCTCGTCGAAGGCTCGTGCGACCCGCTCGAACGCCGTGCCATGCGCGTCGCCATGGGCACCATGTTCCAGCTCCCGTGGACTTTCATCGGTTCTGCCGATGTGTGCGGAACCCTCCGCTCGCTTGGCTATAAGACTGCCGCGCTTGCCCTGGTCGACGATTCGATCCCACTGGACACGCCTGTCCTCAAAGAAGAGCCCCGCCTCGCCGTCCTGATCGGCAACGAAGGCAACGGTCTCACCCACGAAACTATCGAAAACGCCGACTACAAAGTGATAATCCCCATGTCCCACGATGTTGATTCTCTGAATGCCGCAGCCGCAAGTGCTGTTGCGTTCTGGGAACTGACACGCGGAATGATATCTTAAATCCTT
Organism: Clostridiales bacterium; assembly: GCA_017428155.1. Classification (GTDB taxonomy): domain Bacteria; phylum Bacillota; class Clostridia; order Saccharofermentanales; family Saccharofermentanaceae; genus Saccharofermentans. The sequence continues at coordinate 51,605 of JAFRRJ010000038.1, read as the reverse complement.
TAATTACGCGATTTGAGTTATCGGACGCGTAAACGAGAGCTCAACCCAACCCAAACGCCTCTTTAAATACCAATCAAATGCCACAACATCCCAAATCTAGGAAACGAGCCATTTGGGATACATTTGCCCATTCAAAAACACCCCAAATCAAGAAAACGAGCCATTTGGGATACATTTGCCCCCTCAAAAACACCCCAAATCAAGAAAATGAGCCATTTGGGATACATTCGCCCCCTCAAAAACACCCCAAATCAGGAAAATGAGCTATTTGGGATACATGAACCATAAAAAGAAATACATCCGCAATTAAGCTTGCCAATGACAGCAGATTTCCCGGTATAGCTGTAAGCCCCCTTCTTTTTCTCCTATAACGAACTCCTATATCGAACTGCGTCAATGATAGCAGCCCAGGACAAGATGAGTCCTGCAAGTCCTGCCAATGCAGCGAGCTGAATATACAGGCCGGAGAGATAACTCTTCCGGTCTTATTGTATAATGGAACCGTAAAGAAAAGCCTCTTCCGGGGATTGTGGATCATAACATGAGGAGGGTACACTGTGTATTCGACAGAAAAAAAAGAACTATTATGTCATGATCAGGACACCGTGTTCCTTAAGCAGATGCATGTTGACTATATCAGTGAGAGGGATAAGGAAATCCTGTGTGATATAGGAATTCCGGCAAAGGCTGAACCGCTTATCCGTTTTTATGGTGAGGATGAGTATGGCGGATATTCCCTGAGAGAAAGAGCCTGCAAAATCAAAGGCGGTCATGATAAAAAAGCAGAAGCGGCCGGGGGTTTTGCGGACGATCTTTGCGTCATAGGTGAGAGTGATTGGGGTTTCATTGTTATCGATAAGCAAGGCCGGATTTGGACTATTATCGGATTCGATGATGAACTGAAGTTTTATGCAAATAGCAGTCTGGATGATTTCCTGGACTGCCTTTATGTATACAGGAAACAGGTGGATTCTATCAGGCTGAAACACGGCGATGCTCAGAAAGAACTGGTGGATATCGTTTCGGGCAATGACATAAAACAGTTAGAGAAGGAAATGCTTGCAGTCAACAGTGATGTCTTGAATGAGTGTTCATTCTGGCATGAGGAAATCAGCCAATACAAACAGGCAAAAGAAGAGGAACTGATCGAATATGTGAAGCCCAGACTGAAGGCGCTTGGTTTCAAGAAAAAAGCGAAAAGATGGACCAAAGTAACGGAGCACTTTACGTATATCTTTTTTATAGAGGGCAGCTATCTTGATAAAAGGCTCTACTTTGTGCGTCCGGGCATCGTAATAAATGGTTTAACGGTAAACCCGCATCCTTTTGTCCATTATGGTCATTTATGGATAGACATAGAGGTTACGACAAAAGCAAAGATATTGAATGAGGCTTTGGAGTTTTTTTCGGAGTGGACAAGTATAGAATATTTAAAAGAGAGGGCCGCAGCTTTTGCGGAATGGGACAAAAGGAATCCGCGTGAGAAACGCAGAGCAGGACTGGTTGATTACAAAGCCGATCCTGTTCCGGAAGCATTGTTTTATCCGTTTACACACGAAGCCTTGGAACAGATACTTGAACTGTAAAGATTTATAGTAGCGGCAATCATGAATATACAGGCCGGAGAGATAACTCTTCCGGCCTTATTGTATAATGGTTCAATAAATCCGCTGTTTTCCATTATATGTAAGGAGAAACAAAATGCGTAGATTTCTGTCGATCATACTCATCGGAACACTCGCTTTGGGCATAACAGCCTGCGCGAAAGAACCTGCTCCGTCAACTGCAGCATCCGAAAATACCGAAGTCACAACCGATGCATCTGCTGAAGACCCGGTTGATAACAGCGATGATAAATTCGTCAGCGCTTATCCGGCCTTTAAGGTCACTTCAGAGAGTCTTGACGGTAAGTATTGGGTCGAAGCCTGTGCTTTCGAAGGCGAGAATGTTTCTCCGCAACTTTCCTGGGAGTCCGTTGAAGGCGCAACCACTTATGTCATCTATATGGTCGACCTGACTGCCTACGACTTCATCCACTGGAAGTCAGACGGTATCACCGAAACAAACCTCCCTCAGGGCTGGGCATCTTCTGCCTTCTCTCGAGGAGATATATATCACGCCGATTATGTCGGACCTAACCCGCCGTCGGGATCAACGCATCAGTACAACATCTATGTTTTCGCGCTCAAAGCACCCGTAGAAAGAGTCAAGGGCAGCATCGGATCTCAGGCTTTAAAGCTCCAGGAATTCATGGACGGACTTGATACGGATGCAGATGGAAATACAGGCAATATCGTGGCCGTCGGCCGTGTAGTAGGTTATTACAGCGCAAAATCGTGAATCTATAGTTCTAAGTCATCATGAATTGCTTATGCGTAAGCACGTTATCTCTTAAGAAAGCTGATCAGGAAGTACTGCAACATATTCATCTGCTTTTCTGTATCTTTAGTAAGAATACAATTGAAATGCATGAAAGGAACAGCATTTATGGTAAGGCTTAAGAATTCAATTGTTGCAGGACTTATTTTGTTGACCGGGCTATCCGCGCTGACTTCGTGCAGTAATTTGATCCGGCCTCATAGTTCAGGCGGGACTTCTGAAACGACTCAAATCTCAAGAGAGCCTTTGGATGTAAAGAAAATCACTTATCTTGTCTATTTTGGTGGTCTGCCGAAAGTTTACATGTATATCATTACATCTGATCTCAAAGCGGAAAAATACAGCATCAATCCTGAAACCGATAAGCACTACGATTATTTTGCGGGAGAATTGCCGTCTGAGGATCTATATGAGATCACTGAATTCGAGATATCTGATTCTGAATGGTCCGGCATGGCAGATGTTCTAACCGGAGTAAATTTCATGGAACTGGATGAAGATATGTCCACAAAGGATATCATCGACGACGGAGCGAGTTTCTACATTATGGTTGAGACTACTGATGCCAAGAATATCTCCGGCGGATATGTTGCAGGTTATGATGATGATTCTGACAGCAGAAGATTTGAAGAAGCCAGGCAGATTATAGAAAGTACTATAAAGGACAGATGATCAGCAGATAAATGATTCAGAAGGGTTGCCTCTGTTTTGAGACAACCCTTATATTCCGCTTAATTGTCAATACCGGTACTATCCGTGTTCTCAGTAGAGCTGACCTCTTCTGTGACTTTAGTGCCTTCCGCGCTGACAGCCGGTTCTGTGCTGACAGTCGGTTCTGTGCTGCCAGCCGCATCTGTGCTTATAGTTACATCCGTGCTGGCAGCCGGTTCTGTATCAACAGTCGTTTCCGCGCTTACGGAGATATCCGTGCTGTCAGTTGCCTCTGTGTCATCAACGGGATCATCACCATTTGTTGTGGCATCCCCACCTGAGATTTCTCCGCCTTCAGCCTTGCAGATTTCCGCAGCACGGGTAATCTTGCTGCTGATCAATTGCTTCGTAGCATCATCTGCAGAGTTTTTATCGTAGCAGAAGATCTGCATTCTCTCGTATGTGTATTCTGTTCCGTCATCATCCTCACCTGTTGCCGAATAATTATCTGCAAAAAGGCCCAGTGACCTTGAAGCCGTAGTTCCATCCTTAAACGTGACTTCGATCGTTACTTCAACATCCTTTACCAAATAAGTAAATTGTGCGCTGCGGTCGTCTTCGCCTCCGTCGTGACATAACAGATAATAAATATCCATCCGGTCTGTCAGAGAATTGCAGATGTTAAAAAGGTATTTGGAATTTTGAAGTGTGTCATAATCTGCGCTGAACGAATCGTAATATCCTACTTCTGTCTTGCCGATAGGCTGTCCGCTCAGGTCATAACCTTCAACATAAGTCGATCTGAAATCGGCAAGTGTTAGAGGTGTGCCGCTTTTTACAATGGAAGGACAGTCGATACTTACGACTTCAATGAACGCGTTGTCTGCTTTGAGGGTCACGGACGAGATGTTTTCGCCCTCGACCGAGATGGGAAAATTGATATGATAATTTGCACAACCAGTCCAGTCAACACCGTAACTAAATGCCTGCTTTTTTAAATCCAGATTTATCGGGAGCGAAGTTTCAGGCTCAAGTTCTGCCGCACAAACCCTGATCGTAAACGGCTCAACAAAACCGGCAAACGTAACCTGACCGCTGCCACCGGGCACTTCCGTTTCCTTGCCGCCAAAATACGCTATCGCAACGAATAACACGGCTACGGTTATGGCCGCAACAGCCACTGTCGATGCGATCTTTATGATCGTTGCTCTGGTTGATCTGTGTATCTTTTGAGGCTTTTGAGCGGGCTCATCCTCACGGGTATATATCGCTCTAAAAGCCTCATTTGCTTTCTGCTGTACGACATCCGGAATCCTGGCGTTTTTCTCGAAGATATTCTTATTTTTCATGTCATTCTCCTATTAACTCTTATTCACCATAGTACTTTGCTAGCTGCTCTCTGCCCCTTTGCAGCCGGGTAGTTACCGTGCTCTTTGGAATATGAAGCATCGAGGCGATTTCTTTGGTACTGTATTCTCCCAAGTAATATAGAGTGATGACCGATCTGTACTTCTCATCAATAGAAGATAACGCGTCTTTGAGTTCGACGTTGTATTCGTCAGTTACAGCCGGCTCTTCCCATTCTTCCAGACCAGTCTGACGCTTCCTGACATCCAGGATCTTATAGCAATTGTTTATAAGGATCCTTGTCATCCATGTCTTGAAATACCTGTCTTCTCTTAGTGTGTCTAACTTCTCAAAGCAATTAAGGATCGTCTCACTGACGGCATCGGCAACGTCCTCATCATTCATGAGTATTGCCAGTCCGACTTTGTACATCTCCTGCATGTGCCCCTGCATCAGCTCGGCAAAGGCAAGCTTATCGTGCCTTTTTGCGAGTTTTACAAGTCTTGTCGCTTCATCAATCTGCATTACTTTTCTTTCCTTGTGTACACAACCGAATGGATATTCATTTTCCATTCTCTATCCATTAGATAGACTAAGACAGCGTTTGGTCTCAACTAATTATGTTAAGAAACACTTTTTAGTTTTCAAGGATTACCTTTTGCCTGGCTCATGATTCATCGCAAAATGCGAAAAAGACCCCCCCGCACTCGTGCTTTCCCGTCAGCCACCTGCCGGGCCAACTGCACGCGCACTCACACTTTTCTTATAACAACCTCAGCTGTGAACCCGCCGCCGTCGCGGTTCCTTAATTCAAGGCCGCCGCCCATTTTTTCCATGAAGCGGGAAGCGAGGTAGAGGCCGAGGCCGCTGCCGTCTTTGGCGGATTTATCGGCGACCGAGCCGCGGTAGAATTTGGAGGTGAGGAGCGGGAGTTCATCTTCGGGGACGCCGGGACCTCTGTCGGATAAGAGCACGCGGATGTTGCCGGGCTCGTCTTTGTATTCGACTTCGAGCGGTGTCGCTGCGTATTTGAATGAGTTGCCGGCGATGTTGTCGATGACCTGCTCGAGCCTTAAGCGGTCGACCAGGATGAGGCACTCGGGCACGGAGCCTTTCTGCTCGACGGTGCCGTAGAAGCGCAGATCGCCTAACATATCGTTAATGATGAGAGAACTTTCCTCTTTGGGTGTGACTTTGAGTTCGTCCAGGTCGTCCAGGGTCGCGCGGAACATGTTGTCGACGAGGTGCTCGACTGAGTCGGCTCGCGATTTGATGACGGACACCTTTTCCTTTACATCAGGGTCCGTGTACTTGATCTCCATGACTTCGCAGGTCGCCTTGATCGTGGAGACGGGCGTCTTGATGTCGTGGGAGAGTTCGGCTACCAGCTCCTGTTTGCTCCTGTTGGCGGCGGCTTCGCGCTCGGCGGAAAGCTTCAGCTCTTCTCTCATGCGGTCGAAGGATTCGGTGAAAGCACCGAAGTAATTATGTCTGTCCATATTGAGCGGGACATCGAGATTGCCTTTGGAGACGTTCGCTGCAAAGAAAGACAGCTTTTTGAACGGCCTTATGTAGAAGTACCAGATGACGATGAGGAGCGCTAAGCCGGCAACATAAAAGATGCAAAGGGACACGAGAAGGCGGTTCCTTGTGCTTTGAAGCAGCATCGCATATTCACCGGGACGCACGTTGAAGGCGATCTTGCCTTTGATCACGCCGTCCTCGCGGTAATCGAAAACGGACAGCCCATCCTTAATAAAGTTATTATTCACCGATTCATAGTTATCGTCTGTCAGGAGCGTGATCTCGCAGCCAAACTCGTTTTCGAGCTCATCAACGGAAGCGCCGGAGGAGAGCCTGTCAGAGATCTCATCGCACTTTGTGTTGAGGTCAAGCATGTCGATGGGCATTGAGTATTTGTCACCCGTGCCGAACCACAGATACAGGCCGCCGGCGAGGACGAGCAACGTGTAGATGATGGCGATTATGCGGATCTTCATTTATCGGTCTCCAGGATGTAGCCGGTGCCCCAGATGGTCTTGATGTATGAGGGTTCGTTGGGGTCCTTCTCGATCTTCTCGCGCAGGCGTCGGATGTGGACGTTGAGGGTCGAGTCTGAGTAGAATGAGTCGCCCCAGACCTCATCGAAAAGTTTCTCCTTCGTGACTATCGTGTTCCTGTGCTCGTAAAGGCAGGACAAAAGTGCAAATTCCTTGGATTTCAACTGGACCATTCTGCCTTCGACCGTGCAGCTCATGGTGGCGGGGTCGATGGTAAAGCGCTCGGAAGAAGCCGCGGAAACGGAAGCTCCGGCAGAAGCAGACGCGCTGCTAAGCTGCTTGACGGCTTCAAGCCTTTTGAGCTGAACCTTCACCTTGGCGAGAAGAACGCTCAGTGTATAAGGTTTCTTTATATAGTCGTCGCCGCCGATGTTGAGCGCAACAAGAACGTCGTCGTCGCTCTGGCGCGCGGATATGAAGAGGATCGGTGTGTCGTATTTCTCACGCAAAGTCTTGCAGAGATTAAAGCCGCTCTCGCCGTCTAAGTTGATGTCGAGGAGGAAAATGTCTGCAGTGTTATTCTCGAGAAAGGAAAGGCATTCGGAAGAAGATGCGGCGACCGCGCAGGTTACGCCGAACATCTCAAAATATTCCTGCGTCATGCGGGAAAGATCAAGTTCATCATCGATTATTAAACAGTTGTAATTCATAGCACGAGTATAGCACAGAGCAGGGTGCAGGGAACGGGACGGGAACTTCATGTAAGAAACAGTTAAGAATTGAGCAAGGCTTACGTAAAGTATTCTTACGTCCGAAGACGTACAATCGGCAGTGTAAGAATTCTGACAAAACCAAACGGAAAGGGAAATAACAAAATGACAACTACAGTACTTAAAGCTACGGATCTGTGCAAGACATTCTCCAACGAGAGCGTTCAGCAGCACGTATTAAAGAATCTTAATATCGAGATCAGAAAAGGTGACTTCACGGTCATCATGGGTGATTCCGGTGCCGGCAAGAGCACGCTCCTTTACTCGCTCTCCGGCATGGACCGCCCGAGCCTCGGATCGATCCGCTACGGCGATGAGGAGATCTCACGCTACAACAACGACAAGCTCGCGCTCTTCAGAAGAAAGCACTGCGGATTCGTATTCCAGCAGAACTACCTTAACGACACGATGAGCGTCATGGACAACATCATCGTATCAGGACTCCTTAAGAGCCGCGACAGAAAGGCGATCGCTTCCCGCGCCAGAGAGCTCCTGAAGCAGGTCGGACTTGAGGAGAACTGCTACAACAAGTTCCCGAATCAGTTATCAGGCGGTGAGAAGCAGAGAGTCGCGCTCGTAAGGTCTGTTATCAACGAGCCGGAGATCCTTTTCGCTGACGAGCCGACAGGCGCGCTCAACTCCCAGAACACGGCGTCGGTCCTTGATGTCCTTACTGATATGAACAGGAGAGGCCAGAGCATCGTAATGGTTACACATACTGTCGCAGCAGCCGAGAGAGGCAACCGCATTCTCTATTTGAAAGACGGTGTAATCTGCGACGAGATCACACTCACACCTTACGCAGGTCAGGATAAGGACCGTCATAAGCAGCTCCGCGCATTCCTCGCAGACATGGGGTGGTAAACATGAATTCATTATTATTCATTGCAAAAAACAACTTAAAGAAGCACAAGGGCGAAGCGGTGATCCTGTTTGCACTGATATTCATGGCAGCAGTGCTTCTGTTCTCGAGCACAGCGCTCATTATGTCAGGCAACAATGCCGTTAACGAAGTTATCGAGAAGAACAATGTATCGGATCTTCTTCTTTTCGCGCAGCCCATAACAGAAGAAGAGATGCAGGAAAGAGTTGAATCAGTCGATCTGACGGAAAAATGCGAGACGGTTCCCTGCATCCAGCTGAGCTCTGATTATTACTACGGAGACATGGACAAAGAGGATGCGTCATCCAATATTTTCTATGTTTTCGATTCATCAAGACCGACGGAACTCAACAAGTTCCCGGAAGAGTTCAATAACCTTAAAGATGACGAGATCGTGATCGCGTATTACCTCTCATCGTCAATAAAGACGGGCGATGAGCTCCACCTTGCCATGGGCAGTAAAGAATACAGCTTCAAGGTAGCGGGCTATGTCGAGAACCTGTACTTCGCTAACTCAAGGAACATCGGCGGCATCATGGCATACGTAGGACACGATACCTTTGAAAAGTTCAAGGATATTGCCGAGCCCATAACGATGAACTATGCAAATGCAAAGGAAAATACGGATCTTCATGAATTTGAGCTTGCGGTCCAGAAAGTTTTCCCGAAAGACATATCAGTGATAACCGTTGACCGCGGCACGATGATCTTCTCAAGTGTAATGATGTCTGACATGGCAAGCGCAGTCGTATTGGTATTCACTCTGACTCTGGTGGTCATGTCCGTAATCATCATGCACTTCTCAATTAAGAATTTTATCGAGCTCAACGTGCAGAATATCGGATTGCTCCAGGCTACGGGATACACTGCCAAGGAACTCCGGTTTGCCTGCGTCATGGAGCAGATGATAATTGCAGTTCTCGCAACAGTTGCAGCGATCTTTGCAGGCATCTTCGTCAGCGGCCCCCTCAATATGCTTACCGGAACACTTGTAGGATTGAGAGGATATTCCGGCATCGCAGTAGTGCCGCTCCTTGCAACTCTCATCGGAATTCCCGTTCTGGTATTCCTGGGCTCACTCATTGCTACTATATCTTATAGAAAGCTTACAGTTCTGGAAGCATTAAGGAGTGGTATCACATCACACAATTTCAAGAAGAATCACTTCCCGCTCGAGAAGAGCCGCCTTCCTTTGAACCTTGTCATGGCAGGAAAGAACAACATGGGTTCAATCAAGCGCAGCATCTTCATCATCGTGATCGTCTCACTCCTTACGATGTCGACCTGCGAAGGCTTCTCGATGTTCCAGAACTGGGCTTTGGACAAATCGAATATCCTGAACATGATCGGACTTGAGATCTCCGACATCGAGGTTCCGACATATGGTGATCACGCGCTCGAAAATGAGGCCCGCAAACATGGGGATGTTGAAAAGGTCAATACATGGACAACCATTCAGAATGCTGAAGTCAAACATCTTGAAAACACCGAGACACTCGGCATCGACGTTTACGGTGATGTCAATATCTTAAACCAGGAGACCGTTATTGAAGGTCATCTCCCGGCTAACGGCAACGAGATAGTGTTATCCGTCGTCGAATCAGAGAGGCTCGGCGCAAATCCCGGAGACGTCGTTGACATAAAAGCCGTTGACGGTTCATTTGTCGCCTTCACGGTTTCCGGTATCGACCAGAAGTTCAACAACATGGGCAAAAAGGGACTCATGTCAGAGGAGGGCGCTCTCAGGCTCAACCCTGACTTACAGCCCGAGTACACGATAATCTATCTTAAGGATTCTTCAAAGGCAAAAGACCTGAAGGATGAGTGGGAAGAGAAGTATCCCGATTACCAGTTCATTCTGTTCGAGACATACATGACCGAGTCGATCAATTCGATAATACTGGCGATGGAAACGATCTGCTTTGTCTTCGTTATCGCAACATGCTTTGTTGTCATACTTACCCAGCTTCTCCTGACACGCGCTCAGGTAATCCGCGAGAGGAAAAACCTCGGCGTGTCAAAAGCCCTCGGCTACACATCCGGCGAGCTTATCAGAAGAACGCTCATGACAAACATTCCGCTCATAGTCATAGGCATCCTGACAGGTTCCGTATTACACATCGCATTATCGGATAAGCTGACGGTCCTTGCGCTTTCCTCATTCGGATTAAGACAGGTCAGTGCTTCAACAGATCCTGTCTGGTTCCTCGTATCTGCGGCGATCATCCTCGTTTGTGCTGTAGTCACCGCGCTCTTAAGCAGCAGAAGCATTGCAAAGCTTGAGCCTTCAAGGATACTTACAGAGGAATAACCTACCCTTTATATAAGCACCACTAACCGGAGCCGGTCCCGTTTTGGGGCCGGCTCTGGTGTGTGAGGGTGAGGAGACTTATGCGGCAAATCTCATTAAGGCGATGGAGAAGATAGGGTTCTGAGAGACTCAACAGTCCCAAAAGAAACGGACGTTGAGCCGTATTAATTTATATATTTTACTGTCGCATTTCACGCGGTATCTGCTGCGCGGTTGTGCTATACTGTTGCCGGCAAAAACGGTTAGAGGTGTTTTAGATGTCACTGCCCAAAGATCCTTACATGCTTTTGAGCTATATCAACACACAGCTGAGAGACAACTTTTCGAGCTTGTCGGAACTCTGCTGCTCGTTCGGTGAGGATGAAGCGTTAATAAAGGGGACGCTTGAGACTGCGGGCTTCGTCTATGACAGCGTTAACAACAGGTTTGTCACCAAGGAAAATTAAAGTCAAAAGGAGAATACTATGAACAGAAGACCTGTAGTACTTATGGTTCTCGACGGATTCGGACTTTCCGATACCAAGGAATACAATGCCATCGCAATGGCTAAGACACCCGTTATCGACAAGCTCATGGCTGAGTGCCCTTTCGTTAAGGGTTACGCATCCGGCCTTTCCGTAGGACTTCCCGACGGACAGATGGGCAACTCCGAAGTTGGTCACATGAACATCGGTTCCGGAAGGATCATCTATCAGGACCTTACACTCATCACAAAATACATCGAAGACGGTGTTTTCTTTAAGAACGAGGAGCTCTTGAGAGCTATCAACAACTGCAAGGAAAACAATTCCGACCTCCACGTCTGGGGTCTTCTCTCAGATGGCGGCGTTCACTCTCACAACACACATCTCTATGCTATCTTAGAGCTCTGCAAGAGAGAGAATTTCGACAGGATCTATGTTCATCCCTTCTTCGACGGACGTGACACACCTCCGGCATCCGGCAAGGATTATCTCCAGGCATTAGTCGACAAGATGGCTGAGATCGGCGTCGGCAAGGTAGCTTCCATGTCCGGCCGTTACTACGCAATGGACAGAGACAATAACTGGGACAGAATTCAGACAGCTTACGATTCACTCGTATTGGGCGAGGGCGTTAAGGATACGGACCCCGTTGCAGCAATGCAGAAGTCTTACGACAACGGCGTAACGGACGAGTTCGTTCTTCCTACAGTTATCGTTGATGCTGAAGGCAAGCCCGTCTCAGTCGTTAAGCCGAACGATTCCATCATCTTCTTCAACTTCCGTCCTGACCGTGCAAGAGAGATCACAAAGGCATTCTGTTACTCCGACGAGGATATCGCAGCTCAGCCCGGCGAAGCTTCCGACACAAAGTGCATCAAGTACTTAAAGCGCGCAAACGGCTTCATGCCTCTCACATATGTATGCTTCAAGGATTACGACGAGCTCATTCCCAACAAGTTCGTTGCATTCAAGAAGGAAGAGATCGTAAATACTCTTGGTCAGTATCTTGCAGACAACGGCTTGAAGCAGCTCCGTATCGCTGAGACAGAGAAGTATGCTCACGTTACATTCTTCTTCAACGGCGGTATCGAAGAACCCAATAAGGATGAGGACCGCACACTCGTTCCTTCACCCGCAGTTGCTACTTATGACTTGAAGCCTGAGATGAGCGCTCCCGAAGTTTCCGAGAAGCTCGATGCAGCTATCTGCTCAGACAAGTACGATGTAGTTATCATCAACTTCGCTAACCCTGACATGGTCGGCCACACCGGCGTTCTCGAGGCAGCTATCGCAGCGGTGGAGAGAGTTGACGCATGCGTAGGCGGCGCTGTTGAAGCAGTCAAGAAGATGAACGGCGTTCTCTTCATCTGTGCTGACCACGGAAATGCCGAGCAGATGATGAACCTCGAGACAATGCAGCCTCATACTGCACACACAACGAATCCCGTTCCGTTCATCCTCTACAACTATGATCCTTCTTACACACTCCGTGAGGGCGGCCGCCTCTGCGACATCGCTCCCACACTCCTTGAGATCATGGGCCTGCCTCAGCCTGCTGAGATGACAGGTGAGTCGCTGCTCATCAAGAAGTAATTTTGTTATAACACTATCGATGATGTGAACCCCCGGAGGCTGTGGCTCCGGGGGTTTTTTATGGTTGACTACGGGGGGTATGCGTTCTGGGGAACCTTTTCCATGCTCAACTTCGGATTGGGCTGCGTCCTTTTTACATGCTCGACTCTGCGTCCGACTTTTGGAGCAAAAAACTTGAACAAAAAGTTGGTTTTCGGGCAAAAAAACCAACTTCGTGATCAGGTTTTAGAGGGAAAAAGTCGAGCATTAAGTCGAGCAGTTACTTAAGGATTTTCGCGGGCCACGGATTCGCGTTCCATATTTCTTCCAACATTTTTGCTGAAAAAACTGGAGCAAATGTTGGAATTTGACGGTTTCCAACTTTCTTCCAACATTTCGCCCCTAAAAAACGGAGCTTTTTGAGCATACCTGGGCGATGCGAGGGTAACCGGAGCTTTTCGAGCGTAGCAGGAGGTTCTCCGCGCATAAAGCGGTAGATTCCTTGTCAGAAACTTTTCCTCGCTCGAAAAAAGTCTTCCCGCCTTACGCCTTCTCGAACTTAAGCGTGATCGTATCGGAGCCTAGAAGGTTCCTGGCGTCGGCGTCTTTGACCGGTGATGTGACCGTGATCGCGCCGAAGTTGTCGATCGTTCCGTAGGATACATCGGTTCCGGAAGTGAGGGTTACGGTATTATCGTCAACCGTAAATGTGCCGGAGCTCTCAAGACCGGATGTGTTGATCGTCGAGAGGCTGCTGTTGACCTGGTCGAGGGTCTTCTGGCGCATGTCGGCGTAATCCTTGTAGCCGGCGATCTTGGAGAGCGCGTCGAGGCCGACGGTTGATGTGGTGCCGAGCATGTTCATTATTATCTTGTCGATGTTGGTCTCGACGAAGGCTTTGATGGCAGCGACGAAGGCGTCGTTGTCGATGGTGACCGAGTACTTGCCGTCCTTGAGGACGAGCGTCGCATTGATCATGATCCTACCCTCAAGATCGGAGGGCATCCTGATGCTGAACTCTTTGGCGACATATGCGACGAACTTGTCGGTGACGTCGAGAGTCGATTGATATGTGCCGTCGATCTTCTTGAGGCTGATCGAGAATTTCTTGTAGTTGAGGATACCGGCAAAGGCGACATCGTCGAGGTTTGTGGCGTACCAGACAGCGCCGTTGCGGACGAGCTTGAGCTTAAAGTAGTAAGTCATTTTCTCGCATGAATTGACGGCACCGGTGATGTCCGACAGCTTCTTGAAGGTCTTGCCCGCAAGCGTCTCGTAGGCCGGCATGCTGAAATCGATCTCGACTGAGCCCTCCTGGCCTTCGATCTGTAATGAGGATTCCACGACTTCGTATGTTGTGTTTGCGAGGACTGCCTCGCGGAAAACCTTTTCTTCCTCTGTCGGGTTGCCGTTTACATCGTAGAGGTCAGCGAGGTACGACGGAAGGTCTGTCATGCCGGAAGTCCGGGCGGAAGCCGCGTTGTTGACCGCGAGACTTACATCGTCGTTTACTACCGAGAGGCCGATCTGTGAAGCCGTGTCGAGCAGAGTCTGCCTGCCGATGACGGGCATGCTGCCCAGGAAGGAATAGAGGTCTGTAAATTCAGCATCATCAAAGTTCGAGACATACCACTGCTTCTCGATCTTAACGAACTCGGCGGTGACTTCGATGGTCCTTGTCTTGCCGCTGTCGATTGCGGCGGCCAGTTCATCGATGTCCCTGTAATCGGCCTTTTGGAGCGCTTCGTGGTCTGCTACCGTGAACTCCATATCGCAGCTGGCCCTATCCTTTTTGATCTTTACGGAGCTGTCGTCAACCTCGAACGCGATGGACCTCATCATGTGGTCGGCGTAGATCGTTTCCTCTTCGGTGTAGTTATCGACGTTTAAGAGATCCTTGAAGGACTGCTTGAAGTCCTTTTCGAGGCCGTCGGTCTTGTTCAGGATGTCCCTGGTGTCGCCGGTGGTCAGCGCTTCGCCGAAGAGTGAAGCGGCTTCTGTCACGGCCTTTTTGCCGAAGAGCGTGCATGAACATAAGACCGGGAGCAAAGTCACGATCGCGATCGCGGCGGTTACTTTTCGCGCACAAGAAATATGCATAAAACTATCTATCCTTATCTCGTTATTCAACCTAACAATACCGAGCGGCAGGTGATGCGTCAAGGTGGAAATACCGTGAATATTGAAGGAAAGAAAGCCGCGGAGAGCCTTAAATCGTTGAATTCCTTAATAGAATTTTGTAAAATTTGTTTTAGGCACGCGCGCGAAAATTGTACCGGCAGATAGGATAAAGCAGATTCCGGGCTTCCTGCGATAACCGTGAAGCTCAGCGAATATAAATAACAGTTTTCAACGCCGGCAGCAGGTCATGTTGTGGCTTTAAGCCGGCGAAAAAATAAAAGGGGATAAATTATGAATACCAAAAAGTTAATTGCAGCACTACTGTGTGTATCTGTGCTTGCCGGAATCTCCGGCTGTGAGAACGGTTTTCTCAAAAGGAAAAAAGCCGCAAAAGCCATCGAAGGCATTATGGAAGACTTTACCGATGCAGTTGAAGATCTTGATGCTGATTCATTGATCGATCTTACTGACTGGGATGAAGACGACAGGATAAGCCTGAGGATCGCTGATTGCTTCGATTTCAGCGATTATGACGGACTTCAGCTTGATTACTATGAGCTGTTCATATCCACTGTCGGGATCGAGTATGACATGGCTGATCTTGAGTTAAGCAAGGATGAGGCCGAACTTAAGGTCGAATATTCCATTATTAACTGGGAAGATGTTTTTAACGACCTGTCAAAACTCGGACCGGAAATGGATATCCGTGATGTATCCGAGGAAGAATACGGAACGAAGACCATAAAAGGAAAGATCACCTTTGAACTTGATAAGGACACCTGGAGGATAACCCAGGTAACCAAGCTTGATGAAGTCTTCTCCTTCAAAGATGAAGGACCGTTTATCGGCGAGCGCGATCCGTATGATCCTGATCCTATAGGTCCCGGCCCTGTTGGTCCTGATCCTGTAGGTCCTGATCCTGTAGATCCGGGCATCGATCTTGATGCTCTTTACAGCGAGGCCTGCAGAGCATATGTATCGCATCTGAAAGAGCATGAGGCTGAGATCAAGAAAGCGGAAAGCATCTATCACAAGAACTTTGTATTTCTGTACGATCTTGATGCCAACGGTGTTCTTGATCTGATCTATTTAAGTGCCGATGACGTAAAAGATGATTACAGTTCCGCATCGCTTCACATCTTTACTTATAATGCGGAGAAAAAATATGTCGACGAGAAGATCGTTGTACCCGAGATTGCTTATATGGCTGAGGGCGGAAGCTTCGTGATCTATGTTACACAGGGAGCAGTCGTTGTTAACCATACAAACGGAGAAGAAGCTCTGCAGCACGTATATACGGAAGTCTATTCAGACTATAACCCTTATACAAACATCCCGTCATTTGACCCTATGGGAACATTCAGACGCGATGTTTATTATGATTATGATCCCGAGACGAACACTGAATCCTTCAAATATGAATACTTCTTTGCGCGTGACGGGGTGAATTTCAACGTCTGTGAAGAAGCTACTTATGAGGAGTCTGTAGGATTCCTTATCAATAATGCTATCGCGGTGACAGGTTACGATTATCTTCCGATTGCAAGTGATTTCGAATATCCGCTCACCAAGATCAGTATTTTCGATTTCATGAGCTTTGATACAGCTATAGAGACATATAAGGATTACTGATCTGTAAAGCCGGAAAAAGAGCCGGAAAAGGAAAGGGAGGAAGCCGGGATAAGCCCCGGGAAAAGGAGAGAGGGAAATGAAATTTGGAAAGGTCATTGCGGGCATTCTTTGCGGAGCATTTGTTCTGGGAACTGCCGGCTGTGCGGGCGGCAAAAAGAGCAGGTCACAGATAGAGAATGTGCTCTTTGATTATGAAGATGCCCTGCAGCGTTTTGATGAAGATGATGTTCTGGACATGACGGTCTGGAGCAAGTCCGATAAAGAGTATGAAGAAATACAGGAGTGCTTTGTAACCGACGGCAACGCATCATATATCTGGAATGTTTTCGATGCTATGGCAAGGACGATCGAGATCGAGTATGACAGTGACGATATTAAGATCGATAAAGACAGTGCTTCCGTGAAGGTTACGTATACGCTTGCCGACTGGGAATACTATTTCAACACGCTGTACTCTGATTCAGATTCACTCGTGAAAGACATTGCCAAGATGAGAAAAAAGGCAACCGTATCAGGCAAGCTCGAGTTTGTTTTGGAAGACGGCGAATGGCTGATCTCCAAGATCACGAAGCTGGATGAGGTGCTTGATTTCTCTGACGAGTGGCCTTATCTCGATACAAAAGAATGGCCTACGATGCCTGTTTTCCCCGATCCGGAACCGGACATCGACACGTCGGCTGATCTGTATCAGGAAGCTATCGGTGAATATCTGACCTTGCTCGAGATAAATGAAGATAAGATCAGAGCCATCGAGGACATGTTCGGCATCGAGACCTGCGGCCTTTACGATGTCGATTCGAGCGGCATACCCGAGTTCTTCTTTATCGCCGAGGATGTTCCTTCCTACAGCGGCGCCTTCCAGCTCTATACCTATCACGGCAGCAACTCCAGTTCCTATGTCGAGATCCCGGGTATCGTCTATCAGGCCGGAACCGGCGGAGCATATAACATTTATTCTTCGGGCGGCAGTCTGATCCTCTCATACTCCAACGGTGAAGCTTCTTTGTATACGTATTATTCCAGGATCTTCACATTCGGAGATGACGGGTTATGGGGCAGCACGGAGGAATACAGGCACGAAGTTCAATCCTATTACAATGAGGATTTGGACGATCTTGATACTTTACATACGTATTACCTGAACGACCAGACGATCACAGAAGAAAGCTATAACGATATCTTCGGTGATTATATGGACAATACTTCCGCCGTTATCGAGAGTAATTACGATCCGCCGAGAGGATTTGCCGAATATGATCTGGCATATAAGTATCACTATGAGACTATGAGTTACGACGAAATGCATGCATGGCTTGAAGGCCTGCTGTAAATAAACAAGGGGGAAAATAGGATGTTTAAAAAGGCGGTAGCTGCTGTCCTCAGCATTGCGCTCGTTGCCGGAATCACAGGCTGCGACAAGGACAAGAAGGCAAGAACGCAGATCGCAAATCTTCTCGGGGATTATGAGGATTCCCTTCACGCGATCGATGATGAGGCACTCATTGATCTGACAGTCTGGGATGAGGCTGACGAAGAGTATGGCAAGGTAAAGTCATGCTTTATGACGGATCTTTATGCCGAGTATATCTGGGATGTTTTCGAGACAATTGCAGAATCGATCGAACTCGAGTATGAGACAGATGATATTGCCGTTAACGGAAATACCGCAACACTGAAGCTGGTTTATTCAGAGATAGACTGGAAGCCGGTCTTTAAGATTACTCATGATACTTCTGCCGATCTTGTAAAGGATCTCAAGAGCTGTACCGACAGGAAGACCGTAAGCGGCAAGCTTGAGTTCAGCCTTGTCGGCGATACCTGGAAGATCTCGAAAATCACCAACCTCGACAAAGTGCTTGAATTCCTTATGGGCTGGCCTGACATAGCAAATCCCGAGTGGCCCCCGGTCCCCGGAGATCCCGGTTTCCCGGAACCCGGCAATCCTGATCCGGAGCCCGTCCAGACCATTCCTCATCTGGACTTTACTCTTGAGGAAGCTATCAGCGAATACCTTATACTTCTCGAAGGCAATGCGGAAGGTATCAAGAATATCGAAGATGCTTTCAGTTTTGAAACATGCGGATTATATGACATCACAGGCAACGGGATCCCGGAGCTGACATTCATTACCGACAACGGGACTCCCTTTACCGGCGACCTTTATATCTTCACATACCAGGGCGACGGCGGATTTAACTTCATCCTGCTTCCGACAATAATCTATCAGGCAGGCGACGGCGGATCCTTTATCGTTTTCACGACGGACAATGAAATTGTGGTCACATACAGCTCCGGCGGAGATACCAAATACTCCACCAAAACAGATGTGTATTCGAAGGACTTTATGCTGATTTCTCACTATGAGCGTATCGAATACACCGACTATGATGACGACGGGCATGGAACGGACTGGTGGGAATACTACATGGACGATAATGTCATGATTTCCGAGAGTGAATACATGTCATATATAAATGACTATGTCGCCAGGGCTGAGATGGTGTATACAAGCAACTATGATCCTTTCAAGGGCGATCCGGAATATCCGCTGAATGATATACCGGTTGCCAAGCTCAGATACTACTATGCGATGTATAATCATATGGTTGAAATGCAAAAATAACTACTTAAAGGAAAGAATTAATGAAGCTGAAGCAGGCTGCCGCTTTTGGTCTTTGCGCTGTTGTTCTGGCAGGTTCAGCGGGATGTGATGTTTTCGCGAACGGCAAAGATAAAAAAGCAAAGAAAGGTCTCTCTGATGAAGAGGCGATAGAGGAGTTGGTCGAAGATCTCCAGAAAGGATTTAATGATTTCGACGCGAATGATGTCCTTGGCTGCACCGACTGGGACAGTGATGACGAGTATTACGCCTATGTCGAAAACGCAATGGACCGTGATACCCTTACCGAATGGTACGGCGAGTGGGTCATAGATGCCTATAAGATCATTGCTTCGACGATAAAATTCGATTACGACCCGGAAGACCTTGAGATCGACGGCGACAGGGCCACCTGGGAAATGAAGTTAAAGATCATGGACTGGGAGCCGATGTTTTTCGAATGGTACGAATACAACGATGACGCTTTAGCGGCATTGAAAAACCAGAAAGACACCGAGAAATTCCAGCTCAGGATCAAGTTCAGCCGTGAAGACGGTGAATGGCTGGTATCTTCGATCTACAGAGTTGAGGATATTCTAGGCTTTTCATCGAACGCTCCTTACACGGACGAATGGTATAACACCCATTCCGATGATCTATGGGGTGAGCCATATACAGGACCCGAGACAGATCCTTATGCGGGCCTATCTCCGGAAGATTTCTATCAGGAGGCAATGAAGCATTACCTTGAAGAACTTGACTACGACAGTGAAGCCATCCTCTCGCTCGAAAAGGAATACAAAATCGCGACCTGTGCCCTGTATGACTTTGAAGGCGATGGGGTACCCGAATTGATCTACATCGATGATGATCAGAACTTCAGAAATCTGGAATATCACGTCGTGGGATTCAGGGATTTCGGCACATCCTGGTACATCTTCGGTTCAAATGCAATGATGAAAGGCCCCACAAAATCAGACCAGTTCCTGATCTGGATTGAAGGTGAAGATGTTGTCATAACATACAAATATGATGATAACGGGAAAACTACGATAGAAACTCAATTCTTCACAAATGGAGATGACTTCATCGGAGATTGCAGACGCGTTATAAGAGACCCGAACGATCCGCTTGCAGTTGATTATTATATCAATCTGGATACTAAAGCTACGCGTGACAGATATTATGAAGTGATCCGCGGGCATGTCGAAGCGGCCGATGCCGTAATCATCAGCAACTGGGAATTTGATCCGGATGATCCGGAGTATCCTCTCAGCGGTATGACCCCGCTCGAACTCATGAGCTACCGCCAGATGCATGAATATTTAGAAAACCAGATTAAGTAAGAGATTTTTGGCTCCCCGGGGCTTGAGGCGGGGTGAAGTGCTGCGCCTTGTGGGTGAGGCGGACTTGGGAAACCTGTCGGGCAGACATTGATTATACGGGCACTTTGCTATAAAGGTCGGTTCTTGATAAAATATATAAAACCTGTAAATCGGAGGTGCCGATCATGGATGCATTATTATTTGCCAGGGCAGCCAGAGAAGAAAAGGATGCTATGCTCGAGAATTATCTCGGTAGCTCTGACTCTATGGCCGGTGAGCAGATTGCCAAACTCAAGGCGGCAGGCGCGAGCGACGAGCTCCTGAGAGAGGTTTTCGATTCTGTCCTGACCGACTGCTTCTACAACATCCTGCTTGGAATCGACGGACAGATGCCGATCGGCTCCCTGGGCGAGAGAAGCTACAGACTCCTGGCACCCGACAGCACCGTTATCGCCAATGCTTCAGGAACTTTGGCCGAAGCTGCATACGAAGCATTCTACGGCGAGGGCGAAGAGGGCTGAGGCTGAGAGAAGGCTGAGGCTGAGAGCCCCGCAACAAATGAATTTAATTGACTGCCATGAAGCAAGGCTTTGTGGCAGTTTTTATTTTGAGGGAGGGGTGGGGCGAGTGCGTTTTTGGGGAGGGGAGTGCTAGAAAATCCCAAATGGGCTGATTATGTTTTTGGGGGTGGTTTTGAAGGGGAAAATGTATCCCAAATTGCTCGTTTTCATCCACAAAAAACGTATCACACCACATGACCTTGAGCACGGCTGGCCCTCAAGACCATCAACCATCACGGACCCCAGATGAACCAGACGAACAGGTAGCCGGTGATGACCGCGGTGAGGGTGAAGGGGACGCCAATCTTCATGAAGTCGGCGAAGCTTACCTCGTGGCCTTCCTTGCGGAGCATGCCGACGCCGGCGATGTTGGCAGAGGCGCCGATGGGCGTCAGGTTGCCGCCGAGGGTGGCGCCGACAAGGAGACCGAAGAACAGGAAGTGCGGCTCGGTGTTCATTGCGGATGCTACGCCTGCAAGCAGAGGGAGCATCGTTGCAACGTATGGGATGTTGTCGATGAAGGCGGAGATGAGGACTGAACCCCATACAACGATCGTGAACATGAGGAATTTGTTGTCGCCGCCGATGTTGGCGATCATGCCGGCGAGGTCATCGATGACACCGACTTCCCTGATCGAGGCGATGACGACGAAGAGGCCGCACAGAAGGAGCATCGTGTCATAATCCATTGCTTTGAGCGAGTGGACCATGCCTTTCGTGGACTTCTGCTTGATGAGTTCCCAGATGATCGTCAGGACTCCGCATGCCATGCAGATTATGCCGTTTGTGGTCGTCGGCGTGTTGGGAATGAAGGATGCGATGATGAGCAGGACGACGTGGCCGAGCATCGTGATGGTCGGGATATAGTCTGTGACCTGTGTGTGCTCGTCGCTCGTGACGGGCTGGCGGTTTTTGCGGAAGAGGATCATCATGATCGGTACCGTGAGGATCGCGCCCAATTCGACGGCGAAAAACATTCCGAGCTTGCCGTTCATCCAGAAGAAGTCGTTGAAGTTCATGTTGTCGGCTGCTGCGAGCATGATTGATGTCGTGTCGCCGACAAGTGTTGCCGCGCCCTGAAGGTTCGAGGATACGGCGATCGAGATGATCATGGGAACCGGGTTGATCTTGAGCTTTTTGCAGATCGCAAGGCCGACCGGGGCTACCATGAGAACTGTTGCGACATTGTCGATGAATGCGGAGATGATGCCCGAGAACAGCGACATTATGATCGTTACCCACATTACGTTGGGCGAGAGCCTTAAGAGCGCTTCGGCGATCTTGTTCGGCATCTTGGATTCGATGAAATAATCGACGATGACCATCGTTCCGAAGATCATCATGAGGACGTTCCAGTCAATTGCAGGGAGAACGCTTTCCAGAGGGAGGACCTGGCCGATTACCATTAACGATGCGGCTATCAGCGCGACGATCGCGCGGCGCTTCGGCAGGACTATCATCAGGATGTACATTATAAGAAAAACTGCGATTGCGAATAGTTTCATCAGGTGCTCCTAGCTTGTTATTTTCGTTCAGTTGTCGGGCGTTGTTGTATTAGAAGGCTTCTTTTCCGATGCTCGAAAAACGATCTTCTGCTGAACCGTATAGCTCAGGAAGAACAGCGCCGTGTCGATGATGCATTTTACCAAAGCTTTCCAGCAGCCGGGGAAAATGTATACGATCAGTGCGACCAGAGCCGCGCTCAAGGACATCTGGATCACGGCCAGAAGGGCGTATTTCGTGAGAGAGACTACTCTTGAGGCCCGGCTGTTGAAGACGAATCTGTAATTGATCAGGTAATTATATACGCAGGAGATTATCCTGGCGCCGACCGTTGCGGTTGCCGCTATTGCTGCCGCCTCCATCAGAGGAAGGGTCTTTTCCATTGATACTACGATGAGCTGGAAAAGAAGGATGTCGAGCAAGAAGGATGACAGTGAGGCGCAGGCATATCTTAAGAATTTCCTGCCAAGGAGCCGGTAGATCCTTATCGAATCCTTTACGGGATTGAAGTGCGTCTGGTGGTTTTCCTTGGAGTCGTAGACCGTCTTGATCGGCACTTCGGTGAGGTCGTATCTGCCTGCGCATTCAAGGAGCATCTGTGTCTCGAATTCGAATCTCTCGCCCCTGCAGCCGATGAGCTCTGTCATGAACCTGAAGGGGATGCCGCGAAGGCCGGACTGGGTGTCATTAACCTTCATTCCTGATACGTACGCGAAAACCTTGATCGTGATGTTGTTGCCGTACCAGCTCTTCCACGGGATCTCGCTCTTTTTGAACTCGCGGACGCCGAGGATAAGATTCCCGGGATGGGCAGTCAAAGCATCCTTTATGGAAGCAATGCAGTCAGGCGTGTGCTGTCCGTCAGAGTCGGCGGTGACACAGCCGAGCGCACCCGGAAGGTTGTCTTTTATATATTCGAATGCCGTCTTGAGCGCGCGGCCCTTGCCGCGGTTGGGACGGTAAGAGATGAGTTTGCCGCCGAGGCGGGCGATAATAGATGAGGCTTCATTAAAGATCTGATCATATTCTTCCGAAGAACCGTCGTTGACGATGATGACCGGTCCCATGTCTCTGGCGTCAAAGTCGCGGAGCAGCGCTATAAGCCTGTCGTCAGGCTCATAGGAAGGGATTACTATCGGGATCAAAACCGTCTTCTGAGTCTCATCTTTCTCCATAGGAATTATATTAACATAAAGGGTCAGGCGGATTTGGCTTTATATAGCAC
Organism: Clostridiales bacterium; assembly: GCA_017428155.1. Lineage (GTDB taxonomy): Bacteria > Bacillota > Clostridia > Saccharofermentanales > Saccharofermentanaceae > Saccharofermentans. Next base: position 28,263 of record JAFRRJ010000038.1, on the reverse strand, counting down.
CTTCAGTAATATTGGCGCGAGGATCGAGCTTACGAGGATCATGAGGATGACCGCCGTGAAATAATCGGAGGTGATAAGTCCTGCGCTTAAGCCCTTCTGGGCAGTGATTAGCGCGACCTCGCCACGGGTCATCATGCCGATGCCAATCTTAAGTGAATCGTTCCAGTTGAACCTGCATAATTTCGCAGTCGAGCCGCAGCCGATGATCTTCGACAGGAGTGCTACGAAAACGAATGCAATTGAGAAGAAAAGGAACGTGGGATTGAAGTTCTCGAAAGAGACTTTAAGTCCGATGCCTGCAAAGAAGATCGGCGCGAAAACCATATAGGAGCTGACGTCGACCTTACGCTCAACATACTTAACATCGTGGAGGTTGCAGAGGACAACACCGGCGACATAAGCACCTGTAATATCTGCGATGCCGAAATATCTCTCAGCGACATAAGCCATGAACAGGCAGTAGCAGAGCGCAGCGATAGGAATTCTTCTAGTGTGTTCATATCTGGCGTCGAGCCACTTGAAAACCCTGTAAACGATGAATCCGGAGATTATAGCTATAGCGAAGAACAAAATGGCTTTCAGCATTGTGCTCAATACGGAAGTGCCTGTTCCCTTGGCGCTTAAGACAAATGTGAGGACGATGATTACGATGACATCGTCGATGATGGCGGCACTGACGACAGTCGTTCCGACCGTGCTGCTGAGCTTGCCGAGCTCCTTAAGCGCTGCAACCGTAATGCTTACGGATGTCGCTGCCATGATCGTGCCGATGAAAAGACCCTTGATGAACTGCTCGGAACCGGGTTCGCCGAAGCCGTAAAAACTCATGAAGAGGACTGCACCGAGAACGAGCGGGGCGAAAACGCCTGCGCAGGCGATAGCAGTAGCCTTAAGGCCGGTCTGCTTAAGCTTTTTCATGTCTGTGGTAAGGCCCGCTTCGAACATGAGCATGATGACGCCGATCTCGGCCATCTTGCTGATGAAGTCGGACTGGTCGACGAGGCCGATGACGGCAGGTCCTAAGATAAGGCCCGCAATGATCTCTCCGACGACCTCAGGGGCGTGGAGTTTACGGGCGACGATACCGAATGCCTTTGCGGCAAACAGTATGAGTGCTACATCTATGATAAATCTAAGACTACCCAATTTATGTTCTCTCCCGATTCATATAACGGGCGTTTTGATGCCCTCTTTTTCCACCGCTACTAGTTATAACACGCATAAATATTTGTGGGATGGTACATAATATACAAACTTACCCTATATAATAGGGCGTTTAGGGAACAAAAATGATATTATAAAGTGTTGAATTATGGCTTGGATGACACAAGTCACACCGGAGGCTTTGAATGAAACAGCTTGAATATCCTTTCGATACCGACTATATCCTTCGCAAGAAGAAGGCTATTAGAAGGGAACTCCTTGCAAGGGAGGGCGTGTCTTATATCGAAAAGAAGATCGCCATCTTAGGCGGTTCCACCACGAGTGATATAAAGCTGATATTAGAGCTTTTCCTTCTGAACTACGGGATCAAGCCCGAGTTCTATGAATCCGAGTACAACAAGTATTTCGAAGATGCGGTCTTCGGCAATCCCGAACTGGACGCTTTTGAGCCGGATCTTGTTTTCGTGCACACCACAACAAGAAATATCGCAAGATACCCGTCCGTGACGGATACACCTGAACAGATCGATGCCCTGATTGAAGAGACGACGGGAAGATTTGAGCAGATCTGGCAGTCCCTTGCGGAGCGCTTCGGGTGCACCGTTATCCAGAATAACTTCGAGCTGCCTTACTTCAGGCTTCTGGGCAACAGCGATTTCTCGAATATTCACGGAAGGATCAATTTCATCAACAGGCTCAACGACAGGTTCTGCGCTTATGCTCAGAGCCACGGGAATTTCTTCATAAACGACATCAATTACGTCTCATCCGTCTACGGAATCAAGAAGTGGGCGGATCCGGGCGACTGGTACAGATATAAGTATGCGCTGAGCGTTTCCGCGATCCCTGATTTTGCGTTCAATCTCGCGCACATAATCAAGGCTGTCTACGGAAAGAACAAGAAGGCGTTCGCGCTCGACATGGACAACACCCTCTGGGGCGGCATCGTTGGTGACGACGGTCCCGAGAATATCAAGGTCGGTCACGAGGACGCCGAATCCGAGCTCTTCACCGAGTTCCAGCAGTACATCAAGGCACATAAGGATCTCGGAATCCTTCTTACGGTCGCATCCAAGAATGACGAGGAGAATGCTCTTGCGGGACTTGCAAGGCCCGATTCGACTCTGAAGGAAGATGACTTCATCCTGATCCGCGCCAACTGGGACAACAAGGACATCAATATCGCCGGCATCGCAAAAGAACTCAACATCGGCTCCGACAGCTTCGTCTTTGTAGACGACAACCCTGTCGAGAGGGCTCTGGTCGAGCACCAGATCCCCGGCATATCGGTTCCTGAGGTCGGCGCGCCCGAGACATATATCGACGTCATCGATTCGAACGGTTTCTTCGAAGTCACAGGTATATCCGAAGAGGATATCAAGCGCGGCGGCATGTACAAGGCCAACATGGAGCGCGCGAAGGCTTCGGCTCAGTTCGATAACTACGATGAGTATCTGAAATCTCTGGAGATGACGGCCGAGATAAAGCCGTTTGCTCCTGTCTATATGGCAAGGATCGCAGAGCTCACCAATAAGAGCAACCAGTTCAACCTTACTACCAAGCGCTGCAGCCAGGCTGACATCGAGAAGATCGCAACAGATCCCAAATACATAACGCTCTACGGAAGACTTGAGGACAAGTTCGGCGATAACGGAGTCGTTGCAGTCACCTTCGGACATGAGGAGATCTTCGGCAAGGACAAGTTCTTCCATATCGACCTGTGGCTCATGAGCTGCAGAGTCTTAAAGCGCGGTATGGAATATGCCATGATGGACGAGCTCATAGCTCAGGCAAAATCACGAAATATCACAAAGATAAAAGGCTATTATTTGCCGACCGCAAAGAATAAAATGGTCAAGGATTTCTACGGGCTTCAGGGCTTCGAGAAGATAAGAGAGATGGAAGACGGCACCTCAGAGTGGCTTCTTGATCTGGACAAGCCGCATAAGAGCGGCAACACTGCGATCAAGGTCAACTGATCTTAACACCGCCCGGCAAGGAGATTATGAAATGACAAGAGAAGAGATTTACGGCAAGCTCAACGAAGTGTTTCAGGATGTTTTCGATGACGAGGACATCACGGTAAACGATTCCACGGTCGCGTCCGACGTCGACGGCTGGGATTCATTAGAGCACATCAACCTCATAGTCGCTGTCGAGAGATGCTTCGGTATCAAGTTCACGATGGGCGAGACGACAGGTCTTAAGAATGTCGGCGAGATGGTCGACAAGATCATCGCACACCTCGGTTAAGGAATAACTGATGTCGCTGGTATCCGCTTTATTTCTGGTATTTGTCGCTGCAGTCCTGCTGCTTTACTATGTTCTTCCCAAAAGCTTCCGCTTCTGGGTTGTCCTCGCAGCAAGCCTTGCATTTGCGGGATTTCTGGGATTTTACACATTGTTGTTTGTGGTCCTCTCGGCAGTGATCTGCTATGCCGGAGGCCTTTTGTCGGGCCCCTCGAAAAGCAATGCCGCGCGTAATGTTTTCGCGGCCATAACAGTGATCATAAACATCGCGCTCCTTTGCGCGGTCAAATACTACAACGTAATCGGACTAGCCGCTGAAAGGCTCAACACCCTCTTCGGCGCCGTTGACGGACAGAACAAATTCTTCCTTTACGCGGTCCCTGTCGGAATGTCATTTTACGTACTCCAGACAACGGGCTACATCCTCGACTGCAGATGGGAGAAGATCGCGCCCGAGAAGAATTTCTTCAAGGTCTTACTGTTCTCAACATATTTCCCGCAGCTCATGTCGGGACCTGTGAACACCTATGCTAACCTTTCCGCGCAGTTCGAAAAGGCGAAGGATGTCAAATTCTCTTTTGCCAGGATCTGTGACGGCGCCGTCAGGGTCGCATGGGGCTTTTTTAAAAAGCTCGTGATCGCAGAACGCGCCGCAATGGTCGTCAACATGATCTACGGCAACCATCAGGTGTTTACCGGCTGGTATGTCCCTTTGGGCGTTTTCTTCTTCGCAATCCAGCTCTACACTGACTTCTCCGGATGCATGGAAGTCGTCATCGGCGTATCCCACATGTTCGGCATCGAACTGCCCGAGAACTTCAACTGCCCGTTCTTCTCGAAGACAGTAAAGGAATACTGGAGAAGATGGCACATCACCCTGGGCGCCTGGCTTCGCGATTACCTCATGTATCCTGTATTGAAGAGCACCCCTTTGATCAAGCTCGGCGACTGGTCAAAAGCAAAGTTCGGCAAGAAGAACGGCAAAAAAGTGCCGACTTATATCGCTCTTCTGATCCTCTGGTTTGCCGTCGGTTACTGGCACGGCGGTCTTTGGAATTACGTTATCGGTTCAGGCATCCTGCACTTCATCTACATTGTGCTCGGCATGATCTTCGAACCCCTGTTCAAGAAGATCAGACCTAAGATCGGCGCTGACAAGATCTGGTTCAGGATCTTCCAGTCCGTGCGCACTTTCGTCCTTATGCTCACGGGTTTTGTGTTCTTCAGATCCGCAAGTGTCGGCGACGCGGTCGACATGTATGCGGCCATCTTCAGGAGGGGCGGTGCAGCTCTTAACTGGACGAACTTCTGCGTATCCGGCATGGACCTTGCAAACCTCATCGTGCTGATAGTTGCAGTGCTTATTGTGTTCGCAGTTGACGCGTACAAATACCGCCCGGGCGAAGATGAAGAGCCCCGCTCTGCTATAGCATTTTTACGAAGCAGGAGTGCCATTCTGTTGTGGGCAGCATTCATGGTGCTCTTATTAGCTACGTTAATATTCGGAAGATACGGCTTAGGCTATGATTCCGGTTCATTCATATACGCAAGAATCTGACGGAGGATTTGTTAAATGAATATTGTTTGTCTTGATATGGAAGGTGTTCTGGTACCTGAGATCTGGATCGAGTTCTCGAAGAAGACCGGTATCCCGGAGCTTAAAAGGACCACAAGAGATGAGCCTGATTACGATAAGCTTATGCGCTTCAGACTCGCCATCTTAAGAGAGCACGGCTTAGGCCTCAAGGAGATCCAGGACGTTATCGCGCAGATTGATCCGCTTCCGGGCGCAAAGGAGTTTTTAGACGAGCTCCGCAAGGATATGCAGGTCATCATAATCAGCGACACGTTCACACAGTTCGCGATGCCCCTGATGGCCAAGCTCGGCTACCCGGCTTTGTTCTGCAACTCTCTGGTCGTCGGCGAAGACGGCATGATCGAAGACTTCAAGATGAGGATCTCCGATTCCAAACTCGCCACAGTTAAGGCGCTGCAGTCTATCGGCTTTGATACAATCGCTTCCGGCGATTCCTATAACGACCTCGCCATGATCAAGGCATCCAAGGCCGGATTCCTCTTCAAGAGCACCGAGAAGATCATCGCCGACAACCCGGACATCCCGGCATTCGAGGAGTTTGATGAGCTTCTTGCTGCGATCAAGGCAGTTCCGGATTCGAACTGAGATTTGGTTGTTGTTTTTTTGTGGCCGCTCCTGTCGTGGGGCGGCTTTTTTGTGTGGGGGCGGGGGCGTGGGAACGTGAGGCTTGGGGGAGGCGGATGATACCGTGTCAAAGGGCATTTTCGAGGGTTGATACGGTATGGCTCGAACAATACAAGGATGATTAGCACCGTATCAAGGGGTGTTTTTGGGGATTGATACGGTATTACCCACTAAACTGTTTGAAAACAGCATTTAGTGGGTATCCGCACCGCTGCGGGATGCCGATGTTACCCACTAAACTGCCCGAAAACAGCATTTAGTGGGTATCCGCACCACTGTGGGATGCCGACGCTACCCACTAAACTGCCCGAACACGACGTTTAGTGGGTATCCGCACCACTGCGGGATGCCGACGTTACCCACTAAACTGCCCGAACACGGCATTTAGTGGGTATCTGCACCGCTGTGGGATGCCGACGTTACCCACTAAACTGCCCGAACACGACGTTTAGTGGGTACCCGCACCACTGCGGGATGCCGATGTTACCCACTAAACTGCCCGAACACGGCTTTTAGTGGGTATCCGCACCACTGTGGGATGCCGATGTTACCCACTAAACTGCCCGAACACAGCTTTTAGTGGGTATTTACTACAAACAGAAAACAACCCCACCCGGCGGAAAAAGCAAACTAACAGGAAATTCAGTCCTTATACGCTTTAGGCAGGTTCCAGCCGTAGCGGGCTGCGCAGAATCTGATCGCGCAGACGAAGAAGAACCCCGCGAGAATTGCGGCTTCGGATGAACCCGTGATGACGTAAACGATATAAACAACCGCCGCGCCGATGATCGATGCGCAGGCGTAGATGTGCTTTACGAAGATATAGGGCATCTCAAGGGAGAGGACGTCTCTTAATACACCGCCGCCGACGCCGGTTACGACGCCGAGGAAGATGACAAGGAAGGCGTTATCTGAATGGGATCCCAGAAGACCGGTGTGGACACCGTCTGCCGTGAAGGCGGCAAGGCCTATTGTGTCGAACCAGAAGAAGACTTTGTCGTAGATTGCGAGGGTCTTGTCGGAGAAGGCCTTCCTGCTCTTGTGCTTCCAGTAGACGAATATGAATGTGATGTTGGCGGCGATTGCCGCGATGATTACGAAGAACGGATTCTTGAAGGCCGTAGGAGGGGTCGCGCCCATGACGAGGTCTCTGATGATGCCGCCGCCCGTAGCCGTCAAAAGCGCCAGGATATTGACTCCGAAGATATCCATCTTTTTCCGGATGCCGGCCATGGCGCCTGACACCGCGAAAGCCACGGTGCCCAAGATGTCTGTGATCAAGATGAAGAGACCGGTATCCATAGATGTCATTATATATGTTTTCGCGCGGAAAGACAGTTGATTATTTGACAGTTCATCAGCCCTTAAATAAAATAAATAAATCTAAGGAGGCGGAGGCGCTTTTCGCATGGCAGCAATTACAGATTGCGATCATCTCGTACAGTATTATGAGACAGACCAGATGGGAGTAACCCATCATTCGAACTACATCAGATGGTTCGAAGAGGCAAGGACCAAGCTATTTGAGGAGATAGGACTGGGGTATAAGGGAATGGAAGAGATGGGGATCATAAGCCCCGTTGTCGGACTTACCGCAAAATATAAGACAATGGCAAAATACTGCGACACCGTGGTCATCCGTGCCGAAGTCACGAGATATACGGGAGTCAGATTCGATATCAAGTACACGGTTTTCGATAAGGAGACCGAGCAGGTAAGGTGCACCGGTACGAGCGAGCACTGCTTCATAAGCCGCGAGGGTAAGGTCATCTCTTTGCAGAGGACGGATCCCGAGGCTCATGAGAGGTTCGACTTGCTCGTCAATGGGAAGGAAGGCTAAAGCTATGGCAGACATCATTATTGTAGGCGCGGGTCCGGCGGGCCTGTCGGCAGCGATCTACGCGAGACGCGCAGGCATGGATACCGTGCTTTATGAAGGCGAGATGTACGGCGGCCAGATCATCAACACGCCAGAGATCGAGAACTATCCCGCGATCGCGAAGATCTCAGGATTCGATTTTGCACAGGACCTTTATAATCAGGCGATGAACCTCGGCGCAGTGCTTGAATTTGACCGTGTTACGGCCATCTCGAAAACCGATGCCGGCTTCGAAGCCGCTCTTGCTTCGGGCGCGAAAAATACCGCAAAAGCTGTTATCCTCGCTGTCGGCGCATCCAACCGCCATTTAGGCATTGAGAGGGAGGACATACTTCTCGGCAAAGGCATTTCCTATTGCGCCACATGCGACGGCGCATTCTATAAAGGCAAGACTGTTGCCGTAAACGGCGGCGGAAATACCGCAGTTGAAGATGCGATATATCTTGCAGGCATCGCAAGCAAGGTATATCTTATACACCGCAGAAACGAATTCAGAGCTGACGATGTGCTCGTAAACGCAGCAAAAGCTCTGCCGAATCTTGAGATCGTGACACCTTATACTATTGAGAGTCTTTTGGGTGAACAAAGGCTTACGGGTGTGGAACTTATCAGCAAGGAAGACGGCAGCAAGAAGACGATCGATGTTAACGGACTTTTTGTTGCGATCGGACAGGAACCTAAGACAGCCGACTTCAAGGATCTTGTCACACTGCAGGGCGGATACATTGAAGCAGGCGAGAACTGCAAGACCAATGTCGAGGGTATCTTTGCGGCAGGCGATGCAAGAGTAAAGAAAGTAAGGCAGCTTACGACAGCCTGCGCTGACGGCGCGGTTGCGGCACTTGCAGCGATCGACTATATCAAGCTCGGCGTCTGATCTTAAAGGGTGTCTGAAGGATAAGGCGCACGGCATAAAAGAGATAACAATTTGTTGGAGGAATATATGTACAGAAACGTTTTCGATGTGCTTGAAGAGAGAGGTTACTTCTCACAGGCTACTCACAGGGATGAGATCTACGAGCTTTTGAGCAAGCCCGGTGTATCTTTCTACATCGGATTTGACCCGACGGCTGATTCACTTCACGTAGGCCACTTCGTTCAGATGATGGTTATGAGCCACATGCAGAAGGCAGGCCACAGACCGATCGCTCTCATGGGCGGCGGCACCGCAATGATCGGCGACCCTACGGGCCGTACAGACATGCGCCAGATGATGACAGTCGAGACTATCGACCACAACGTCGAGTGCTTCAAAAAGCAGATGGGCAAGGTCGTTGATTTTTCTGAGGGCAAGGCGCTCATCGTTAATAACGCAGACTGGCTCAGAAACCTCAACTACATCGAGTTCTTAAGAGAAGTTGGTACACACTTCTCCGTTAACAAGATGCTCACTGCAGAGTGCTACAAGCAGCGTCTTGAAAAGGGTCTTTCATTCCTCGAATTCAACTACATGCTCATGCAGGGCTACGACTTCTACTACCTCCACGAGAAGTACGGCTGCAACTTGGAGTTCGGCGGTGACGACCAGTGGTCAAACATCCTCGCAGGCATGGAGCTCGTACGCCGTAAGAAGGGTGATTCCGTTTACGGCCTTACATTCACGCTCCTTACAAACAGCGAAGGCAAGAAGATGGGTAAGACAGCTAAGGGCGCTGTATGGCTCGATGCCGAGAAGACACCTGTATTCGACTTCTACCAGTACTGGAGAAACGTCGATGACGCTGATGTCATCAAGTGCATGAAGCTTTTGACATTCCTCGAAATGGACGAGATCAACGAGTACGCTAAGCTCACAGACTCCGCCATTAACGAAGCAAAGAAGAGACTCGCTTACGAAGTTACAAAGATCGTTCACGGCGAAGAGGCTGCAAATATCGCTAAGAAGACCGCTGAGGATCTTTTCGAGAACGCCGGAAGATCTGAAGACATGAAGACAACCGAGCTTACGGCTGACGAGATAAAGGGCGGACTTCAGATCGCTGATGCGCTCGTTAAGGCAGGACTCATGAAGTCCAAGGGCGAAGCAAGACGTATGATCCAGCAGAAGGGCGTATACCTCAATGACGCAGTCGTTGAGGATCAGTTCTACGACCTTAAGGAATCTGACTTCGACGCAAACGGCGAGGCTATCGTTCGTAAGGGCAAGAAGAATTACCACAGATTCAAGGTCGTCTGATCTTAGAAAAAATGATCCATAACGGGCTGTCTTTTCGGAGGCAGCCTTTTTACGCCCGGGGAGCGGCACTCCGGAACTCAGACCGTATAGCGGTGACTTTATTTACACATAGTTTTATATTTGTCTCTTTCATTTCGTTGAAAAGCATTTTCGCGTGGCGTAGAATAGATTTATTAAAGCTTTTTTATCATTTTTCCGGAAGTTAGGAGGGACTTTGGTTATGAAGAAATTGCGTGCTTTTATCTCACTTGTCCTTGCCGGTGCAGTTGCTTTCTCGATCGTAGGATGCTCTGGTTTTAAGGTAATCGATGACGAGGATGTTTTCTATGATGCGCTTGAGAATGTTCTCGATATCAAGAAGAAAGAGACTTATCACGAGAAGAGGACAGACATTAACGGCGATGATGCAGAGTATGTAATCTACAGCCGTGACGGAGACAATGTCTATACATACATCAGATTCGAAGAAGAGGATGATGCAATGGATCTCTTTGAAGACTTCTACGAAGAATTCGAAGATGCGCTTGATGATTTTGAAGGCAGCAATACGCGCTCGATCACCAAGACACGCGGATCCGTTATCTTCAACGGTGAACTTGAAGAGAAATCAAATCTTCCGCTTGTTTTCGGCAACGGCTATATGTATGAGGATTCCGACATCTACGGCGGTGTTTATGTAAACAAGAATGTTTATATCGAGGTTTATACCGTCAACGGCAGCAAGCGTGACAAGGAGAAGATCAATAATTTCCTTAAGGCGCTTAAGTTCCCCAAGCCCTGATAGACGCTGAAACATAATGAATTCCGATATCCCCGGCAAGAAACTGCCGGGGATTTTCTTATCTGTACCAATATTGGGACACACGCGAAAAACGGTATTTACAAACATATGTTCGGGGTGATAGAATGACGGCACCATAAATGACGCGAAGGAGGCGGCAGGTATGTCGGATCAGGGTCTTATATATATATATGACGGTACTTTTGAAGGTTATCTTTGCGCTGTGCTTGCCGCCTTAAGGTCGGGCAGGGTGCCTGATGCAATATGCGGCATGAGTGGGACCTGCGGTATGGAAGATGCCGTAAATATCCGTACAGATCTTAAGGATGCGCAGTATCTTTGCTCTACTATATCTTCAAGGAGCAGTGCGGAAGTGCAGCAGATGGCATCCGATTATTTTCTGACGGACAGTCAGGGCAGAGAGATCAATCTTTACAAGATGATATTCTGCGCTCTTAAATACGGGGCACGGATTGCAGAAGATTATTCAAGCGCTACGATGAATGGAATACAGATGGCAATAAGGGATCTGTACCGGGAGGCACAGTCGATCCTTGCTGAACTGGATTTTTATATGGGGGTAGAGGCTTCGTGCGCTGTGATCAATCCTTCTAATTCCGTGCTCCCGCTTATAAGACCGTCTATACTGAAGCGCCGTGACATCGACAGCTTCATCGTATATGACAGGAGGCATCAACTGCTCCTTGAGAGGTTTTATGAGCAGAATATGCTCCTTGATATATCCGATTTCCCTGTACCGGAATTCCGGAATCCCAAGGAAGCATATGATTTCCTGTGGCCGTTTGTCAGAGACAGGCGTTTTGATGTGAGGAATGTTCCCGGGCAGAAGAAGAGCGGCTCCACTATAGAGCCGCTCTGGTTAAAAGCTTCTTGAATGATTCCTGATGAAAGTCCGCTAAACAATCAGATTATTTATTCTGTTCAGAATTGGATCTGATTGCCTTTCTCATGATCTTGCCGTTGAAGGTCTTGGGGAGCTCATCTACGAATTCTACTACTCTCGGATACTTGTAAGGAGCTGTCTTCTCCTTAACGTAGTTCTGGATCTCTTTCTTGAGTTCCTCAGTTCTCTCAGTGCCCTTAACGAGTGTGATGGTAGCCTTAACAACGATACCTCTTACGCCCTGAGGGTCAGGTACACCCGTAACAGCGCACTCAAGAACGTAAGGGAGCTCCATGATGACATTCTCGATCTCGAAGGGTCCGATACGGTAGCCGGAAGACTTGATGACATCGTCTGTGCGTCCGACATACCAGATATAACCGTCTTCGTCTGCCCATGCCGTATCACCTGTGTGATACCAGCCGTCGTGCCATGCCTCATTTGTGAGGTCAGGTGCGAGATAGTACTGAAGGAAGAGTCCCTTCGGATGGTAGTTCTGTGTGTTGATGCAGATCTCGCCTGTCTCACCCGGCTTGCAGACGTTGCCGTCAGGATCGAGGATCTTAACGTCGTAGAGCGGATTGGGCTTGCCCATTGAACCGATACGGAGCTTGGAACCTACGAGGTTGGCGATCGCAAGTGTGGTCTCCGTCTGGCCGAAGCCTTCCATAAGGCGGATGCCTGTTGCTGCCATGAAGCGGTTGAATACCTCAGGGTTCAAAGCCTCACCTGCAGTAACTGCATACTTGAGTGATGAAAGATCGTATTTTGACAGGTCTTCTTTGATGAAGAATCTGAACATTGTCGGAGGTGCGCAGAATGTTGTGATATTGTACTTTGCAAACATAGGAAGGATCTCTTCAGCCTTGAAGCGGTCGAAGTCGAATGTGAAGACAGGTGCTTCGCAGAGCCACTGGCCGTAGAGCTTGCCCCAGAGTGCCTTACCCCAGCCCGTATCGGAGATGGAGAAGTGGAGTCCGTTAGGATCAACATTCTGCCAGTACTTGGCTGTCGGGATGTGGCCGATTGCATACATGTATGAATGCAGAGCCATCTTGGGATAGCCTGTTGTGCCGGAAGTAAAGAACATTACCATCGGATCGTATCCGCATGCATAGTCCTCAGGACGCTCGAATACGTCGGAGAAGTTCTTGAACTCCTCGTTAAAGTCGTGCCAGCCGGGTCTTGAACCGTTGCAGAGGATGAGTGTCTCAACTCCGCAGACCTTTGCTGCCTTCTCGCACTCGTCTGCAGCATCGTCATCTGCTGTGCAGAATACTGCCTTAACGCCTGCAGCGTTGAAACGGTATTCGTAGTCGTGGTCACGGAGAAGGTGGGTAGCAGGGATCGCTACAGCGCCTAACTTCTCCAAGCCCATCATGGCATACCAGAACTGGTAGTGACGCTTCAGGACGAGAACGACCTTGTCGCCCTTGCCGATGCCCAGTGACTTGAAGTAGTTGGCAGTCATGTTGGAATATTTCTTCATGTCACCGAATGTGATTCTCTTCTCTGTTACGCAGTCCTTTGCGACCCAGAGCATAGCGAGCTTGTCGGGATTCTTGTCAGCGATAACGTCTACACAGTCAAATGCGAAGTTGAACTTCTTGCATGCCGGAACGTTAACGTCAACGTCGACCATTGTGCCGTTCTCGTCGAGAACGCCGTTCAGATACTTTGCATATACCGGATCTTCGAGGTTAGCGGCGTCAACGTTTGTAACGTTGTCTGTACGCATCTCTTCTGAATTGTAAGGTGTGGTGTAGTTCTCACCCTTGCCCCATGCTTCAGGGTTAAGGATGATAGCATAGAATACGCAGTCCTCACCGCCCAGAGCGAATTCGCCGTGGGGCTGTGTGGAATCGAAATAGATGCAGTCGCCTTCGTGGAGCACTTCGGAGGAATCGCCGATGATTACCTTAAGTGTACCCTTAACGACGATGTTCATTTCCTGATAATTATGTGAAACGAGGTGATACGGAGGATTCAAAGCCTCTTCAGAATAAGGAACTACGACACGGAAGGGCTCACAGAGCTTGTTCTTGAATCTTGATGCAAGACGCTGGTACTTATAACCTGTACGTCTTGTGATAGGGCTGCCCTGGCCGTTTCTTGTTACTGCATACTCTGTAAGGGCAGGGGAAGAACCTTCCATGATGTCGGAGATCTCAACGCCTGCGAGGTTTGCGAATTTATAAATAAAAGTAAAGTTAAAGTCCTGGGTGCCTTCTTCGAACTTGAGATATTCCTCAGTGGAAATATCAAGCTTTGAGGCTACTTCCTCAGGTGTCAGACCCATGTCGAGTCTCAGGCCGTGAACACGTGAAGCTACTTCTGATAGCTTGAGCTCTACGCTGCTGTCATTGTACTGTGTTGACATAAGCTTTTCTCCTTTTCTGTCAATCTGTCTTGTCTGTTCCTTGCCGGGGCAAAAAAAAAGCCCCAACATCCTACTTGGACATTGAGACGAATATAAATCCGCGGTACCACTCAATTTGCAAACACGTCTGTTTGCCACTTACGAAGTCTAACAACTCCTTTGCATTAACGCAGCATCACGGGCACTGTCTACTAGGGAAATAATCCTTTTCGGAATGCCGGCTCGGAAGGGATAGCCTGATGCAAATATCGTCACGTGCCTCTCAGCAAACAGCACTTCTCTGTATTGATCGAATCAATGCGGCCTTCTTCGTCACAGCCTTTAGTGTATTCAATTGTATACACTCCCGCAACCGGAAATGTTCCATAAGGATATACTTGCGTAACAGAATTGTCAACAATCCTTTCAAATTAATTTTTTGCACATGAGAATTCGAAAGTGTAAAATATGTTTACAAATATTATTATCCGGTTTTACCGTTTGCTCGTTTATCACCGGAAATAATTATATGCACACATAAGACCTGGCAACAAACAGCATACGCATTATCAAGGAGTGATTGTATGTCGGTTAAGTATCTTGTATCAGGCGGCGAAGGCGCATTAGGAAAAACGGTTATCAGTATGCTCCTCGGGAGAGGTGAGAAGGTAAGGATTCTCATGAGTGAGCTTTCAGATACCAGAATCTACCGTAATAATCCCAACATTGAGATCTGCTATGGAATATCAACGGATAAGGATTCCATGAGGGAATTTTTCGAGCTCGACGATCCGAGATCGGCAATCCTTTTCCACACAGACGAATATGTGTCACTCTCGGATTCCACGAACCTTACTATGAGGAGAGTCAATGTGATCGGTGCCGAGAACATTGTTGACATGTGTCTTAAGCGCAAGATCGGAAGGCTTGTATACCTGAGTTCGGCATATGCTCTGAATCCTGAGATCAAGGGCGACGATATCACGATCCACTTCGACCGCAACAAGGTCGAGGGCGAATATGCAAAATCCAAGGCTGAGGCGGCTGCTTACGTAATGGAGAAGGTCGCGCTCAACAGACTCAATGCCGTAATGGTGCTCCCCACATTTATAATCGGTCCCGGCTATTCCCAGGACTATGAGATAAACAAGGTCTTGAACAGTTATCTTGAGAACGGTACCACACCTTTGAAAGGCGGAGGACGTGCATTTGTAGATGTTAGAGACGTTGCAGGTGCAATGATCGCTCTGGCTGAAAAAGGCGATCCCGGTGCAGGCTATATCGTAAGCGGTGATTACAAGACAAGTGGCGAGTTCTTCCAGGACGTAAACGACATCAAGGGAATCGAGGCGCCGGTCAAGACGGCTTCCAACCTCATCATGAGCAAGTCACTTGCAAAGCTCATCGACTTCTATTACAAGGTCACGCATAAGGAAGATCCGAGAACCGCATATACTCTCTTCAGGGAGAATCCTGATGCAAGGTTCGAGAACAACAGCACCGGCATCCTTCCCGAGAGTTCAATAAGCTTTAAGGATTCGCTTAAAGATACTATCCGGGGCGCACAGCACGGCGGAGTTCAGGCTGCTTCCGCTACGGCACAGAGTGCAACGGAGAAGAGAGCATCTTCCGCATCTGCTATTGAGGCAAGGCTTAAACAGCAGAGCAATGTTACGAAGCAGGCAAGCGCTGCAGCAACTGCGCCGGTCCAGGCTCCCGCAAAGCCTGCGTTTACAAGACCCGCGGCCGCAGCAGCACAGGCAGCTGCAGCTTTAGATGCAAAGGCACCGGAGGCTGAAAATACCGAAGCGGGCGAGGAAGTTAAGACTGAATCTCCGTTTAAGTCAATAATACCGCCTAAGACACCTTTGCAGGACGAAGATAAGAAAACACCTTCACCTTCAGAGCCGGTTAAGTCTATAATACCTCAGATGCCGCCGGCAAAGCCCGTTGCCCCTCAGAACAACCCGTTTGTGTTTAAGCCTCAGACTTCCGGCGAGGATGGAGAAAAGAGCGAATAAGAAAGTGGAATCAAGTAAGAACAACAAAAGAATAATTCTTGCAAGCGCGTCTCCCCGGAGGCGCGAATTGCTGTCTTTTATTACTAAGGAATTTGAAGTCATCACGGCAGACATTGATGAGCGTGCGGCCGAGATCAAGATGGAGGAAGACGGTGTTCCTGCCCTTAAAGTCAGTGAACACCTGGCGTATCTTAAGGCGAAGGCTGTTTTCGATGCTTTGACAGAAGAAGAAAAAGAGGATTCCGTAGTTATCGGCGCCGACACCTCAGTCATTCTGGACGACGTGATCTACGGCAAACCCGGAGGTGTGGAGGAAGCGGTAAAGATGCTCTCTTCGCTGTCCGGAAACGTGCACGTGGTGGCGACAGGCGTATCTCTTCTTTCCGGGCGCTCGAAAAGAACCTTCACCGAAGAGACCTGCGTCGAATTCTATGAACTTGATGAATATCAGAAAAGGCTGATAGAGGATTACTGCGCCGGCGGATCACCTATGGACAAGGCCGGCGGATACGGCATCCAGGACATGGGCGTCCTTCTGGTCAAAAAGATAGACGGAGACTACTCAAATGTAGTCGGATTGCCCGTTGCAAGACTAGCGCGGGAACTCTTAAACATGGTAAAATATCCGTTGGAATAAGAATAGATTTCCAGGAGGAAATGAACATGTTCGGGATAGGTTTAAATAATCTCATTAAGATCGGCTTCAGGGTAAGCGATCATATACTTAAGCAGCAGGAGATCGAGCGTTCAAGGACAGCTTCCGAGAAGGCCAGACTTCAGGCTGAGGCTTCAAGAGAGAAGGCTATCGAAGAGAATTCCAGATACAGAAGGACACAATTAGAGGATCAGATCGCCCGCGACAGCGTTGCTGTCGAGTGCCCTAACTGCGGTTCCACAGGCAACCGCATCAGAAGGAGTTCCACAGGTTTCTGCCAGTTCTGCGGAACAGCCATCCAGATCAGCGAGAGCGGCATCGCCTATATCGCAGGTCCGATAGAGAAGGCTAAGGCGCTGGCTGCCGAAGATATTAGACAAAAGAGCGGGGCAACAGGAAATGACTAAGACCGGCAAAAGCAGCGGAAATGCAAAGAGTATTATTGCTCTCATCGGAATATATGCACTGATCTACTTCGTATGTTCAGCGATGTTCATCGGATTATTCCACACAGGGTTTCTAAAGAACATGGAAGTCCTGATGTACAGGGGCATGGTATTCATAATTGCAACCGGGCTTATTGCTGCAGTCGTAATGGGTGTCATAAGGAAGTTCTGGGGCTTTATCACTGTCAGGGACATCATCATGATGTTCGTCATCTTCTGCTGCGTCAACACGGTCATATTCACACTCGTTCCGGTAACGGTCGAGCGTTCGGTATCCGTGTTCATGCTAAGCTACATGGATGAGAATTCTGATCAGACCTTCACTCAGCAATCCGTTGGCGAAGTCTTCACGTCGAAGTATGTTGAAGAATACGGAGCTTTCGAGAAGCGTTTCAATGAGCAGGTCGTAACCGGCACCATCGAAGAGAACGGTGACGGCACCTATTCGATAACTGACAGAGGCAGATTCATCGTTAAGATGTTCAGAACGATAGCCGAATGGTTCGACACTGACAGAAGACTCGTCTATCCGAACGAGAATTAGCACCTTTTGAGTTTTTCGCGCGGAGTTGAGGGGGTTTGGATTCCGTGCGGCAACAGGAGGGACAAGTTATGCCGATCGATAAGAAATGCCCTTCATGCGGCGGAACCATGATCTTCAATCCCGGCTGGGACAGTCTGTTATGCCAGTCCTGCGGGCACAAGGAGATCATTCCCGAACTGGTATCCAAGATACCTGTTGAGGAGATGGATTTCCTTACAGCGCAGAATACCGCAAGCCACAACTGGGGCATGGAAGCCAAGATCGTTATATGCGGGCAGTGCGGTGCCGAGACTGTCCAGAACAGACTTCAGCTCTCAGGACGATGCCCTTTCTGCGGTTCGACAACGGTCGATGCGGCAGATCCTTCCAAAGACATAATGGCACCAAACGGCGTTATCCCTTTCAAGATCACTGAAAAGCGTGCACAGTTTATCTTTAAGGACTGGGTCAAGGACAGATTCCTTGCACCGGATAAGCTTGCAAAAGATGCCGAACTCAATAAGTTCTACGGCATATATGTTCCGCTCTTTACCTTCGATGTTCTGACCGAGAACCGTTATACCGGGCATTATTCCTCAGGGAACAGGACACTATTCAAGAGCGGTAAATTCAAGCATCAGATAGACGATTTTCCGGTCGTTGCAAGCAAACAGCTGGCATCAGACAAGCTCCTTTTGTCCGTTGTAAAAGATTACTGGACCAGGGAAGCAAAGCCGTATACGCCTGACGCGCTGGCAGGTTTTCCCTGCGAGCATTATTCCATCGGACTTACCGAAGCCTGGAACAGCCTTGGTGATGACCTTAAGAGATATCTGGAGGACGAGGCTTACAGGCAGAATCCCGTTACACATCTGTCGGGCATCCAGATAGCAACTGATTACTTTAACCTGAGATATAAGTATCTGCTGGTACCTGTCTGGATCAACACCTTTGCATACGACGGCAGGAACTACATTATCGTTATAAACGGGCAGACCGGAAAGATCAACGGACAGTGGCCGAAGTCTTTCGGAACATTGATGAAGAAAGCGGTAGAGCTGTTCTTCTGATTCGGATAATTCACTGACAGGTTTTTTGTGGTCATATCTCTTACTGAAGACGGAAAGGATCTATATAAAAAAGCGAGAAAAATACCTTCAAAAATAGGTTCTTGTGTAAAACTCGAGAAAGAGGAAGCTACAGAACTCTATAGGGTTTTATATAAACTTCTTGAAGAATGATATTACCGCCCAGGGATGACACCGGAGCAAATAAACAGCTCTGGTGTTATTATTTATACATAAGAAATACACATCAAACCTCTATACTTCTTAATGTGAACATGAAGAAGTCCGAGCGCTCGCAGATACGGGGATAACAGGAATGAGAAAAACATACATCAGGATCACCGCGACAATATGTGCTTTGATACTGATCGTCGTGTTTCTTTGCAGTTTTCTTCTTACCATGATGCTGGTGAACAAAGTTAATGGCGAATACATCGCAAAAGGTTATAGTGTCGGATATCCAGCATCAGTTTATTATGCCCCGCAGGTGTTTCATGATCCGGACAAGGTGAACATCATTTTCGATACAGGCATGATGTATGAAGACTATTATCCTGAAATCGGACGTTACAGGACCATCAAGTACTTCAAAACCGGGATTGGCGGTGATATTGAGGAGATTGAACCTCAGCCAGGTACGGAGAAGGAACGCAATTACCTCGGCTTCAAAAAAACAGATGACGCCACCGGTGTTCCGGTCGATGTAGTAAAGCAGGGAAAAGTATACAGAGTATATGGCGATCTGTCTCGGACCTATGGATTCTCCAGGATCGGCGAGATCGCGTCGATGTTTATCTATATGGATGATGGAATGGTCTTATCTAAGGCATATGAAGAATCCGGCAATACATCCGGCGTGAAAGACAAAAAAAGAGCAGAACTCGATGCTGAAGCAGAAAAGATCTATAACGAGGAAATCGTCAGGATGAAGCATGGGGATACGGAAGTATTTGGCAATAAAAGCAGCTGGCTCGTTAATTATGCTTTCCTGTCAGATACCGTTCAGCTCACCGGTTCCGAAATCATTGTCGAATCCAGCGGCGTATTTGTTTTCCATCCGCTCAGGATCGTTCTCGCAAATTACGGCTACTTATACATCCTGATCGCCGTCCTTGCTATAGCTTCACTCACAGGCACGGTGCTCGTAATGCGCAGACTGTATTTCAACAGGCTGAACTATGAAGCAAGGACAAGGAATCTCACAAGGAGTTTTGCCCATGAACTGAAGATGCCTCTTGCTGTCACCAAGGTCTATATCGAGAACTGGGATCTGATAGATGAGAAAGAGCGCCCGGAAGTCGCGGCGAAGATAAATTCTGAAGTCGATCACATGGCGAAGCTGGTCAGTACTCTTTTGAACCTCTCGAAAATGGATTCGGGCGATGTGGCGCTCAATCTTGAGGACGTGGAACTTTTCGAGCTCGCAAAAGCATGCTACAGACACATGGAGAAGATCGCAAAAGAGCGCGGCATGACAGTCGAATTCAAAAAAGATGCGGAAGACGGCGAATACATCGTCCCCGCCGACCTCGACATGATGAAGATGGTCATCTCCAACTTCCTCTCCAACGCGATCAAGTACGGCAAGGAGAAGGTCGAAGTGGATTTCCTGTCTGACGGAAACAACATAACATTCAAGATCACGAATGACGGCGAGCCGATAAGCCCTAAAGAACAGAAGAAAATATGGGACTTGTTCTATAAGACGGACAAGTCAGGTACAGACCGGATGGAAAGCAACGGCGTCGGACTTGCCGTGAACAAGAGCATCCTCGAACTACACAAGGCGAAGTTCGGTGTATCAAGCGGAGATGCGGGCACTACATTCTGGTTTGAGATCAAGAAGGTGAAAGAATGACAGAAGGTAATATCAAGATTCTTATTGCAGAAGACGATATTTCTTTAAGGACGATCACTTCCGCATATTTTACAAAAAACGGCTTTGAGGTCGATCAGGCCGGCGACGGCGATGAAGCCTGCCGCCTTGTCATGAACAACCGCTACGATGCGGTCATCCTCGACATCATGATGCCCGGCAGGGACGGCAAGGAAGTATGCAGATTCATAAGGTCACGCTACGACGTGCCGGTCATTTTCCTTACGGCATTAGGTCAGGAGAATGACATAATCGAAGGCTATGAGATTGGCGCAGACGAATACCTGACCAAACCATACTCGACCAGGCTTTTGCTGATGAAGGTCAACGCTCTGATAAAACGCTACAGAGGACTGCTTGTAAAGGACGGCCGAATAGATCTTGACGAGATCACGATAGAACCTGCAAGAAGACAGGTGAGCGTCAACGGCAGACGGATCGAGCTTACACCGAGAGAATATGAACTGCTGTTATATTTTGTGGAGAACCGCGATCAGGCCTTAACACGCAACCAGATCCTCGACGCCGTCTGGGGCAGGGACTATGAAGGATACGACAGAGCCGTTGATACGTATATCAAGAAGCTCCGCGCCTCTCTTGGCGAAGCAAGTTATCACATTGAGACCGTGATAAAGCTCGGGTATATGTGGAAGAACAGCAGATAGGCTGGGGTGCATTTTTTGGGGGGCGATTGCATCCCAAATTGTAAATTTAAAAGGGTTTGGGGTGCATTTTTGCCTCAGATTGTATCCCAAATGCGTTTTATTGAAGTGGGGTGTTTTTAATGGAGAAAATGCATCCCAAATTGGGATTTTTACGGATTTGGGGTGTTGGGGCATTTGATTGTGATTTAAATAGGCGCTTGGGTTGGTTTGAGATCTCGTTCGCGCGCCCGAAAAGAAAAAACGCAAAAAAAGAACCACCCGAAGGTGGTCCTTACATAAATTCAATAGATTATCAGACTCTGCCGAAGCCGACTGCCTTTCTTACGAGCTCGTACTTCTCTTTTGCGATCTCGTTTGTGTAATCGCGGCCTGCGTCAAGGATGTCATTGATGATGCCGCTGCTCATTACTTCGTTGTACTTGTCCTGGAAAGGAACGACCTTCTCGACTACTGCATCTGCAACGGCTTTCTTGAGGTCGCCGTAGCCGCCGCCTTCGAACTTGGCGACCGCATCTTCGATCTTGCAGCCTGTGAATACAGAATAGATTGTCAGGAGGTTAGATACGCCGGGCTTCTCGTCCTCATCGAACTTGATGATGCCGTCTGAGTCAGTAACTGCGCTCATGATTTTTTTGCGAATCGTTTTCTCGGGATCGGAGAGGAAGACTGATGCCTTCGGGTTATCCGTCGACTTGCTCATCTTCTGAGTAGGTGTCTGAAGGTCACGGATCTTGGCGCCGATCGTAGGAATAAGGGGCTCAGGGATCCTGAAGAGTTCGCCGTAACGGTTGTTGAACCTGATAGCGAGGTTTCTTGCGAGCTCGACGTGCTGCTTCTGGTCGATTCCTGTAGGAACGTACTTGGGATCGTAGAGCAGGATGTCTGCTGCCATGAGGTCAGGATATGTTACGAGACCTTCTGTGAAAGCCTCGTGAAGAGCTGACTTAGCCTTGAACTGGTGCATTCTGGTGAGATCACCGTGAGGTGTGTGGCATTCGAAGATCCAGGACAGATTTGCGTGATAGAGATTCTCCGACTGAATGTAGATGTGCATGTTCGGAAGGTTGGGATCGACGCCGCAAGCGATATACATTGCGATGGCGTTGATGATGTTCCTGTGCAGAGCCTCAGGATCCTGGGGTACTGTGATTGCATGCATATCAGGGACGAAGAGCAATGTCTCATAGTCTTTCTGATAGTTTACGACCTGCGAGATGCCGCCCGCATAATTTCCGATCGTAAGTGAACCGCTGGGCTGAAGACCCGTAAGTAATCTGTCCATATTAAACCTCCGTTGTCTTTAAGACGCCTAATATTAACACTTTATAATATAATTATCAAAAACAAACGGGGTTTAGCACTTGCTTTATATACTCACAGCTCTGAAATGCGAAGCATCTGCACTCGCCGGACTTCCCGGCGAGGTAGTCGTCACGGGCGTCGGCGGATGTGCGATAAGCACGATCTCGAGAATAGACTTAACCCCAAATGACCACGTCCTCAACGTCGGCATCTGCGCGGGGAAAGAACCCGGCAAGGGGTATCTCATCAATCAGGTCATATCTGATGTTACCGGCAGAAGGTTTTATCCGGATATACTTTTCGAGTCCGGCGCGGAAGAAATGAGCATCACGACTTCCGATAAGGTTGTGACAGAAGTCGGGGATAACATGCTCTACGATATGGAATCCTCGCTCATTTGCGACGCAGTCCTTAAGGTGGTCCCGCCGTCAAATCTCGCGATATATAAGGTCGTCTCGGACAGCGGCGATAAGTTCCCTTCTAAGAATGAAGTGACTCAGCTTATCAGAGCGCATATCGATGAGATTAAGAAGATCGCAGAACTCATGATCGGAGGCGTTGCTGCTCCCGGATATGAATTCCTGCCGGAAAGCATTTTCGAAGAGCTTCGGCTTACGCAGTATATGCGAAGCGAACTCAAGGACCTGGAGCATTATTGTGCCGCGGCGGGAAGGGAAGATGAGCTCGTCGCGCTGATAGATAAGATGCGCGGACAGGAGCGGATCCCTGTTAAGGACAAGAAAGCCGGAAGGGAGGTGCTAGATGAGATTTACTCATATCTACGTTGAGGAAAGAGCATTGGGGTACCCGCTGACGGAGGAGATCCTTGCAAAGCTTCCTGATTCGCATGTTATTAAGATCAGGCATTATAAGGATGTTTTCGACAGGAAGAGGCAGAATGCGCCTTTGCAGAAAGAGCACCAGGCGCTGATCATCGCCGTGAGGGACGGCAGCAGGATCTTCAAGGGCGCGCCGGTGTGCCAGTCCATGGGGCAGAAGAATTTCTATTACGCGAGCTCCATGATGAATTGCCCCTTCGACTGCGAATACTGCTATCTCAAGGGCATGTATCCGTCTTCCAACATGGTCGTCTTCGTTAATCTCGAAGACTACAGGAGAGACGTCGAAGAGAAGCTCAAAGAAGGACCGATGTATGTCTGCGCTTCCTATGACACTGACCTTCTTGCGATGAATCAGCTTACCGGTCATGCTGATTTCTGGAAAGAAATGGCACTCTCTGAAGAAGATCTTCTTGTCGAACTCAGGACTAAAGCCGCCGTACAGGTGACAGACAATATATCGAACATCATCTATGCATTTACCTTATCGCCTTCTGATGTCATTGGGCGATTCGAAAAGAACACCGCGCCCCTTGGCGCGCGTATCGGCGCGGCGGCAAAAGCGATAGAATCGGGCGCGAAGGTGCGCCTTTGCTTCGACCCCATAATTAAGATCCCGGAATGGAAAGAAGCTTATAAGGAACTCGTTGAAGCATGCGCCGGACAGATCGACTTAGGCAGACTCACTGATGTCAGCGTCGGCACGTTCAGGATTTCTTCGGATTATCTGAACAGGATGCGCAGGGCATATCCGGGTTCAGCGACTGCGTGGTATCCTTATGTCATAAAGGACGGAGTGGCGCAGTACGAACCTGAGACAGATAAGGCGATGCAGGAATACGTTTGCGGCCTGCTCGAAAAACATATCGGAAGGGAGAAGATCTTCACATGGAATTAAAGACAGCGATCGTCACCGGAGCGTCTTCCGGAATAGGATATGCAATTGCAAAGATGCTCTCCCGGGAAGGCTATAAGGTCTACGGTATAGGAAGGATATTCCCTGAGGACGCGGACTTTTTTGAGAAGAGAATATCGTTAGATATAAGAGATACAGATATTCTTTTAAAAAAGGTATCTGAAATAAAGAAGGTCGACCTCCTGGTCAATGCGGCAGGCTCGGCGTACTACGGTCTTGCCGAGTTCAACACGGCAGACCAGATCAAGGAGATGTGCAGGGTAGATCTTGAAGCTCCCATGATCATTACATCCGCATTGCTTCCCAGGCTCAAAGACACAAAGGGCATGGTCATAAATATCGCATCAGTCACCTCAACAAGGATCAATACCCACGGCGCGGCATACGGCGCCCTCAAGGCGGGACTTAGAAGCTATGGCAGAAGTCTTTACGAGGAAGTCCGCAAAACGGGTATCAGAGTCGTTACGGTCTGCCCGGATCTTACGCTGGGAACCAAGCTGTACAGGAATGCAGACTTTACGCCTTCGGAGGAAGACGGCTGCTACCTGCTTCCCGAAGATACGGCTGAGTGCGTTAAGTCGGTCATCAATATGCGCGAGGGCGCGGCTGTGACAGAGGTCGAAGTCAGACCCCAGTTCAACCGGATCGTGAAGAAGAAGGACTGACCTGATCCGGGCGAAAATTCGAAAAGAAATATTACATTTTGCATTCCAAAAAAGTTTGAAAATTTATAAAAAAGTCTTGAAACCCTATTGTTTGTCAAGTTTTTGCGCGTTTTATTACATTCATGTTACAAGCACAATATATTGGGTTTTGCTGTTGACACAACCACAACATATAGGTAATCTTTAAGAGCGTTCCGAACAAATGCGGGGCGCATTCGCACCTATTTTCAATCTAGAAGCGAGGTATTGGGGTATGATCATCGGCGGACTTCAGAAGTTAACTCTTTTGGACTTCCCCGGATGTGTTGCCTGTACGGTATTTACCGTCGGATGCAACTTAAGATGCCCCTTCTGCCACAACCCGGACCTGGTGTTCAATCCCCCGGAAGACATGAGGATCAGCGAAGACGAATTTTTCGCGTTCCTCGGAAAACGCAAGGGACTCCTGGACGGGGTAGCCATCACGGGCGGCGAACCGCTTCTGCATTCTGACATTGGTGAGTTTATCGCAAAGATCAAGTCGATGGGTTTCAAGGTAAAGCTTGACACCAACGGCACGTTTCCTGACAGGCTCGAGAAGATCCTCGCCGAAGGCAACGTCGATTATGTGGCGATAGACATCAAGAACACCTTTGAAAAGTATGCGGGGACAGTCGGCATTGAGGGCTTTGACACTTCCCTTATAAAGAGGAGTATCAAGGTGCTTCAGGACAGCGGAGTCGCACATGAGTTCAGGACGACCGTCGTGTCGCCGCTGCACAAGGCGGAGGATTTCGGGAAGATCGCAAAGCAGGTGGAAGGGTCAGAGAATTACTTCCTCCAGAGCTTTGTGGATTCGGGAAATCTCCTGAATGGCGAAGGGCTTTCCGAGATGCCTCACGAAGAATTGGAAAAAGCATTGGAAAACGCGAAAAAAATAATACCGCAGTCAAAGATCCGCGGAGAAGCTTAAGGAGAGGAACATGTATCAAATCGTAAAAAGAGACGGCAAAGTCGTAGAATTTGATCTAAGCAAGATTTCAGGAGCCATTGAGAAGGCTTTCGTAGCACAGAACAGAGAGTTCAACAGCCAGATAATCGATATGCTCGCTTTGAACGCTGTATCAGATTGCGAGAAGAAGGCAGTCGACGGCAAGGTAGACGTCGAGTCTATCCAGGACAGCGTCGAGGTTACGCTCCAGAAGATGGGTTACGATGACGTGGCAAAGGCTTACATCCTTTACCGTGCTCAGCGTGAGAAGATCCGTAACATGAACTCCGCTCTCCTCAACTATAAGAACCTCGTAGACAGCTACGTAAAGGTTGAGGACTGGCGTGTTAAAGAAAATTCCACAGTTACATATTCCGTAGGCGGCCTGATCCTCTCCAACTCCGGCGCCATCACAGCTAACTACTGGCTGTCTGAGATCTACGACAAAGAGATCGCAGACGCTCACAGAAATGCTGATATCCACATCCACGACCTTTCCATGCTCACAGGTTACTGCGCAGGCTGGTCATTAAAGCAGCTCATCCAGGAAGGTCTTGGCGGAATCACAGGCAAGATCACATCTGCTCCTGCAAAGCACCTCTCCACACTTTGCAACCAGATGGTCAACTTCTTAGGCATCATGCAGAACGAGTGGGCAGGCGCTCAGGCTTTCTCCTCTTTTGATACATACCTCGCACCTTTTGTTAAGATAGATAACCTCAACTACAAGCAGGTTAAGCAGGACATCCAGTCCTTCATCTACGGTGTTAACACACCTTCAAGATGGGGTACACAGAGCCCATTCACGAACATCACGCTTGACTGGACTGTACCGAACGACCTCGCTGAGCAGAACTGTATCGTAGGCGGCAAGGAAGTCGACTTCAAGTACAAGGATTGTAAGGCTGAGATGGACATGGTCAACAAGGCTTTTATCGAGATCATGATCGAAGGTGACGCTAACGGCCGCGGCATCCAGTATCCTATCCCTACATATTCCATCACAAGAGACTTCGACTGGTCCGAGACAGAGAACAACAAGCTTCTTTTCGAGATGGCTGCTAAATACGGCATCCCTTACTTCTCCAACTACATCAACTCCGACATGGAGCCTTCCGATGTGCGTTCAATGTGCTGCAGACTCCGTCTCGATCTCCGTGAACTCCGTAAAAAGTCCGGCGGCTTCTTCGGTTCAGGCGAGTCCACAGGTTCTGTCGGCGTTGTTACGATCAACATTCCCCGTATCGCATACCTTGCTATGGACGAGGATGATTTCTATAAGAGACTCGACCACCTCATGGATGTTGCTGCAAGATCTCTCAAGATCAAGAGAAACACGATCACAAAGCTTCTCGAGGAAGGTCTCTATCCTTACACAAGACACTATCTCGGAACATTCAATAACCACTTCTCCACGATCGGTCTGGTCGGCATGAACGAAGCAGGTCTCAACGCTAAGTGGCTCAGAAAGGATCTTACACACGAAGAGACACAGAAGTTTGCAGCTGACGTTCTGAACCACATGAGAGACAAGCTCTCCGAATACCAGGAGAAGTACGGCGATCTCTATAACCTTGAGGCTACACCTGCAGAGTCTACAGCTTACCGTCTTGCAAAGCATGACAAGGCTAAGTTCCCTGACATCATCACGGCAGATGACGCTTCCGGCGTATTCTACTACACCAACAGCTCACATCTTCCTGTCGGCTACACAGCAGATATCTTCGATGCTCTTGATGTTCAGGACAACCTCCAGACTCTCTACACATCAGGTACGGTATTCCACGCATTCTTAGGCGAGCGTCTCCCTGACTGGAAGGCTGCAGCATCTCTCGTAAGAAAGATCGCCGAGAATTACAGACTGCCTTACTATACAATGTCTCCTACATACTCCATCTGCTCCGCTCACGGATATCTCCCCGGCGAAGTCAAGGCGTGCCCTGTATGCGGCGGCCCGACAGAGACATACAGCCGTATCACAGGTTACTACCGTCCGGTCAAGAACTGGAACGACGGAAAGCTCCAGGAGTTCAAGGACAGAAAGACATACGACGTCTGCAACTCTTCAATGAAACCCAGAACAGCAACAGTTACTCTTCCGAAGGCAGAAGAAAAGGAACTTCCTGAACTTGCAGATCTTCCTTCTGACGGCCAGGTAACAAAGCCGATGCTCTTCACTACACACACCTGTGCAAAGTGCAAGGCAGTCAAGGCAATGTTCGATGAGCAGCGCTTTGATTACGAGCTCATCTATGCTGATGACGACTCTGATCTCGCAAAGCAGTTCGAGATAGTTAACGTTCCTGTTCTCGTCATCCCTGACGGAGACGGTGTCAAGAAGTATACGGACATCGGACCCATCAGACAGTATGTCAACGATTGCAAAGGTATTAAGTCTTAAGGCTTGGTGTTATAGATTGAAAAAGGGCCGCTCCGTGTTGACGGGCAATGTCATTAAGTTAAGCTGACGTTGACTCACGGAGACCACAAAAACAAATCAAAAAGAGACTGGAGAAGCAAAATCTTCAGTCTCTTTTCGTTTTTCAGGCAGCGCAAACAGACAGATTGAGTCTGCTTTTTGGTT
>JAFRRJ010000037.1 GCA_017428155.1 Clostridiales bacterium | reverse complement strand
TAAGAACTTACACAGAGACTTGTTCCCGCAACGGCATAAGCCCTTTTGACGCGCTCTCAAGACTTATGGCTGGAAATCCTTATTCACTTGATGAGGTCCTGAGTTCTGGGGACTGTGAATAGTAACATCTCAGTCACGTTCGTTCATCAATGTCTGAGCCCTGTTATCGATCAGTTTGATCACCTCATCCAGTGATTTCTGGCCTTCAAAATATGCGGGCATCTCTTCTGAAACGATCAGTTCAAGTCCCGGATCTGTCATGATCATATTTGTGCATGAACCGATGATCTCCTCATACTGATCGACGAATGCAGGATCGATACTATGCCATGCCATGCCTGTTTCCCTTAATGACATCCCGCCATAGGTTTTAAGATTCTTTTCATAAGCGAAATTGTAATCGACAATTGCTTTTTGAGCCGTTGACCTGTAGGCGGCGCAGCTGACCGGAGTGGTACCGCTGTTATGAGCAATGCTCTTCTGGATACCCTCCGAGAGAAGAGTCTTAACGAACTTAACGCAGGCTTCTTTCTCACCGGTCGTTGCAGATACTCCGACCGAAGCCGATACATTTACAGAAGGTCCCTGGCCGTCTGACGAAGGAAGTCCCAAAACTCTTACTGAAGGCAGGCTGTCTGCATAATATCTCATCAGACTGTAAAGAGAGATACTGTTGTCGTACTTTGCCGCCCACTTGCCGTAGACTACCGCTTCACGCGGCGCATAGAGATCAGGATCCAAAGGATCTGTAACATTTTCCGACACAAACTCGGCAAGAGCCTTATATTCCTGATTGTTGAAATTTATCTTCGTGCCCTTGATACAATCAGTTTCAAAGTGTCTTAAGCATGTATTGAAATAGTTGATCCTCGGATATCCGACAGGGTCATCACCATTGCACTTAACTGATACGAATTCTTTATATTGATCGTATGTAAATCCGTATTGGTCTTCCCCGACAAGACCTTTGTTTGCAATTACGCCTTCGATATTAAAAGAGAGCGGGAACTGATAGATCTTTCCGTCAACTTCGGATGCTTTTATTATGTTCTCGAAAAATCCGTCCGTTCCGACCTCACGCTTAAGATCAACAAGACAATCTTTATCGTTGAGCACGGACAGCATCCCCTCACTTATTATGAGGTCAGGACCTTCACCGTTTTTAAGGTCGCTTACGAGCTGATAAGTCAGATGAGCTTCGGCTTTTGCAAGCTTTTCTTCAAAATCAGGGTCATTCCATGATAGTTCACCGCTTAAATACATACCCTCAACAGAATAATCATCTATGAGTTTTATGAAATAGTCCGGCTCGGTATCATTATAAATGCATATCGCTTCTCCTATGGCATAGTCGTATGAACCTGATATGGCGGCGCGCAGAATGGTCTTTCCGGCATTCGGATTCACATCTTCTTTGGTAAGAATGTACATGGTCGGAAAAACAAACGAGCCCGTATCCATTCCGCCTCCGCCCATATAGTAAGCCAGGCTGTCCAAATAGATAGTGTCTTCCGTCATAGCCAGAAGGCTTAAGGAAAAAGTCTCAAAACGGTTGATATTACAGTTGTTGAAGGAGAAAACCTGTGTCTTCACTTCTTTATCAAAATCAATCAGGTTGATACCGTATTCATCAACTGTTATATTTCCCGTTCCTTCAATATATTTGGCATTGTAGAAATCATTAATGAAATAGGATGTATCGCCGGTGAATTCCTTCAATGCACCGTTTTCGAGATTTAACTCATACACACGCTGATCGCCCATATTGTACTGGACATAAAAGACCACTATACCGTCACCCTTGTACATCAGATCCGGAATGCTCTCAATCTTGATATCATCGATAAGCCGGTCGATCTCGTAAACGGATTTAGTCCCGTCAGGAACAAAAACATCAAGCTTATAAATCATGCTTTCCTTAACAATATCAAAATCAAAAGTTTTCAATATCCTGTAGCCGTCAAAGCTGTAGGAGCTTTCGACATATCCGAACACGCCGTTCTCGACTTCCTCATATGAGATAAGCTCTCCGCTTGTAAGATCTATATTGAAGCTGTATACTTTCTCACCTCCCGGTGAATCAAGATCCTTTGGAGGGAAATATGCATCGACCATGGCGGAAATGACATTATCCTTGATCTCATATCCGTCCTCAACTACCCAGGTGGCATCATATGAGGAACTCTCCCCGTTATTGCCGTCTGATGTTCCGGGGCCTTTTCCGAACGCTCCTGAATCCCTGATCATCTGCTGCACATCAAAGCTCTTTTCCAATGCTCCGTCTTTCCCGTAGATGTCGATATACTCAAAAGACATCAAGCTGTCATCATATTCCTGATCTTTCAGATGGTCATATGGAAAAGACCCGTTAACACGGTATACGATCTTATCACCTGCAAGCCCGACAAAATCCGAATCAATCCAGTCTATATCCAGATCTTTCTCATACTTCTGACCGATCGTGACTTTCTTTAATGAATACCATTCATCGTTCTCGGAAACCTTCTCGTTGGCACCTTTATGTGCTGTTCCTGAGCATCCGGATACGGCGAGCGGATATAAGGATAAGCCCGCTATAATGACCGCAGCAGCTATTCTTTTTGAAGTGTTCATTCTGTCTTCCCCCAACCTCTATGATTCGCAAAACACATTTGTTAATGCTCTCATCAAGAGGTTAATTCATTTATGTATTGGTTATATATCAAAACAATAAAGATCCGCGGCAGGAGTTATTTGATTCCCGCCGCGGACCACTCACTTTATCAGGGATCCGTTAATTGTAATGATCAGATCATCCTCTCTCGTTCAACATTGTCTGAGATCTGTTTTCGATGATCTTGATAACATCATCCAAAGACTTCTGGCCTGCAAAATATGCGGGCATCTCTTCGGTGAAGATCAACGCAATTCCGGCATCGATCGCATTAATTCCGTAGCAGGAATCGATCATCTCTTCATAAGTATCAACAAATGAAGGATCGATCCTGTGCCAGGGCATTCCGGCTTCGCTTAAGTCGAAATCATAGCCATATGCACTCTGATACTTCTCGTAAACAAAGTTGTAATCAGTTATTGCGTTTCTGGCTGTTGCTTCGAAAGCTGCCTTGTTTACAGGTGTATTACCTTCGCCTTCGGCAAAACTGTACTGGACTTCGTCAGACAGGAGTGTCTTTACAAACTTAATGCATGCTTCCTTCTCGGCGGTATGAGCTGAAACTCCGACTGAAGCAGCCAGCGATAATGACGGACCGATACCCTCAACAGTAGGCAGACCCATTATCCTTATGTGATCCAAACTGTCTGCATAATTGCTCATCAGACGGTAGAGCGTGATGTTCTGGTCAAATGTAGGAGTCCACTGGCCGTACTTATATGTTTGGACATAGTAGTTAAAAGTCTCTTCGTCTTTGTCAATGACGTTCTGTGAAACGTATTCTGCCAGCATCCTGTAGTCGTCGTTGCCGAGATTAAGTTTTTTGCCGTTGAAACACTTATCTTCGATACGCTGGTAACAAAGATTGAAGTAATCTGTCTGTCCGTATTTTACCGGATCTTCACCGTTGCATGGGCCAGAGACAAAGTCCTTGTACTGGTCAAATGTAAATCCGTACTGATCCTCATCCACATCCTTCTTGTCGGTGATTATGCCTTCAATTACAAAAGAAAGAGGATACTGGTAGATCTTTCCGCCAACCTCTGAAGATTTTACGATATTCTCGAAAAGACCCTCTGTTCCTATCTCACTCTTCAAGTCGATCAGGTACTCACTGTCGTTTAACTGTGTCTGGACACCGTAACTGAAAACAAGGTCAGGGCCGTCACCGTTTTTAAGATCCGACATCAACTGATATGCCAGATCACGGGTGAACTGGGCAGCCTTTATGTCTGCATCACTGTCATTCCAGGAATATTCACCGTTTCTCACCTTGCTC
Organism: Clostridiales bacterium; assembly: GCA_017428155.1. Taxonomy (GTDB): domain Bacteria; phylum Bacillota; class Clostridia; order Saccharofermentanales; family Saccharofermentanaceae; genus Saccharofermentans. The sequence goes on along the minus strand of JAFRRJ010000037.1, from coordinate 3,153 downwards.
CCGAGCGAGTATTCGTCGGTCACTCTAATATAGTAATCGGGATTTGTTTCATTAAATACAACTACAGCTTCACTGACTGAATATGTGAGCGAATCCATCACCGCAGCACGGAGAACAGTCTTTCCGGCATTGGGATTCTTATCCTCTTTAGTAAGAATATAAAGAGTCGGTGTTGATACATGGTAATCAAAACTGGATGATGATGAATATGCGCTTACACCCAGGTAGATCGTGTCATCTGTCATCGTGAGAAGGCTCATCATCATGGTCTCAAAATGGTTGAGGTTGCAGGAATCAAATGAGCAGAGAGTTGTTTTCGCGCCCTTGTCAGGTTCGATCTTCTTGATTCCATCCTCTTCCACGATAATGTTTCCTACACCGTTAATGTAGGTCGACTGATAGAAATCGATCAGAAGACTTGTGACATCTTTCTGATATTCAGTAAATGTACCTTTTTCAAGGTCAAATTCATAAACCTTCTGGTCAAAAGCAGTATTCTGAATACCTACGAGCGCCTTGCCGTTACCTATATACATCATTCCGTATACGAAATCGACCATATCGCCCTTTATGCATTTATTCACATCATATGACTTTGATTCACCATCCGGAGTCGTAATATCAATGTTATAAGACTGAGTTCCGGCTTCAAAATTATAAACGGAGATTATCTTGGCCTTGTATCCCTCGAAATCATAGCGCAGCATCGTATATCCTTGGGAATCTTCTTCTTTCTCATTACAGGAAAGGACCTTCTCAGAGTTAATATCGATCTCAACATTGAAGTTCTTATCCTCTCCCATGCTCATCATAGTTTTGCCCGGATAATATGCATATACTGAAACATTGAGCTTATCACCGACAATTGAATAATCCGAACTTACTGACCAGTAAACGTTAAGATACGTCTTCTCGAAGAATTCGTCATCGATCAAGTCGGTCCCGGAACCTTCATCTGTCCCATCCTCACCATCACCTGAATCAACACTTTTAACCTGTGCAATGTATTCATCCTTAAGGCCCTTGTAATCATCAGGATCAACCTTAAACAAATCGGCTTCAGTGATTATGCTGTTTACGTCAATACTCTTCTCAAGACTGCCGTCAGTTCCGTATATATCAACAAGGTTGAAGCTAAGTGAATTATAATCAAAATTCATCATATCAACGTCATCAGGCAACATATAATTTCCGTTTATACCGTATACCGGCTTGCCTTCATAAATACCAACGAAGTCGGCATTCATGAATTCGACCTCTTTGTCTTTAACATACTGTTCACCGATCTTGAATTTCTGAATCGAATACCATTCATCAGATTCGGAAACAGTCTCGTTGGTGCTCTTCACCTTCTTTCCGCATCCGGCAGTCACAACTGCAGATGCACAAAACAACACTGCCATAAAGGCAGCAGCAATTCTCTTCATGGGAATCATGTTTATTACTCCTCTCGATGCTATTTTCCCCTGATTCACGGCTATGTTCCGTCCGTGCTACATTAAGATTATAGTAAGAATGTATCGTTTCTGTATTAAGAAAACCTTAAGATATTCTTAAATCCGGTGTCACCTATGACTGTTCCCTGCCGGCCGATTGGAGGTAAGCCTTCAACTCCTTATGTTTATGCACCAGAATATCAACTGCCCAAAGCATCATTGTAAACACAATTACGCACACAAACAGGATCAGGAACTTGAACTCTGCTCTTGCAGGATACTGATAAACCGCCTGATCTACAGCATAGATGACCGCCTGACCGAAATATCCGTAGAATGAGAATCTTCCGAGCACCCGGATTGCACCTTTAAGTGCTTTGTTCTCTACAACAAACACATATGCCATTACCGGGATCAGTGCAATAGCCATCGCAAAGACACAAAGGAAATCATACTGGGTGATGATCTCATCAAATTTGGTATCGTGCGGATAGATACAATATATAACTATCAGACCCCATAGGATTACATCACCGGTTTTCAGCAGGAACAGCCTTCTTTTCGAGCTCGCAGAGAACCACTTCTTAAAAAGTTCAGAGTTAACGAATCCATATATAAAACAACCCAGACTCATTGCCGCAAATGCGCGTACGAGACCTCTCATAAGAAATGTGTTTTGGATGAGTTGGCTGGGAGAATGAAGATAATCATAATCAAGGCTTAGGATACCGTATGCCGCAAATGCTATGACAGGTGCAACATAAAGAAGAAATGTCTTTTTGAACTTAACTATCAACGGGGAAATTATCAGTGACACTATCAGGACTGCAGAGAAAAACCAGCTGAGAACATTGCTGTAGAAACCCTTCTGAAATCCAAACATCTTGAGAAAGAACAACTCATAAAAACTGTTCATAAAATTATCAAAAATATTATTATCCTCAGAACCCAGCAGCACGTTAACATAATTCTTGCCGATAAAACAAAGGAACCAGGACAGATAATATGGTATAGCTATCTTCTTAATCCTTTCAAAAGCACTCGAAAAACCGAATATAATAGGATTCTTGTCTGTTTTCAGAGCAGTATGTGCCAGATAAAAACCGGTTATTAAGAAGAAAAAATCATCTGCAAGATATCCCCTGCAAAACAGGTTAATAGATTCATCAAAGTACAGATAATGGGAAGAAAAATGATAGCTGACAATGAGCAGGAAAAACACAAACCTCAGAAGTTCCACAGCAGAGTTATTATGTGAGTTCTTACTCATTTCCGTCTCCCTCACTCCTCGAACAGAAAAGAACAGATCTTACAGTATATGAAAAGCGATTTGCACTCCGGTGTTTTACAAAAATATTTTAGCATATATAAATAATAAAACAAATAAAGCGGGATACTACCGGTGAATTGTTGATCCGCCACGCCTGTTCACTAATCCGCTCCCAAACAAACCTGCTAACAAAAATCAATAGCCTGCTAACAAAAATCAATAGCCTGTTGGCAGGTTTTTGTTTTGAAACAACTAGGCACAGCAAACAGACCGGAGTCAAATCCGGTCTTTGTTTTAGCATTAATGGATTTATGCTGCTTGGTAAACCTCCATCACTCGTGCGTAGTAAATGCGCAGGAACTTGTTCAGGCCAGCTATTTTGGCCTGTTTCTTGCTTTTGCCTTCAGCTTCTTTTTTCAGGATGTAGTTGTATACGGTGCAATCTTT
>JAFRRJ010000002.1 GCA_017428155.1 Clostridiales bacterium | reverse complement strand
CAAACATAAGCGTTCTTACCGTGACTTTCCTCGTTACATTACCGAAGACAGTCACATGAGACCGGAACACCTTTACTACAAGGAAGTCAATTCCAAGGACGGTGCCTATTACAGGAGATGGGCATCAGTATTTGGACCCAGTATGTCGGAATTTATAGACCGGCTGCTCAAATCCTCTAAGTACGAAGAACAATCCTATAACGCCTGTGCTGGAATCCTGCATTCCGTCAAGGATCTTCCGCACGGAACACCTCGTTTCCCATTTACTACAATTCACTCCAATTGGAGCATATTGTAGTTGCTTGGAGTATTCCGTTTAGTATTGCACTTATCAGCAATAGAATGTAGGCACTATATTATTGAGCGCTTACGATTCATTTATAGAACGAATATGAAAACCGTGTAATGAAACACAAAAAATAATATTCTTCATAAAAAGTTGTTTAAGTTCGTTGCAAAATATAAAGCCCAGGTAAATAATCATTACGACATTCTTATCACCACATAAGATGTTTCAAAACATATAATTTGTTATTATTCATGCAAAATATGAAGTTTCACAAAATAGTCAGGTAAACTAAGCAAAACTTATTTTCTTACTATATTTTTCAATTTTTTTAACATGTTTACTGTATCATTCTTAAAGAAAACTATATTTCCTAACATAACGACTAAACAAGATATTAAGAAAGTTACACAAGCATTACAGAACCAACTAAAATAGTTGCCAGCTGAAGGTAGATTCAACCTCCAAACAATCGTAAAAATAGCTGCAGCTTCCACAAAACAAAGTAAGATCTTAGAAACTACTACCCAAATACTTCTATGAACCAAGTTTTTACTCATGTATATTGAGTACTGTATTGTTCTGAATATAGTAGCAACAAGTGTTCCAACTGCAACACCAATAAGTCCAAATTTATATACAAATGCAATAGATAGTGCAATATTAATTATAGGTTCAATTATTGCTCCAATCTTTGTTTGTTTATAATGTCCGGCAGCCTGTACCACTAATTGGTAAGGAAGTCGTATCGTACTAAAAAACTGAGCCAAGAGAATTGTATATGCAAAAGCAGGTCTTATATATTCCACATCTGTGACATTATGTGTATATAGTTTGACAAAATCAAGAATAAGAATCGCAGAGCAAGTGCAGACAATGGTCGAAAGACTGTAAAGCATAATCTCGATAATACCCACATTTTGGGATAATGCTTTTTCTTCTTTCCTTGCAATCATATTGCCAAATGCAGCTTCTAACCCATTTGTGAATGACTGCACTGTCTTTTTTATTCCATTAATAACAAGGTTATATACAGAATAAACAGATACTTCGAGCATATTCGAAAAGACAGTTAAAACCATAATGTCAGTGTTGTTCATAACAAAATATGCAACTTGTTGCCAGAACGCATCCCATCTCTGAGCAATAGCCGCATTATTGGGTTTAACATGTGTATCAATATGATAATGCCGACGTACATACAGACCAAGAACTATAGGATAAATTACATATATTACAGCACTTCCTAATTTGACAGCATGAATAGAAAAGTTGTTATAAATCAAAATTGCAGCAATAGAAGTATTCAAAATATAACAAATACTCTTAAATAACGAAGAAATCCATAGTCGCTGATCAGCTTGCAAAACAATCAAATAAGTTATGCCAAAAAAGGACTCAGCAAATGTGCTGGCGCCAATAATAACATATAAGGAAAATGTAAAAAACCAACCAAACTCATTTTTTACAAAACAAGGATAGAGTACAGCAAAAAACAGTATAGCACCTAGCAATACAACGCCTATTTTTTTCATAAAAATATCTGTTGCTTTTACTATGGAGTTAATTTCATCCTGATTATGTGTAGCAAGAGGCTTATATAATGCAGCTCTAGTAGCACCACCAATTCCAGATCGTAACAACACAGCACATGATAAAAATTGAGAAATAGATAAAGTCAGGCCATTATACTTAGACCCAAAAGCAGCAAGAATAAGTCTTGGCAAAATGAATCCGCATATTAAAGAAACAAATTCCTCCAAGAAACTGACAGCTGTATTAACTGCAGCTCTTTTACCTCTTTGCATATTATCTTTTCCTCACACTCATTTAACTGATAGATTTGTCAAAAACAAAAGAATAATCTGTATTTTGAATTTTCACACCAAAGAAATCAACCATGTTGTTAACATAATACAAAAATGAAATTTAATAATTTGTCCAAACAACATTTAGTTTTTAACATTAGAATATTCTCTCTCAATTGGGAATAAAGCACCAAACTCCAGATCATATGATTGAGGATCAAAATGCTTAAGCCCCCCAGAAGGAAGAAAAGTTAATTCGCCAATCATTATTTTGTCATTTTCGCAATAAAAATCCACGCGACAAAAAGGGAAGTCTGCAGACAGTATTTTTGCGTAAGCAATCATTTCATCCAATTCATTCGGTCGTTTAATTTTATTTTGTCCCAAACTATTGTGTAAACCGTCTGAAACTGGTATCCATTTCCAATCAGGTGTAAAGTAATCAACATTTACAGTGTTATCTGTTCGTTCTGTATTAACATTAATAAATTTAGTTTCTCCATATGAGCAAGAGAACTTATAATCAACGGGATAGCTACCTTCAGTTGAACTAATATATTCCTCACAGATTATTCTAGGTTTTATATCATCATATATCATTTCAACTGCATCGTAACCATACCTGGAAGACATCCATTTAGAAAGTTTTTGTTTTGCTTCTTCAATATTCAATTTGTCTTTATCATTGCAAATGATATTATAATGACACCCATGTGTGCATTTTAATGCAAACTTCTGCGGTAAACTGCTCCATGGTATCTCATCTACAGAATCCCAACATCCGATTAAACCGTTAAGAAGTGATCCGCAACCATGCTCAGTAATATACTCCCGAACTGCAAATTTATCGACGCATTGCGTAATCGTGGGATTATGCGAATACCGGTACAATTTCAACCATTGCAACTTTTCAGAATATAGTCGCGGGTTTTCAAGATTTAATTTTCTCCCAAAATGTTTTTTATATAACACTTTGGATGCTTGTACCGGACTTACCTTTGCATACCATCTCCATGCAGGTCGGATTAAAAACTTAATTGTTTTGTTTATTTTTTTATTCATTCTAGATATACCTCCATAATTTCAGCAGAATGTCAAAAGGAAACCCTTTATACTTCATGTTGAATAATCCGTTACTTCTAATTAATTTGAATATTTTGAAACTGTTTTTTTAATCCAAAAACGAACTCTACCAATTATTGAGGTATCAGTATACACGTTTACTAGCTCAACATAACCTTTTTCATGGAACAGTTTCCAAAAAGCTTCTGGATCGCGTTTCGCCTTCGCAGGTTTTGTTGCAATACGAAATCTCACTTTCTCAAAGGGAATCTCTTCTAAATCGACCTCATTCTGATTTATTGAATGTATAAAATCATAACCTTTTGCTGAATTAGCTAACAGCAAAGAAACTCCGGCAGTATTTTTCTTCCCAGTAACAGCTTCAATCCCCCAAAAATCTGCAATTGTGATATCTGCAGTTCTTTCATAACTTCTATAGGTACAATTTAAGCAAGAAGGTCTTAGTGATAAATTCGAATGGAAAAAGCTGTTATATGCTTGTACTGCCTTAGAAGATTTTTGCTTACCACCATTAAAGGTAATTTCTTCTATACCGTGCGTCCACCAAGCATATTTCTTATTTCTAAAGGTGTACCACTTAGCATTTTCAGAATATTTTTCTTCAAGAAATTTAATATGAGCCTTGAAGAAATCATTATTGGGTACTCCATGGCAAAGAAACTCAACACCAATTAAATTCATATACGGTTTTTGCAGGAAGTTCATAAGACCTCCAACCTGACAAGGCGTTCCAACAAATAGAACATGTCTTCCTTGTTCCAAATAATCCTTTACTTTGCTGAAAGTGTTACCAATATTACTTTGAACATAAATTGATCCTCGCATACTATCACGCAGAGTGGAATCTCCTGCTTCAACATGTTTCACATCGAACTGATCATTCATGCATGCTCCAAAAATGATGCCACCATTCTTTAAAACAATGTCTGATAATGCAGTAAAGGCACCACCAGAAGTACTACTTCTTAGAGTAGTTCTATCTTTATGCACTAATGAAAAAGCTTTAATCGGAATACTTTTTGATTGATTTTCGGGATTAAAACCACATATTTTTTCACAAAGATGACATTCTACGCATTTCTCAGAATCAACAGCGGGATATATAAAGCCATCTTTGTCTTTGGAAATTGAAATAGCGCAAGAAGGACAGATGTTTACACATGCCATACAACCGCAACATTTATTCTTCTCAAGATTGGATATCGACATGATTCAAACCTCTTTTCTCGCACATAAATTTTTTAAAATCTGAAAGGAAAAATCCGAAGCACAACATACCACAAGTAATATAAAAAGGTTTTATGAAATAAAAAGAAAACAATGTCAAAAACAAGGAGCATATTAAACTCGCAGTATATTCTGCAACGTATCTATATTTGCACTTTATCATCTGAAAAAGCTTTATAATTAAAGAAAAATAAAACGAAATGTATAATAGGGCAGCAAAAATACCAAATTCATAAAAAATCTCTAAGAAATCGTTGTGCGCATGACCACCTAAAATATTTTTCACGCTTCCCCAACCATGACCAAATAATAGATTGAAAACATCAGATTGTCTGAGCGCATTAATAACACTAATCCAGCGTTCAATTCTGCCTGAGCCGCCATCTTCTGTCATGCTATAAAGCCTGCTAATCAACCTCAAATTGAAATAATTATCGAGATAGATTGCCAAATAATACATTATTGCGCCTATTGCTACAATCGTAATGACCTTTTTAATGGAATCTCGAACTTTCTCCTTTTGATTCTTTGATAAATAAAATACAAGTGCCATCATTACCAAAGCGAGTATACCTGCTCTTTTACCAGTAAAAACAAGTGCGGTAGCTAGAAATAATAAAGGAATATAACTGTACTTCTTTTTTGTAAAAACCAAAACAAGTGGCATTAATCCAAGTGGATAATAAACATCAGCCACATCGATCAATTTAATAAATGAAGCTCGTGAACCAGATAAAAACCACCTTATCATAGAGAAAATAATAATTATAGTTACTATATAAAAAATATATGGGATAAGGGATTTTTCACGTAAATCCGTTCGCATTCCAACAATAAAGAATAAAACAAATATACAAGCCGCATAAAGTAGCATAAAAATGTTAAACACCCCTGAAAGTGATAATTCAAATTTTGGGGTTGCCAACAAGAAAACATAGAGATCAAACAAAACTAAAATGACAATTGGATACTCTTTACGATAAGTAGGAAAGTATTTCAAGGACCACATCAAGCCAATAAGCAAAAAAACACTCTGAACAACATTCCAGATACCTCCAACTGTGTCAACTGCACCTGAAAAAGTTCTAATTACTTTTGTAATTAGAAATAACGCAAGCAAAAACATAATAATCGACTGATTATTTATTTTTATTTTCATAATTCCATGTTTCATATTTTCATTATATTATTTAAAATTTTCAAAAAGCATATCATTAAGAAATGATAGCGACCGTTCCCTTTCTAAATTGATTTTTTCTTTTAAAACGTCAACATCAATATTTGGGTCAGGAATAGTTGAATATTGTCCTATGCAGAAATCAACTAAACCAAACATTTCAAGAATTTCTTTTATCCTGCTTCCAAATTCATTTCGAACAAGACCGTATGTAGGTTTACCAAAAACTAAGCCTAGAGCTGTTCCATGAAAGGACGCACTAACTACGATCGAGGCATGTTTGTAAAAACCAATAAATTCTTCCGGCGATACATCATAAAACGTTTTGTCTGCCTTAATCCACTTAACCTGCGAATTGCATATCTGTACTATAGGAAAGCCAGTAATTGATTTCAAATAATCTGCTACTTCCTGCATTCTATCATTCCTCAATACCTGATAAACCAGAATATACGGACCGGAAATTCTAGGTTCTACTGCCATATCTAACCATTTTTGAGGGGAAAGCAAAAAAACAGGATCAACAACATGCACCGTATTTCTTCCCGTAATTTCGCTAATATAGTCACAAGCTGATTGTTCTCGCAAAGAAATCCCCCTAAAACGCTTAAGATTATTCCTTACCATCACTTTATCTTCATCAGAATATTTCAGGGTCTCAATACTAGCAGCATAACTCAATCGTATAATATCTGAACCACCAAAATCCAAAAATCTTGCAGGAGTAAAAATATTCTTTTTTGAAAGATTCCAAACCTGATCGCTACCAGTAATATATGCGTCCACAACAGGAGGATCGTTCCTTAAATCTTCCATCGAGTCATAAACCCTGGTCAATACCATCTTGTTTTTATGAAAATCAGAAAACGATTTCTTTAGCATTTTGCTTTTTTTGCCACAGAATATTTTCTTTATAAAAAAATAGCCATCTCTTAAGATTGCTTTAAATGAATTCGTTTTTGATTTTGCAGTTTTATTTTGATATTTATACTCAAAAATCACATTTTCATGTCCAAGACCAAATAAAGTTTGTTGCAAAGCATAGGCCTGAAGCGTCGCACCATAGTTTGTCGTGTGATGAAGTGTTACTGTAAGAGTTTTCATATTAAATATCGCTCCAAATACAAATAAGTTTATTTCTGGTATTAGTCGTTAAAAATTTCTTCCTACCAGACACAATACATTTCATATAACCACCATTAATACCTGACACTTCCATCTGCCACATTCTTTAAATGCTCACCATATGGCGACTTCCCATATTGCTTTGCAGACTCAATAAGTTCTTCTTTATTTATCCAACCTTTTCTGAATGCTATTTCCTCAGGAGCTGAAATCTTTACGCCTTGTCTCTTCTCAGTTATTTGAACAAAATTAGTAGCTTCAACAAGGCTATCCATAGTTCCAGTATCAAGCCAAGCAAAACCTCGTCCCAAAATCTGTGCCTTTAACTTATGCTCATGAAGATACATATCATTTAATGAGGTAATTTCAAATTCGCCTCTAGCACTCATTTTAACCTCTCGAGCCATTTTTGACACACCAGAAGGATAAAAATACAAACCAGTAATACAATAATTGCTTTTTGGCTGCTTAGGTTTTTCTTCAACAGATAAGACATTCCAATTATCATCAAATTCCATGATTCCGAAACGCTCCGGGTCATTCACGTAATAGCCAAAAATCGTTGCACTACCATTTTCAGCATTCTCAACAGCAACCTTAAGGAATCCAGATAAGCCGCCACCATAGAAAATGTTATCTCCGAGTACCATAGCACATGGCTCGTCCCCAATGAAATCTTCTCCGAGAATAAAAGCTTGTGCTAAGCCATCAGGACTTGGTTGAATTTTATAGCTTAGACTTATTCCAAACTGATGGCCGTCACCAAGAAGTCGCTCAAAGTTCGGAAGATCAATTGGCGTAGAAATAATAAGGATATCTTTTATTCCAGCAAGCATAAGCGTGGAAAGCGGATAGTAAATCATCGGCTTATCATAAACGGGTAAAAGCTGTTTACTCGTTACCATTGTAAGAGGGTAAAGACGTGTTCCAGCTCCGCCAGCGAGAATGATTCCTTTCATTTTAGCCTCCAATATACTGTCGGAACTCATCATAGTCCCGTATATAATCCTCGACCTTGTAGAAATCCGAGGCAGCTACACACAAAACAGAATCCTTTTGCAACCACAGCATCTCTCTCCAGGTACAATGATCAATCATAACACCAATACTTGGATCCGACAGTTCTATCTCTTCTCTTCCATTAATATTTTCAAGGATTAACTGAATCCGTCCATATGGGCAAAACAAAAGTTGTTTCAATTCCTTGTGTGCATGGAATCCACGTCTGACACCTTCCGGAACTTTTGAAATATAATAAATACGCTTAATATCAAAAGGAATCTCATGTGTCGCCTCAAAAAAAGATAATTCGCCGGCATTAACTGTAGGTATTGTTTTTATATGTATTACCTTGCATCCGGCAACTGCTTCCGGAACTTTAATTTCGTCGCCTTTAAGGATCGAGTACCATTTCAGGTTTTCTACACCCTTATACCTATCAAGTATCATCTGCGGTATATCAAGTACTTCATTAAACTTGTGCTTATCATAAAAGCGCATCGCCCTAGTGTTATCCCTAGAAACACACCAGTATACGCTATCTAATCCATATTCATTGAAAGCCTTATCAATTATGCTCTCCATGCCGAACCAGGAATAACCTCGACCCATTGATTCATAACGAACAGTAATAGCGAACTCGGCACTTCCATCTTCAATATGTTTCAAACTGACAGTGCCCATGTATTCATCCTCATCAGATGCAATAGCAAGATTGATATTATCTTTATCTTTCCAACTCCACTTAATAAAGTTCTCTGCATCTTCCATTGTCTTAGAAGAAAAGTCAGATCTTAAATTTGCTGTAACTCTATCGTCATGCATCCATGAAAGCATTAAAGGAGCATCTTTCAACTCAAGTCTTCTAAGATACATTTGCATTACTCCTTAAACATATTAATTGCATCAATCACATACTTAACTTCTTCGTCAGTCATCCCATAATACAATGGAATGCTCAGTTCTGTATAGCTGATTTCCTCAGCTATTGAAAGAGAACCTTCAGGGATGTTTAGATCCTTATAACATTTCTGTAGATGAATCGGTATAGGGTAGTGCTTATTGGTACTTATTCCCTTCTCATTGAGATATTTCTCAAGCGCATCTCTTTCAGCACAACGAATAGCGTAGATATGCCAGACTGGAATGCAATCTGGAAGAACATATGGCTTGATTATTTTCGGGTTGTTTATTCCCGATGTATACATTGAGGCAATCCTTCTTCTTTCCACATTCATCTTATCAAGATGAGGAAGTTTAGCATTTAAAAATGCAGCCTGCATTTCATCTAATCGACTATTATTTCCTTTATAGATATGGTGATACTTATAGTCGGACCCATAGTTGCCTAAAGCACGTATTTTATCAGCAATGTCTTTATTGTTCGTTACAACGGCTCCAGCATCACCCAAAGCTCCAAGATTCTTCCCCGGATAAAAGGAAAAACCGGCAACATCTCCAAAAGTGCCAACCTTCTGTCCCTTATATGTAGCTCCATGTGCCTGAGCACAATCTTCAACAACTCTAAGATTGTGTTTTCGAGCAATCTCCAAAATTGAATCCATTTCGCATACTTGACCATAAAGATGAACCGGTATTATGGCTTTAGTCTTTTCAGTAATAGCCGCTTCAATTAGTGAATGATTAATATTGTATGTTCTAATGTCAGGTTCAACAAATACCGGAGTCGCTCCAACATAGGTAACCGCTAAAGCAGTAGCAATGTAGGTATTTGACGGCACTATAACTTCGTCACCTTCACCTATATCCAGAGCCTTTAGTGCAAGCATTAAAGCGTCTAAGCCATTTCCTACACCAACGCAGTATTCAGTTCCACAATAATCAGCAAAGGCTTGTTCGAAAGCCTCATCCTCAACACCCTCAATATACCAAGAACGAGTAAAGACACGATCAAAAGCATCATAAATGTCATTTCTAAGTTCTTTCTCCATAGGAAGAAATGATACGAATGGAATTTTCATAATTTACCTCTGATTTATAAAAATATCATTTAGATACCGCTCAGCTACTTCTTTCTCTGAGAAATGTATAGCCGTATCTATAGCAGCCTGACCAATACGGTTACGTTCAGCTATGGTCATCTCACCAATTCTTTTATATGTTTTTTCTAATTCATTCTGATCACCGGGAGCACAAATGAATCCATTCTCACCATCCCGTATAATTCCATCAAAACCCTCACCTTTTGAAGCAATAGTTAAACAACCCTGAAGCATAGCTTCAATATATACCATACCGTAAGTTTCACCATGACTGATAAGAGTGAACACCTGTGCTTCACTCATTCGTTTCAATACGTCTTCACGTGATACTCTTCCAGTAAATACAATCTTATCCCCTGCTTTAAGTTCCTTAGCCAGCGTCTTTAGTGATGCTTCTTCAGGTCCCCCGCCAACAACAGTAAGAGTATCTTTTTCTCCAGCAATATTTAAAAAGGCTTTTATAACAACATCCAAATGTTTCCTTTTAATGAGGCTACCGACGTAAATATATCGAGTACCCTCAGAATAGTCATGTTTATTACATACCTTAATTGCAGCTTGAACTGCATCATTAGGCGCACCGGAACAACATACAAATGGAAGTGTATCAAGATTCAGACTTTCTTTAATCTGATTTGCTTCTATAATGGATCTTGCACCAATAGCACCTATTCGAGCTACATTCTCCCTTATTCTATATTTATTTATGAAGTACTCTGTACAATCATGATGGAATACAATGGAACTTTTAGCCTTATAATGATCTGCCAAATTAGCAACCAATTCTGTGCTTGGATTCGCAAAATGTCCTAACACAAGATCAGGTTTATAACAAAGATCATCTAAAATCTTTTCTATTCTCTTTGATTGTCTTCTTAAAGCAACAACTGAATAAGCCTGTCCCGGTTTTATTTTCAACATAGGAATACGATAAACCTTCGCTCCATTCTCATCTCGAACAATCTCCTTCCGAGATTCAATTGGAGGAACCATTGTAGATAATTTACCGGCAAACTTTTCTTTAACTTTTTGGGGCAACAAATACAAAATCAAAGGAAACTTACTAGGACAATGCATAACAATTACATTATGTCCCATGGAAACCCATTCCTTAACAAAATAATTCACCGTTTTTGTCGGCTTGTTTTCACCAACGTCGTCCGGTTGTGAATACATTTGGGTTATAACAAGAATATTCAATAGCTTACCCCTCAATCCTATCAATCAAAACTTGAATAAGGTTTTTATAATCATATTCCTCAGCTGTTGCTCTGGAATTACGGCAGAATCCATCATATTCCGCTTTATCCATACAACTAAACCGTTCTATCGCATCTGCAACAATTTCCGGTTTATTCTCCACAGAAATACCAGCCTTCTTTTCTTCTACCAAGTCATAATTAGGTCTGATCATGGAAAGGACAGGCTTTCCACTGGAAAAGTACATAAACAATTTGTTAGGACTGACTCCGTATTTCCAAAGCGGTGAATCTTTAAATGTAAAAATATTCAAATCTCCACGAGATAATACATTAGCACCATATTGATAATCTAATTTTCCTTTAAATATGATGTTATTTAATCCATAGTCAGATACCATTTTCTTGAGTTTATCTTCTTGGTTACCGAATCCGTACACAAGTATGGAAACACGATCATTTCCTCGCTCTTGTAACACCCTGGCGGTTTCTACAAGAACATCAACTCCATTCATTTTACTAATAGATCCTAGATATACAACTTTGAATTTATCCGTATCAAGATCGGGATCATTTAAGATAAACTCACCCTTCTGCTCATCTACTTTTTCAAGATTTACGCCGTTATTCAGATATCCAATATTACTAGTGTCAACATCTCCACCAACTTCTTTGCTCCAGCCCTTATCAATGATATAATCTCGGCCACCTTGCATGGAGAAAATAATACCATCAGCTTCACGATAAGATTTATGTTCCATACTATATAGCATTTTAGCTATAAGAGAATTTCTTTTAATTAATCCTATCTCGACAAAGCCTTCAGGCCATAAATCTAATATATCGTATATGATTTTTGTACCATACTTCTTTTTCCATTTAAGGAAACCATTGCCAAAAAGCCCTGCAAAATCGCTGACAATCACATCGGGCTTAGGCAGTTGCTTTCTGAGTTTCCATAATCTGTGCTGGAACTGTAGAGCAACTAGAACGCGTTCATAAGTTTTATCATAGTTGGATGTTCTTATCATATAACCCTTTGCATCAGGTGCTTGAACAAACAAAAAGTCTCTCTTATCGTTTATTCTGTTTGCTACAACCTTATGCAAAGAACTACCACTAATAATATAAGCATCGTATCCACGTTCATCTAACAAGTGACACAAATTGGTTTGTCTTGTTCTTTCGTAGTCAGGAAATGTGTACTCATTTACAATCCAAATGGTTTTTTTTGCCATAATTATGATTTCCTCACATTTTCACTATCTTTACTTCGTTATATTTCATCATATAAATTCCATCTTCGTACAATCCTATGCACTTTTCATTAACAACCCCTTTAAGATTATTCAAGATCAATTGCATATGATCACAACCCGACTCATAGGCATGAGGATACCCACCACCAAATCTTGGGTTTACTTCACTAATATAATACTCACCGTCTACATCAAAAATATCTATATCTATCTGACCTCTATAACCGGCTTCAAGGACAAATCTTTCTATCAACTCAAATAACTTAGGATCCTTGAAACTGACAGCTTTATCTGTCTCACCTGCGCGCATTTTGATTTTCTTCTTTGTGAATATAGATACAACTTCACCCGAAATCATATCAATATAGACATCAGCACCAATTTCCTGACCGTTTAAGAACTCTTGAATCATTAGGTTGTCCGCATGTGAGAACAAAAGATCCACGGTCTCTCTGTCATATACCTTAGAGATATTTAAAGACGCTGAACCTCTATAGGGCTTAACAAATACCGGATACGTGACCTCCCCTTTATCGACAGCAGAATAAAAAACGTTCTTATCCATCCACGAACGAGCACAAGCATAGCTATGTTCTTTTAACCAGTTGAACATTTGCATTTTGTCTAGCGACATTTCACAAAGTTCGTATGAACTACCAATAACAGTCACACCAAGCTCTTTAAAACGTGATTCATTCAATGCAAGAAGAGATAATTCCGGATCGATAAGACTCAAAACACCATTAATTTGTTCTCTCTTACATATTTCCAAAACTCTATCTATATAATCTGGATCACTGATTGGTGGAACAATATAATATTTATCAGCATCATATATAGCAGGACCAAGTTCACTGGCATCGGTAGCAATAACAGAACCTACACCATTAAAAGCTTTCATAAAATACTGAACTATTTTATTTCTTGTTCCTGCAGCTAAAATTAAAAAGTTCATAATCTTTTCCTCAATTCATCAAAAAACAATGGTGTTCCACCTGTATGAATAAACAAAATATTCTTATCATGAATAGATTTCATCACTTGAGACATACCCCAAAAAGCTTTTCCTGTATAAGTCGAATCTAATGGGATGCCATAATTCTTTAGTACAAAATCTATAGTTTGCTGAACATTTAAATCACTTTGTCCATAACCAGAAGTATAATCATCAATAAAACAGGTTAATTCACGAATCTTGTCATCATCAGACTTTTCACCCAGATAAGAATTAATACTATCAAGAACAATATCCCGTCCTCTTGGATTCTTTCTCGCTATACTAATTCCAACTATCTTTCTGTTGTCGCCAGCTAAAAACTGCCCACATACAAGACCAGCTTGAGTCGTTCCAGTACCGGAAGCAAAGAAAATATAATCAAAGAAAACGCCAAGATCAGCTTCTTGCTCTTTAATTTCCTGATAACATTGAACATACGCTTCAGTTCCAAGATTACCATGCCCGCCACCTTCAATAAAGTAAGGATGATGGCCTTTATCCTTTAATTCTTTGAGTTTGCTTTCAATGGTGTCGTGAACAACTTCGACAGGAACAATGGTAATTTCTGCTCCAAAGAGATCCATCATCTGACGGTTAAAAGTCACTTCTGCCGCTTCCGCAGGGCTGATGATGTAGCATTTCATATTTCTTCTGCAGCATTCGTTTGCTACAACTCGGCAATGATTTGAACTACCGGATCCATAGGTGACAACACAATCACAATCACCTTTTTCGATTTCTTTAAAGAATAACTGCGCTTTTCTAGCCTTGTTTCCTCCAAAAGAAAACGGAATAAGATCCTCTCGCTTAATCCAAAGATGATTTCTGTTATATATACCTAAATCCTGAATAATAGTCATATCATGCCTTAAGTCCGTCAAAAACAGTCTTGATCGTTCCAAATAATATTTTTATGTCAAATAACACATTAAACTTGTCAATATACTCTAAATCAATCTTCATTCTATCATCCCATGAAGATTTACTTCTTGTTGAGATCTGAACCAATCCGGTCATACCTGGTCTCATCTGGAATCTGGGTTTTGCCCACTCGGGATAATTATCATAGCCATTGTATGGATGATAAACTACAGGAGGGCGAGGACCAACTAAAGACATATCCCCTTTAAAAACATTAAATAGTTGAGGAAGCTCATCCATGCTTGTTGCTCGCAAGATCTTTCCAATTTTGGTAATTCTTGGATCTCCTTTACCGTCAACTTTTATTCCTGTACCTATATTTTCGGCATTAACTACCATTGTCCTGAATTTGATTATCTTAAATACCTTCCCTTTACGACCTAATCTTTCCTGAAGGAAAAAAACCGGGCCTTTAGAACTTGCCTTAACCAAAATCGCAATAACAAAAATGAAAGGAAATCCAATAATCAGTCCTAGACCACTGAAGAAAATATCACAAAACCTTTTCAAAAAGAGATTGAATCCACGCATATATTACCTCAATCCAAAAAGAAATCCGGATTAAAACTGGTTACAAGTAAATTATTCCCATCAGCATCTAATGCTTGAACCGTGTTTTGAATATGTTTAATAATCTTAACGACAGTTTCCATGTCATCACCGTATATCAGATATCTAAACATTATTTGTCTAAGCGTACCATCGGCTTTAATCGTATCTCCTGGATACCGCCTTTGTTCAGAAGCAAAAATCCGATCATCATGAATAACTTCATCGTATCCGGATACTGAAGAAATAGTTCCGCCCTTTACTATTTGCGAAAACAGAACACACTTTTTTCCGTAAAAATATGGATCTTCTTTTTCCAGCTCATATTCAGTCGACACTCCTAATGCGTTATCAACTTGAAAATGAAGGAAATTCTGTTTACAAAGTTCACTGGTGATTCTAAAAGAGCCTGTGCCTTCCATTCTAAGTCCCGCTTCAAAAATATAAGACTTTCCATCCTTATACATACCTTGAACAAAAACAGTGCAATTATTCAAGCCTTCATTTATAAACATCTCTTTTACATTTTCATCTTCGTTCGCCATGTATTCATTAATAGAAGGCGATGGATATAGATATGCATTTGCAAGTGCTCTTAACCCGTTTTCATCTACATAAGGATACTTTGTACCCATACAGACCATTTTTGCTTTATGATCTTTAATTACATAAGTACAACTGATTTCCTCGCCGTCGATATACTGTTCAATAATAATAGAATTTGTTTTTGAACAATCAGAAGCATGTTGAATTGCATTTGATAAGTTGTCTGAAGAAGCACAAATAGATATACCTGAATTAGAAGAAGAATCTACAGGCTTAATTATTACTGGATATTGAAGAGAATCAAATGAGCAAAAGTCTTTTGCTTTACCAGAATAATAAGTAGTTGGTGTAGTAACTCCATACTTCTTGCACAAACTGCGAAAACTATCTTTTCTCATAAACCTATTCCAAAGTTCTTCAGTAAAATAGATAGGCAGATTAAGCTTTTCGGCAATAATTCTTGAAGACTGCAAAATGGCCTCACTAGCACCTGTGACAACTCCGTCAATATCATTTTCCTCTGCAATCTTAATCAGACCATCAATATCTTTAAGATCACACATGTAAGTTTTGTCAGCAATGCGCTTGGCAGCACTGCGTTCCGGGGTATCAACGTCAGCAACAATAACATAAGCACCATTCTCTTTAGCATATTGAACCATTTGAACACTACCCATCGTTGTTCCAAGTTCAAATAAAGTCTTCCCTTCAAAACGTTTCATAATTAACTACATGCCTCCAGTTGTCTTATAGGCTTATATATATATGAAGCAATCACCATTGTTATAGTAGCAACAAGAACCGCTGCATATGTTTCTGTAAACCATGAAGCAATTGGATAATGACCAGTTATTAGCTTGAACCCAACCCAACAAATCGCAACAATTGATGTAACGACCATACTTATACAAGCAGCTTTCGAAGTAGCTTTTTTCCAAAAGAATCCAAAGATTAAAACTATGAACAATGCTCCTCTAATCGAATATGCAGAATAAACAAGATCTAATACATTGTTATTTTCAACCAGCGTTATTGCTCCAATACAACAGATAATTCCAGCAACAGCAGTTGTAATCCTGGATACTCTCAGTACATCTTTATCAGTAGCCTTATTGTTTATCTTGACCTGATAAAAATCCTTCGTCAATAAAGTACCTGCAGCCAGAATAATCGGAGAAGCAGTAGACAGTATTGCAGCCAATTCGGCTGCTAAAACCAAACCACCGACTATTGGCGGTAAACTCATCATAATGCTTGTCAACGCAAGTTTTCCATCAGTAAGCACATTGCCGGAGGTATCAAACAGTAATCCTTGATTCGATAATACTCTTGCAATCAAACCGATGAGAGCAGTAAATAATCCAAAAGGAGCTGTAACAATTGCAGTATAAATACAAGCCTTTTTAGCTGTTGGTATATCCTTAGAACCAAGAACAGGCTGAATCCCTGCTTGAGCAGTACATGCACCTAAAAGACTGGCAATAACCCAAGAAGAAATCTTTGGAAAACCAATAGAAGTCATGTTCAGATAATTACCACCACTAACTTGTTCAACATCATGTACACCAGATATAAAACTATTCCAACCGCCAACCTTATATATCAACATAATTACTGCAACTATAACACCACAATACATAACAATAAGATGCATAGTATTAGTTGAACTAACTGCTTTCATACCGCCAAACCAGGTATAGGAAATAAATATTAAAGTGAAGACTATAGCTGTTACTCTAAAGTCTATACCTAATAGCGCTTGTCCAAATTTACCTGCTGCTATAACTTGAGAAACTCCAACAGCAATCATTACAAAAACAAGGATTAGACTGGAGATTACTTGTGCCTTTTTTCCAAAAATGTGTTCTATAATACCCGGAACGGTCATTTTTCCAATGCTTCGATACAGTTTTGCAAAAAACAAACCAAGAAATAGAACACCAAGGCCATTTGATATAGTATACCAAGCACCGGATAGTCCATATAGAAAACCATATTCTGATACACCGGTTGTAGCCGTACCACCAAGCCACTCACCTGCAGAGGCACATACTATAGCCGCAACGCCTAATTGAGTTCCATGAAATTTAGATGATGTATTAGTGCCTCTTGCCTTAAAAACTCCAACAAGAATAGAAATCAAAAAATAAGAAATAATAATAATCAACTGAATAGACATTAACTTCCTCTAAAATATTATAATAAAAAAATAACAACTCATCTAAAACACTTATGGATTATATCTATAACAACTTCTTGCTGTTCGATTGTCATTTTATTATCGCTTGGTAAACAAAGACCTCTTTCAAAGATATCAGCACCAACGTCAACTAAACCAGTTTCATAAATATACGCATTACTTCTTGCTCTGCCATTACCATTAGCTGTAATGAACGGGTGCATTCTATAAAGAGGTTGTATATGCATTGGTTTCCATATAGGACGGCCATCGGCATTAAATGCAGATAAGGCCTCTAATATCTCAGTAGGGCAACTCTTTTCAGTAACATGGTTAAAAAGTGCCTTCTTCTCGCCTCTGACAGTCTCACACATAGCATCCTTATCAATTAAGACGCAAGAAAGCCAGTAATTCGGGTTGCTGTTACTAAGAAATGTGTTCATCTTAATAGGTAAATCAGCAAGACCCTCTTTATACCTTTCATAAATAGCTTTCTTCTGAGCAATATGCTCTTCAAGATAAGGTAACTGACCTCTAACTACGCCGGCAATGATGTTACTCATTCTGTAGTTATATCCAAGTTCCTCGTGTTGATACCATGGAGCATCTTCCCTGCTCTGAGTCGACCACTTGCGGATCTTATTTGCATCTTCTTCATCATTGCAAAGCAGCATACCACCTGCAGAACCGGTAATGATCTTATTTCCATTAAAAGAAATAACACTGTAATCGCCAAAACAACCTGTTTGAATACCATTATATGTGGCACCAAAACTCTCGGCAGCATCTTCAACAATAAGTGCTCCATGCTGATCAGCAATTTTCCTGATCTCATCAATCTTTCCGGGAGTTCCATAAAGATGAGCTACAACAATCAGCTTTACATCAGGATAGACCTCATAAGCCTTCTCTAAGGCTTGGGGATCCATATTCCAGGTCTCATATTCTGAATCAATAAACACCGGCGTTCCATTCTCATAACATATACCATTAATTGTGGCATCAAATGTCATATCAGAACAAAACACTTTCTTGCCCTCAAGCGTTCCATGACCAATCATAGGCTGTCCATAAAGCTTTTCTCCGGCCAGTTTTATTGCTAAATGAAGAGCAGCCGTACCGGCACTAAGAGCAACAGCCTGTTTCCTACCTACTTTAACTGCTATCAAGCGTTCAATCTCATCTATATTCTCGCCTGCTGTAGTGATCCAATTCTTCTCAAAAGCATCATTAACCCACTTTTGCTCATCACCATGCATAGTTGGAGACGCAAGCCATACTCTATTCTCAAATGGCTTGATACCTTCAAATCTTGGATCAGTTAAGTAGTTAGTCATTTTAAGCCCTCAATTCATTATTTCTCAAGACTGTAATACAGCCTCTAATTTCTCAACAATAAACGAGACATCATCATCTGTTAACTTTGTGTGAAGCGGTAAGGTAATCAAATTATGATAATAGTCAAATGTATTAGGAAAATCTTTAATATCCCAACCAAGATCCTTATAAGCAGTCATCAAAGGCAAAGGTTTAAAATGAACATTCGTTGAAACACCTTGTTCAGCCATTGCAGTAATGATCTCATTGCGTTTCTCAATCGAAATATTTGGAATGCGAATAATATAAAGATGGTTTGAACTGTCCATATTATCTGTATGATGAACCAGATGCTGAATACCAAGCCTATCGCAAACTTCATCATATTTTTTAATGATCTCAATTCTTCTGTCAAGCAGACCATCATATCTATCAAGCTGTCTTAATCCAATGGCGGCCATAATATCAGTCATATTGCACTTATACCAAGGGCCGACAATATCATATTCCCATGAACCGGCTTTTGTCTTAGCCAAAGCGTCTTTGCTCTGACCATGGAGAGATAATAGCTGATACATCTTATATATTTCAGCATTATCGACACCATCAATCGGTTTCCAAGTAGAAGCTCCGCCCTCAGCAGTAGTAAAATTCTTTACAGCGTGGAAAGAGAATGACGTGAAATCAGCTATTGCACCACAATACTTTCTTTCACCGTTAAAGATACGACTACCTCCCAAACTATGGGCGCAATCTGCAATAACAACTACACGTCCAATGGATTTCTGAATTCTGGAAGATATGTCACCAAGAGGTTTTCCGTCACTCTCTTTTGGTGTGAATAGACTCTTTGTCCTTTCAACGATTTCAAAGATCTTATCATAATCACAAACTATTCCGGCAAAATCTACAGCAACAATTGCTTTTGTCTTAGTGGTAATGGCCTTTTCTAAAGCATCATAATCCATTTCAGGCATATGAGATGCTTTATCACCATCTTTCTGTATATCAACAAACTTAACAGTTGCACCACAGTGAATAACAGCGGAAGCAGAAGCAGTATAAGTATAGGCAGGAATAATTACTTCATCACCTTCGCCAATACCAAGGATCCTAAGATTCAATTCTTCAGCTGATGTTGCAGAATTAAGACATACTACACGATTACTCCATCTATCAGAATCACGTTCCGTATCGTAATCGTTCTTACCGGTTTCAATATAGGCAGCAAGACGTCTTTCCAGAAGTTTTACTCGAGGACCTGTAGTAATCCATCCACTTCTCATCGCTTCAACTACTTCATTGATCTCGCTGTCCCCAATATCAGGTGGAGAAAATGGAATGCTCTTCTTCTGCTCTAAATCCTGACTGCTTTGAGTATTTACGATCTCACTAAAAGAATCATTGTCACCCTTAAAACTAAAGAACGCTGTATAATCACTAAATTGAATACCATGATCTTTACAGAAACTACGGATTTTGTTTCTATATTCTTCATCAACTCGGACATCTGCAAGAAAAACAGCTTTGATCTTTCCCTTGGTTACTAATCTTTCAAATTCGTCTTTACCATAAACAGGAATACCATCTAACAGCTTTCCGACATCTAAATCGCTACAATCAATAACGGCAACAGGTCTATACTGAACACCGATATTAAGCAATTTGATTGTTTGGCTTCCATTCTCCTTTGCACCAATAACAAGAGCATTAGCAGCATTCGACTTTGTAATCTGCCTCTTCTCCAGTATTGCAAGACGGTATGCAAATCTAATAAAAGCAATTGCAACCATTTGAATCGCCGCGCCCATAACATAGTATGTAATAGGCATTCTTTGATAGAAGAGCACAGTGATAATTACGTGAAGTGTGGATGAAATGACATTGGCAAAGAAAACTCTGTTAACATCACCTATGCCTGCATAGCGCCACATTCCGCTATATAATTTAAATATAAAGAAAACAACTATGCAGATAATCGTATAAAAAGGCGCAAAATAAATAACAGTATCAAAATATTTACCTAATAATGGATCTAATCTGCCATTAATAGAAAATCTGAGAGTTAATGCCATAAAATATGAAGCATTTACAGCTATTATATCTAATAGCATTATGAAGAAATCATACTTAAAGAACCGTTTAATCTTATCCATGTTTGTTACCTGATCCCCATTTAATATGTACCAATTTTATAAGTTGGAACGATCTCCTGAACATATTTCTTTATGTTCTCATCGTCTTCCTGACTATCTTTATCAAGTTCAATCAGTTTAGTCTTAAACCACTCATCATCCATCTCAATTGGTTTGCCAATAAATATCAATTTATTAGCTGTTGTCTGCATCCCCTCTTCAGCCATAAGCTTCTCTTCATAGAGCTTCTCACCCGGACGAAGCCCGGTATATTCAATCTTAATATCAACATCAGGTCTTAATCCAGAAAGCTTTATAAGGTTTCTAGCCATATCATCGATCTTAACCGGATCTCCCATATCAAGGACAAAAATCTCGCCGCCTTTAGCATAAAAAGACGCCTGAAGCACAAGCGAAACTGCCTCGGGAATTGTCATAAAGAATCTGTTGATATCCTTATGTGTAACTGTTACCGGACCACCTTCAGCAATCTGTTTCTTAAAAAGCGGAATAACAGAACCGTTTGAACCCAAAACGTTACCAAATCTGACAGCTACAAAAGAAGTTCCGGGAGTCTCTCGATCCATCATCTGAATGATCATCTCACAGATCCGTTTAGTAGCACCCATTATATTGGTAGGATTAACAGCCTTATCCGTTGAAATAAGCACAAACTTCTTAACACCGGACTCTGCAGCTGCTTTAGCGGTCTTATAGGTACCCATAACATTATTCTTAATAGCCTCATTTGGGCTATCTTCCATAAGAGGTACATGTTTATGCGCTGCTGCATGGAATACAATATCCGGCTTATATTGTTTCATAACAGAAGAAATCCTGTGTGTATTACGAACCGAACCGATTAATGTAACAAGATTAAGATCTTTATCTCTATATTTTCTTATAAGATCCTGCTGAATCTCATAAGCATTGTTCTCATATATATCAAATATAATAAGCTGTTTAGGATTATGTGATGCAATCTGCCTGCAAAGCTCTGAACCGATCGATCCACCGCCGCCTGTTACAAGGATGGTTTTACCTGCAATCATGTTAAATACTGCTTCATTATCAACAGTTATAGGATCTCTGCCCAAAAGGTCGGTTAATTCAACATCACGAACTCTGGAAATACTGACATCACCATTTGCTAACTGATAAACGCCCGGAATCGTCCTCAATTTACATCCGGATTCTTTAGCAATATTTAGAATTTCCTTACGATCTGAACCCGAAGCGGTAGGAATTGCAAAAATAATTGTTCCGATATCAAATTCAGCTGCTTTAGAAATAATATCCTCTCTTCCGCCAACAACCGGGACGCCATAAAGTGCTCTTCCATGCTTGTTTACATTATCATCAATAATACAAACTGGGATCATATTAGTTAGAGCCGACTGCTTCAATTCCTTAATTAGTACTGAGCCGGCATCACCGGCACCAATTATCATTACTCGCTCGATAATAGCGTTTTTATTAACCGAAGAACTAATAGCACCACTCAGTTTTCGTAATAATCTATATGAAAAACGTATACCTATATGACAAATAATACATGCAACAGTGCCGGCTATATAGAAAGATAAAGGCATTCTAAGTTTAAGAATCAAAGACGAAGCCAAAAATAAAGGTCCAATAAGACAATAAGCCCTTAATACTTGTAATGCCTCATCAATGCCAACAAAACTCCAAATACTGTGATACAGGCGGGCAACAAAGAAAATAGCAACTACAAATACACACCATAAAGGTAATAAATATAAATACCATATAAAATAATGTTTTGGAATACTTCTAAACGAAAAATCAAATCTCAGCAGTAACGCCATGAAGAAACAGAAATACGTGGAAACTAAGTCTCCAAGCATAACTATCAAAGCATTGCGAATCCACCGCTTATTTGAGAATCCCGATAATAGCCTCTTTTTGTTACAATTTGAATTTGATTCATTATCCATAGAAATAAATTGCTTAAGCACCCTCACAACATTTCTCAAACATTAATTATATTATATTTATAAATTTCTACAAAGCATATTCTACAAAATTATAAATAAACTTTTAGGCGCTATAAACAAAAATTGTTTATCAATGTAGAAAATAATAATAGACAAATCTTAACATGTTTTGTATTATCGTTTTTGTAAATTTAATTTTATTTTAAAATATATTATCAAAATATAAAGGAGAATTGTCAATGAACGACAATAATGGCGAGACTGTCATTGATTTGTTTGAACTACTCGGTCTTTTCATAAAGAAAATATGGCTAGTGATTATTCTGACGATAATTGGTGGAGTAGTTGCTTTTGGCTATTCTTTTTTCTTTATAAAACCATTATATAAATCAAGAGCATTAATGTATGTTAACAACTCTGATATTTCTGTTGGTAACACCAGTTTCTCAATTTCAAGTACAGAGATCAACGCAGCTAAGTCGCTCGTCTCAACTTATACCGTAATTTTAAAATCCAGATCTGTAATAAATGAAGTTATCAGAGTATCCGGTGTCAATTATTCATACGATAAATTAGTAAGCATGGTAGATGCAAAAGCAGTAAATGACACACAAGTATTTAGTATTACCGTTACATCAACTGATCCACAAGAAGCCGAAATGCTGGCTAATACAATTGCAAACATTCTTCCTGAGAAAATCTCATCAATAGTTAATGGAAGCGATGTAAAAGTAGTAGATTATGCAGTTATAGCATCACACAGATCATCTCCTAGTTACACTAAAAACACCGTGATTGGTGCTTTAATAGGATTTGTATTAGCAGCTGCTATTATTTTTATCGGCTATTTAAGAGATGATATTATCCATTCTGAAGATTATCTTACAACTACATATCCTGACATTCCGCTTCTTACTGTTGTTCCTGATTTGATCAATTCAAGGCAAAATGGGTATGGCTATTACAGCACTGCTGTAAATAGAAGTGGGGATAAAGTAAGAAAGACCTACGCAGACAGTGCATTATCTGTAAGTGAACCAAAAACACCCTTTGTAATTGATGCTAAGTCCGGATCGGATGGTGATAAGAATGGCTAATAATAGAAAAAACTTAAAAACAGAAGAAAATTTAAGGAATGAACGCCGTTTCATGATTGGTCCGCGCCTTAGTTTTGCGGCTGCTGAGTCATATAAACTCTTAAGAACAAATATTATGTTCTCTTTCTCTGATGATACGTCAGGAGAAGGCAAAGTCATTGGCGTTACTTCTTCCGTACCCGGCGAAGGTAAGAGTATGACACTGCTTAACCTTGCTTATACATTTGCAGAATCACGCAAGAGTGTTCTTCTTATCGAAGGTGACATGCGTCTTCCTACTCTGGCTAACCGTCTTAAGCTCAAGCAGGGACCCGGACTTTCAAATCTTCTTGTTGGTCTTAATTCAATCAATGATGCGATCCAGAAGTTCACAACCGGTAAAGAAGGCACCAAACCCGTTACAGTTGATGTAATCGTAGCAGGAACCATCCCGCCTAACCCTTCGGAGCTTTTAGGCTCTGCCAGATTAGACTCGCTTTTGGCGATCTTAAAGAAGAATTATGACTATATCTTCATCGATCAGCCGCCTGTAACTGTAGTTACGGACGCCTTGATCACGTCTAATAGAACAGATGGTACGATTATTGTCGTAAGGAATAATCACACAGACCGTGGTGCATTAGCTGAGACAATGAGACAGTTAAAGCTCGTCGATGCCCGCGTATTAGGCTTTGTCTATAACGGAGCAGAATCCGGCGGCGGAAAATACTATAAAAAAGGCTATTATAAGAATAAGGATTATTATAATAAAACTTAAATCTTATGATAGACTTCCATTCTCATTTCCTTCCAGGTATAGATGACGGTTCAGACAGTATAGCCGTGTCTTTAGCTATGCTGGAAGCATGGCGATCACAGGGAATTGAAGAGATTGTTGCTACTCCCCACTTCTACGCTGACCATAACTCACCCGAAAGGTTCCTATACCGGCGCAACAATTCATTTGAGTCATTAAAAGCAGCTATATTTATGTCACCCGAACTTCAGACATCCTTACCTTCGATCAGACTTGGTGCCGAAGTAAGGTTCTTTGACGGGATTAGCCGCTTTGAAGGTCTTCATGAGCTGTGTCTCGAAGGAACCGATCTTCTTCTTCTCGAGATGCCTTTCCATACATGGACAGCCAGGATGGTTGATGAAGTAGGCATGATTGCATCTACTACAGGTATTATGCCTGTTGCTGCACATATTGAGCGTTATCTAGATCAGCCTCATCATCTAGTCAAGGCTTTTCTTAATCTGGATATTTTCTTTCAAAGTAACGCGGAATTCTTCCTTGAACAGGGTTATACTCGTAAAGCAATGAAGATGCTAAAGAAAGGTATTATTACGTTTTTGGGATCCGATGCTCATAATATGAGCCGCCGTCCTGTAAATATAGGTCCTGCACTCGGCTTGATAACTAAGACGCTTGGCAATGATTTTGTTCAGGATCTTGCTAACCGTCAGTATGATATAATCGAGCAATTCAGTTCGGATTACTTTTAAGAGGATAGATAAATGAATAAAAAGACAGTTTACATCATTATCGGTACGGCATTATCTTTAGGCGCCGTATTCTGCATAATTAAACTTGCGACGATACTTTATCAGCCTAAAGCAAGCCTTACTGCTACAATGTCAACATCTACTGACAGTACTTCTACAGAAGAAGAGACTGAATATACGGCACCGGACGAGAGCCTTGCTGTAATACCTACATATTCTTCCGTAGGAACTTCTGAAACAAAAGATGTTTATGTATGTCCTGTTGATTTTGAGAAGCTTCAGGGCTACAACTCTGATATTTATGCCTGGATACAGATTGCTAACACGAATATCGACTATCCAGTAGTTCAGGCTCCCAACGATGACAGTTATTATCTGACTCACAACAGTGACTGTGACTATTCGTCTGCAGGCTCGATCTTCAGTGAGCATGTATATAACTCTAAGGATTTTAATGACCCTGTAACGGTTCTCTACGGTCATCACATGATGTCTGGTGCTATGTTCGGCAATCTGCAGAATTACTTCACGGACGATGAATTCTGGAATGCAGATCCGGTAATCCACATTTATATGCCTGACAGAGAGCTTAGATATGCAGTTTTTGCAGCTGTTCCATATAAAAGTGCTCACATGCTCCATTACAACGATTTCTCAGATGAGGAAGTATTTACGGATTTCTTCGAAGATATCATGTCAACAAGAAGCATGGAGGCAAGATTCCGTGAAGAGTATGCTCCAGAGACCGGAGATAAGGTTATTGCCCTTTCCACATGCCTTATCGGTAACCGCTATAACAGGTTTGTAGTGTTCGGAAAACTCGTTTATGACTCGTCAAATCTGTAGGTTTTGTGCAATTTATTACTTTTATAAACTGTTTTTTGTTTACAAAGTGATGACAGAGTTTAAAAAATTTGTATTTTTTCTTAAGTTATATTAAAATCATAATTATTCTTGAGAAAGGAGGAAATGTTAGTGAAAAAGCTTATAGCTATGGTCGCTGCTATTGCGGTTGTCATGGGTTTAGGTATTACCTCTTTAGCTGATATGGAGAGCCCTTCAGTTAGCTCAAAGATCAAGGGTGATTCACAGGATGATTCCATCATCGTTGAAGTATTTGATACAACCCTTACTAGTGAGCAGCAGGATAAACTCTCAGCTTTCGAGACAGATGATACTAATACTGAAGTTTGCGATGTAAGAGCTTACTTAAAGTCAACAGGCGAAGAAGTTACTCAGTTCCCTGATGGACTTAAGGTTGCATTTACATTCGACGGATCTGATAAGATCGAGAGAGTATTAGTCTGGAACGGTGCAGGCTGGGATGATGCTGCATTCTCTGGTAATGTAGTTACTTTCTCTCACCTTTGCCCTGTAGCTTTCTTAGTTAAGAAAACTGCTACAAATACTAGTGGTAGTACAGGCAAAACTTCTGCACAGACCGGTTATGACGGATTGGTCTACATTGTTTCTGCAGTAGCACTCGCAGCTGGCGCTGTTTTCTTCTTCAGCACAGCAAAAAAGCAGCAGACTGCAAAAGAAGTGATGTAATTTTTTGGCCAAAAAGTTATTTCAAATCTTATAGGGTATCCTGACGGATACCCTATTTCTTTTACGTTATTCTTCTTTGATTTAGGTCTTATGTAATTCTTTCGTCTTACTGCTTGACGTAGAACAGATCGATAATTATCTTCTTAAGCGCTGACTCATCAGCATAGAATTCCATGAACCTCTCACCTTCAACGGACTTACCTTCAGGTGTTATTATGCCCTCAAGCTCATAGCCGGAGAATTGGCTGATATAGCTGGTTAACTGATCTACCGTGCAGTCAGTAACCATATAAGGTGAGAGTTTATCGAACAATCTGAGAGCAAAGTTATCGTCTTTTGCAGTCTTATCTCCAAGCATAGGAAGGATTGCAGACATATAAGTGCGCTGTCTTCCCATACGGTTGATATTTGTAGGATCGTTAGTTACCTTTCGCCTGCCTCTGACATAGTTCTCCGCATGTTCACCTTTAAGCTTTACAGTTTCTCCTTTGACGAGAGTAGGATCAATCTCCGAGAAATCATCTTCTATAGTGACGGTAACGCCGCCTACAGAATCATTGATAACCGGGATTGCGTCCATTGTAAGACAGAAATAATTGGAGATATCAATATCATACAGGTATCTTGATACAGCAAATACGGTATCTTCACAGGAATCTTCCTTACCTGACCGGTATGTATGAGCCAGGGCTATCTGCTCATTGATAATTCCCGTATAGGTACCATGGTAATCGTAACACATCATGTCAGCCATGGTATCGCGGTTGATCTGAAGCAATGTGTATGATTGTTTATCTTTATTGAAGATTGCAAGCAAGAGAAGATCAGCCTGAGCATGATTACGACCGTCAGTTCCGTAATCTATTACTTCCCTGTCATCTACACCGATGAATAACAGAACCTCAAGATTCTCATTATAAGCATACGTACTGCCGTTGTATTCGATAGTTCTAGCCGCGTTTGAATTGTTAAGAACATCGTTGCGGTTATTATTTGCAGCATCGATCTCAGCCCTGCTCAAAGCCTCACCAGCCCCGCTCGGGACAGTTGAATACTTCTTCTCAAGTATTGATGACACGATAATGCTGCCGCCGATAACGGCTGCTATACCGACAAGAACGGCACCTACTTTAATTGTCTGCTTATTGATCTTCATGTAAGGATTATATCACGCATTAGCCGTAAAATATTATTCTTCGTCTTCAACTTCAACTTCAGCATCTATCTCATCAGAAATCTCTTTGTATGTCTTACTTAGTTTTTTGAGAAAGTCTATCGACGCAGGACGATCATGTTCATAAAGCGAAGGTGTTATTCCAAGCTTTTGGAACTCATTATAACAGTGAATAATTGGACATATTTCTTACGGTAAATCTTAATCCTAAAGTTTGTTTCCAAAATAACTTGTTGTAAAAATACAAGAAATATAATCTTTAAGCCCTTTTGTGATCTCTACTACTGTCACGCCAAATAGCTTTAGAATCTGATTCTTTTATTGCAAAGATTAAGCAGTTCAAATGCAGCCCATTTACAATTTTTCTTCAGAAAAAACATAATGAGTTCCTTTATATTCTTATGAATGAAGCGTTGTTCATTATCAAATCTTATATTGTTGACCATCTCGATAAATTCATCAAAAGAGATTGCGGTACAAAAATCCAGATAACGTTCTTTCTTAGTCCTTGGATTATTAGGATTGCATATGTCGGTACGCACGTAATTAAACAGGCCATAAAAAACACTATAATATGCTGTTTGCATACATTCAGGCCATTTCTGTTTAGCTAAAGCATATTCCTGTCTTGCTCTAGTAGTAAACTCGATGCTCCTGTCACCCGCATATTTTCGGATCATAGACTTAGGGTTTATTACATAGTTATACCAAATGATATCAGCTATTACGACCTTTTCACAAAGACTAAACAGCGATAAACACCAAAGGCACTCCTCTCCCCAGTACTTGTCGTTTACAAACTGTATTTGTTCAGCAGTCTGACGTTTGACAAGCTTAGACCAAGCAGACGGACCGAAATTACCGTTATCACAAGAAAAACGCGGATTCTTATAACCAGATATGTGAGCCGTCAGTTCAATAAAATCTTCCCTATTATTCAGAATAAAAGTTTTACTTTCTTTTTCTTTATAATCGCGGAATTCATCAGGTAATACATGTACCGAGCATCCGATAACAACATCTGCATTGTTCTTCTGAGCAAGATCTACACCGTTTTGAATTGCAAACGGGGAAATAAAGTCATCCGAATCAAGAAAGAATATATATTCACCACGAGCCTGACTAACACCATAATTTCTGGTATTTCCAAGTCCACCGTTAGTTTTGTGATATATCCGGACTCTTTTGTCTAATTCAAAGCATTCCTGAAGAAAAGAAGCATATTCTTCGCTACTACCGTCATCTACAACAATACATTCAATATTCCTATATTCCTGTTCAATAACACTATTTATGCAACGTTCAAAGAGTTTTATATCTGTGTTATAGAACGGAATAATAATACTTACTAATGGTTCCAATTCTATTTATCCTTTCTAGTTAGAAAGAATTATAGCTATAAAACTCACACAGACAAGACAGAATTTGTAACAACCACTAATATAAGATGATTATTTAATGCTTTATGATATTCATCCTCATCAAAACTGTAGCAATCATTCATAAACTCCCTCTTTTGTTGAAATAAGGAATATCTATCCTTAACAAGACAAACAGATTCTCACGCGGTTATCAAATAAACAACAAAATCAGCAAATGAAAAATAAGTCTTTCATTTTAAGAAAAGATATTACAGGCATGTATAAACATGTATAAATAGGTTATTAAAATTTACGGAAATGACTACAACAAATGCTGTATCAAGCAAGGCTTATTACAATTTGTCTTCCCGCCCACGCATTAGAATTCATAATCCGATACAGGAGCGTGAGGCTCTCTCTTATCTTCAGGCGGTAAGGTCATATAATCGCCGTATAAGAATTCGAGGAAAGCATCGTAATCTTTGATGCCGTAGAACTTATGACCTTCAAAGTCATATTCAGCACGTTCAAGGAACCACTGCTTAGGCATGGAATACCTTTGCTTCAGAGGATGCTTCCTCCAGATCTTACCCCAGGACATGATGCTCAGAAGCCTTACATTATTAGGCGTAGAGTTATTGCTCTTCTTCGCATAATGCTCAATTCTTCTAAAAACCTTCTCTACAGAGAATAAGGACAGGAAGCTGTAGCCGAGCTTCTCTAAGCCCTTTGTGCTGTATTTTGCGACACGGGAATACGGGATCTTTCTTATGAAGAAGCAGTCGATATCCTGAAAGAACTGTCCGATAATGCTCTTTGGGCAGTCATCCAAAGGAAAGATATCAATGGCAACGCCGGTCTTGCAGTGAATATGCTCCTGCCCTACACGGATAAACTTGGTACCGATCCTTCTTACCTTTGCATAACCCCATAGATATTCAGGATCATTATAGTGATCCTGAAAGAAAGCTATCGAAGGGTCCATCTCGTGAGCGACTTTGCGGAAATTCTCGTAATCCTCGCGCAGCATAGTGATGTCTGCGTCGTCATCCCACGGGATATAACCTTTATGTCTTACTGCCCCCAACAAAGTTCCGCAGGCTATCGTGTATTTGATATTATGCTTTCTGCAGACGCGGTCAACCTCTTCTATAAGGGGAATCTGCGTTAACTGCAGTTTGCGGAATTCCTCATGTGTAAGATACTTAATTGTTCCCATGCCGTAATTGTTCCGTTCTAAACTTACAGAGTCTTCAGATACTCCATAAAGTTCTCTTTATTCTCAAGCGCAGTTGTCGTAGGCCTTCCGAGATCGTCACGTGCACCAATGCTGCAGGATACTTCGATCAGGGATAACTCATTACGCTCTTTTGCAGCCTTAAGTTCACTGTCCAAAGCTTCAAATGAATCTACCTTTACCGCATAGGGATAGCCGCAGGCCTTTGCTACACCGACAAGATCGATAGAGCCTGCTACTGTCGGCATCCCGCCAACCGTCTCGTGAGCGCCGTTATTAATGACTACATGCACAAGATTATTGGGCTTATTGGCACCTAAGACAGCCATGGAACCCATGTGCATAAGGACAGCACCGTCACCGTCAACACACCATATCTTCTGATCAGGCTTATTGATAGCTACGCCTAAAGCGATTGAAGAGCTGTGGCCCATGGATCCTACAGTAAGGAAATCGTACTTATGAGACTGTCCGTTAGCAACTCTGGTCTCAAAGAGCTCTCTTGAAGCCTTTCCTGTTGTGGAGATGATTGGATCTTCACCTGTAACGGCAACGATATGCTTGATTATATCTTCTCTTACCATATCGTTGTCATTCTTATATACGACCTTCTCATCGTATGACAGAGCACCTTTTCTGATGACGAATGCAACATCCTTGCCGGACTTAAGGATATCCTTAAACTCAGCCATAGCTGCTTCTGCTTCTTCGTCAGTAGTCTCCTTACCGATGATGAAAGGCTTGATATCCATGTCTTCAAGAAGCTTTACTGTAACTTCACCCTGATAGATGTGCTGAGGCTCGTCGTGAATACCCGGCTCGCCTCTCCAGCCTACAATAAAGACTACCGGGATCGCATAAACCTTATCGTTAAGCAGAGATGCAACAGGATTTATGATGTTGCCCTCGCCCGAATTCTGCATATAAACTACGGGGACCTTGCCTGTAGCAAGATGGTAACCTGCCGCCAGAGCTGTGCAGTTGCCCTCATTTGCAGCAATTACATGGTGGTGCTCGTCTATACCATAGGTGTTCATAAGATAATTGCACAGCGCTTTGAGCTGTGAATCCGGAACGCCTGTATAAAAATCTGAACCTATGATCTCTACTAACTTTTCTACCTTCAAATCAATTCACCTGCCTTATTTGTTTAAACCCTTTTCTAATGCGGGATTAATTATACTATTAATGATGAAATCAGCGGTAGCATCTATCTCATCAAAATGTACAGTCTTGGGGAGTGTGGCGCCAAATGCCTTCTGAGCCTTCTCTATGAGCGCATCAGTATAGACAAGATTGCCGGCCTTTATATCCTCGACACCGTCAAGAGCTAAAGACTGTCTGTTCTTTAATACCATGTCCTCCATAGTAAAAATGCTCTCATCGATATAGCATTTTGGCTCATCAGTAGTTCCGTCAACAATAACGGGGAATCCGCCTATATTACCGAATACTCCGGGTGAGAAGAACTTGGTCTTCGTATTCTCTCTGATCGCCTTAAGGATGCTTGCTATAATATCGAAGTTAGACGAAGCATTCATCATGTTGCGCTTGGAATCAGTGGGCATGGAGATAACACACTTGCTTAACAGATAATCCTGGTCTATCTCGATCTTCTCGCCCTTATATTCAATATTGATAAGCTGTACAAGACCTTCATTCTGGCCTTCCTTGCTGATTACAACATCGTGGAAATGAGCTGTAGCGATATCAACATTGATATTCCAGAAGTCCTCTATACCCTTCTCGGCTGCAATTGCGAACTTAAGTCTCGGAAGGAGATGATTAAGGTTGCCTGAACCAAAATCAGGATAAGCCTTGCCGGCGCTCTTAAGCCACGGGATAGTACCGTCAGAATAAGATGTATTGATAACTACGCCCTTGCCGTCAGCCTTCTCATAAGCGAGCATGATGTTGCGGATATACTTGATCGATAAAGGTGTCCAGATGCCGTATGCTCTTACATTCTTCCATGAGATTGAACCATACTTGAGACCGGAATATACACGGCTTGTATTGACGATGAAATCGGGCTTGTGTCTTCTGATGCATTCAGCGATAGAATCGACATTCTCGAGATCGCATGTGCCGTCAACAATAACGTTAGATCTGTTCTGACGTCTTATAAGAGCTGCTACTCGTGCGATATTTACATCGCACTGAAGCTTGTCGGCATTTCTGCCTGCCACGATAATCTCAAGTTTCTCATCTGCCGTTGAGAGAAGATATGTAAGAAGATAGTTGCCTACACTTCCAAGGCCTATGATCATGACCTTGATCTTTCCCTCTTTGTCGTGCTGCTTGATAAGCTTAAGTTTGTCATTGATCATATCCTGTTATCCTTTCTATTAAAGACCTGCTGTAACAAAATCATTGATCGTGTTGCAGTTGATCCAGGTCTTCATTGGTATTACGTCTATTTCTTTGCCTGCTCTCGCAAGTCTCTGGAAATATTCATTAATAAGAACCAGATTGGTGCCTTCATGCTTAGAAGGCTCAATATCTTCAGTCGTATCGAAGAGAAGCCTGCTGTCAGCAAACTTCCAGATCTGACCGGAGTTATAGATCGCAGTAAACGGCTCATCTATCTTTAACTGTCCGTGAGATGTGTCGTAGATATAATGCGGAACATTATCAAGATCATAGTAAAGCGCTACGGCTTTCTTTGCCCTGATGGCTTCCGAATTGATGGTGATAACGCTGTTAGAAGTATTCATAACACTGTTCATGCTCTCATCATCAACGAAGAGATCGCCTTCAGCAAATAATATCTCGTCAAAATCAGTGCCGAATTTGTCAAATACAGCTTTTACTCCGAGATAAAGGCTCCAGCCTGAACCGTATTCCTTGTAAAACTTGTTGTCTACAAGAATGATCTTGTTCTTCTGTTCCTCTGTGAGGACTTCATCAATATACTTCTCGAGCTCACTGATAAGAAAGCCGCCTACGATAACAAAAATATCGTAATCCTTTGCCTGTGTGAGCATATGATTAAGGAGTGTCTTATTAGGGTCTTCCCTGTTATAAATGCACTTAACAGTGGGCTTTCCGACACTCTCGGAGAACCTCGTTGCTGACCCTGCTACTGTGGTAAGAAATATCTTCATGAATTCTTCCTGTAATCGACGATCATGTCGATGCCTTCAGATAATGTGATCTTAGGAGCCCATCCGGTCCTTGTTCTTAACTTCTCTGTGCTGAGAACTCGTCTTACTGGATCAGACTCTCTATAGCCTTCGAATGTGATCTCAGGATCCTTGATGCCGAGCTTGTCAGCGATAAGAGCAACAAGATCCAGGATAGAGATCTCTTCTTCAGTTGCAACATTATAAACGCTGCCGTCAAGGGCATCTTCATGCTCAAGAAGGTGAAGAACAGCGTCACAGCTGTCGATATTATGAAGGAATGTTCTCTTGTTGATCTTGGAGTTCTCAAGGAGAACGACCTTGCCGTCAGTAAGAAGGCTGTTAACGATATGAGGAAGGATATGCTTTGCAAATCTCTCGTTCTTGCTGTATACGTTGGCAAATCTTAATGATGCGCCCTTGATCTGTCCGTTATCTACGGCATCCTTCAAGAAGAACTCTGTAAGGAGCTTACCTGTAGCATAAGATGTTCTCTGGCTGTGCTCAGCATCAGACATAAGAAGATAATCAGATTCCTTTACGCCGCCTTCCTTAAAGGACTGCATGGAATATACTTCTGAAGTAGAGCAGTTGATATATGCATCAGCGCCTACTGCGATTGCCTGATTTAAGAAAGTCCTCATACCGAGAAGGTTGGTATCGAATGTTGTATTTACGTGGTAGAAATATTCCGTGTGTACAACGGCTGCACAGTTGATATAGAAGACCTTGTCAAAATCCTTCTTCATCTTCTGGATCTTATATTCGATCTCAGCCATCTGAGCTGCATTGTTGATGTCATACTGGAAAAACTCGAATCTCTTGTCTCCGATGCAGTCTTCAACTGTATCGATCGAAGAGCAGAAGAAGTTGTCAAAACCTACTACACTGCCCTTATTGCCATTAAGGATCTGCCTTACGAGCTCATTACCGGTCATGCCGGTTACACCACTGATTACATAGAGATTATTCATTGTGATCACACTCCGTTCGTTAATCTGTCTCTATAGAAAGTATCCACCTTATCGGTGAACAAACTCTGTTCAAATAAAATATCGTATGGAACCGATATAAGAGATACGCCATTACAGGTATCAAGTATAGCATACTGTGCCTTGGGATTATGGTTCCTGGGCTGGCCGACACTGCCCGGATTGATGAAGATAACTTTCTTCTTATTGCGGTATTCCGAGTTATCTACAGGATAGAAATGCTCGAATACATGAGCATAGTGACTGTGACCCGATAAAACGTAGTCATAGGGCTCATATCCTTCAAACATTCCGTCTGTACCGTTGCCCTTATCAGGAAATATTGCTTTCCAGTATGGATCTGTGAGACTGCCGTGTATGGCAAGGAACTTCTTGCCTTCAAGCTCAAACTCGGCTTTGCCGGCCTTGCCTTCAATCTCATCCAAATACCTGAAAGACTCTTTGGTGAGGTTAGCCTTCGTATTCTTTGCAGATACTCTGCCTCTTTCCGAAGAGAAACTCTCATAGTCATCTTCCATTATTGCCTGCTCATGGTTGCCCCAGATATTGCAGACTACAGGAATATCCAAAGCTTTTATCATGGAAATAGCCTCATTAGAGCGCATACCGTAATCGATAAAGTCGCCTAATAAAGCTATTTTTTGCGGGTTGTGGTTAGTCTTAAGATCTTTTAAGACACTTTCCAACGCGGAAACATTACCATGTATATCAGACAGGATCGCTATTTCCATGATCAGAGCTCGTCAATAAGTGAAATGATCTGCTTGATAGGAAGCAATCTGGAATCGACCTCTGCAGCTCTGTGATATCTCAGGATATCCTCTGCGGTTGACTTCATTGCAGGGAAAGCAGCTCTTGTAAGCTGGTTCGCGTAGATTACGATATTAACACCGTGAGCAACGAGTTCATCCTCATATACAGTGTTAAATGAGGAAGGAACGACTACAAGAGGTGTCTTCTTATTGAATTCTCTGAACTTGTCGCAGAATTCAAGGATCTCAGCAGGATCCTTCTTGCGGCTGTGGATCATGATGCCGTCTGCTCCGGCTTCAACAAATGCCTTGGCACGTGCAAGAGCATCTTCCATACCCTGTTCAAGAATAAGGCTCTCAATACGTGCAATGATCATGAACTCTTCAGAGAGCTGAGCCTTCTTGCCTGCCCTGATCTTCTCGGAGAATTCCTCTATTGTAGCCTGAGTCTGCTTAACTTCTGTACCGAAGAGGGAATTCTTCTTAAGTCCCTTCTTATCTTCGATAATTATTGCAGATACGCCCATACGCTCAAGAGTACGTACTGTATATACGAAGTGTTCTGTAAGTCCGCCTGTATCACCGTCGAAGATGATAGGCTTTGTAGTAACTTCCATGACATCATCTATAGTTCTAAAACGGCTTGTCATGTCTACAAGTTCGATATCAGGCTTGCCCTTTGCAGTGGAATCGCAGAGTGAGCTGATCCACATAGCATCGAACTGGTCGATGTGCTCGCCGTTAGCTACAACAGTCTTCTCGGCGATGAGGCCCGTGATACCGCTGTGAACTTCGATGGTCTTTACGATGGGAACGATGGAAAGGAGCTTTCTTAATCTGCCTCTTCTGAACTCAGGCATAGCGAGCTTCTCAGTCATCTGGCGGTCGATCTTCTGAATTGCTTCATTAAATGTGTAAGGCACTTCAACGAGCTCTCCGCCGTATTCGGCAAGAAGACTCAGAATATTCTCCTTGATAACGGCCATGGCAGGTGAACTCCAGTTATTGCCGTGGACAATATAATCAGGACGGAGTTCTTTAACCACTTCATCATACATGATGTGGTTCTGAACGATTACATTATCAACTCCGGGGATGGCCTTGATCATCTCGATCTTCTCTTCAACAGACTTCTGGGGAAATCTGTTATATCTGACCATCTCAGAATCACAGAGTACACCTACGGTAACAGAGCCTAATTCCTTGGCCTTGTTAATGATGTTCAGGTGTCCTTCATGGATAATGTCAGTACAAAAACAGGTATAAACCTTCTTATCGCTCATTTAAACGATCCTCCAAATTCAATTTCGAACTATTATTATAATATATATAAACGAATTCGCCAAACAAAATACGTCTAATCTGTCGTAAGAATCCTGCGGTAAAGTATCTCAATTGTATCAACGTCCAGTTTTACGGGGTGGTTCTTAAGTCTTACGGGATTTACGCTGTTCTTTAAAACATCTATCTCTTTATCAGAGACCTGAGGTATCTCAAGGTCAAGCTTAGAGAAAATATTCTCGAGACAATAAGAGCCTTCCAAAACATCCTTATATCCGAACATCGAGGCAAGTTCGTTCAAAGTGTCCTTGAGATATGCTTCTCCCCTGGCATCGATGCATTTATCAGTATTCTGAACCATCCAGGGATAAAGGACCCTGTTGCAGAGTATTGCAGCATGTCCGTGTGCAAGGCCTAAGTGGCTTGTGATCTTGTAGCACATGGCATGACCTGCCGTAGTCTGCGTGATATTTATTGCCTGACTTGCCTTATGGGCTGCCAGCAGCATTCCGTGGTTGCCTTCATCGGTATTGGCAAGATATCCGTCCATATTGGACAGAACGCCTGATATCGCAAGCCTTGCGTATTCCTTGCTCTCCTCATTGCTGTTAACGGACCAGAATGACTCCACGGCATGTGATAAAGCGTCCATCATGGTGGATTTCTTCTGATAAGGAGGCAGAGTCTTAAGGCAGTTGTGATCGAGGATTACCGTCCCCGGGATTATGGATTCGCTTGTTATGGACTGTTTCTCGTCCCCTAGATAAATGACTGCATATCTTGTAGCTTCGGAACCGGAGCCAGCGGTAGTCGGCATAACGATAAAAGGAATATCGTTGGGAACAATCTCCTGCGTCAGGTAGCTCCTGCTCCTGTCCATATTACTGTATAGCTTAATGCACTTGGCGACATCTATTGCTGATCCGCCGCCGACAGCAAAGATACTGTCGCAGCCGCTGTTTATAAACACATCAACGCCTGCAACGACTGATTCGTATTGCGGATTCGGAACAAAACCTGAGAATCTGACGATATTTATCCCGCTGTCTCTGACCTTCGCAAGATGATTATTAAGTTCCTTATGAAACTCAATGGACCTGTCACAGACCAGAAGGAGATTCTTTACAGAATTCCTGTTAAGCCAGTAATCAAGTTCCTTATAGCCGTCTTTTGCGGTGATAATCTTCTGAGCCATATTAAAGACCGTACATCTTATCCTTTGAATACGGGAATTCAACAAGCTGGCCGCCATAAGATGCCACTATCCTGCAGACTTCTTCCCTTATCGGCTTCTGGATGCCTTCCTGCCAGTCATCACCGTGAACGACGAAGTCAGGCTTAAAGCGCTCAAGATTCTCTTTATAAGACAGCGTCTTCTGCTCAACAACCTTATAGATTCCGACAATATTGCTGAACAAGATCTTGCGTTCCTCCACCGGAAGTACCGGTGTTCTTCTGTACGAAGCGACAGCCTCATCAGATAAAACTCCCACTATCACTTTACCCAGGTGGGAAGCCTTTTTAATGATCGCTATATGTCCGCTGTGAATTATGTCTGTCGAGAAGCACATATAGACCGTCCTGTTCTCGATCTCATAGAGTCTCGCAGACACAGAAGCCAGATCCTCCGGCGTGTCTATCTCGGCGCAGAGCCTGTTCTTCACATCAAAAGCTTTGATATTGCAGGCACCGTTCAATTCATTCAGGGCATTCTCTGCATAGACCTTAGAGTTACCGCTCTCACAGAACTCCGAGATCTTATCGAGCCAGATCTTCCAGTCATCACGGTTAAGCTTATAAAGAGGCTGGGCTTCCATACATTCATTAAAGAAGTCGACGCCTACCTTCATTACCATACCGTCCTTAATAACCGCCTTGAAGTCTTTCTGAGGCAAAGGCAGAGTCGAAGAGACCTTCATGGCACTAACCGGGTTGTTTACGATATCTTCCAGAACAGAATATTCGAACACAAGATCTCCGTGCATAAGCACTATATCGTCATCCAGGTATTCCCTTGCGCAATAGATACTGTAGATATAGTTAGTATCGGCATAACGGGGATTGTTCACAAAATTGATATGAACAGGAAGATCCAAAGATCTGCAGTAATTGACAAGTACGGAATCAAAATACCCTGTGGTAATGACAACGTCATTTATCCCGAGTTCGGATAAAAGCTTAAGCTGCCTCGAAAGAATCGTCTCAGAAGCGGAGATCTCCGTCATGCACTTGGGGTGTTCCGAAGCAAGAACACCCATCCTGTGGCCCAGGCCTGAATTCAAAATAAGTGCTTTCACAAATAATCCGCCGTCCGTACTTAAAATTTCACGTTGAGATTATAACACAAGAGGTTATGTGACTTATTTAAATAACTATCTGCTGTATTTGCCAAAACCTGATTGACAATAATATTTTACAGGTGTACTATCCACTTGTTCATTTTCTTGTTTGGTTTTGTAAGATTTTGAACAGGATAAAGGAGAAACGCATGAAATTAAGCAGAAAACAGTTCGATATCTTATCGGCCATGGTCGAAGATAAAACAGCAGCCAAGACTCAAAGAGAACTCGAATCAATAACCGGATTCTCTCTTGGAACTGTAAACAAAGTCGTTAACGAGCTCGCCGAGAACGGCCTGATCAAAGACGGAAAGATCACAAAAAAAGGCATAAATGCGCTTGAACCTTACAGGGCAAAAAGGGCAGTATTCATTGCTGCAGGCTTCGGTTCACGCATGGTTCCTATCACTCTTAATACTCC
The DNA here is from genome assembly GCA_017428155.1 of Clostridiales bacterium. GTDB lineage: Bacteria > Bacillota > Clostridia > Saccharofermentanales > Saccharofermentanaceae > Saccharofermentans. The sequence goes on along the minus strand of JAFRRJ010000002.1, from coordinate 23,878 downwards.
AAAGCCTCTCGTCCGTGTTCAGGGAAAGAGGATAATCGATACTCTTCTGGACGCTGTTCTCGAAGCCGGCATCGAGGAGATATATGTAACAAGAGGCTATCTTGCCGAGCAGTTCGATCAGCTGCTTTATAAGTACCCAATGATCAAGTTCTTTGAGAATCCCGTATATAACGAGGCAAATAATATCTCAAGTGCTCTTCTGGCAAGGAACCTTCTGTCCAATTCATATGTTTTCGAGGCAGATCTCCTGCTCTCAAATCCCAAGATAATTAAGAAATATCACTACACATCCGACTTCCTGGCTATTAAGAAGGACTGGACTGACGACTGGTGCTTCACCGTAAAGGACGGCATCATCAAGGAAGAAAAGGTCGGCGGCGAGGATTGCTGGCAGATGGTCGGCATCTCCTACTGGAATGAGGAAGACGGCAAGAAGCTCGCAAAAGACATTGCCGAAGTATATAACACACCGGGCGGCAAGGAACGATACTGGGAACAGGTTCCGCTCGTCTATAAGAAAGAAAACTACGCAGTTGAAGTTATGGAGTGCCACGAAGAAGATATCGTAGAGATCGATACTTTCAGGGAACTCAAGCAGATAGATAAATCTTACGATGTCTAATGGAGGATAATAAAATGGAACCAGTAAAAAGAAACGTACTTCTCAACCCCGGTCCGTCAACAACGACCGACACAGTAAAATATGCTCAGGTCGTACCTGACATCTGCCCGAGAGAAAAAGAATTCGCAGGTCTTATGAAGGGACTTCGTGAAGACCTGGTAAAAGTCGTACACGGCGACCTTCAGAAATACACGTCAGTAATCTTCTGCGGTTCAGGTACGCTCAATATCGACGTTTGTATCAATTCACTTCTTGATAAGGATAAGAAGGTTCTGGTAGTAAATAACGGTGCTTATTCTTCAAGAGCTGTCGAGATCTGCGAAGGCTACGGTCTTCCCCACATCGACCTGAAGTTCCCCGTAGACCAGCTTCCCGACCTCGATAAGATCGAAGAAACACTTAAGGCCAATCCCGATATCGGACTTATTCACACTACACATAACGAGACCGGCACAGGTATTCTTAACCCTATCCGCGAGATCGGTGCTCTTGCTCACAAGTATGGCGCTATCTTTACGGTTGATACAACAAGTTCATATGCCATGATCCCTATCGATATCGAGAAGGATAACATCGACTTCTGTATGGCATCTGCCCAGAAGGGTCTTATGTCCATGACCGGTCTCTCATTCGTTGTAGGCAACAGAGCAATTATCGAGAAGTCCAAAGACTTCCCCAGAAGAAGCTACTACTGCAACCTCTTCTTACAGTACGACTGCTTTGAGAAGACCGGCGAGATGCACTTCACTCCCCCGGTACAGACGATCTACGCTACTCTTCAGGCTATTAAGGAATACAAGGCTGAAGGCGAAGAAGCTAAATGGGCAAGACACACAAGAGTATTTAACGCTATCTGTGACGGCCTTGACAGACTCGGCTTCAAGCAGGTAATCAAGCCTGAATGGAGATCCGGACTTGTAGCTTCCGTTATCTACCCGGACGATCCAAACTTCAGCTTCGAGAAGGTTCACGACTACTGCTACGACAGGGGCTTTACTATCTATCCCGGTAAGATCGCATCCACCAAGACATTCAGACTCTGCGCTCTCGGAGCAATCGACAAGAAAGACATTGAAGATTTCTTCGGCGTTTTCGAGCAGGCCCTTAAAGAAACAGGCGTTCAGATTCCTGTTATCTACAAGGATTAAGGAGGATACAAAGTGAAGACTGCATATACATGTTTTTGCACCGACGTTATCCACGAAGGTCACCTGAATATTATTGCCAATGCCCGTAAATACGGCCGCGTAGTTGTCGGCTGTCTTTCAGACAAGGCTCTCATAAGATACAACCGTTTCCCTACCGTATCCCAGGAGAACAGACTTAAGCTCTACAGATCCCTTGACGGCGTTGATGAAGTCGTAATCCAGGACGATATGCTCTACGATGACGTTATCACGCTCATAAAGCCTGACTACGTAATCCACGGTGACAACTGGAAAGAAGGTCCCGAGAGCGCTATCAGAAAGCACGTTGACGAACTCGTCAGTGCCTACGGCGGTGAGATCATCGATGTTCCCTACACCTACAGCGACAAAGTAAAGAAGATCGATCTCGTATTAAGAGCCAAGCTTGCTATGCCTGAATACAGACGAAAGAGATTAAGAGATCTCATCAAGATGACTCCTATCGTAAAGGCTATGGAAGCTCACAGCGGGCTTACAGGTCTTATCGTTGAGAAGACCGTAGTCGAAGTCGACGGTAAGCTCGACCAGTTCGACGCTATGTGGATCAGCTCTCTTTGCGACTCCACAGCCAAGGGCAAGCCCGACATCGAGCTTGTCGACATGACAAGCCGTTTCAGAACAATTGACGACATCACTGAAGTAACAACAAAACCGATTATCTTCGACGGTGACACCGGCGGACTTACAGAGCACTTCGTCTACACTGTCCGTTCACTTGAGAGAATGGGTGTATCCGCTGTTATCATCGAAGACAAGAAAGGCTTAAAGAAGAATTCTCTCTTCGGAACCGAAGTTCAGCAGACACAGGCTACGATCGAGGAATTCTGCGAGAAGATCAGAGCCGGCAAGGAAGCCCAGCTTACAGAAGATTTCATGATCATTGCCCGTATTGAGAGCCTCATCCTCGAGAAAGGTATGGAAGATGCACTTGCACGTGCCAGAGCATTCGTTGATGCAGGCGCAGACGGTATCATGATCCACAGCCGCAAGAAGGATCCTGCCGAGATAATCGAATTCTGTGACAAGTTCCGTGCCGAGGATTCGACAACACCTATCGTTGTCGTACCTTCAAGCTTCAACTCCATCACAGAGGAAGAACTTGCAGATCACGGTGTCAACATCGTAATCTACGCAAACCAGCTTACAAGAGCTGCCTTCCCTGCCATGAAGAAGACTGCTGAAGACATCCTCAAGCACCACAGAGCCATGGAAGTCGACGACAGCCTCATGTCTATAAAAGAGATCATCACGCTGATCGACGAGCTGTAAAATATTACTGCAATTAGTTTAAAAGGGTTGTCTTCACGGGAAGGCAACTCTTTTTTGATATATACTTTTTTCGAGGTATGAAAGCAAAGATAATGTCCAGGCAGACAAACCAAATTCACCGGTTCTATAATCGGATACGTTTGTGTTACAAAACGTGTCCAATCACGGACATCAAGCCCCCCTGGCAGCAAAGTCCCGCAAAAGCACATAACAACATACCACAGAGGTCGGGTAAATAACTCTCCCCGACTCAGAATTCCCACTCCTCAGCAGGATCTTTGGGAACGCGCTTGTCTTCGGGCGGGAGCTGCATGTAATCGCCGTATCTAGATGTAAGATATCCGTCGTAATCCTTGGTGCCGAAGAACTTCCGGTCTTCGAACTGATATTCAGAAAGCTCCAGATGCCATGCTTTGGGAACACCGTAGCGCAGTGATACATCATTCTTGCCGGCATGATAGAGCTTGCTTCTCTCCTTGCCGCCTGACGGAAGTGTAAGAACTCTGACAGGCCTGTCACTTGAGTTGCTGCTCTTTTTGGCTGCCTTATCAAGAGCTTTATATACAACAGATACAGGGATCTTGGAGATAAGCTTCCATCTTAACTGGGTGCTGTTAGCAACAGCTACTCTGGACCAGAGGATCTTTCTTAAGATCGTCCATTTGAAGTTATTGAGCTCCTGACCTATAGCGGACTTCGGGATGTCGTCTGCAGGCATTATGTCGATATAGACACCGGTCTTGCAGTGAATGTGGGACTGGCCTTCTCTTACAAAAGTGGTTCCGGTCTTTCTTATCTTTCCGTACCCCCAGAGGTAACCGGGATCGGTATCGTGATCCTGGAAGAAACAGATATCCGGATCTAATTCATTAGCGACTTTCTTGAAGTGCTCATAGTCTTCTCTGAGCATCGAGATATCGGCATCGTTATCCCACGGTATGAAGCCTTTGTGCCTGATGGCACCTAACAATGTACCGCAAGTGATCGTGTACTTGATGTTATGCTTTCTGCAGACACGGTCGAACTCGCTCATGAGTTCGAGCTGTATATTCTGCAAACGCTTTAGATCTTCACCTGTAACTATTCCGCTGCCCTTAGCCATTTGTTATAAAATCCCGAGATAATGTATTTTACTTAGTCTTAGAGATTATCGCATCTCTGATCCGGGTACTGCTGGTACCCTGTGTATAAGGGAAATAAACTATTTCCACATCTTTATCCTTGAAGTATTCCTCATAACGGTTAAATCTCTCCGTACCCTTGTAATCTGAACCTACAAAGAGTCTGTCGTAATGGTAGAGATCCCAGGCATCGCTGTCTTCCCTGCATGAATCAACGACCTTATCTACATACTTGCAGGAAGCAACTATAGCTTTACGCTCATCAAGAGGGATAAAGGTCTCCTTGCCCTTCCAGGCTCCTGAATCGTGAACACCGACGATGAGATAATCACAATGCTGCTTTGCTCTTCTGAGGATATTTAAATGACCTACATGGAAAAGATCAAACGTGCCTGCAAGATAGCCGATAATGACCTTCTTGCCGTTGTCCATACGGCCTGAATCCTTCTTGTACTGATAGCTGTGAAGGCCGTATTCATGAGGATCGTTATGGTATCTCTCGAGAACGCCTTTGAAAGTCTCTTCGTACTGAGGAATAAAGAGTGTATCCTGATTCATCAGGTGCTCTATTATCTCTTCCGCAAGAGGTGTTGTAGCCGTGAGGTCGTTGACGCCGCCGTTAAACTTCGAGCCCTTGAAAGATGCCGGAGATACATCAAGGATCCTGTTCGCTGTGCCTTCCGACTCAAGCTCGATATTGATCGATTCTATTGTCCTTACAAGACCGGCCTTAGCTCCGGCATATACTGATGCTGCAGGAGAACTCATCCAGCCGCTGATAGAACCCATAACACCTGTATAGAATGTATCCCTGGCCATGATGCGGTCGTAAAATATCCTTAGGATCTTAAGAGCAGATGTTGTATCGATCGTAAACATCTTGTCGATCTCAGCTATATGATGAGCCTTGAAGTCAGCTATGCGGCCTACACCTGCGGATATGAATAAGACTTCAATGTCTTTATCTAATGACAGATCATTGAACAGTTCCTCGTTGAAATCAAGAAGATCACAATACGTATATGTGTAAGAACCTTCATTTAGCTTATCAAGATCACCTTCGTTACGGTCCAGAACAATTACCTGATATCCGCGTCCAATAAGCGTTGATGTCACTGCGAGCCCCATTCCGTTGCTTCCGCCGACTACTAATGCTTTCTTCACGATCCTGTTCTCCAATCTGTTTAATGTATCAATATCTGATCTTACCGTCAGCTACGGCCTTAAGATGCTCTCCGTAAGGAGATTTTCCGTAAGCCTTGGCACTCTCCATGAGCGTGTCTTTATCGATAAAACCGTTGATATAAGCGATTTCTTCAGGTGCGCTTATGGTAATACCCTGTCTGCTCTGGATCATCTCAATGAATTCAGAAGCCTGAAGAAGGCTTTGCATCGTGCCGGTATCAAGCCATGCAAAACCCCGGCTCAATAATTTTACATCAAGAAGTCCGTCTTTCAGATACATCTCGTTAAGAGTTGTGATCTCAAGCTCTCCTCTTGCAGAAGGCTTGATCTGCCCTGCCCTCGCGGATACGCCTGCAGGATAGAAATATAATCCGGTAACGGCATAGTTAGACTTAGGTACAGAGGGTTTCTCCTCAATGCTCAGTGCTTTGCCGTCCTCATCGAATTCGACCACGCCAAAACGCTCCGGATCCGGCACATAGTAGCCGAATACGGTCGCCCTGCCGTTCTCTTCAGCATTTTTGAGTGCACTTTTAAGGATAGTTCTGAAACCCATTCCGTAGAAGATATTATCTCCGAGGATCATGGCGCCTGCATCACCTGCAAGGAATTCCTCGCCGAGAATAAAAGCCTGAGCAAGCCCGTCAGGACTCGGCTGGACTTTATAGGAAAGATTGATTCCGAACTGGCTTCCGTCTCCAAGTAAAGCCTCGAATCTCGGTGTGTCATCAGGAGTTGAGATGATTAGTATATCCCTGATGCCGGCAAGCATTAGTGTCGACAAAGGATAGAAGATCATAGGCTTATCGTAAACAGGAAGAAGCTGTTTTGAAGTTACCTTGGTCAACGGATAGAGTCTGGTGCCTGATCCACCGGCTAATATGATTCCTTTCACGGTATTACCTCCTTATAGCCACTTCTTTGCCCATGAGAAGTCCTGATCTTTAAAGGATTCATGCTTCTCATCTTTTGCACTTGTCTTATATTCACAATCAAGCTTTGGCCACTCGACCGCAATATCAGGATCGTTCCAAGGTATCCCGCCTTCGGATTTGGGATCGTATACATCAGTACACTTATATACAAATTCGGCAGTATCGGAAAGGACCAGGAAGCCGTGTGCAAACCCTTCAGGAATATAGAGCATATTCTTTTTTGCTGAGCTTAATGTAACGCCGACCCATTGACCGTAAGTCTCTGATCCCGGTCTTACATCAACTGCAACGTCAAAGACTTCACCGAGGGTTACGCGGACGAGCTTGCCCTGCGTATGGTCTTTCTGGAAATGAAGTCCTCTTAATACACCTTTGGTGCTTGAACTCTCGTTGTCCTGCACAAATTCCTTATCAATACCGGCTGCCGAATAATCAGTCTTCTTGAATGTCTCCATGAAGTATCCGCGCTCATCGCCGAAAACCTGCGGCTGAATGATCATTACACCGGGGATCTTTGTCTCCATGAATAAAAACGCCATCAGAGTTCTGCCTCCTTCAAATATCTTCTCACAGCATCTTTCCAGTCTGGAAGAGGCTTAAAGCCGGCTTCAACAAGTTTGCTCTTGTCCAGACGGCTGTTTACGGGTCTTGCTGCCTTCGACAGGCCGTATTCTGCGGTTGTAACCGGTATTACCTTTGTATCAAGCCCGTACTGCTTATAGAATTCTACACAAAAATCGTACCACGAGATATATCCGCCTTCATTTGTGGCGTGATAGTAACCGTATTTATCAGTCTCAATCATATCAACAAGGAGCCTTGAAAGATCCAGTGTATATGTGGGTGTGCCGATCTGGTCGTTAACTACGCGGACAGAATCATGTGTCTTGCCGGCATTGATCATGGTCTTTATGAAGTTTTTGCCGTTAAGACCGAATACCCATGCAATACGGACTATGAAGTACTTATCAAGTGTACTGCTTACAGCGAGCTCACCGTCCAGCTTGCTCTGCCCGTATATATTAAGCGGCGCATAACACTTATCGTCAGGCTGCCAGGGACGCACGCCTTTGCCATCGAAAACATAATCCGTAGATAAATAGAGCATCTTGCAGTTAATACTTTTCGCTGCTTCGGCAATATATTGAGTGCCAAGATGGTTGATCTTATCGACCTTTACTCTGTTCTCATCATCTTCTGCAAGATCTACTGCAGTCCACGCGGCACAGTGTACTATTGCATCAGGTCTAATCTCACTGATAACGGAATTTACCGCATCCTTATCGGTGATATCGAGTTGGACATAAGGCGCAGCAGTGACCGCGCTGCCGTCAGCAACGCCTGAATATACAGTCTGGATATCAGAGCCTGTAACTTCATGGCCTCTTGATACTGCGTTATTAACAACATCGTGGCCCAACTGGCCGCAAACTCCTGTTACAAATATTCTCATTATCTGTTACCGTACATCTTCTCGTAGTAATTCTGGTATTCGCCTGAGATTATCTCTTCCCACCAGGATCTGTTATCAAGATACCACTTGATAGTCTTTTTGATACCGTCGGCAAATCTGGTCTCAGGAAGCCAGCCCAGTTCGTTATAAATCTTGGTAGGATCAATAGCATAACGTAAGTCATGGCCCTTACGGTCCGTTACATAAGTTATAAGGCTCTCATCCTTACCAAGCTCCTTGATAATGAGCTTTACAATATCAATGTTTGCCATCTCATTGTGGCCGCCGACATTGTAGACTTCACCGATCGTTCCCTTTCTTACGATAAGATCTATCGCCTTGCAGTGATCTTCGACATAAAGCCAGTCACGGACGTTCTTGCCTTCGCCGTATACAGGAAGCGGCTTATTGTTAAGGCAGTTGGCGATCATGAGAGGAATGAGCTTTTCCGGGAAATGATAAGGACCGTAGTTATTGGAACACCTTGATATTGTTACCGGAAGACCGTATGTCCTGTAATAAGCCATAACGAGAAGGTCAGCACCGGCCTTGGAAGAACTGTAGGGACTTGAAGTATGGATTGGCGTCTCCTCAGTAAAGAACATGTCAGGACGGTCTAAAGGAAGATCTCCATAGACTTCATCTGTAGATACCTGGTGGTATCTTATATTGCCGAATTCTCTGCAGGCATCCATCATGGTCGCAGTGCCTATGATGTTTGTCTGAAGGAATATACCGGGATCTACGATACTTCTGTCGACGTGTGATTCAGCGGCGAAGTTAATAACTGCATCAGGCTTTTCCTCTTCGAAGAGCTTCATAACGCCTTCCCTGTCGCAAATATCCAGCTTTACAAACCTGAAGTCAGGGTTATCCATAACCGGAGCAAGCGTCGAAAGATTGCCTGCATAAGTGAGCTTATCTATACAGACCACACGGTCACCCGGATGCTCTTTAAGATGATAATGTACAAAGTTGCCGCCGATGAATCCGGCTCCGCCTGTAACGATAATGGTCATATTCTTTTCCTCCAAGTTTTAATTTCCCTTTATTAATGTCTTTAAGCCTTTTGCGATCTTCCAAAGGAATGCTACAAATCTATATCTCTCGCGGTAGTTATAGTAGATTTCACGCTTAAACTTCTCTTTCTTGTACAGCTTGAGTTTATCTTTAGGAACCTTCGCGTCTTTCTTGGGCTCAATAGCCGGGTAAGGACTCTCATTCCCTTCTATGGCAGCATCAAGGATATCGAGCATCATGTCGATGCAGCTTCCGATATTGGCAAAATGCTTATCAGAATAAGCCTGTGCTTCAGCCTGGTACTTGCTGTAATTATCCAGTATCTCCTTAATGCAGGACGTAAGGTCTTCCTTTTTGGTCTTTATAACGTAGTCATAATCGTCTGCAGGATAACGGCTCGGCGTCGTGTCAGGGATAAGCCAGTTGCTGACAGAGACAGCAGGCTTTCCCATCATGACGCATTCACACATCGTGCTGGATTCCTCGGATACAAGGATATCGGATATCATTATCGCATCGAGGATGCTGGTCTTTGGATCGAGCTGGATTACTCTCGGATTATCCTTATGAAGCTCATACATCTGCGCGATATTTCTGATCTGTTCAGCATAGGTATCAGCCCACGGCGGCTGCTTAACCAGAATATTGACATCCAGAGGAAGCATCGCCTGAACGAATTCATCCTGCTTATTGTCATTCTCCCAGGCAGGAGCATAAAGGATCGTAGGCTTATCAGGATCGATGCCTGTTTTCCTGATATATTCCGACTTCTTGTCACCGTCCATGAAGACCTTGAGTCTGTCAGCTTTGGGCCATCCTGTAAGATACATGCCGGTCTTTGGTCTTGTATAGAAATACTGTGAGCATTCATTCCAGTTATCGACCCAAACGTCGCTCGGAAGGAATCCGATATCGTATTTGTTCCAGGGTTCCCTGACCCAGATATCCGGCCAGTTAAGATACTGCTGTGTGATATCATGGAGCATTACCACGGAAAACTTCGAGAACTGCGGGAAATTAACATGTTCGCAGTACCAGCCGATCTCGCTTCTGGCGAACTTGTCTTTTGTGATGCTGGTCTTATATCCGCGCTTTTCAGCTTCAGCAGCGATCATCTCATAGACCTGCTTCTGAACCTCATCAAGATATATGAACGTGATATCTTTATTGATCATTAATTCCCTTTCTACCTCTTGATCGACTTTAAGATTCCGATTATCTTACGCCTCATAATGAAAGCTATTACAAGAACCGCGCCTATAAGTATGATTCGTAATAATAAAAACCGGTAAGTTAACATGCAGCCAAGACCTACAACGGTTATAAGACCGGACAGAAGGAAGATAAGCCTGTTATCGTATATCTTCTCTTTGATCTGCTGCTGCTTAATAACCTTGCCTGCAAATATGAAGTGCATGAGCATGAATATTATGTAGCAGAACAGCGTGGTGTAAGCTGCTGCAATATATCCGAATACCGGAAGGAATACGGCATTTAAGATCAGATTGAGCACAGCGCCTGTAACTGAAGCATACATTACATATTTGGTTGAGCCGTAATAGAATTCGACACTTGCATAAAGGTCGTAGATGAATGTGAAGAAAACACCTAAAGTAACTACAGGAATAACATATACGGCTTCCTCATATTCTGCTGTGCCGATAAGCATTATCTCAGGAGCAAGAAGAGCAACGAATGTAACTATTCCGCCCATTACCAGAACAAGAGAGTTCGTGATCTTGCCTATCCTTGAATAGACCTTATTCTTGAGCTGCTCGTACATCCACGGAACTCTTGATCCGTTGATTGCGGTGATCATTACATTGATCGCGGACGCTAACTGATAAGGAAAGCTGTATATACCGGCATCACTCTCACCGCAGTAGTACTTTATCATGATCCTGTCAGACTGGCCCAGAACGATAAGGCTCAGGTAGTGTGGAATCAAAGGCACATTGAACTTGACCGCATATTTCCAGTAGGCCTTGTTATAAAAGCATCTGCCCTTAACGAACTGATAGACATAAAAGACAAGTCCCACGGCGCACTGCACGATCAGGAATCCCAGTACCAGTGCAAGCTCTCTTAATTCCGTATAATAGAACAGCGCAAGGCTTAACGCAGGTGTCAGAAGGGATACTATCGCTGTAACGATTACCATGGACTTGTACTTATACTCGACCCTCTGTCTGGTGCCCCAGAAAGAGAATGCGGGATATACGATGAAATAAAGGAACAATAAGAGCATATAAGGAGTGTTAAGACCTATCCCCTCATTTACCCATCTCCTTGTGAAAATATAAATGGCAAAAAGCGCGATCGTAATAAGCGTTCCCAGGCCCTGCATCGAGGAAGTGTATCTGTCACGGTCATCCTTGTTGTCCACAAGAGTCTTGGTGTAGACACCTGCATAAAGGTTAAGTGTTGCTAGCACGATAAGGATATCTCTCCAGGACTGGAAAATACTCCATTCACCGTATTCTCCTGTGGTAAGGATCCTGATATAGATCGGCACGACGATGAAGGATATGCCCTTCTGGAAGAAGTTGCATACCGCATACCATATCGATGCTTTGGCCTGTACAGGCATATTCTTGTATTTATCTATAATTCCCATTGCCTATCCTTTATCTGATACCAGGAACTTAATGTCCGATCTGTCTATGACTAACCTCGTATTATGTGCGTGGCGTGTTATATGCGAGAAGTAATATAAAACAAAAGGATTGAATGCAAAGTCTATTACGTAAGGCTCGAAAACAAATACGAAGCCAAGCATAAGTGCGATAATTGCAAAATCATAATCCTTAAGGTAAATGGATTTCTTTATCGCCGCAGTATATAAGAAGACCGCAAATCCGGCGAATAAAAGTCCGAACTCAAGTGCCAGCTGCAAGAAGCCGTTATCGACATAGAAATATTCGTTGGCTTCGGCAAGTCCGAATAACAATGTACTGGATCCGACCCACTGGAGCTTGTTGCCGCCCAGATGAAGCCCGTATTGTTCGATTGCTTTTTTGCCTAATTCAAGACGTCCTGAGACGAATCTGTTCAGACGGTATAAGAACGGATTGCTTGACTTAAAGACCAGGATCAAGGCAATTCCGAAGACGATGAACGCGAGGAATATCGATAAAGCAAGATAATAATCGCGTTTGGTGTTCTTCTTAACAAAAGTGATCTTCCTGTCAGATCTGGAATAGAAATAATACAAAGTGCCGTAAAAGATCACCATGAAAGTCAGCAACATCGAGAATACCGTATGTGTCTTTACATATACGAAGTAGTTTACCAATGCAAGGATAATGGACAGCACAGGATCAAGCGCACGCTTTCTCAGGTAGAGAAGCTCAAGCGAGATGAAGAAGAGATTATAAGATGCTCTGTTGACCCAGCCGTATCCCAAAAAGCTCCTCGTTCTTCCGACTTCCTCCACAACGCCGCTTCCCATAACACCTGCCAGAGACAGCATAAGATATAAGACGAATGTGGTGACCTGAATTGCAAGGAAGATCTTTACTATCTTCTTAAAATCAGTCTTTACTGCAGTTGCAATAAGGACAAAATAGAACAGCGGTGCCTTCTGCGGGCCCGTATACATCGCATACACTGAGAACACGAGCATAATGCCGAATGCGAAGAGCACGTTGTGGCTGAACTTTATGACTGTAAAGAAATGAATGATGCAGAACAGATATGCGCCGTACTTAAGGAGTTTAAGAACAAGCAGCATAGGGCTGTCTGAGACAGACCAGTCATTGAACATATAGGAATACTGTATGTTCAGCGACAGGACATATAAGAAAATACCAAGATAGTAGAAAGTATTTCTTGTCTTCTGCAATTCGTTCATCGTTAAGCTTCTATCTCCAATCTGTTACGACGGATCTGTATCTATATCATCGTGGTTTATCTGACTCTCGAGGTCGCCGTTATCGTCTGAATGAAGATCCTTCTTCATCTGGGAAGAACTGATCTCCGGTGTCCTCGGCAGATATACGACCTCTACGCCCTCATCCTTAAGGAAATCGAACTTGCCCTTCCAGTCGTCTCCCATTACGAAAATATCGACATGGTATTCGTGAACATCGGAGCGCTTCTGCTGCCAGCTGTTCTCGGGAATTACAAGATCGACATATCTGATCGATTCAAGCAGCTGCTTTCTTTGCTCATATGTGAAATAAGTCTTCTTGTGCTTCTCATTCCAGTTGAACTCATCGGATGAGAGAACGACGATCAAATAATCACCTAATGCCTTGGCACGTCTTAAGAGATTGATATGGCCATAGTGAAGAAGGTCATAAGTGCCGTAAGTTATTACTCTTTTCATACCGGTGTGATTTCCTTTCTGAAGTAAAACATGTTCGTAATTAATCGTGGAAGATATCTCCGAATTGTTGTCTTTATCCATAAATTCCTTAAATGCGTCTTCGGGAGACATGCCGCAATTGACTATGTTATTCACAGCTTCTATTATCGGGAGCTTTACCCTGTAGCGCTTAGCGAGATTGATCGCCGCAGGAAGGACATTGATGCCTTCTACTACCATTCCGATTTCTTTGATCGCTTCTTCAGGCTTTATGCCCTGTCCGATAAGATGTCCGCATCTGTTATTTCTGCTGTGTCTGCTCGTGGAAGTAACAATAAGATCTCCCATTCCTGCAAGTCCGCTGAAAGTCTGCTCGTAGCAGCCCATGGATTTGCCGAGGTTCGCAATCTCAGCCATACCTCTTGTTATAAGAGCTGCCTTGGTATTGTCACCGTAACCCATGCCCTCTGATATTCCGGAAGCAAGCGCGATCGCATTCTTAAGCGCTCCGCAGAGTTCAACGCCTTCGATATCAGGGTTGGTATAGACCCTGAGGCATGAATCCTTGAACACGTCCTGCACTGTCTCCGCTATCTCCAGATCCTGGCATGCAGATACGATCATTGTGGGGATATCATTTGCTACCTCTTCGGCGTGCGTAGGACCTGATAAAGCCACGATAAAGACAGATCTTAACATCTCGCTCCTGATGACTTCGGTCATGCTGAGCAATGAATCAGCCTCTATACCCTTTGCCAAGTCTACGATTATCTGATCTCTTCTGATATAAGGTGCAGCAGCTTTTGCAGTAGATCTTACGAAGACTGAAGGAACGGCAAAGAACAGGATATCCTTGTCTTTGCAGACTTCCTCTATGTCAGCCGTAAATCTGATATTTTGAGGTATCTCAACACCCGGAAGATTCTTCTGTCTCCTGGTGCTGTCAAGCTCTTTGATCTCATCTTCCAATGCAGACCAGACCAGCACGTCATGTCCGCAGTTAGAGAGCAATCTAGCTATCGCGATACCCCAGGTACCGGCACCTAACAATCCGATCTTATACACTTTTACCTCCTCCGGTTCTGCCCGTGCGGGTAAGTATTTCTTCAAATATAATCTTGGAGTTGTCTGATGATTCATAAGCATCGAATCTGTCACGTATTATCTTACGTGTCTCAGGCTCATCGTAATTGCCTTCCAGGACTTCCTCCATATGATCAATAAGTTCATCTGTTGTCTTTACGATCTTTCCCGACCTGACAAAGTCAACATCAAAATAGAATCCCCTGTCATCGTTCTTGTACCTGTCATAATCGTACATGTAGTGGATAACGGGCTTATCTCTGAGCACATAATCAAAGAAGCAGCTAGAGTAGTCCGTGACAAGGATATCTGCTGATGCAAGGAGTTCCTGTGCATCGTAATCAGCGACATTTATGATCCTGTCAGTTGACGCCTGAGAAGAAGCCTCATCTCTTTTAATCTGCACAAAATGCTGCTTCTCGAGGATTACGGCGTCGTGCTTTGCGAGTACGGGTGAGATCTCATCTGCGATCTTGGTAAACGAGAACGGTTCAGAAGTCTTGTCCCTGAAAGTAGGCATGTAGACGATTACCGTGCTGCCTGTGCCGATCTTACTTAATATCTTCTCTTTTACTTTGCTGCAGGCTTGAGCGTCCATGAGCAGCTCATTTCTCGGCTGGCCGACGGAAAGGATCTTATCGTCACCGACAAGGAATGCGGTCTTATGTGTCCTTCTGGTCTCGTCAGAGGGAGTAATGTAAAGATCACACTTGTTGGAGAAAAGGAATGCCTTGTGGCTTATCTTATGAAGGATTCCTGTCTTCGTATCGGGAGTATCCTCTCCGATCTTCTTCCACGGTATACCGTGCCAGAGCTGGACCTTATAGCTTCTTCTTACCCAGTTAAGACCGCCGAGATCAAGATATCCCTGATTCATTACAGATACTTTTGCCGTAAGGCACAGCCATCTTGCGCGTGCGGTATTCTTCTTTACCGCATTCACGCCGAATTCGGGACCCCTGGATACATCATCGCATATCCAGTAAGCTTCGATCTCAGGATGGTTCCTCGTGACATACTGATAGAAAGCATACGGATTATCGGATATGCGTGTACCGAACCATGCGCCGAATACCCACCTGTTTTTCTTTTTGGGTATTATAAGGCACACAAGGTACACTAAGTAATTCAGATATATCTTAAGCTTGCTCATATATTCTCCGCATATTATCTATTACAAAAGTCCAAGGATCATGCGAATTTTGAATGATCTTTGGATCTTATATTCCTCACAGGAGTATTCCTTTACCAGACTGAATCTGTTAAACCCGTGTTTGTAGGTGCTGATACGGGACAATATCTCCTTATCCTCAGGTTTGAGATCAAATCCCAGAAGCACTTTTGCTCTTTTATCGAGCGAAAATTCTTTCCTTCCGAACCAGATCGATCTCCATAACTTGAACTTCTTCTTAAGTCCGTTGGACTGTGTGACGTTCTGCTCATGAAGCCTGTAATACATTGACGGCTCAGGATCATATACGACTTTGCCGAACAGTAATGCTGCAGTGCATAAGAATTCATCATGCATTGTGAATGTGTCATAAGGGATCTTCAAAAGTATATCCTGCAAAGCCTCATCCCATACCATTACACAGCCGTTGGCAGGATTGCACATCAGCACTCTCTTAAGGCTCAGTTCAAAATCCTTGGCAAGCAGGAAGCGTCCGATCTTATTGCCTGTGCCGTCAACATATTCGACATTGGAAAAATACAGCATCTTCTCCTCTGTGAGCGCCGATAAAGCACGCGAGAGCTTATCTTCAAGCCAGATATCATCCTGATCGCAGAAAGCATAATAATCGGATTCAGGAGCATTCTTCAAAAGATCATAGAAGCTTGCCCTTGCGCCCATATTGCTGCCTTCAATGATCTCGATATCAATCCTGTCGCGCCATGACTTGAGCACACTGACAGTCTTGTCCGATGACCCGTCATCGCGGCAGATCAGCTTGACATAGTAGTCCTTAAGACCCGTCTGGCCTGCAATGCTCTTAAGCTGCCTGTCCAGAAAGGTCTCTCCGTTATATGTTGACATCAATACAGTTATCTTCTTCATTATCCGTCCGCTTCTTTATCAATATAAACAGGGCATCTTCCCTATCGTATAAGTAAGATCTGAATTCCTGTCTCTTATATATTTTGCAGGAACTCCTCCCCATACTGTCTTTGCCGGTATGTCTTTTGTTACGACAGCTCCTGCTGCCACAACTGCACCGTCTCCTATCTTTACTCCCTGAAGGATCGTGGCACCGGTGCCTATCCAGCAATGGTGTCCGATATGAACCGGGAGAAAATCAGCCGTAAACTCAGGATCGTCAATATCATGTGAACCCGTAATGATCTTTACATGGGAACTGATATTGGTATTGTGACCGACTGTTATTCCGCCTCTTGCGTCAAGTTCGGCAAACCAACCTACAGCTACGTTATTTGCGAGAGTAAGTCCCTTCGGGAAAAGGACTTCGACTCTTCTTGCAGGAAGTGTATTCTTGCCGATCTTTGCACCGAGCATCTTAAGGAAGAGTTTTCTTAAGTGCCTGCTCGGGATCTTATTGATTATCCTGTTGTTCCACAGGGTAACTGCATAGTAGAAAGCCTTATGGATCTTAGACATGTCGTTGCCCATACTCTTATGGAATATGCGCTTTCCGTCTTCGGAAAATTCCCTGAATGTATTGCCGTCCTGTACCTTTACCATGCTCAGAGACTCCTGTAGTAATCAATATAAGACCCGGCAAGAGTGTCAAATGAGAACTCTTCTTCATACCTCTCGCCGGCCATCTTTTCCATCTGCTTCTTATCTTCCGGATTATCGATCATATAATTGATCTTCTCTGCAATTGCTTTAGGATCACGGGGCGGCACGATAAGACCGCTTACGCCGTCTTCCACTATCTCAACAGTTCCGTCAACACCTGTGGCAACTATTGTCTTACCTACGGAGAAAGCCTCAATAGGTGTAAGAGGAAGTCCTTCCCATAATGATGACAGGACTATGAGATCCATCTGTGACATCAGGTTCTGAATATCTGTCCTGTAACCTAAGAAAGTAACAGGCAGATCTTTTGCCATATCCTTTATCTTCTCTTCGTCTTCGCCTGAACCTATAACAAAGAACTCGGTATCAGGATGGACGCTTAAGACATCGGGAACGGCTTTTATAAAGTATTCCATGCCCTTCTGCTCTGATATCCTGCCGATGTTGCCGATAAGGTATTTTCCATCTTTTCGAGCTTTTAAAAGGATCTCATCAGGAACAATATCATCTGTAAAAGGCTTAACCGCATTATGGATAACGGTCACATTATCAAGTCCGAATACATCAGTTAAGTTCTTCTTTACCATAGAACCGCAGGCAACAAGGTTCGCGTGCTTATAAGCATAGCGGGTAAGGAACTTCCTGTTACTAAAAGTGTTATGGCTCGTGTTAATGAATACGCACTTCTTATAAAGTCCCGTAAACCTTACATAGAAAGCGGCCATTCTGTGATGGGTATGGATAACGGTTATATTCTCATCTTTTACAACCGTCTTAACAGTCTTCATGATGCTGCTTATGGTCTTTAAGGACTTGTTCTCGATATCGGGGATCTCTATAAACTTTATCC
The DNA here is from genome assembly GCA_017428155.1 of Clostridiales bacterium. Lineage (GTDB taxonomy): Bacteria > Bacillota > Clostridia > Saccharofermentanales > Saccharofermentanaceae > Saccharofermentans. The sequence continues at coordinate 6,086 of JAFRRJ010000002.1, read as the reverse complement.
CGAGCTCATCGAGCTTCTCCTTCTTGAACCCGCCCGCAGATACAACGACGATCTTGTTGACCAGAGGTCTTAAGATCTCGCATAACTGCATGACAACATTCTCGGTACCGGCATGCTGCGTCGCCCTGAGCAAAAACATCACATTCTGTTCTTCCAGTACCATCTTATCTGACCTTCCTGTACTTCCACGCCAGTCCGATTATCTTCGTATCGTTGACGATATAACGCTTGAACATACGCTTGGGTTCTTTAAATAATCTGTAGAGCCATTCAAGACCGTGATCAGTCATCCATCTGGGCGCTCTAGTCTGTTCGCCCGCGATAAAATCTATCGTGGCCCCTACACAAAAGGACATCGGGATCTGATACTTGTCCATATTCTCGTAGATGAATACGGACTGCTTGGGTGCACCCATGCCGACGAAGAGCATATCTGCTTCTGACTCTTTTAAGATCCTGTTTATCTTATCGAGCTCTGCCTGATCCTTCTCAAATCCGAACGGAGGAGAATATGTTCCCGCGATGATAAGTCCGGGATTCTGCTCTTTTAAGATATCCGCAGCTTTGGCGGCAATGCCTTCTGCTGCGCCTAAGAGGAATATTTTATAGCCTTTTTCTGCTGCGATCCTGCAAAGATGAGGCATAAGATCCGATCCGCAGATCTTCTCCTTGATGGGCCTTTTGTACCATTTTGCGATCCAGAGCAAAGGATGGCCGTCGACTACAGAGAGCTCGGCATTATCGCATATCTCTCTGAAATAGAGATTCTTCTCCATCATGACTATCTGATCGACATTGGGAGTGACGACAAAACCGATCTTGCGGTCCTTGATGCACTCTTCAATGTGCCTGATGGCTTCCTCCTCAGTCACATTATCTACGTATGTATTCATAAACCGCATACGGTTTAATGCCATGCCTTAATCCTCCAGAGGTTCGTAACTTTCAGGTGTGTAATGGATTACCTGTGTTCCGCCGTCTTCAAATCTGAACGGAACATAAAGGAATTCCTTCATTGCTTCCATAACGGAAGCTCTCTTGTCCGGCTGTACATAAAAGACGATGAATCCGCCGCCGCCGGCTCCGAGGAGCTTGCCGCCTAAAGCGCCTGCCTCAATGCCCTTCTCGTAGATGGCATCGATGGAATCTGTCGTGATAGCTCCGCCTGTCTGGCGCTTTAATCTCCATGTCTTATCAAGGAGCCTTCCGAAATCATCAATATCGCTGTGCTTTTCTTCAAGGACCTTCTCAGCCTCATCGACAAGCGCATACATATCGCGGAGCTGCTTGATCTTCTCGGAATAGCCGGCTTTATTCGCTTCCTGCATCTCGCTCGAGAATCTTGTAAAGCCCGTAAAGAACATAAGAAGATTGTCGTTAAGGAGCTTCTTCCTGTCAGGATGTATGATAATAGGCTTAACGTTATATGTGCCGTCTTTATTGAATTCAATACGGTTCATTCCGCCGTATGCTGCAGCGATCTGATCCTGCCAGCCGCCGGCCTCATCACACATGACTCTCTCAAGATAGATAGCTTCGTCGGCAAGCTTCTTCTTGTCAGCGTATTTGCCCTTAAGAGCATAGAAGGCATTAAGCATTCCGACTGCAAATGAGGACGATGTTCCGAGTCCGGATCTTGCGGGAAGATCTGCTTCGTAAAGAAGTCTGATCTCGTGCATATCGAGCATCTTCATAGCATTGCGGATAGCAGGGTGCTTTATCTGTTCCACATCGGTTACGTATTCCTGTGATGAATATGTAAGGTGTGTTGACCAGTCGAAAAATCTCGGAAGATGCCTTACGGTAACATAGCAATACTTATCGAATGTCGTACTTAATACCGCGCCGCCGTACTCTCTGAAGAAACTCTCCATATCAGTTCCGCCGCCGAAAAAGCTCATTCTGAAAGGTGTCTTTGTTATGATCATGTTGTACCTCTTGTAAGTCCTAAGATAATATCTGCTGCTTCTTTTAAACTTCCGGCCTTGATATCCGCATCCACATCAGGATCTGACCCTATATAAGCCGTCCTGCATCCGGCCCTTCGCCCTGCTTCAACATCATTTTTGCCGTCGCCTATCATCCAGGAATTCTCAAGGTCGATGTTAAGATCTTCCGAAGCCTTGATAAGCATTCCGGGCTTGGGTTTTCTGCAATCGCAGTCAAACTTCAGTTCAGGGATCTCTCCTTCAAATCCTTTGTCAGGATGGTGAGGACAATAGTAAAGGCCGTCTATATATGCGCCATCGCCGCCAAGCAATGTCTCTAGTTTATTGTGTATCTCATTAAGTTCAGGAACAGTAACTTCGCCTCTTGCTATTACGGGCTGGTTAGTTACAACAACCGCAAGATATCCTGAGCCGTTGATCGCCTTTATAGCATCAGATGCCCCGTCCTCTAATTCCAGATCGTTGATATCTCTTAAAAAGCCCTTATACTTATTGACCGTGCCGTCCCTGTCAAGGAAAATGGCCTTCTGCTTATGGCTCAGATTCTTAGCTTCGACAACGCCTGAGGCGAAGTCTTCAGATACCTGCTTAAATCTTTCCGGAGTGCCCATATCCTTAACATATTCGGGGCTGTCGTAGCAGAACATTTTGTGCGTTCCGCAAAGAGGCTTTAAGATCATGCGGTCAAGATCGACCTTATGGTCAGGGCCTACTTTATCCTTGTCTATCCCGCTCTGATCAAGCACTGCGGGATCTATCACATGAAGGCCGGCATTAACTCTGTTCTTATAGTAATCCGGCCTTACATCCTCTTTTGTAAGCCAGGAAATGACTTCCTTATCCTCATTAGCTATAACGATACCGCTGTCATAAGGATGGCTGTTCGGGTGGGTAAATAAAGTAACAAGACCGCCCTTTTGCCTGTGATATTCGGTCATTCTCTTAAAGTCGACATCGAATACGGAATCAGCATTCAGAAGAAGAAACGGCTCATTTCCAAGCCGGTCTCTGACCTTAAAAAGGGCTCCGGCATTGCCTAAAGGCTCGTCTTCAACAAAGTATGTGATGTTCATTCCCAGTGAAGATCCGTCACCAAAATAGTTCTCGATCTTCTCATGCATATAAGAGACAGTAAGAAGGATATCGGTAAAACCCTGATCACGGAGGCTTATCAGCTCACGTTCAAGAACGGGCTTTGCAGCTCCGTCCTTATCACTGATATTTATGAGCGGCTTGGGGATGTCAGGAAATAACTGACTTATCCTCGTTCCTTTGCCGCCTGCCATGATTACTGTCTTCAATGTATCTGTCTCCAAATTGATCTGCTTAGTCTTCCGCGCTTCCGAAGAAACGGTCTTCGAGCATCATGCAAAGGCAGTGATAAACAGGAAGATGAAGCTCCTGGATCTTATATGTCTCAGTCTCCGGAACCTTTATCGTCACATCGGCAACTTTTGCAAGTTCGCCGCCGGTCTTGCCTGTAAGTCCGATAACCTTGATACCCAGCGCTCTTGCAACTACAGTCGCGCTCATTACATTCTTGCTGTTGCCGCTCGTGGAGATCCCGAGGAAGACATCGCCTTCCCTTCCGAATCCGTATAACTGCTGCGCGAAAACACCCAGCCCGTCAACATCATTGATATATGCAGTAGTCAGAGCTTCATGCGCTACAAGCGGGATCGCCATAAGGCTTCTTTCCAGATTATTGGAAAGGTTCTCACCTCTTACGGGATCGATCTCCTTGAGCTTATCCGCAAAATCCGAAGGGACAGGTCTAGCAGTCATAAAACGCTTCATGAGTTCGCCTGCAATATGCTCTGCATCAGCTGCGCTTCCGCCGTTGCCCGCGATAAGGAGCTTGTGATCAGCCTTGTAGCAGTCCTTCATGATCTCATATGCGCCGATAATGGAATCGCGGCATTCTTCAAGACCGGGGTATCTTGCGATCAATGTGTCAACATGCTTTAAAACTCTTGCCTGCATTACCGTTCCCCCTTTTACATTGCGCCCTTGCGCGAAAACAACACGCCGATGGTCTTGAACAGGATCGTAAGATCAAGTCCCAGACTCCAGTTCGCGATATATTCCGTATCAAGCCTTACAACTTCCTCAAAGTCCGTGATCTCGCTTCTTCCGCTTACCTGCCACATTCCCGTGATTCCGGGCTTAACTGCAAGTCTTGCTCTGTGATGGAAGTGATACTGCTCATATTCATCGATCGTCGGAGGCCTTGTACCAACCGTGGACATCGTTCCCATAAGGACATTAAAGAACTGCGGGAACTCATCAAGGCTTGTCTTTCTGATGAACTCGCCGATTCCGGTCTTCTTCGTACCGTCAGGAAGGATCTTATTGCCGATGATCCTCGGGTCGAAATCCATCTTGAACATTAATCCGTCCTTAACACGGTTCTGCTCCATGAGATCCTTCTTCTGATCTTCGGCATCAAGTGTCATTGAGCGGATCTTATAGATCTTGATATGCTGACCGTTCTTACCGATCCTCTCCTGCTTGAAAAGGATAGGACCCGGCGACTGCTTCTTGATGATAGGTCCTACGATCGCCATTATTATCAGCGCCGCAAGGCTTCCGATAAGTCCTGCGAAGATATCGAAAATTCTCTTTGCGAGAGTCTGAATAGGTGTTGCGTAATTGATCGCCGTCGTAAGTACAGTCGTGCCGCCGATCTTTTCCGAGAATCTCTTAACGCCGGACCTTACCATGTTCGGTACATGATAATGTGTCGGAACCGCCATTATGGCGCACGCGTCCATCAATCTTACGATCCTCTTGTCGTTGATCGGAGCGTTGATATATACGGAATCGATCCACTCCTTGGCGATGTAGTTAGCTGCCTTTCTTATATCGCAGACTACCGGCACGCCGTGAACGCTCTTAAGATTAGTCGTCTCGAGTAATACAACGCCTACGATCTCATATCCTGCCTGCTTGTCGCTTAAAAGCCTCGAGAGGATATCTTCAGCCGAATCCTCAGTGACCACAACGAGCATGTTGTTCCTGACACGCCTGATTTTCGCGTGCTCAAGGAAAAACTTCCAGAACATTCTGCCGCCGAAGCCAAAGAGCAAATAGAAGACGAAAGTCAGACCGAGAACAAGTCTCGAATAAACATCACCCAGCTGCGATGAGAAGAAATAGACAAGTACGACAGCAAGTACATAGATGCAGTGCTTGCTGTGCTCTATCGCTTCCTTAACGACTTTGCGCTTGATGACATCATGAAGAGAATTGTTAAGAACGATGACGAGGATATCGGAAAAGAAAAGGAGTATTCCGAGATTCCTGTATTCATGCAGACTATAGACCCACCCGATAAAACGGATGTAGTAAGCGAGCATAAGACACAACTGGAGGATGATTATATCAAGAAGCATAAAGTCTATATGCTTCGACCATCCCTGTGCATTCCTCTTGTACACTTTTGTTCCCCCTAGATATTCCGGACTCAGGATCCGGACTTATGTGCATAGTAATTCACCATAACACATTTGATATTTTATCATTAAACGCGATCTACTATTAAATAATAAATAAGGCAACCTTGTGGAAGGTTTTGTTAAAAGTGTTGATTAAAATGTAAATTTGCGTTGATATTTAAAGGGATTAGTGTCGTCCTGCCCCGGTGACTTAATGAGTTAAGGCTTGGTCGGGCGTCACCCGTTGGAGCGTGATAAGGCCAATATTATAAAATTCAAAATGAACGCCCGTTTATGATACGCGAAGCGGGGAGAATATCGCTAATCCTTTATTTTTCGCAATTTATGATACGCGAAGCGGGGAAAAATATCGCTAATTCTTTATTTTTCGCAATTTGTGATACGCGAAGCGATGGAAAATATCGCTAATTCTCTATTTTTCGAAATTTATGATACGCGAAGCGAGGAAAATATCGCTAATTCTGTATTTTTCGAAATTTATGATACGCGAAGCGATGGAAAATATCGCTAATTCTCTATTTTTCGAAATTTATGATATTTTGAGACCCTCACACCCCAAATCAAGAATACGAGCTATTTGGGATACATTTGCCTCCTTAAAACCACCCCAAATCTTCAATTCAAAGCATTTGGGAGGCAATCTGAGGCAAAAATGCACCCCAAATCAAGAATACGAGCT
>JAFRRJ010000036.1 GCA_017428155.1 Clostridiales bacterium | reverse complement strand
CGTAAAGCTTAATCGTTGCATCGGATGCGTCCCATTTCTTATCTGTGATCAGGATGGATGCGCGCGTCGCGGTTCCTGAATTTGCTCCCCCGATCTCATATGGTACGGTCACTGTTGTCCCCGATACAGCTACCTGCTGACCGGCCGGAACCGCGATGTCGAGATCCGGATCTTTTATCGTGAGCTTGTATTCTGCGCCCACTGTGTTAAAGCTACCTGAGATTAATGATGAAAAGATGATGGATGATTGATTAATGTTTAAAGCGGGCGCAACGCCAACACGAGCAACACGCACATCGTTGTCGCTCAGGCTACCAATATAGAACACGGTGCCCGCGTAGTAATCGAAACTTGAATTAGCAGAGCGAAGCCACCAATAATCGGATGAGCCGCCTTTTATATGGTTAGAAACCGTGTGCCAAGTGTAGTCATTATCAGACCAAGTGCCGGAATTCAATGTAAAACCCGTATCGGAAGAATAACCATAAGCCTCATTTGTGATCTCTGCAGGATCAAGCAGGAATACCTTATCATTTACGCTAACAGGTGAACCATATACGTACTCATGCCAAGAGTCTGCCGCATATGAGCATCCACCATTACCTCTACTCGTTGCAATTGCTGCTTTTTCTAATTCTGTAAATCCGTTAAGGAAAGAATCGTTAAGGTTTGCTCGAATATCACTGTTCGCCCATGAATTGGAGTACGGACTTGTGTTGTCGAAATATGCCCTAAACAGCGTCTTATCACTGTCCAAGAACAGTGTCGATCCGCCGTATGCCGATGTGTTCGGTGCCAATACACGGAACAGGATCGGCTTATCATCAGGCTCATCACCATATGTTCCGAAATACACTTTACTGCCTGACCATTCCGAACTTGCTGTCGGTGTGGCAGGACTTGCCATTTTTGATGTGCCAAGACAAGTATTCTCGCCATTCTTCGTTCCTGCCGCAAGTACGATGTTATTTCCCGCAATCTTCGGGACAATAGCCACCGACATCGCTGCGACAAGAATAGAGACCACGAGTTTTCTCGCCTTTGCCTTTACTCTTTGTTTCATCTTCTTCATCAACCTCAATCATCCTTGAGTTCTCTAGAAAGCACAAAACCCTTCATTACTTTCATGAATCAGTATACCATCATCCATGTATCTGACATAATATTTGATATGCATTTTCTCTTTGATAATTCTGTCCATCGGGTCGGGATAGTACAGTGCAAACCACTGACTTGTCTGATTGCCTATGGGAAGACCGCGCTTCCCGTTCCCATCAACACTGTAACTGTCGATTATTTTGTATAGCAATTCTCTTACGTCGTCATCCGGAACTTTCAAGAGCATCTTTTTGAGCACGTCGTGGTCGATACTGTCAAAGTAGTGTCTGATATCATATTTCAAAATATATCCTTTTGGTAATACGAAAAACAAAAACCTCCCAAGCAAAAGGCTCGAGAGGTTTATTTGGCGGAGAAGGAGAGATTCGAACTCTCGAAACCCTTTTGGGGTTTACACGATTTCCAGTCGTGCGCCCTCGACCAGGCTAGGCGACTTCTCCACAGCTCTATTAAAATGCTCAATGATTGTATAATCTTTGGGTTTCTTTGTCAACATTTCAAAACGCTTTTAATGTTGCGTTTATTGTCAACGCCCCGTTCCTGTGTTATACTTCATAGGCTTTAGCTTGCCCCTATAGCTCAGCAGGTAGAGCGCATCCATGGTAAGGATGAGGTCTCCGGTTCAAATCCGGATGGGGGCTCCATTATAAAGATCCCGGGTGATTATTCATTCCGGGATCTTTTTTATCAGATATACATCATTACAACGCCTGCGGCCAGCGTGGCCAGACATGTTCCTACAGCAACCGTAAGGAGCGATCTTTCAAAGAGTCCGAGGATCAGAGCGACTGCAAAGCCGAATGCCGCAGTGACGAATGAACCCGTGGAATAAAGGATCGCCGGGAATGTCATCGCAGACAGGACTGTGTATGGTATGTAATCGAAAAATGCCCTGACCGAGGGGTTTTCGAGCTTTTTACGGAATAAAGTAAAAGGGATCATGCGCACAAGGTAAGTTGTGACCGCCATGACGATGAGAAGCGGTACGAAGACTTTGCTGTCAAGCTTGCCGCCTGATATCTCCGCAGCGCCGGCGTTTTCGAGCACTTCATGGAACGGTGCCAGAACTATCAGGATCAGGACAAGTATCACGCCCGCAATGACGGAGACCACAGTTCCGGCTCTGCCCTTGAGCTTTTCCCTTGTAAAAACACAGACTACAGCGGAAACTACAGCCGCAATGATTATTGCGAAGCCCTGCGAGACGTGCTCAGAAAGGAAAGGCATGTAAAAGAACAGGCAGGACAAAAGACATGCCGCAAGAGAACCTGCAAGAATGATCTTATCGTGCTTTGCTTTGGGCAGGACGATCGATACGAACATTCCGTATATGCCGATCGCAAGCGCATTCGTAAGGAAATCCGGGAATACCCTGCCAAGGAGCGCGCCGATTACCGTCCCGGCAACCCAGCCGATGACGGGCAGGACAGTAAGCCCGAAGAAATATCTGGCTCCGAATTCATGCTTTTTGCTTACTGCAACGCCGAAGATCTCATCTGTAATGCCATATGAGAGCAGGATCCTTAAAAGCGGCGTCATGGTCTTGTCGGCTTTCTGTGACAGCGCAATGCCCATCAGCGAATAGCGAAGGTTAATTACGATCTGGGACAGGATCATAGCAATGATCCCGCCGGCGGCTGTCATTATCCCAAGACCTGCAACCTGTCCTGCTGATGTGATATTTGTGAGCGAGATAAGCGCTGCCTGTATCCAGGAAAGTCCCTTTGAGACAGCAAGGATACCGAATGAGAACGAGACAGACAGATAACCCAGACCGATCGGCAGACCGTCTTTTATCCCTTCTCCCGTTGTATATCCGCCAAATTCCCTTATATCTGATACGGAAGGATCCTTAGGCATATATCGTTCTTATCTCATCAAATGAAAGGTAGATATCGAGCTCCTGCTTTACAGGATCGGAAGAACCCGTGATGTCGGCGACCTTCGTAACTGTCTCGGCGATACTGTCGACCTTATACATAGCGCCGTCCTTGATATAGTACTTGTCTACGGGATCGAAATTGCCGTCATCGTACATAGTGGTTCTGGTTATAAAGATCGCATCATCCGCATTGAAATACTCGTCAACCTGGGTTGCGCCGGAGATCTTCTTTTCCATCTGGAGTGCTTCGTATTTGCCGTCAGGAGAGATCGTATATTGGCAGGTTGCTGCTACACCGTTGACCGTTGCGCCTGATGAGATCTTAACTGTCGCCTCATCTGCATGCTCTCTCATATACTCGTTGATGCCGAAATTATACTCGCGCATCTTTGCATCTATCGTCTGGAAAGACAACGGATCTAATACCGTCGTCTGAACTGTGGTTGACGTCATGTCAGGATTAGAATAAATCTTGTCCGAGCATCCTGCACACGCAATAACGATTGCAAGGCCAAGCCCTGCAGCGATCATCCTGTTCCTTAATCCCGTATTCATCATATAAAGCGCTCCTTATAAAAGCTCCGGTCATTATTCTTTGCCGCTAGATTATAGCACAAGGCAGGATTTCTTTCCCCGTAAGAACTGCCTCATCAGTTTAAAATATAAAATTTTTATGCTATAGTTCTCCTTGTTTTGAACAGTATTTCAGAAGGGGAATAAAATGAGGTATTCAAAGCTTTGGGCAACCGGTACATCGATTATCGCAGCGGCTTTGCTTTTCGCGGGCTGCGAGGGGGTCACATATGAACCCGAAGTCGATGTCGCATCACTTAAGACTGTAAGCGAACAGGATTTTTTCAATGCTCTCAAATCGATCAATATCGAAGAAGACGAGACAACTACAATGAAAGATACTTCATTCTCTTTTGAAGGTGAGAGCGAGGAGTATCCGATAATATTCACCATAGATGTATATTCAGTATCCGACAACTTCTTCGCATATACGCACTGCGCTGACGAGAAGACCGCAAAAGATCTCTTCAGCTACTACTACGATCAGTATGACGATGTCTTTGAAAGTCCTGATTTCTCAGGCATCAAGAGCTACAATGTCGGCGAAAACACCGGCTATATACTGATCGACGGAAGAAGGGACAACAAGGAAGAAAGATCCTACTTACCTTACCACGATGCTTTATTTCTTAAAGGCGACACAGTGATCGTAGCCGTAGCTAGCGACTATCAGCTCGACATCGAGAAAGAAGTCGACGATTTCCTTGATCACTTAGGATATCCTCATCCATAAAGGGGTTGTGATATTTGAGAGGTATTTGGAGCCCCATACATCCCAAATCGCGAAAAACAGGTCATTTGGGATACAAAAAGCTCCTCAAAAGCACCCCAAATCTTTGGAAAAACAAATTTGGGATACAAACAGCCCCTAAAAAGCACCCCAAATCTTTGGAAAAACAAATTTGGGATACAAACAGCCCCTAAAAAGTACCCCAAATCTTTGAAATAACAAATTTGGGATACAAACAGGCCCTCAAAAGCACCCCAAATCTTTGAAATAACAACTTTGGGATACAGACAGGCCCTCAAAAGCACCCCAAATCTTTGAAATAACAAATTTGGGATACATCCTGAGCAAAAACGTATCCAAAACGAAATAAAACATCAGGGCTGCCTCAATCTGAGACAGCCCCTTTACATATTAGTTCATTTGTAAGCTAAGATCTTACTTGATCTCTGCGTATGCAACTACGTAAGGCTTCTTGAGAGTATCATCAGAAGCAACTACTACAACATAGTAGCCTTTCTGGATCTTCTTCGAGCAGTCGATATCATAGAAGATACGTCCGTCCTGATATTCGGTAGGAACGATGTTGTCAGAATAGATCGGCTTGGAAAGATCATCCTTGTCGAATTCCTTGTCCTTGCTGTAATAGAAAGCGTAGTAGATCTCGTCTTCAGCATCTTCGTTAACTTCGATGGAGAAAGCGATCCTCTCGGTATCAAGGTTATAAACACCGGGCTTATCCATTGTATTGTCGTAATCCCACCATCTTGCCTCTTCAATGTAGTCATTGAAGTCTTCGTCATAGATAGCGTACTTCTTGCCGGAGTCAACCTCATCCTTTCTCTCGATCTTCTCGATGATGGTTCCGCCGATATTAAATCCGCCGTTAAGGATAACTATAACGCCGGCAGCAATAAGACCGATGGCAACTACGCCGATTATGATAAAGAGAGCGATAAGTCCGCCCTTGCCCTTTTTCTTGGGAGCTGCTTCAGTCTCAACTGCAACAGGAGCAGCAGGAATAGGACCGGAAGGTGCCTCGAAAGGAATGGGCTCAATAGCAGGTGCAGCAGGAGCGGCAACGTTTACGGGTGCCGGAGCGGGTGCAACAGGTGCAGCAGGAGCAGGTTCTACAGGAGCGGGTGCAACGGGAGCCGGCTCTACAGGTGCGGGGGCAGCTGCAGGAACGGGTTCAGCGACAGGCTCAGCGACAGGTGCTGCAGGAGCAACGGGCTCTGCAACGGGTGCTGCGGGTGCAACAGCAGCGGGAACTTCAGGTGCAGCTTCAGGAGCTGAAGGTTCAATAACGGGTGCTGCAACAGGTTCTGCGACGGGCTCGGCAACAGGTGCAACGGGTGTTGCAACAGGTTCTGCGACGGGCTCGGCAACAGGTGCAACGGGAGCTGCTTCTACAGGTGCAGGTGCTGCTTCAGGAGCAGGAGCTGCAGGAACAGAAGGAGTTAACTTGGAACCGCAATTAGCGCAGAAAGCCGCGCCTTCTCTTACCGGACTTCCACAGTTAGAACAAAACTTAGCCATATATTATCCTCCTACAAGTTTCTTAACTCTTGAATAATACCACAACAGCCGCGCTGTTGCCTAAATAAAATAAAGGCTTTTCTGATTTAAAAGTAAGCTGAGCTTATTTTTGAACAAGAAAATCTATCGCTTCGATATAGCCGCCGAATCCCTTGCCGGTAATAGTTTTCGAGCAATAATAAGAAACATAGGAGATCTGGCGGAATGCTTCGCGCTCGTTTACTTTGGAAATATGGACTTCGACCGCCGGTATCTGAACTGCCTTGAGCGCGTCAAGAAGTGCCACCGAAGTATGGGTATATGCGCCCGGATTAATTACTATTCCGTCTGTCTTATCAAAAAATGCCTGCTGGATGTAGTCGACCAGATCGCCTTCGTGGTTGCTCTGAAGACATTTGACCTCAATGCCTTTGCCGTCACAGTAGGACGTGATCATGTTAACAAGGTCATCGTATGTTGAAGAGCCGTAAATATCAGGCTCCCTGATGCCGAGCATATTGAGGTTGGGACCGTTAAGCACAAGTATCTTCATATGTCATTCCAGCTTTCCGAGGATCTCTGCTATGGCAGCGTCATAGAAGGCCTGTTTCTCTTCGTATCTGTCGAAAAAGACCCTGTAATCGCACCATGTCTCATACTTGTCCTTGCGCTGGGAATAGAGTTTCTCAACACCGTGGAGCTGGGATATCGGCCTGTTCTTGTCCGTAAGTGCCGTCAAGGGACGCTCAAGGTAGAACACATTAGAGTTGCAGCGTACGTAGAACTTGTTAACATCGCGGGTAACGATTCCGCCTCCGCAGGAGATGACAAGCCCGCTCTGCGGCAGGAATTCTGCGGCTATCTCACACTCCATCTCTCTGAAAGCATCTTCGCCGGGACCGTTTAAGACTTCAGCCGGTGTCTGTCCGAACTTTTCCGCAAAAGCGATGTCCAGATCTACAAGAGTGCGGCCTGTTACCTTCGCAATGTTTCTTGCAAGCAGTGACTTGCCGGATCCGGGCATGCCGATGATAGTTATGTTGCGCATGCGGTTCTCGAGGATCCTGACGACCTTCTCGATCTTCGCGGAAGCTTCTTCGGGGATGCTTTCGCCGGGATTGCCAAGAAGCTCGGCGCCCTTTATATCGCCTGCAAAGATCCTTGATGCCTTATATGCCTGGGCAACAAGCATTGCAAGTCCGCCGCATGTCTTAAGGCCGAGTTCTTCGGCGTCCTGAAGGAATCTTGTTCTTGACGGATTGTATACGACATCGGCACATGCCTCAAGGACAGAGAATTTTGTAAGATCTAAAAGCCTGTTATCGACCTTGGGGAACATTCCTACAGGTGTGCAGTTGACAATAACCTGAGCGTCTCCTGCCTTCTCATAAACATTCGAATAATTGATCTCTGCTTCAAGATCGCATGCATAAACCTGAGATGCACCTAATGTCTTAAGCGCATAGAAAACAGCCGAAGCGGCGCCGCCCGTTCCGAGAACGAGGACCTTTTTGCCCGTGACGGAGATACCTTTCCGCCGGAGCATGTAAATGAATCCGAAATAATCGGTGTTCCAGCCCTTTACTTTCCCGTCTTCGAAAACAACAGTGTTAACGCTTCCGGTCTCGCTTGCCGCGCCGTCAAGTTCATCGCATCTTGCGCATGCATCCTTCTTGTAAGGAATAGTAACGTTGAAGCCCTTGAATACTCCGCTTGCAAACAGTGCGTCAAGTTCTTCGGGCTCGCGCTCTATCACCGAATATGAATATGAGGAATCAAAGAGACTGTGTATCTCAGGTGAATATGTATGTGCAAGAGTCCTTCCGAGCACACCGAATGCCGGAAGACGCTGGTGCTCTTTTGAAAGATCCATCAATGTCCTGAAAAGAGTCTCAACATAAGGTCTGCTCTCAAAGCCCGCAAGCTCTTTAACCTTCTTGAGTTTCTCCTCTTCCCTGGCCGGAACGTAAACATCAGTGCCGTTCTCTCTTTTAATGTTTCCGATCTGACGGCACGTTGCGATCCTATCTTCAAAGAGATCAAGTATACCGTTATCGATCTCGTCGAGCTTTCCTCTGAGTTCATTCAAGTCAGGTCTTTCCGCCATTGGGCATTTCCTCCGTTACATTGATACTAGAAGCAAGTCGTAAAGTGCTATTGCTGCCGCGGCTTCGACGACCGGAACTGCACGCGGTGCGACGCACGGGTCGTGTCTGCCTTCGATCTTTATCGTCGTATTCTTATGCGAAGCAAGGTCCACAGTCTCCTGTTCTTTAGAGATCGAAGGTGTAGGCTTCATTGCGACATCGAATACGATGGGTGCTATATCACCAAGGCTTATACCGCCCTGGATGCCGCCGCTGTGATTGGTCTTTAATGTAAGATCACCATTCTCATCGAATGTGAAAGCATCGTTATTCTCGGAACCCTTGAGATCCGAACCTTCAAATCCGTTGCCGAACTCCACGCCCTTAACCGCGGGGATCGCATAAAGGATCTGTGCAAGCTTAGCCTCGATGCCGTCAAAGATCGGTCCTCCGATGCCTTCCGGATATCCGTAGACAACACACTCGATAATGCCTCCGACGGAGTCGCCTTCCATACGCGCCTCTTCGATCTTCTCTTTCATGAGTTCGCCTCTGGCATCGTCAACTGCCGGGAATTCTTTCTCGGCAACCATCAAGAGTCTGCTTCTGAATTCTTCATCGTTAACGCCGTGTCCGAAGTATGAATCGTCAGATACTCCGGCAACCTTCTTAAGGTGCGCACAGACCTGGATGCCTCTCTTATTAAGCTCCTGGAGTGCGATAGATCCGGCTATGCAAAGAGGAGCCGTCATGCGTCCGGAGAAGATCCCGCCGCCTGACTTCGAAGCCTCATCGCCATAAAGGAGTCTTGCCGCATAATCCGCATGCGAAGGCCTTGGGCAGTTAATTATCGAAGCATAGTCTTTGGGCTTCGTATTTGTATTCATTATGTATCCGTGAAGCATTGCCCCGTTGCGCTCGAAAATAACCTCATCCGGTTCTTTCCTCGGCGTGGACCATGCGTTCTTTCCGGGAGCTCTTCTTGCCATAAAGGCAGCTGTCCTTGCTGGGTCCGGTACAACGTCATCAGGCAGACCGTTTATATATACGCCTATCGCCTCGCTGTGGGACTCTCCGTATATCATTATGTCAAGCGCATCGCCCTGGTATGTGCTTCCGCTGCTCATTTCAGGTCATCTCCTTAAGTAATACTTCCCTGAACTCAGGAAAAGATTTGTTGAGGCAGCTGATATCATCAAGTTCAATATCCCTGCCGGTTGCCGCCGCACAAAGGCAGGCAGCCATTGCCATCCTATGATCACCTGACGACGTAAGATTTATACTGTCAGGGATCTTATCCTCATCTATATATTCTATCGTAATAGTATCTTCTTCGAGAGTGACATTTGCACCCAATTTTGTAAGCATTTGTGTGACAGCTGCTGCCCTGTCGGACTCCTTGATCCTGAGTCTTCTTATTCCGTTAAGCACTGTCGTCTTCGCTCTGAAAGCACCTGTGACCGCCATATAGGGAACGATGTCAGGGATGTCACTGCAGTCCATCTCGATCTTTTCCCTTATTGAATTCCTGAGGCTGTCCTGAACAAATACCGTATCGCCTTCGATCACATGTGATATATTCGCGAGTTTTAAAAACTTCAGTATCGCAATATCACCCTGAACCGAATCCATGTTTAGACCTGAGACCTTCGCCGCACCGTTACGGATAAGGCTTCCAAGGCAGATAAGAAAAGCTCCGTTGCTCCAGTCGCCTTCCACCTCAAAGCTTCCGTCAGGAACCTTGATATCCTTGGGCTTTCCGGGAACAGTATAAGTATCCCCTTCTCTTTTGATCTCTATCCCGTATTTGGCAAGTGCCGCAACTGTAAGTTCGATATAGTGTACCGAAGTAATGCCTCCCGTAACTTCTATGACAGAGCCTTCATCAAACTTAGATAATGCCATCAGAAGTCCTGAAATATACTGCGACGAGACACTGCCGTCGATAACATATTTACCGTGGTCTATATTTCCGGTGACCGTTATCTCATTTGCCTTCTTATCTTTTGTTATGCTGACACCGAACGGTGCCAGGCAGTCAGCAAGCTCTTTTACGGGTCTGTCTATAAGTCTTCCCCGGGTCCTGAACACGAGCTTTTTTACATTGGAAGGCTTCATTGCAAGTGCAACGGGGATCATGAAGCGGAGTGTCGATCCGCTCTCATTACAGTCAAGTTCAACCGTCTCTTCAGAGGCATCTTCAAGTGCAAGCAGGCATGACTTCGTGGCCTTTATATCGTCGTTGTCGGAAAGAGATGCCTCAAGGTATCTTCCGCGCGCACCAAGGATGAAGTTGATTATGAGCTCCCTGTGGTATACCGACTTTGAAGGCGGTGCTTTTATATCCAGAAATGTGTCAGTCAATGAGATCTTCATAAGGACAAGAATTCAAGGAACTCCTCTTTTGTCATCTTCTTTATCACGGCACTGCCGATCTTATCCACAAGTATAACCGATAAAGTGTCTCCGCGTTTCTTCTTATCGTTCATTGCACCTGTTACGGCTTCTTCGGGGGTGATCTCATCAGATACCGGGAGCTTATAAAGCTTCAGAAGATCCTTCATCCTCTCTGCTTCTTTTGCATCCAATAATCCGTTTCTTACCGAAGCATCCATGATGATGCCCATACCCTTTGCGACACAGATCCCGTGAGGCTTGGTAAAGCCGCTGTCGCGCTCTATTACATGTCCTATAGTGTGTCCGTAATTAAGCGTCTGCCTTCTTCCATTATCGGTCTCATCCTCGTTAACGACACCTGCCTTGTCAGATACGTTCATGAAGATGATCTCTTCAAGAAGGTCTTCGTCAGATCTTATGTCGCCGTTCGCCTTTTCGAGCTTGTCAAAAAGCGCGGGGTCCATTATAAAAGCATGCTTGGTTACTTCGCCCATACCTTCGGTGAACACTTCGGCAGGAAGTGTCTTAAGAAATGATATATCCTCCAGCACAAGTGCCGGCTGCCAGAATGCGCCCACCTGATTCTTTCCCATCGGAATGTCGATGCCGGTCTTGCCTCCGACCGATGCGTCGACCATAGCAAGGAGCGAAGTCGGAAGCTGGATGACCTTGATGCCTCTAAGGAACGTAGAAGCCGCAAAGCCTGCCATATCGGTCGTTACGCCGCCGCCCAGGCCTACAACGAAGTCAGTTCTGGTAAAGCCTGCTTCAGCCATCTTATTCCACATTCCGGCGATCTCATTGATGTTCTTATTCTGTTCGCCGGCCTCGAAAACATAACTTACAACTTCAAAACCCGCTCCTTCAAGCTGTGCCTTAACGGCATCCATAAAGAGCGGCGCGACATTTGTCTCGGACACGATCAGTGCCTTAAGAGCGCCGGGGCAAAGCGCCTTTGCCTCCTGACCCAGAGCCTCCACTGCATTTCTTCCGATAAGGACGTCGTAGCTTTTGGAAGCTGCATTAACGCGGACTTTTCTCATATGCCGTCGACCTCCTCCTTGATGCGCCTTCCTTCGTCGAGCAGATCACGGAGCCCGTCGAAATCGTCTTCTTCAAGTGCCTTTTTATACTTCGCGAGTTCCTCCTGAAGATGATCTATCTCGAAAATAAGATTGTCCTTATTCTCCAGAAAGAGCTGTGTCCACATAGTCGGATTGAGCCATGCGACTCTCGTCATATCCTTATAGGAGCCTGCCGAGAAACCTTTGTGGTTCCTTGCTGAAGGGCTCTTGATATATGCATTGGACACCAGGTGCGCCATCTGCGAGGTGAAGGCGATCATCTTATCGTGCTCGTCGGCATGTGAGAGATGGTAGCTTCCGAATCCGCATGGCGACAAAAGATTCTTTACTCTGTCTAGAAGGAACATGTCATCGAATCTCGGAGGAACGACCACCATAGGTGCGCCGAAATACATATCGCCTCTCGAATGCGCCATACCGGAGAACTTGGTTCCTGCCATCGGATGGCAGCCGACGAATAAGAGCCCGTTTTCTTCCGCGATCTTAAAACACTTCTCGCACACAAGCCTCTTGGTGCCGCATGCGTCGATTATCATGCCGTTCTTGTTGAAGTGCTCCTTATGCGTTTCCATCCAGTTTATGCTTGCTTCGGGATAGAGAGAAAGGATAACAATGTCACAGGATCCCAGATTCTCATCTGTGAGCTCGGCGTCAATGATCCCCTGCATCTGAGCCATCTGGGTTATGCTCTTTGTACGGTTCCAGCCATATACGGTTGCTTCAGCTTCATTCTCTTTGTAAGCCTTTGCGAATGAGGCACCTATAAGACCTAATCCTACTATTCCGACTGTCATCTTCATTTAAAATGCACTTCCTTACAATAAAACTTTTCGCTGTTATATAAAAAGACGCCGACAAAAATCAGCGCCTTATTGATTACAGAATACTTCTTGCCTTTGCGATCGCTTCCATCACGTCTTCGAACTGTGAAGGTGTGAGCTGCTGGGCAGCATCGGAAAGCGCCTTCTCAGGATTGCAGTGCACTTCGATCTCGAGAGCATCCGCGCCTGATACGACTGCAGCCATGGACATCGGCCTGATGAGTGATGCCTTTCCTGTCGCATGTGAAGGGTCACCTACAACAGGAAGGTGTGTGATCTGCTTAAGTACGGAGATCGCACTTACATCAAAAGTATTTCTCGTGTATGTCTCGTATGTTCTGATTCCTCTCTCGCAGAGGATTACATTGGGATTGCCTTCGCTCATGATGTACTCGGCACTCATGAGGAGCTCCTTGATCGTAGCTGAAAGACCTCTCTTCAAAAGGATCGGCTTGCCTGTCTTTCCAAGAGCTTTCAGGAGGTCGAAATTCTGCATATTACGTGCACCGACCTGGAGGAAATCAACTTCCTCGAAGACCGGGATCTGCTCGGGGCTCATGATCTCGGAGCAGATCGGAAGACCTGTTTCCTTCTTTGCCTCAAGGAGAAGCCTTATGCCCTCTTCGTGAAGTCCCTGGAAATCATAAGGAGATGTTCTGGGCTTGAAAGCACCGCCTCTTAAGATCGTTGCGCCTGCTGCCTTAACTGCTCTTGCCGCACTCATGATCTGTTCTTCGGTCTCGACGGAACAGGGACCTGCGATCACTGCAAAATTACCGCCGCCGATCTTAACTCCGGCAACGTCTACGACAGTATCCTCAGGATGGAATTTCCTGTTTGCCTTCTTGAATGTCTCTGATACTCTCGTAACCTTCTCGATGATATCAAGGCCGGAGAGCATATCGATATCAACTGTCGATGTGTCACCGATGAGTCCTAATACAGTGCAGAACTCACCCTTGGACTCATTGACCTTCAGGCCCTTGTCCTCAAACCAGGCGATAAGACTTGCGATCTGTTCCTTTGTTGCCGTGTTCTTAAGTACTGCAATCATGTTATTTATCTCCTTAATGGGGTCTTTACCCCTTTTTTCCTGTTAATAACTTAACAAAAAACGCTGCCGGGATCTTCGCGTACCCTGCAGCGTTTATTAACTCATCTTAATGGTCCTTTTTGGCGCTAGCAAAAGTCGCTTTAGTTCTTCTCCCTAAAGTAGTAGTAATAGCTATACGCATAAAAGAAAACCGCAGTCTTCATAAGGATTCTCCTTAATTCAAAACTGCGGTTATTAAATCACACCTTCTTGCATATTGCAATAACTAATACCAAAGCGGTAGGTATTTAAGCGAAATCTTCCAATCCCGTCTTCTCATGTATGAGCTCGACCACCCCGTCAGGTTCCATGTTGAGCGCAACAGCAATCTCGTTATTCATCCTGTTCCTTGCATCTGTCAGCGCACGCTCATCCTGTGCATTCAGGTGCTTGCCTTCCTTGGCAAGCTTCTCGGCATGTCTGTTGATCAGATAGATGAGACCAACGATATCTTCCCTGGTGCCGTTAACGATGATGTCCGTGAAAGTAGCCTTGCGCTCATTGCGGTCTTCGATCCAGTTGCAGTTATCAATGGGAAGCTTGTCTATCAAAGCGATTGCTTCCTTCTTGGATGCGACAGGTCTGATCCTGCTGACCTGGGCCTCATTATCCAAAGGCACATATACGTATTGGGATCTTGTTACAAAGAGCGGTTTGAGAACATAGTATTTCTGAGGTTTCTCTTTGAAAAAACTAATGTCTTTAATGTCGTCTATCTGGCACACGCCGCTGCCTGCATAAACTATATTATCACCAATCTTAAAGCCCATACGAACCTGCCTTTCTAAAAATTTTTTGAATTAATTATATCGATTTGCGAAAAAACTATTTGTAAAATTCAAATTATGGTATATACTACTAGATTTATTTTAGCATGGTTGGGCAAAGGGTGTGGTAGACATTTTCTACAAAAAACGCCCTGTTTTGCGTAGTCCGTTTGACTTTGCCCATAATTTACCGCCCTTTTTTGAGCATATTAAAACGCCTGCAGGGCATTAAAAACATCCCCGCAGGCATTCATTATGATTTTCGTTTGCAGTGCAGTGCCCAGAGTTATTGCACCATTTTTCGATGCTGTCCTGTCCGGCCGGAGACTGTTATTGCACCATTTTCCAATGCCGCTAGGGTCCGGCCGGGCGTTATCCGGTCAGTCCTTACTGCCCTTCTCGCACGCGTCCCTTATGCGGTCGATCACGATCTCGAGCGCCTTGATGCGCGCATACTTCTTGTCAACGGACTCAAGAATGTACCACGGCGCAAACTCCGTCGACGTCTTCTTGATCATCTCGTCTATTGCCGACTCGTACTTGTCCCACTTTTCGCGGTTGCGCCAGTCCTCATCGGTGATCTTCCACTGCTTCTCGGGATTTGCCTGGCGCTCCTTGAAGCGCTTGAGCTGTGTGCGCTTGTCGATCTGGACCCAGAACTTTATGACGACCGCGCCCCAGTCAGTGAGCTCCTTCTCGAACTCGTTGATCTCGTTGTAGGCGCGCTGCCAGTCGTTCTCTGAGCAGAAACCTTCGATCCTCTCGACCATTACTCTTCCGTACCATGTTCGGTCGAAGATCGCGATGTGACCGGTCCTCGGAAGCCTCGTCCAGAATCTCCAGAGGAAGTGCCTGTTCTTCTCGTGCGGCTCAGGGCTCGCTATCGGGAGCACCTCATATCCTCTCGGATCGAGCGCGCCTGTAATACGCTTTATATTGCCGCCCTTGCCTGCAGCGTCCCAGCCCTCGTAGCAGATGATAACCGGGATCTTTTTCCTGTAGAGCTTGTTGTGAAGGTCACGGAGCTCATCCTGGAGCTTGTCGAGCTTCTCATCGTATTCCTCGTCGGTAAGGACTTTATCCTTAAGATCGATCTCCTTAAGCAGCGGAGTCTTCTTGAGCGGGAAAACATTCTGCAGGATCGGGGCAGCGGTATTTCTGTTCTTTAACGCCGTCTCGATGCCCTGATTCAGGAACTCCAGCACCTGAAGCTCGGCAAACTTCTTGTCCTTGCTGTCGATGATGTACCATGGCGCCGTCGGGTTGTTCGTGTCCTTTAAGTACTGGTCGTAGACCTCGATACATTCGTCGTAATGCTTATTTTCGAAAAGGTCGCCCTTATCGACACGCCACTTCGTATCCTTGTCATCCAGGAGCTTTTCGAGCCTTTCCTTCTGCTCCTTCTTACCAATCTGGAAGAAGAACTTCATTATGAGGTAACCGTTGTCTACAAGAGATCTCTCGGTCCTGTTGATCGACTCGATCCTCTCCTCGTACTCCTTGTCGCTTAAGAGGTCTTCCATCCTCTCGTCCGTGATCTCCTCCATCCAGAAGGTATCGTAGAAAGCAAAACGTCCCTTCTCCGGGATCTCCTTCATATACCTGTAGAGGAACGGATATCTCAGATCCTCCTTGGTCGGCGAGGGGAATGTTTTAACCCTGAAAAATCTCGGGTCGATATTCCTGATGATCCTGCCGAGGACGCTTCCCTTGCCGGCTGCGCCCCAGCCCTCGAAAATTACCATTACGGGGAGTCCGGTATCCTTTATCTTCATCTGTGCAGCGAAAAGCTTGCTCCGCGCTTCTTCAAGCCTTTGGGCAAACTCTTCCTCTTCCGGCTTAGCCACCTTAACAAAATCCTTAAGCATAAGAGCCTCCTTTGTACTTAAGATTCCATATCCTCACCCTTTACTATAAGAAGTTGTAAAAGAAATTTGAAGATGTGATTTGCATACTTTTCGCGGCATATGATTGTGCAGTTGGCTCGAAAAATAAAGAGACCCTCCCCGTTACAGGAAAGGCCCCGGATCAATCGTTTGTAATTTGAAGATCAGATCCTGATCTCATCCAGCATCGTCTCGAAGTCAATTCTGTCGAGTTCAAGCTCTTCGCTGAGGGATTCGTAGGTGACACTTTGTCCGCTCTCTTCCGCGTAATCATAAGAATAAGACATATCTTCCATACAGAAACACCTCTATGCTGTTTCCAGTATTCTACTACTAATGTTGCAAATTCAATCCAACATTTTTCAAAAGTAACACAAACATAATATTACAAAACGGAATGAGACTTTTTTCGAGCGCTCGAAAATGAAACTGGCGGGAGTGCGGCCTGACTTGAGGGATATCACAAATTCCTGAAAAATCGGACTTTTATGATACGAACGGGGTTCTAAAATATCGCGAATGCCTCGAATATTCGCGTTTTATGATACGAACGCGGGAAAAAATATCATAAATGCCTCGATTTCCCGCATTTTATGATACAGGAAGGCCTTAAAAATATCATAAATCATGTAGT
>JAFRRJ010000035.1 GCA_017428155.1 Clostridiales bacterium | reverse complement strand
TTCTAAGCCGAATGCGATATATCTTTATCAGCCGAATCCCACTTCGAAGAAGCTGAAAAGACGAATTATGCTTAAAGATAAGTGGGAAAATGACTTTGTGGAGTATGTCTGCGATAATTCTATGACCTTATGCAGCGGAATCGCGTATAGAGGGCTTACAAACAAATTGGAGCACGCGCAGCAGATGAATGCCCTTGTTTTTGATATAGATGGTGTAGGCATGGCGCAGCTGCGAACGATCATAGCCAGAACGCAGATCGATGCCGATCAGATCCGATCGATCCCTGTACCGACCTTTATTGTTCTCTCGGGATCTGGATTACACCTTTATTATGTCTTTGATACACCGATAGCCCTCTTCCCTAACATCAAGCTCCAACTTAAGAGCTTGAAGAATGCACTCACATTCAGAATATGGGATCCCGGAGCTACTTCGACAATTAAGAATATCCAATATCAGAGTATAAATCAGGGCTTTAGAATGGTCGGCAGCATCAACAGTAAATATGATACTGAGGTTGTTGCGTTCGAGTTTGGTGAGCGTGTAAGCCTAGAATATCTTAATAGTTATGTTAAACCGGAGAACCGTGTAGATCTTAATAAGCCCTTCACCCCTACTCAAATGAGCCGTGCTGAAGCTGCTGAGAAGTTCCCAGAATGGTATAAGAAGGTTGTAGTAAACAAAGATTATAAGCCCCAGAAATGGGATATAGCCGGAAAGGTACACGGTGATGATCCATATGCTCTATATCATTGGTGGCTCAGACAGGTTGATAAAGTAACAGGCGGACATCGATATTTCTATATGATGAACCTTGCTATATATGCTTGTAAGTGCGATGTTCCCAAGAAGAAACTAAACGAGGATCTTAATATGGTGTTTGAGAAATTAAGCAAGATCCCCCACACTAACGCATATGGGCAGCCTGATGAATTAAGCAAACAGGACGTTGTTGTTGCTAAAGAGGCCTTCAACAAAGAGTATTACTGTTTCAAACTAGCCGATCATATAGCTACATCCGGTATTGATATTGAGCGTAATCGCAGAAATGGACGAAAGCAGGCGGATCATATAAAGCTGATGAACTTCATTAGAGACGAGATCCAAGGAAAAAAAGACTGGAGAAATAAAGACGGCAGACCAAAAGGCAGCGGAACGGCTCAAGAAAAGGTCTTGAAGTGGCGCGAAGAACACCCAGACGGTACACCTAAGGAATGTATTGAGCAAACAGGAATATCCAAAAATACAGTATATAAATGGTGGAGTACAATTATGGAAAAGAAAAAAGACAATGCGGCTGCTCCGATGGATTGGACCATAACAGACGGAGACAAGCAGATTCTCGTAGAAACGAAACAAACAGATCCGGAAGCTCAGAAGAAAAGACTGAATGCATACGCGGAAGGTCTGAAAGAGTTTTACGGCAAGAAAAAGGAATAAAACAAGGTTGTATATAGGGTTGTGAGTGAAAACAGCCCGGAAATTGAGCTCTATTCGGTATAATTTTAGTTATAACGGGAGTTAAAAGACCTCGCAAAGCCTTATATTTATTGGCTTTCGAGGTTTTCTTCGTTTGCCAAAAGTTGAATTACAACCCGATTTTGAATATTTATTCAGAGATTTTTCCCTTTTATACCCGATTTTTGCAAATACAACAACGTTTCACATAATTTGTCACAATGTGTTGTGATATCAAATGAAATATCCCTGTAATTTCAATACTTTGAGAAGAGTGGTAGAGTTGTATTAGGTTTTAACAACTTTAGTTGTATAAGGAGCATACCATGATCTCATTCAAAGAATATGCCGTAGAGCATAGGATCTCATATGAAGCCGTAAGGAAACAGGTCAGCCGATACGAAAAGGAGCTGTCCGGTCACATCGAAAAGAAAGGTCGGAAACAGTATCTTGATGATTATGCTGTTAAGTTCCTCGATGAAAGACGTAACAGCAATGTTGTTGCTGTCCTGAGTGATGATATTAAGAACGAGGCAGCAAGGAACGAAGAACTCCAAGAAGAGAATAAGCAGCTCCTGTATAAGATCGCCCAGCTCGAAGAGCAGCTCCGAGAAGCTGAGAAGGATCAGGGAAAGATCCAGCTCATTGAAGCCAATATCAAGAAGCTCGAAGCATCAAATGAAACGGTAACAGCCGAGAACAAAGAACTTACAACCAAGGTTGCACAACTTGAAAAGGATAAAGAATATCTCGCCAAGGAGAATGCTGCACTTGAAAAGGAACGAGATTCTTATGTGCCATCGATCTTCGGATTCTTCAGAAAGAAAAAGGGATAAAGTAAAAAATCGAGGGACAAAATAAAAGGGGAGATGAGCTCCCCTTTATTACTGATTATTTTCGGCAGCACCGTCAGCAGACACTTCCGGTGCTGCCTTTTCTTTTGCTGCGTTTAGTTTGCTTGAATAATAGTTACCACGTGCATCTTGATCTTTCAGAAATTGACGGAGAGCATTTTGCATCGATCCC
This sequence comes from Clostridiales bacterium, assembly GCA_017428155.1. Classification (GTDB taxonomy): domain Bacteria; phylum Bacillota; class Clostridia; order Saccharofermentanales; family Saccharofermentanaceae; genus Saccharofermentans. Next base: position 6,029 of record JAFRRJ010000035.1, on the reverse strand, counting down.
TCGGTGATTGCACTACCGTAAACCTCTTCACAGATTGCACCGATCTGGATCAGGCGGTGATTACGCTCCTTGCGTTCCTTCTTGTTTTGCTCGATCTTGATTTCTCGGTTTAGTTTTTTTGCTTCCTTCTTCTTTTCGTCGATCTCTTTTAACATCTCGGCGAGTTTTTCTTCTTTACTCTTTCGGGGCATAAGATTCTCCTTTCTTTAGTCCGATTAATGGTCACATCTGTATGATATTATAACACGGAACACGAAAAAATGTTCGATTAGATATATACTTTTAGGAGAAACGGTTTTATAATGAAGCCGAGACTTTAGAGTTCACTTATCTCTGATAAGTGCGCACTTATGGACACACTCGCTAAAGCTCGTATGTCCATAGTGCGAAAGGGGAAACCCTTTACCCCTCTAATTTCGTTCGGTAAAACCTCACGAAAGGAGCAGCGCATCGCATGGCAATCTATCATCTATCAATCAAGATAATTAGCAGAAGCCAAGGGCGGTCTGCTGTTGCGAGCGCTGCTTATCGTTCCGGCGAAAGGCTTGTCTCAGAAGAAACGGAAACCGTCTTTGACTACAGTTTCAAAGGCGGTGTCGAACACTCCGAAATTACGCTTCCTGATAATGCGCCAGAACAATATCTCGATCGCCAGACACTATGGAATAGTGTGCAGTCTATCGAGAACAAATCCGACTCGCAGTTAGCTCGCGAATTTGAAGTTGCTCTGCCGATCGAATGTAGCAAAGAGGAATGGATAAAAATCGGCAGAGAGTTCGCAGCCTTCTTGGCTTCTCAGGGAATGATTGTTGATTGGAGTATTCATAATCCGGTCGATAAGGAAACAGGAGAGCGAAGAAATCCGCATATCCATATGATGTGTACTACCAGACCGCTCACCAAGGACGGAGAGTGGGCTTCGAAAATGAAGAAGGTTTACAAACTCGATGCGAACGGTGAACGTATTCCGGTTATCGATCCCAAGACCGGGAAACAGAAGATCGGTGCTAGGAATCGTAAAATGTGGCAGCGTGAGACTGTTGAGCGTAATGAATGGGATGATCGTTCTAAGGCTAAGGAGTGGAGAGCTAAGTGGAGCGAAGTTGTTAATAAGCATCTTGTACCGGAGAACCATATCGATCACAGAAGTTATAAGGATCAGGGACTTGACCTTATTCCAACTGTACATGAGGGATATAAAGCTCGGAAACTTGATAAAGATCTGATGCAGGAGAAAGGGATCCACGCAGAGAAGATCCAGAAGAATATCGAAATAAAGCAACAGAATGAGTTGATTAAAGCATTACACGAACTAATCAGGAACTTGAAGGAAAAGGCAGGTGAGATCTATGACAGATACAAAGAGCAGATCAGAGAACTTGGAAAATCTGGAAGCATTTTTGACAGAATTAGAAACGCTTTTACAAACACAGAATACGGAAAATCTGGAGTTGCAAGCAGAGAACCAGCGTTTGAGCACAGAAAACGAGACCTTAATGGAATCACTAAAGACATTGAACAAAGAGAACGAGCAGCTCTCGAAAGAGAACGAAAGGTTAGCAAAGCAGCTGCAGACCGAGACCAAGAAGCTCTCGGACGAGAACCAGCGATTAGCGGAGCAATTAAAGAAGCTAACAGAATTGAAAGCAAACATCAGGAATTAAAGACACAGGCTCAGAATATTTCCGTAAGCTGGGATATAAGTTGTTCTGAAGGCAGATATAAGGACTTAACTAAAGCTATTGGAAATAGACTTATCAGAGAAAACGAATTGCACGTCATGAATAAGTATAAGGAGCAGGGCTTTAATCGTGAAGGTTATGATTACCGGTATAACGCTCATGTTTATATAGTAAAACCATCTCAGCAGAGAAAGGTCGAGAAGGTTCTTCAAGGACAGAGCTTTGTAACAATGCCAATTGTATATTCCGGAAAAGGTATGCTTGCTGTAATCAGCAACGTAAATGAATACTACTTCAAAGACCACATCAAATCGGTAGAAGCGGACTTCTGGATTTATGCGAATCACAAGAAACTGGAGAAAAAACCAGAGCTTAAGCCGGGAATCAAGGAATTTATCGACGGTTTTGCAAAAGAAGGACGTGAAAGGCAAAGAACACTGGATAGACAACCAGAACTTAAGGGCGGACACGGAACAGCTGATTATGGTAGCTTGCTCGAAGGTTTGGTAAAGGAAGCAAACGCTCCTGAGAAGCCCAGCGTAAGGGAAAAACTCGAAGATGCCAAAGAGAAAGTAAAGGCAAGGGAAGCCGAGAGGCAACCACAGAAGCACGAAGAAATCGATGAACCAGAAGGACCGTCTATGGGATTATGGTAATGAAAAAGCCCCTGAGAAGGGGCTTTTAAGGTCTCTTTTGTCGACTATATTCCTGATATATTGAACTATTATTTCTCAGAATAATACTGTTCTCTTTCCCTGGCTTCCTGTTCTCTTTGTTTTCCAAATGTGATAAAAAACATAATTACAAATAAAGCGATAGCTGCAAATGGAATAAGCATTCCAATCTGGAAATACCAAAATCCCAAATTCAAGATAGATCCAATATGGAAATACGCCAAAAACAATAAAAGCGTAATTATGAACTTCGCTATTGAAATCGGTCTGTCGCACTTGCCTCTACCGTTTGTGCCGCTGGCCACTACATTGTAGATCTTGCCACCGTACTTACAGCCGGCCAGATATACCGGAACAAGAACATATTTGAATTTGACATTATAGAATTCCGTCGAATAATACAGATTCGTATAGTTGTCTGCATGCTCATTCTCACGCGTGGATTCCATGATTTCTTTTTTCAGGCCAACAGTCTTGGCATAATTCCAAGCTTCATCGATGCCTATCGTATAGATCTCTGCTGCCATACCGGACAATGTTTCCGGTGTATATGGCAGGCACTCACTGCTCTTAAATGAGACTACGGAATTCAACATCTTGTCATTAAAGAATTTTCTGCTTCCGCAGACATTGAATTCACTTATGTGTTTTTCGGCTATTCCGGTTTTCTGATACCATGTTGTTCTCTCATTCTCTCCGCTTCCAGTTGTGTGACCAAACCTTCCTGAGTATGTCGTAACGGCATCCGCTTCAAATGTCCAATAAGGAATGTAGAGCGGAACCAGATCTGATAAAATTTTCCCTCTTCTGAACTTTTCAGGTGACCAGAAAGCAAACTTATTCCATCTGTAGAACTTCTCTGTGATTTGTTCCTTTGTAAGAGTAAAAGGAATTATCGCAGTGGGAGCAACACCACAATTTGCATCTTCTGCTGACAATACTACAGCAGAACCGCAGTACGGGCACATTCCGGACATCTGTTCAGCATCAGAAAGAAGCTGGGCACCGCAGCTTTTACATGTCACCAGTCTTCTTAAAACACCCCAATTAGCACTGGAGCCTCTTAATGCCGTCGCAAAATCAAATTCGCCTATTGCAGCACCTTCCTCAGGTCTGTGAAGGCGTTTTATCGTACCACAGAAATCACAAACCAGACCATAACTGGCAATATCGTATCTTAATGTTCCGCCACAGCTTGCGCATTTCATAGCACTATCCCTCCTGGTAGATCTATCCCTGTGTTTATAAAAACATTTTTATTATATCAGTAATGATTCCGGAGCATATCGCTCCGGAATCGCACTTATCAGATTATCTATCTCTTATTTTCTTAGTATGTGTACAAAAACATAATCGACTGTGTTGTCATCATTGCATGTAACAGAAAATGAAGTCGAATTATATCCGTTAGGAAGGAAACTATATGTGCTCTTCATAATGTCATCTTGCTGATAGTCGCCAAACATTCCCACAATGTCATCTACCGTCGATTTATTAATCTCTATAACGTTTCCACTTATCTCAATGGACGTTGTCTCCGTCTCGGTAATAACACCATCAATCTCACAATCTCTGATCTTGGTATCTTCTACACGATCCGCTTCAAACGAGAACAATCTTTCATCATCGTGATATACAATCACACCGACAACATAGGCAGTAACAGATGTATCTAAATCATCTAGTGTATATTTGTTGTTTTTGTCATCCTGAATTACAAATCTGAGTTCGCCATTTGCAGAAAGCTCATCAATGAATTCTCCTATGGTGTCTTTAAAATAGAATTCACCATATTTCGTTGTTATTTTGTCGATCGTCAGTGTACCGTTAATGCCAGCTCCGGTTGTAGGATCAGTTTCATCATTCTCATTGGGCTCAACAATATTCTCAGGGTTTCCCTGAGGTTCATCGACTTCTTCATTTACAGTTGTCTTCTTCGGCTCTGTATCAGCCTTCTTGCTCAATACACCTATAATTATTCCTACTACAACTCCAACTGCTACTATTGCAGCAATGCTTCCAATAATTGCTTTTTTCATAATAATCCCTGTTCCTTTCTTTGCTGCTGATGCAGCGATCTTCGTTCCGGCTCCTTGGGTAGAAGCCTGTGCTGATGCGGACAGGGTTGTTGTTAAAGAAGCGGACATCGCCTTGAAAGGCACCTGCTCTGCTTCTTTGATAAAAAGTTTGCTCAGGAACGGCAGAGCAGCCATACCGAACAACTTCGTCTTGTTATCTTCTTCATACTTCTCGACCTCCTTCTTGATCTTGTTTCTGGCAAAGTTAAGACGGCGGCGTACCGTTCCCTCCGGAACGCCAAGTGTCTCAGCAATCTCCTTTGTGCTCATCTCATCAAAGTAGAACAGGATAAGTGTTCTTCTGATATCATCGGATAATGATTTTTCGATGATATCCATGATGATCTTGCGCATTTCTGCCGATTCAATGATCGAATCGGGCAGGAAATCCTCAGGAACTGCTTCGACATCTTCAAAGAACTCATCTTCCACAGCATCTGTTTTCGCGAGTTTAATGCGATCAAGACACTTGTTTGCAGCAGTTTTCTTAAGCCATGGCATAACCTTGGTTTTATCCTTTATCGAGTCAAAGGATTCAATTAAGGTTACGAATGTCTCCTGGACTATATCTTCTGCATCAGCCTCATTCTTCAGAAGCGACATAGCTGTCCAGTACACTGCCTTGTAAGCTTCGTTGTAGATCTTTTCGAGTTCTTTGTCAGTCATCTGACTTTGCCTCCTTTGTCCGCATCTACTCTATTGACGATTAGCAGATGCGAAATGTTCGGTGGTCGAGAAAAAATATTTCAACTTTTTATGATAACATTCTATCCCCATAGCTCGTTTTGATTCAGGAAATAACTTACCATCACTCACTTCGCCATTTACTCTGACTGATATTGATTATTGTAAATCCAACACCATTTTCGACTGCTCTATAATAATCTAAATATCTTGTTCCCCTGCCGGGTTTCATAACCCAAAAAGACAAATATACCTCATAATTATTCATACGGTGTTCAGGATGACCTTCAAGGTATTCTTCGATCAAAACAACAGTCTGTTCACAGATTTCATCATAAGACTTATCCTTGTTGTCAGAACCCGTATATGACTCCCGGATATTTATCTGCCATGACACTGAATTCTCATCATACAATGGTTTTTGAAAAGTAATATATCTGTCCATTGTATTCAATACAACTCTCTCAATATCTGCAACATCTTCGTGATACTCTTTTTGCCCGTCATTTTTCGCACAAGAACACAATACAAACAATGAGAGTATCATAATAACCACAACCAATTTCTTCATACAATGTTTCATATTGTTGGTACTATTCCTATATTCTGTTGATTATCTATACGGCTGCCTGTTAATACAGTTGATCCCACTGAATTTTGATTGACCTGCCGTTATTCATATAATAATCCATAAGTGCTGTCATTGCTTCTCCCTTACTTATGATCTGGTCTGCATGGATCTCATACTGCCCATTGCAAAAAGATACGAACCCTTCCTTAGCACTTCCGTTACAAGAAGAGTAACAGCTCCCATCGTCACCAAAATGATTTAGCACCGCATTATTCTCATTGACCAGCAACGCCATACAGGGATACTCGTCCTGTTCTCCGTTTTGAGATATCCATACCTC
>JAFRRJ010000034.1 GCA_017428155.1 Clostridiales bacterium | reverse complement strand
CTAATTACTTTAATAAAAACTCAATTCTTAGAATTGAAAAAGGTCCGTTTTACTTCAAGTTTTGCATTCTATTCAATTTTCAAGATCCGCGCTTTCCTTTGATTTCCAGGCACATTTTTGTCGTGCCTCCGTCAAAGTGCTCGATTATTCTAATTCGACGAGCCTATTCTGTCAAGGACTTTTTTCCAGTTTTTTGAACTTTTTTTCTTCATGATTTAAAAGTATATGCGTATTATTTTAAATATTGTACATTGCTATCTGTCAACTCCCGGACAATAGCAATCTAAAATTCCCGTAATGACTTTATACATTGCATTTACACATCCTGTGCCTGATTCCGGGGTCTTCTCCTTATACGAACCCCCTCCTGATCTGTGATCAGATCCGCATCCGGAAGACATATTTTCGCTTTTAATAAAGATCCATATCAACATACAGAGCCTTCGGAAGGGGCGGTATCCGGACATGTTTACAACTATATGTACAGGTATTAATATTTCGTACACACTGTATTCATAATTCTATTAAATCATAAATAATTCCAAGATTTGTGATATACAATTGTCACAACTCATTGTACTTTTTGAAGAAATTATGAATAGAATGTGAACGCATATTTACGTTCCGATATGGGGGTACATATGAATAGGAAGATCCGTAAAGTTTTCACCAGAACCATTTCTATGCTCATCATCACTGTTATGATCGCCGGAACTCTTCCGCTCACAGTCCTGGCGGACGAACTCGGTGGCGGAGATACACAGGAAGCAACTGAATACTCAGAGTCTGATACCTCCGGCAATGACCAGGAAGATTATCTGCAGTCTTCTGAAGAAGAAACCTCCGGCAGGATTTCTGAAGATGTCAGCAGTAACGCAATGCCTGTTGAAGGAGGTGCCGCAGCAGATGATGACCTTTCATCTGAATCTGATGAAGTTGTTTTCGAAGAAGGATCTGCTGATCTGAATTCAGATATGGGTTCCGCGGGTGATCCGGTCAACATTGACATTGGTCCCGTCAGCAAGGAATTTCAGGCAGCACCTGCAAATGCAGGAGCGACTTTAAACCGTCTTTCAATCTCAAGAGACGAGACCGATTTTCCTTCAGGTTCCAGCTATGTCATGGCCGAGACTGAGGGACAGGAATTCCTTGTTAACTACAGGTATTCCGATCTGGAGAACGTAATACTTGTTGTCGAGTGTTTGGAATTCGGAGCAGATTTTGCAGCAATTCCTGAGAAAAATGAATTCTTCAATGAAGCCACATTGATCGGACAGGGTAAGATGGCACTCAGGCTTACAAATGCCGCAGACAGAACTGACTGTACCATAGGTTTCAGAATGAAGCATGTGAAGCTTACCGATGAACAGACAATCAGGATTATGGACAGTGAAGTTATCCCTTCAACGAGGATTGCAGCAACTGAATACACTCTTCCCGCCAATGCTGATCTGGCTGATGTTCTTACAGAAGGTACAAAAGGCGAGGAATGTATCCTTTGGGAAGGAACACCTTACTTTAATCCCAATTCAACAGTTGGAGTTACTTCCTCCGCATCCGGCTATACTCACACATACAAAGCAACAGTATCATTTGTATCTAATGAATCCGTAAGCTATACAAATTATTATTTTGACCGCATATGTTCATATAACTATGAAAACATTTTTAACGGTTATAAGAATGGTTCTCCCAGATTCTCTCTTCCGTGCGCATATAACAAGAGCGGTAGCCTTATGGAAATCGTCGGAATCCGCTTCTATGAACCAACCGAGCTGGTCCGTTTGAGAGAATTGTCAGCCGCCGGAGCAGGCAGCGCAGGCAACGGCGATTTACTCACAAAGGATTTCAATGCGAATTGGGGTGGCTGGACAGTCGGAGAAAGGACATTTGATCCTGACAAAAATGCCTACTATTACGATATAACTCCTCCCAATCGCGCCTTCAATAATAATTCAAAGGATATGGATGAATACTTAGCAGGAATGACGCTCAGATGGACCATGGCAGATCCCGCAAACGCCCTTGATCCTGACAGCAGTTATCTTGCCGAGAATACCGTAATAACATTCAGGCTCCCCGGTGACGGACAAAACACCCGCACTGCCGAAGTCAGAGGTCCGGAAATAATAACCGGAAAAAAGGAATATATGGATCTCAAGCGAGATTTCAACAACAACCACGCAGCTGATACACCGTGGAGACAAAATGTCAATGTCGGAGTTCTCACCAAAGAAGTATTCTGCAGTATGGTTAACGGTATATATGATACCGCAGCCAGCACAAAATTCCCTGCTTATGATGGTCCTGTTACTCTGGAATATGAATTCCCGTATCAGATCGCACCACAAAAAATAACTATGGAACTCAAAAGGAGCCAGTTAATGGATCCTAATGAGCATCCTGTGCTGGAGGGAATATCATATACTACTTGGGACAGTGATACTTGGATAGAAGCTGATCAGAGTTCGATAGACAGTATCAATACCGAATTCGGCAAAATAAATGGCGCCAGTTCCACCAGTTACGCACTTTCTGCTGATTCTCAAGTTAAAACCGTCAGAATTAAGTGGTCGCAACTGTCGATTTGGGACAGACCGGCAAGCATGCCTTATGTTAATGTCGGTTTTGAATATATCGCAAATCACTGCAAGGACAAAGATTGTTCAGAGCATCTGGCACAAAATGTTCAGGTTCAGGTCAAGTACCGTGAGTATTATGACAGTTCATACATGAATGGAGTATTCAAGCCCGATGATATAAGCACAAACATGTTGCTCCCGGGTCAGACTTCTGCAAGTGTACAAACCGTGGAGTCCCATTTCTGGTTCCGTCTGAACTGCAAGGCATGCGAACCTAAGAAATGTCCTGATCTGATAGGAAATGCCGAAGACAATACTTATGAGTTTTTTAACAGCGGAATCTGCGGAAATGTCGGTGACTTGGGATTTGATATAGGCGATTACGGTTCGCGATACGATTCTATACACAATCCTGAGATTACATTGAAACTGTTAAATGCCGGTGACCCTATGAAAGGCGGAGTCCCCATCGAAAACATCACAAATGATCAGATGATCGCCTTCTTTACAGGTGAGTTCACGGCAATGCCGAAATTGTCAGGTTGGATATTTACCTATACCGCCGAGAATAAGGAACATAATGTTTATTCCAATACCGTAACGATTCCTGAAATCACTGACGAAAAAGGAATCAAAGACTGCTGGCTTCCACTGCCCGAAGGTTATGCATTCACATCAGTTAAGCTATCTTACGAAGGCGAGTTTGACGTAAGTCACAAAGATGAGAATGATAAAGCGACACGCATCTGGCTGATGAACGATATCGTCGTTCACAGAAATGATGATATTCCGTTCCTGGATAAGAAAGTGCAGGTAAGAAACAACCGTGTCGGAAAAATACAGTTAGCAGGTTCTGTCACATTTGATATTACAGAATTAGCAGATGAGAACGGTCCTAACTGTGCCTGCGGAAAACATGTTTCAGGTCAGGAAATGATCTATACGACAGCAAACACACCGGCTGCTGTATACGTTCAGAGCACCAGAGGCACAACGTATTACCTTTATGAACCCAGCAAACCGGCTGACGCAGTAATCTATCAAGGTGAAGGTGTAGGCGACTCACCTTCAGAGGATGCATCCATAACCTGGGACATAAACGGAGGTGTCCTGTTTACCGGAGGAGACGGATTCCAGGTACTTAAAGATGAGATCGCCAGTTTTCATCCTTATGAAGATATAAATGAAGCTATCTATATCGAATTAACGGACGAGGAGTTTATCCCCGATCTGGACAACAGTATGCTTTGGGGTTACCCGTTGTCTGATAAGTGCATCCAGACGGAAATAATCATCGTATATGATTCATCCAATAACCCTCACCGTTTCCTTAAACTGCAATTTGTAGAAGGATTTGTAAGAACCAAATGTTATGTGAAGATAAAAAACACTTCGAAATACGAGTGGGTGGATAACGGTATCAGAACTCTCACACAGGGAGATAAGTTCAACGGCGCAGGCTATGACATCGTATCTATTGACGGACATCTTTACCGCACCGGAGCTATGACCGGTCCTTTCAAATTAGCATTTAAGACTGTTCCCGGAACAACTATCGGTGAACATAATCCGGTCGGAAAGATCTATTATGACTTTTCAGATCTCGAAAAGAATTACAAAGCTAATCTGGATACTCCGCGTGATCAGTGGACAGGTTATGACAACAACTGGACTTACTACAATATCAGGACGACTGATCAATACTATACCAAAGATAATCTGGGCTTAACCGGAGACAAGAAAACCCAGTTGTTCGTTCAGGACGGAAGCAACTGGACAGTTAATGTCCTTCTACATCAGGAGACAGGCGTTAGCTTGGTTCCCGGAAAGAACCAGACGTACTACGATTACGATAACCGAGTTATCGACTTCTATCCGGGAGAAGAGAACGATCTTAATGCGCTTATGACATTAACGGGTCCGGGTGAACCGACTGCGTCTTCAATTTATGACGTTACTTCAATAACAGTTCTTCCCCGCACAGGAAAGGCAATTGAATACACGGAATCCGAGATCAATCAGGGAACCCAGACTGACTTTGAAAAAGTATCAGATGAAAGCACGATGAATATTTATCTCCGCGGAGTTCCTTATGTCATAGGAAACAGTGCAGACACAGATCCCGTGTTCACTTATACAACATCAGAGGATCCATTGTCAGATGCAGCTGTCTGGATGAATTCAGAGGAGATCAGCAACTGGAAATCTGTTACGGGAATCAAAGTCGTAATGAATTCAATGGCTCCTAAGACATCCGTTAATATCCGTCTGGATCTCGAGACGGATGCCAAGACAGATCTTGATACTCTGACGGCATTTGCCGGAGGTAATTTCAAATACAGACTGACACAACATGGCAGCTTCATAGAGCCTCAGCATCTGGAATTAAGCAATTGGTTATATGAAAGTTATGAGATTAAAGGTTTCATGTTCTGGGATATTTATGACGAGGATGGCCTTTATGACAAATATTATGACAACGAAGCATATGGAGTACCTGTTACCCTTTATGATGCTTCCGGAAATGTCATACCACAGACACGCGGCACCTATTGTATTGATCCGTCTACCGGAACCTTCTTTGAGGATGGTTCAGTAATGTCAGATTATAACGGCAATTTCATCTTGTATTCCAACATAAAAGATGCCGGTCAGTACATTGTTGTAGGTTCTCCCGAGCCATATACCGATTCGGTAGCCGCTCTTACCTCTGTCTCTTCAGAGCCCTATACGATAAGCGATATAGATTCGGATTTTGACAGATCGACACATAAACTTGTTTTAGGCCAGCTGGAAAGCAGATCCGGCTATAACAATGTCTCAGCAGGATACATCATGCTGCCTGCGATAAGGGAAACAGACATTGATATATATGTGGGACAAAGCTTAACAACGAATGCTGTTATTGATGAATATGTATTTAACATGAATTATGATGACAACAACATTCTCACCAACGGCACTTATAAGATCGAGCACATTGGTGTTGACGAGAGCATTGCCACAATTAGTGATTACGGAAAACTGGTACGAAGCACCGATTTTACTCTTATGGCTGATCACACCTTCACAGGTGTCAATCCGGGATCCTTTACTGTAACGTCCGTACTCACGAACCGTGTGGGAGATACTGTCAGCACAGATTTTAAAGTTACAGTTCGTGCCCGTCCGGATGAAGATATCGTTGTTACAAATTCCTGGGACGATGATAATAACCGCGATGGCATCCGCCCTGACGGTATCACCGTTCAGCTTATGAAAAATGGTGAAGCCGAAGGCAGCCCGGTTGTTCTTAACGAAGCTAACAAGGAGACCTACACATGGTCTAAAGTACCCCGCTTCGATAATGACGGTGTCGAGATCGAATACACTATATCTGTAAAGCCTATTGCAGATGCACCCGGTCATACGGGCTATACCCAAAACGTATCCAAGAGTGACTACAAAGATGATCTGACATCATCTTCCGGCGGATACGAATTCATGGTCAGGAATGTTCATATTCCTGAGACTGTTGACCTCAAAGTTACCAAGGTCTGGGAAGATGACAATAACCGCGACGGGATTCGTCCGGGAAGCATCACTGCATCTTTGTCTGACGGAACATCAGCCGTCCTTAACGAAGGCAACTCCTGGACATTTACCGCATCAGGCAGATACAAGTATGAGAACGGCAAGGAGATCGAATATAAGTGGACAGAAGTCAACGTGCCCGATGGTTATGAGTTGTCAGTTGACGTATCAGGCTACAAGACCACTCTGACCAATAAACATGATCCTGAGACCGTCGAACGCACAGTAGTTGCAGTATGGCTCGACGAGGATAACGTTGACGGCATCCGCCCTGCCAATCTTACCGTAGGCCTGTCTGACGGTTCGTCGGTAACCATCGATGCAAACAACTCATGGGGGATTACCGTCGCAACATTGTACAAGTACGAAGACGGCAAGCTTATGGATTACACATGGACAGCTCCTGCTGTTCCTGACGGATATACTTTCTCACAGACTGTCGAAGAAACCATAACGACTCTTGTTTATGTTCATAAGCCCTCGAAAATAGCTACTCCGCCTGCTCAAAAGACCGGAACATCCCTGCCGTCAACAGGCGAAAATATTGCACCTGAAGTATCTCTTGCAATCTCATGCATCATGATCTCCGGCGCCATGGCTTTTATCGCCATTAGCCGTTTAAAGAAAAAGGAAAATCAGTAATTCGACTGACCGGTGTTTAGATAAGGAGCTGACGTCTCTCCTTTTAGTCAGCTCCTTCACCGGAAAAACCGATCAATACCCGGTGTTCGACAATTAACATTTTATACACTTTTTGTACATGTTTTATTCATAAATAACAAATAACGTAAACTATCCCCACATATCTGATATACATTATTCTTCATTCATTGTAATTTTTGGAAGAATTATGAATAAATTGTGAACGCTTAGCGTTCAGATATGGGGGTACAAATGAATAAAAAGATTTGTAAGGCTTTCACCAGATTAATCTCCATGATCATCATCACAGTCATGATCACCGGAACTCTTCCGCTCACTGTACTGGCGGACGAACTCGGAAGCGGAGATACCCAGGCAGCAACTGAATACTCTGACACAGCAGATTACACCGGGGATCAACAACTTGATCAGGAAGAACAGGAACCGGCCGTTCCCGCAGAAGAAGATGCTGATATCCCTGCTGACGCGGATGATGTATCTGATATCTCTTCTGAAGGGGCAGCCGTTTTTTCTTCTGAAGATAACGGTCCGGCTCTTGATGAAGAAGCTGAAAACAACGCCGATGTTGTTTTCGATGGCGAAGATGACGTAATCAACGGTGATGAAGATCAAAATGTTTCTGATGATATTACTATTCCCGTTGATGACTGTTCAAAGGAAGCTTCAATACCCGCTGCAGGAGCGGTTGCTGCAGCCCCGGAAGACGAGACACTTTTAGGACGTCTTTCCATTTCCAGAAACAACACTGAATTCCCTTCCGGCGACAGCTATGTAATGTCGGAAGCGAACGGAAAGGGATTCTTTGTAAACTACAGATATTCCAGTCTTGAGAATTCCGTTCTTGTCGTTGAGTGCCTTGATTACGGCGCTGATTTCGCGGCAATACCACAAACAAACGAATTCTTTAACCAGGTGGTAAAACTCGGACAGGGCAAGCTCGCATTAAGATTTAACAATAGTCCCGAAGGCAATGACTGCACTGTTAATTTCCAGATGACGTCTGTCACGCTTACACAGGCGCAGGCAATCAAACTTATCGACAGTGAGACCGTCCCGACATCAAGGATCGCTGTTACAGAATATACTCTTCCCTCATACGCGTCTCTTTCATCAGTTCTCACAGAAGGCATCAAGGGTGATGAAGCAATCCTCTGGGAAGGTACACCCTACTTTAATCCGGATGCAACAATAACTGCTCCGAATCCGTTCAAGCTTACTGTTTCTCCAATTTCCGATGAGACCTGTTCACTGACTAATTACCATTTTGATGCGATCGGTCAGAACACAGGTTACTATACGACCTGCTTTGACGGATACAACAACGGTTCATACAGATTCGAAATGCCGGGCGCTTATGACGCTAACGGCTCATTAATGGAGATCGTCGGCATTCGCCTTTATCTGCCGACAGATCTCGTATACTTGCGTGCTCTTGATCTTCCCGGCGGAGTAAAAGAAGGCCTTACATATCCGAACTGCCAATGGCTCCGCACTTCATTCGATAAATACTGGAATGACTGGACGATCGGGGAACTGACATTGGATCCGGAGAAGAATGCATATTATTACGATCTTACTCCGCCTTCACGTATCTTTAACGAGGACACTTTTGGTATTTCCAAGCTGCATCCGGGAATGACACTCAGATGGAGACTTAACAGCATAACAGACCCCCTCACACCTGATACGAGTTATCTTGCAGAAAACACGGTAATAACATACAGACTACCGGGTGACGGAAGTAATGTAAGAACAACCGAAGTAAGCGGCTCTGAAATCGTTACCGGTAAAATTCAATACAGAGACCCGAAGACGACTTTCCCTGACATCCGTGCGGCAGACAGGAACCCTGTATCCGATCAGAATGTTCAGGTCGGCAGCGCTTATACAAACCAGCGTTTCAGTTCAACATTTAACAGCATGATCAACAGGGCTAAGCTCTCGACTTTGCCTTCTTACACCGGAGAAGTTACGCAATTATATGAGTTCCCGTATCAGATCAGGCCTACCGTGCTTCATCTCGGGGATGAATGGAGAGACACTTACAGCAACAGCATTTTAACCTCCCAGATATCAGGCATCTACTATAACACCTGGGAGAGTGATGAATGGGTTGCCGTAGCTCAGGAAACCATCGACAAATACAACCAGGAACTGTACGTAAGATCTGCTATTAACAGATACAGATCAATCGGGGATTATTCTTTCCCTAAGGATGTTCATGTAAAGAGTGTCCGTATCGAATGGTCACATCTCGGATGCACGAGGAGGATCGGTGAAGGTTCCGAGAGCGATTTCAGCACATTAAATGTAAGCTTTGATTTCAAGGTCAATAACTGGACCGACAAGACAGAGACAGAGACGCTCCCTGATTTAACACAGGTCTCCGTTTTATACCGTGAGAGCTATGACGGAGTATTCAGAGACGGCGAGACTTTCAAGCCCGATACCGTAACTGCAGACATGCAGCTTGCCGGACAGGACGAACCCACATCCCAGAGCGTCGAGAAATATCTCTGGTTCAGACTTGTTTTACCGCCTGAACAGATCTGCCCTGAACTGACCGGTACAGGAACAGGTGAATATACCCCCTACTATATTAACGGCGGAAAAGTCAGCAGTGTCGGAGATCTCGGCATCATCATCGGAAAGTACGGTGAGCGTTATGATTATATTCACGATCCTGTGATCACGTTGAAGCTTAAAAACCTCAGAGATGAGATTGCTAACGCGACTGACGAAGATCTTTTAGGTCTCTTTACGGGATCATTTACGGCAATGCCCAAACTCTCAGGATGGACATTTGTTTATACGGCAGAGAACAGCAATCATGATGTCTATACCAACAGCGTTACCATTCCGGAAATTACTAATTCCTATGGCACAGCAGATAACTGGCTGCCTATCCCCGAAGGCTATGCATTTACATCCGTTGTACTCTCATATGACGGTGAACTTGACCTCTCTCACAGAAGCGAGACAGATTCAACGACTACAGTGTGGCTTATGAAGAACATATCTCTCCGCAGATATGACAGCATTCCATATCTTGATAAGAAGATATATGTAAAAAAGGATTACGGATATGCAGAGATCCGTTTGAACGGAGACATCAAATTCGATATCACGGAACTCGCAGAGGGAGACACTTTGCACTGCAAATGTGAAGATGACGCTCATGTTCATGTAAAAGATATGGTATACGATAACGCCCACTATCCTTTACGTGTTTACAGCACCAGAAAAGCTTCCATAAGCGTTAAAGGTTCCACACCCGAGAAAGCAGTTATTTATCAGGGCGAATCCGTCGGCGATTCTGCAAATGAGACTGCTGCTACAACTTGGGACACAAAGAATTTTGCCGTAATCTCGGGAGATCCGGATTACTTTAACGAAGCAGGAGAACACGGTCTCACCTACCGTGGTGCTTACAGATATATCAACAATCAGAAGTATAATACCTTCCACAGATTCTTCCCTATTGACGATATCCATGAATGTATCTACATCGAATTGACTGATGAGGAATTCATTCCTAATCTGAAAAACAGCAGCCTCTGGGGTTACCCTTTAACAGGAGGGAACATAAAATCCGAGATTATTACATCAACTGATGACGAAGGTAACTTCCGCCGCTTCCTCAAGCTTGAGTTTGATAAGGACTTTTTAAGGACCAAGATCTATCTGAATAATGACGGAACATGGCAGTGGAGAGATAACGGAATAATGAACATGTTTCCGGAAAAAACGAATTACAGTGACGAAGGCCAGAATGTCATCAGCCTCGACGGCCAGCTCTATCACGAGGATAATTACACCGGACCGTTCAAGCTTGCATTTGATACTGTTCCCGGCACCACTCCCGGCGACCATCACCCTGTAGGAATGATCTATTATGATTTCTATGATTTTATTACCTATGGTCACGCTTCGGTAAATGAGCCTGAAAACGAGAGAAACGGCTTCGACAGGAACCGCACCTGTTACGTTATGTCAGGCACTAACATCGTGGACGATACCATGTCCCTCAGCGGCGATACGTCACGAAAATTCTTCTATCAGGACGGAAGCGCATGGACAGTTGAAGTGCTTATGCACCAGGAGATCGGCGTAAATCTTGCTCCCGGAAAGAACATGACTTACTACGATTTCGGTAATGGCAGCTTGAACGCTTTCAAGGCAATAGATTTTATGGATCCTGAAAAGCATGATCTCAATGCTTTCCTGACAATTACAGGGCCTGGCAACCTTAATGCCTCTCCTATCTATGACATGTCCACAGTCATTGTTATTCCAAAAAGGGATAAGAAGATTGAATATACATATATAACGACAGAAGGCGGAGCCCAGCAGGATTACATTGAATATTCCGATCCGAGCAGCATGGATATGTTTCTCCGAGGAACACCTTATTTGGTCTCCAACACAACAAGTTCAACTCCTGTCCTGATGTATACCACAGCAGAAGATCCTACCGTCAGTTCAGCTGAGTGGATCACTTCTGACGAGGTCAGCGACTGGACAATCGTAACCGGAATCCGCGTTTCTGTCAGTGTTATGGAGCCGGTGACATCAGTAAAATTCCGCCTTGACCTGGCAACGGATGATGAACTCTCATATGAGAACCTCAGCAAGCAGGGTTACACCGGGGGAACATTTGAATACAGGGAATCCCAGGATGGTAATTTCATTGACCCGCAGCACTTGAATATCGGAGTCTGGTTCTTTGAAGGATACAACTATGATTGTGAAGTATTTTGGGATGTATATGATGAGAGCGGTACCCGTGGTTATTACAGCGAAGAGCGTGGAATAGGTAATGTATCGCTCACACTGTATGATGCTTCCGGCAATGTAATTCCTCAAAAAGACGGTGCAACCAGCATATACACCAACATTAGCGGCGACGCCAGTTTGTTTGCTCCGAAATTTGATGAGGGACAGTATATTGTCGTCAGCATGCCGGTGACCACTGACGGTTCGGTCCCTAAGATGACAGTTTTCCCGGCAGGCACGTTTGCAAGTTATGACAGAGACGAAAACAAAGTTTTTCTCAAGGAGCCATCTGCAGCTATGACAATCGTCAGAATCGGTTTTGTCAAACTTCCGCAGATACAGGCCGAAGATATCGAGATGTATGTCGGAGACACCGTATCAGCAGAAGCAATTGCAAGGGAATATGTCACCTGCTCAAGCAGCAACGATAATAATATCCTGACAAACGGCTCTTACAAGATCCGGTTCAATAACATTGACGAGAGTATTGCCACTTTTGAAAATAACGGAAAGCTGGTTATGAAAGACCGCGATAACATTAAATCCGCTTATTCTTTCACCGGTGTTGCTCCCGGAAAGTTTACGGTGGATGTTGTCCTTACCAACAAGGTCGGAGATTCTGTCACAACGTCTTTTACAGTTACGGTAAAGGAACGCACAGACATGGACATCATCGTCACAAACACCTGGGATGACGATAACAACCGTGACGGTATCCGTCCTGACGGAGTTACTGTCCAGCTCATGAAGAACGGCGTAGCCGAAGGTGATCCGGTCGTTCTGAACGATGAGTGCAGCAACACGTACACGTGGACTAAGATGATGCGTTACGATGACAGCGAGAATGAGATCGAATACACATTATCCGTAACTCCCATTGCCGATGTACCCGGTCATACCGGCTATACGCAGAACGTCACTAAGAGCGGCTATACCGCTAACCTGACTTCCGCTGCAGGCGGTTATGAGTTCACCGTCGAGAACATTCACATTCCGGAGAAAGTTGAGCGCACAGTAGTCGCAGTATGGCTCGACGATGACAACGCTGACGGCATCCGTCCCGAGAAGCTCGAAGTTGCTCTTTCTGACGGTTCATCCGTTACCATCGACCCTTCCAACTACTGGGGCATCACAGCCGCAACACTGTACAAGTACGAAGAAGGTCAGCTCGTCGATTACACCTGGACTGCTCCCGCAGTACCTGACGGATATACTTTCTCGCAGACTGTGGAGGGAACGATAACGACACTTATCTATGTCCACGAGCGCGAAAACCGTTCACCTTCGCTCCTGCTCTCCACCACAACAGATCCCGGCAAGCCTCTCCCCTCCACCGGCGAAGCAATTGCCAGAAGATCTTATCTTGCTGCAGTCTGCCTGATCGCATCTGCCGGAATGGCTGTATGTGCAGTCCGCGGATTCAAGAGAAAGAGAGAACAGTAACCGTATTACAAATGGCACGGGCACATAGCAGCCCTGCCTGATACGTTCCTTCAAAAGATAATGCCGCTTGCTCCAACTGATGGGGCACGCGGCTTTTCTTATGTCATGTTTTTCGCGAACGGAATGGTAATATAAAAAAGTCGAAAATATTTCCCGTACCGGAGCGAAGAATCCGCGTCAGTTGTTCGTCTATAAGACAGATGCGGATAGAAAGGAGGCAAAAAGTTGACCGGCAAAGAACTCGAGCAGATCTATAACGATTCTTACCGTGCGGTGTATTGGACAGCAATGTCTCTTCTTAAGAACGAGGCTGACGCCGAAGATGTCGTTCAGGACGCTTTCATAGCACTGATCGAATCATATGACACCTTAAAGGATAAGAGTAAAGTCACAGCATGGCTCAAAAAGACTGCTGCCAATAAATGTCTTGACCGCATAAAGCTCTCTAAGACTGACAATATGGACGATGAGTTCTTTGACAGTGTTGAAGCGGTTCCCGAGGATTTTCTTCCTGACTCGGTCATCGAATCTGAAGACGCAAGAAGGATCGTTATGGAAATCATTAACAATTCCCTCTCTGAAGAAATCAGAAGAACACTTATCCTGTTCTACTTCGATGAGATGAGCATCAAAGAGATTGCAGCTGCACTGAATGTTCCCGAGGGAACAGTATCACGCCGACTTAACTTTGCCAGAAATAAGATCAAGAAGGAGGTCGGGAAATATGAAGAAGAACACAAGACGAAGTTGTTCGGTATGGCAATACCGTTCTTAAGCAAACTGTTTATAAAAGAATCCGAGCAGGTACTTTTCAAGCCCATGCCGGTCAAATTGGCGAATCTGTCCGCATCAGCAGAGAGTCCAAGTTATGGACAAGGAATCAAGACTTCAACCGAAGTCATCAAAAAGGGGACAGATATCATGAAAACAAAAATACTCATAGGTGTTTCAGCAACAGTGGTTGCTGCAGCGGCAACAACAGCAATTGTATTAATATCAGTTAAGCACACACCCGTAAAACCGGAACTGCCGGCCAGTTCCATTACTGAACAGTCCGGGGAATATTCTGAGGACATGAATTTTACCGCCAATCTTTCCTCTATTGAAGATACAGAAGTTACGGATACAGATGACCTCAATGAATTTATCTCAGATAATCCTCAGGTATATTCGCTTGAAGGCATGTCTGCCGAAGAGATCTTTGACGAAATTCTAAAAATCTCATCAGGCATTTCCTCCATTGAATCGCCTGATGATTTTGCAGGCGTTTTCAAAGTCGAACCGTATTATGGCTATATTGATTTGGATAGCTATGGTTTCTACTGTTATAAGGACGGGCCAAGTGATATCAGAGATTATATTGAAGGTGTTTCTCTGGACGAGCCAACCGAAATAAAAAAATGCAGTCAGGTTAGCATCAGCATCTGCTTAACGGACTTTGACACCGGTGCAGCTTTATTTGATCTGGTCTATGACTATCTGCGTGATAATTGTCCGGGGGATCCGTATGAATTCGTAGACAGGGACAATGACCTGCAAGTGTGGATCGGAATGATCCACGATGACGATTATATTTATGATTATAGTGTCAACTTTTATGAAGCGAACGGACATTATCTCGTTGATATAGAATTACCACCTAAGTAAGATCACTGTTGTATATTCACGAAATACGTGTCTACTTTTACGTTACCACTTCATACTAACGACAAAATTCACGGCATTTTCACGGCGTTTTCACGGCATAGCCGGGAATTTGCCGTGATTATAATTGAATATCGATAAAATTCACGGCGTTTTCACGGCATAGCCGTGAATTTGCCGTGAATCCGGAAGACAATTTATTTAACACGAATCACTCCGTCACCAAAGAACTCTTCCCTCTCCTGCTCACGATAACAAGCATAACCAGCGAGATAATAACCATAATTATCAGTGCGGCCTCAAAAGCTCTGCCCGTGAAAATATATACCGGATTGATATTCCAATCCACGAAAACTGATATGTGAAAAACAAGATTATAAAGCAAGTGGATCACCATCGGGATCACGATGTTATCTGACAGAACAAACATAACTGCAAGACCGACACCCATGGCACTAAACTTAAGGAATGTAATTGCACTCCACGCAGAAATGCAGTGGAGCAATCCGAAAAGGACAGAGCTGACAAAGATATAAATAAGCCTGAGCCAGATGTTATTCTTCGTATGTTTCAAGCCTCCGAGCATAAGGAACCTGTAATTGATCTCTTCGTGAAAAACCGTCGTCACCTGACGCACTATCTCATACAATATGAGGATTCCTTTTGTCAGTCCCACTATTACCCCAATACCTGCGATTACCTGTGCAACAGCATATGCAATGACCCGGACAACGATATATAAGAAAAACAATGTCATTCCGGCCCCGTAGATAAGAGCCCTGCCGGAACCTTTAAAAGACAGTATGTCAGAAGGTTTGCGGCCATAGAGTTTGGATGCGGCGATCAGTATAGCTATGCCAAATACCAGGCGGAGAAATGAATGTTTCAGATCCCCTGAAACGCCTTCCATGAAATGAGGTACAAGGAGCGATAATCCGATGAACACGCTTGTAAACAAAAGATGCCATATGAATCCGCTGTACTTCTTGTTCCAAAAGATCTTATCTGCCATATTTATCCCACTCTCTATTACAGTTCCTGATTCGCTTTTTCCGGCCCTCTCCTGCTCAAAAAAACAAGCATAACCAGCGAGATAACCACCATGATAATCAGTGCAACCTCAAAAGCACTGCCCATGAAAACAAATACCGGATTGAGATTCCATTCCATGAAAGAGGATATGTGAACTACAAGATCATAAAGGAAGTGGATCAGCATCGGGATCACGATGTTATCTGACAGAACGAACATAACCGCAAAACCGATACCCATGCCACTTGTCCTAAGGAATGTATACGTGTCCCACGAAGGAATGCAGTGGCTCAATCCGAAAAGAACAGAAGTGGCAAAGATATAAGCGAGCCTCAACCAGATGTTGTTCTTCGTATGTTTCAAGCCTTCGAGCATCAGGAACCTGAAATTGATTTCTTCGTAAAAACCTGTCGTCACCTGCTGCAGGATCACGCGCGATATGAAGATGCCCGTTGTAAGTCCAACTATTACTCCAACCCCTGCAATGACCTGAATAACAACATATAAGAAGAATAGTGTTAGTCCGGCCCCGTAAATAAGGGCCTTGCCGGAGCCTTTGAAAGACAGTATGTCAGCAGGTTTGCGGCCATAGAGTTTAGATGCGGTGAACAGTATCGCTATGCCAAATACAAGGCGGAGAAATGAGCTGATCAGAAACCAGGTCACGCCTTCCGTGAAATGCAGTCCGAGAAACGATAATCCGATGAACACGCCCGCAAACAAAAGATGCCATATGAATCCGCTGTACTTCCTGTTCCAAAAGATCTTATCTGCCATTTCTATCTTCCCTCATTCTTTGTGACGTTTTTTATAACGCAACAGAAATCATGAAGATTATAGCATAAGGGTTCATCCGATATTTGGATATGTTAAAAGACATAACGGCTTTACCGTTAACCTGAACTCCGGTGCAGGCGGTTCATCAGTAACTATCAATACTTCCAATGCTTCAAGCAAGCGGCTTTTCGCACGTCATATTTTTCGAGAACGGCATGGTAAAATAAACATGTCGGTAAATCTCCCGTATACGGCGAAGAATCCGCATAAGGGGTAATTATGGACAGGGGATCAAGACTTCAACGGATGTCATAAAAAAGGAATAGGTATCATGAACAGAAAAATTATCATAATCGTTTCAGCAGCAGTTGTTGCTGCAGTAGCTGCAACAGCAATCATATTAATTACTGTCAAACATTCTCCGGAAAAACAGGAACTGCCGGTCAGTTCCGTTACTGAGCAGTCTGAGGGAAAGCCTAAGGATACAGATTTAACCCGAGCTGCTTCCGTTACTGAACAGTCTGAGGAGAAGCCGCAAGACATGGATGTAACCGTAACCACTTCCGTTATAGCCGATGCTACAGTTACGGATACTGATGGCACCATTTCATCATTCGCATATGGACCTCAGGTATACTCGCTTGATGACATGTCTGCCGAAGAGATCTTTGACGAACTGATAAAAATCTCATCAGGTATTTCCTCCATTGAATCACCCGATGATTATCCCCGCGTTTTCAGCGTTGAACCGTCTTTTGCATTAGACGATGCGCATTTCTATCATTTCATTTGTTATGAAGATATTCCAAAAAACAGCAACGATTATATTGAATCTGTTTATATGGAAAAGACATCCTCGCGTACAGACAGCAAACAGGTTGCAGTCATTGAAATGTTTGTATTGAACTTTGACAAGGGTGCTGCTTTGTATGAGCTGATTCTTGACTATCTGATTGATAACTTCCCGGGTGATCCGGTTGTGTCCGAGAGCAAGGATGATGACTCGTCTTCGTGGACCGTGAGGGTGAGCAGCAGTGAAAGTAATAATGATGAGCATTATAGTATCAACTTAAATAAGGTGAAGGGACACTACGCCCTTTATATCATATTGCCAGCCGGATAAGATCAAGGTTGTATATTCCTTAAAGAGCATTTTTGGACACGTTCTGTAACAGCAGCGTCTGAATGTATCCTGAATCTGGATTTATGTCATCTTATACTTCAGATATCATAAAACGCCGGAAATCACATGATTTGCGATATTTGTTCGGCCTGCTTGTATCATAAATCGGCTGTAATCAGGACATTTATGATATTTTTCTTTGACTCCGTATCATAAAATGCTCTTTCTCAGGACATTTGCGATATTTTCACTCCTCTCCTGTATCATAAACGGACTCCTATTTGTCATTTTATGACATCGGGCGCTTTACGAACTGCTTGACCAAGGCTGAGTCCGGCAAAATATGCTGCATCGCGAAAAACAGGTCAAAAAGTACGCCCCTTCATCATCACATTCCGATTCTTCTTGACTTTTCCGGTAAAGGTTGTATAGTTTGTATTATAACAACTAATACAAAGCATACAGACACAAGGAATAATGCCTGTATGAAAAGCCATGAAAGGGAGTGGTGTTATGGATAAGAAGAAAGTAATTAAGTATCTGATATTTGCTCTGGGTTTATCCTGGTTGATCCAGATAGTGGTATCGGTGTTAAGTCTTAAGATAGGCGGAAATGCCGGAAGATATGTTTTCCAGGGCGGGCTTGCTCTTTGCATGTTCACGCCGCTGATCGCATCGATCATTGCGAAGACAGGCATTAAGAACATAGGCTGGAAGCCGAAGCTTAAGGGAAATGTCAAGTGGATCTTTCTGGCGCTAATATTGCCTGTAGTATTCACAGCAGCAGGATTTGCAGTATTCTTCATGCTCTGGCCTGAACTCTTCAGTCTGGACGGATCTTATATGCTAAAGACCGTGGAAGCGTTAGGTGTCGATCCTGAGGAATATACAAAAGCCCTTGAATTAAGCGGGATTACAACCGGAGCATTGGTCCTTATCACCTTTGTCCAGTCAGTAACTTATGCACCTTTCGTAAACATGTTTTTCGCGATCGGCGAAGAAGCAGGCTGGAGAGGGTTCCTGTATCCTGAACTCAATAAGAGATTTAGCAGAGTCACGACCTGGATCATCGGCGGAGCCATTTGGGGCGCATTCCACTTCCCTGCTATGCTCATAGCAGGCTACGAATACGGCACGGACTATATAGGCGCACCGTTTCTCGGACTTATAGCTTTCGTTATTACCTGCATCGTCTGGGGTATGTTCCATGAGGTCATTTACGATAAGACTAAATGCATCTGGTTCCCTGCTCTTTTGCATGGCACGATAAATTCTGTTGCAACTTTATACCAGCTAGTATTGAACGGAAACCAGACAGATAAGATCGACCGTCTGCTTATCTTCGGACCTGCACCTCACGGACTGGTAAGCCTGATCCCTGCAATCGTAATTGCAGTGATAATTGGTATTACGGTGCTGAAAAAAGACAAGAAAACCGCTTGATAAGAAAGAGGAAAAGATATGGTCATTAAGATAGATGAATACTCAGATGTGCCTATCTATATGCAGATCAGAAATCAGATCGTGATGGGCATATCCTCAGGCGAACTTAAAGCCGGGGAGCAGCTGCCGACCGTAAGAGCACTTGCACTGGAGATCGGAATCAATACGATGACTGTCAGCAAGACCTATCAGATGCTCAAGAACGAAGGTTATATCATGACCGACCGTAAGAATGGTGCCCGTGTCAGACAGCAGATAGAGAAAACAGGCGTAATCTCTGAAGAGAACAAAAATGAACTAAGAAGAATAGTATCCGAGGCCAGGATATCAGGTGTATCCAGGAAAGATCTGCAAAAGCTCGTTGATGATTACTATTCGGGTAATGTGTGAAGCTGAAAGGAATTTAAACAGTATGTTTGCTGATATTGTTTTACTGGTAATTATGATACCGTCACTGCTGGTAATGTTTTTCTATGAATACCCTGCGAAGTGGGAAGAAAGGAGATTCATCTTCGGTGTAAAGAACCGCGGGGAATTCAGAGAGAAAAAGACTTCCTCCGAGATAAGCAAGATCGTCTCGAGAACAAGGAAGCAGGCTCTCGCATTCATAATCTGCTCCTTCGTAATTATGGGGCTTATAATGCTGATCCCTGATGAGACGATCCGCATGACAATATGGGTATTCTTCATCATCGTGGATCTGATCCTGTTCTCGATCCCCTTCATGAGATCAAACCTCGAGATGAAGAGTCTTAAAAGGGAGATCGGCATTAAGTCCTCCGCAGGCACCACTTATACTGACCTCAAGGGCGCGGGCGCAGTACATGCACTTAAGATCCAAAGTCTGATCATCCCTAATGCAATAACCGCATTGTGCTTTACTATATCTGTCCTGCTGGATACGGGTATGATACAGCTTGAAGGTGCTGACATTGACGGCAAATATGCATTAACTTCTATGACAGGTTCTTTCCTTTTTGTCGGTCTTATTCTGATACCGGTTGCCATCTTGATGGACCGCATCCGCAACGAGGTAATCTCATCCGAGAGTGTAATAAACATCAATTTCAACAGAGCCAAGAAGAAAGTTTACGCGGACATGTTCATATTCATGTCGTGGGCTAATGCTGTATTTGTGGTCTTATATGCGATCATGCTTTTCTTCACAAGCAGCGAACTCGTGCTCATCATTCAGTTTTCCGTTTATATGATCTTCGTCATGGCTTCGCTCGCAAGACTAGTTAAACAGTCACTGGCAATCGATAAGCACTACAGGACCGAGACCAATATAGATATAGACGATGACGATAAATGGATCTTCGGCGCATTCTACTACAATCCGGATGACAGAAGGCTTAACGTCGCTAAGAGAATGGGCGTCGGCGGAACTATCAATATGGGCCATCCTGCAGGGAAAGTCATTACGGTCGTAACCGCTATTTTCCTGATCACGGCACTCGCATTTACCGGTTTACTCACGTCTCTCGGGAAATCTTCCATGCATGTAAGCATCTCAGAAGATACACTGATATGCACCCAGGTGTTTGACTACTATAAGATCCCGGTCTCAGACATTAATAACCCGGAGATCTGTGCGATGGAGA
Organism: Clostridiales bacterium; assembly: GCA_017428155.1. Taxonomy (GTDB): domain Bacteria; phylum Bacillota; class Clostridia; order Saccharofermentanales; family Saccharofermentanaceae; genus Saccharofermentans. The sequence goes on along the minus strand of JAFRRJ010000034.1, from coordinate 12,726 downwards.
AGGGCTTCTCACTTTCAAGACAGGTCGGCATCGGAATGGAGCCTGTATTCATAGGAACTTTTATAGTTAACGGTGAGCCCGACTGCCGGATATTCCTTAACACCGACACTGATTCATATATCAGATTCGAAGCAAACGGCAAGGTATACTGCATAAGCGGCAACTCGGATCAGGAGACCCGTGAGATCTTCGATAAGATAACTTCTGAATAAGTGTTTGAAGCCGGAAAACAAGAATTAACGAACTGCCTCAAAGCATATGTTTTGGGGCAGTTTTTCTATCTCTCGTCAAAGACAGTCTTTGTTCTGTTGTTGACGGCGCTGATGACACTGCCTAAATCCTTCTGACCTGCAAGGTATGGCGGCATTTCCTCCGATACGATCATCAGGACTGAATTGTCCGGTATCATGACTGAGTCAACTTTTTCGAGCATATCAAGAAAGATCTCATCGAGCTTTGTGGAAGGATCGAAAAGTTTTCCTTCACGGAGTGCATCATCGAGCGAGCTTCCCAGCTCATCGCGTGACAGTTTGCCCGCTCTTGTAAACCCGGTAAGATTATCTCTCTTCTCTCTTTCCAGCTTTTGCATAATGGCGGCACGGTTAACAGGTATTGCATCTCTGAAGTTCTTCTGGACGTCCTCACTTAAAAGGATATCAAGAAATGCGAACGCGCCCTCCGGAACCGGTGTTCCTTCCGTTATCGAGAATGAATTAGTGATGTTTGCCGTAAGTCCTTTCCCGTCCGGAGAAGGAAGCCCCATAACTTTAAGGTTTTTGCCGTAGAAGTTAATGCCCGCGAGTGAAGGAAGTCCGTTAATATCTTCGACAAATACAGCATCCTTCTTTTTGGGAGGCTGGTAGTATTCCTCAGTCCAGAACTTTTCCTCATCGGGAATACAGGTTATGCCCTCAGGTATATTTTCCTTGAAGAACTCCGACAGCTCGCGGAATCCCCTGCAGTCGAAATCCAGTTTGCCGTTCTCTAACCAGTCAGTATAGTTTCTCTGGATGCACAGGTTCAGAAAATGCATCCTGCTGGAGCTCCCGGTTACGGGTTCTGTACCGTTAAGCTTCTCCCGTACAAATGAAGCATACTCATCATATGTAAAGCCCGTCTGTTCTTTGGCTGTTCTCGTACCGTCAGTTACAATTCCCGCAACTGTAAATGCCGTCGGAATAAAGAAAGTCTTCCCTTCCATATCAGCCGCGCCGATTATCTTTGAATAAAATGCCGAAGGATCAAAAGATCCTCCGTTCAGATACGGAGTCAGATCCATAAGATATGCACTGTCAAGCAGATCGACAGAACCTGATGCACCAAGAACAACGTCAGGTCCCATTCCTGACCTTATATCCGAAGTAAGTGTTCCGCTTACCAGAGCCATTGCACTGTATCTTTGGATATCCGAGTTGTCGATGTCCGGAGCGTAATCATTTTCAGAAGGATAATTGCCATTGTCATAGAGCTTCAGCTTCGCGAAAAATTCCTGATTTTTCTCATTAAATATCTTCAGAGCTTCCGCTTCCGGATGTGTAAGTGAATCGCTCAGACTTGCCACTGTAACTATGGTCTTCCCCGCATTCGGATTCTTCTCAGCCTTCTCAAGCGTATATATGACAGCCGGAAGCGGCAGTGAATATAATTCCAGGATCCGTGAGCAGCTTCCTATGATCACTTTGTCTTCACCATAATAAAGCACTCCGCCATACTGGCTCTCAAAACGGTTTACGTCACAGTTGTCAAAACTGATTATACAGTTCTCATTGCCGTTTTCAGGATCGTATTCATATATTCCGGCAGCATTGGTAAGATATCCCTTCCCATCAGGTGTAGACGAGACCGTCTGGTCTGAAGGAACCGGTCTTGCATCTTCAAGTTTTGTTATTTTTCCTGTCGCAAGTTCTAGCTTTGCCCATATCTTGGACTTCCCGTAACAGTCAAATATGGCCATGCCGTTGCCGGTACCGTCCACCACACCGGTTGCCACACCCTCTCCGGGACCGAACTCTTTCTCGAGATCGATACAATACAATGCTTCAGCATCTTTTGTAACGACCAGCCTGGTCTTGGTTCTGCTGTTGCTGTTGATACAGAATACTTCATAGTCTTCGATCAGAAACGAACTGCTGATATAACTTGAGTCTTTAGAATCACCGCTCATGTCAGCATCAGAGGCTATGCTCAGATCGATCATCTGCACAGGTCCTGTCTGAAGTCCTGTTTCCAAATCTATATCACAATAGTATGCCGACAGAAAACCGGCCTCATTAAAGTAGAAACGCATTCCGTCCGGGCTTTCACGGCATCCCTGTACCACGAACACATTATAGACTGAAGGTGCCTGTGACATTATCTCACTGAGATCAACAGTATTAAGAAGTTTGCCGTCCTGATCAAATATACACATCAGATCACATTCTGTGGAATAATTGACAGGACCGTCAGGATCGCCCTTCCATGCATAATAAGTCATCACATACTTGTCGCGGCAAAGGAAAGGGCCGGCCGGAAGCACCAGTGAATAGAGTTCGGGATCAAACCCCGGATCCAATTCGATCCTTTTTGAATTGTACCAGGGGTCAGTTTCCAAAACCTTTCTTGCAGCTTCTTTTTCCGCCTTGCAGGAAGCGGCCGAAAAGCATACCGATGCAAGCATCATCACTGTCAGAGCAAACGAACAGATACGCTTTACAGCATGCATGAACTCTCTCCAATACACATATACCTGACAGTCATCCCCTATACCTATCACGTCTTCATTCAGAACGCAATGATCCCGCTTTCAAACCAAACACCGGTATGCCTCAGTTACGGCCTGATAAGCAGATTATAGGTTCAGGATGTGTATTCTTTGTGTATTCCGGAGAATTCCGTAAGAGATTAATCTCTTCCTATGGCGACAGCGTTCGCCATCATAGCACCCAGCACAAGGACTGCCGCAAGGATAATGATATAGAATGCCGGACCGGTCCTGACCTCATCTATGACGTAATCTGACATTGCATTTCCGACCTGTTCAAACAGCAGAGCCGGGTCTTTGTGTGCCTTGTCCGCCATGATGATAACAGTGATTATCGAGAGCAAAGAATCAACAAGAGAAGCTATAATATAGCCCGGCTTGATCCCTGTAATCGTAAAGATCACTATGAGTATTGCGCAGATAAGGATTGCAAAACCGTAAACCGTCGGCATAAGCGGAACCGGCAGATTGTATTCTTTGGGTATATTGAGGACAATGCCTTCACCCTTCAGAAAATACAGCGGCATAAATAAAGTAATACCGGAAATAACTGCCGCAACGATCAAAAAAAGCTTCTTAACATTCATCTGGTCAGCCATAATATTATCCCCCTGACTGTTACCCATTTCCTAAATCTGTTCCGGACTTCGGGAAATCCGTCAGATTAAAGAAATGTTCCCATGATAAATACCGATGCAATACAGATTATACCAAATACAGATAATATGAGAATATATGGAACAGATTTTTTCAGTGTTGACCGGGCGAAAAATCATCGCTGAAGTTACAGTCATGGTATAATTGTTTTGTACTTCTATAGAGAATAAGGGATGAAAAATATGTGGAGTGCAAGACCGTTTAATTCTGATAATCCGGATCCGTTTGGAAGGAATCGCACGGGAAACGCTGACGGACTGCTTGTTGCTGAATCCGTAAAGTGCCCTTCCTGTGCATCGAATATCTTTTTCCAGCCTGAGGTCCAGGGAATGGTGTGCCGTAACTGCGGCAACATCTACCACCCGTCTACTCTTGAGAAGATGGGTTCATTAGGCTACACAATAGAGCACGATTACACCGGTGACAATGATATCTCAGATGAAGATAAAAAACGTCACGAGATCGTGTGCAACAGCTGTGGTGCCACTATGATCGCAGACGAGAATATGATGTCGACAGTATGCGCTTTCTGCGGTTCACCGGCGCTGATCACGAGAAGGATGACAAGAGAATTCAAGCCGGATTATATCGTGCCTTTCAAGATCGACAGACAGACAGCCGAGAACAACATGAAGCAATGGCTTCGTACCAGAAAGCTGACCGTGAGAGGCTTCAAGACAAAGAGCCGCCTTACCAAGATGATCCCTGTCTATGTTCCGTTCTGGCTCGTGGACTGCGCTGTTAACTCTGATCTGTACGGCACCGGCAAGATGTACACCTCCGACACAACAAAAGTATACTCAGTCAGAGCAAAAACCAATTACTATGTAAAGGGTGTACCTTTTGATGCTTCCTTGAAGATCGCGAATAAACTTATGGAAGCGATAGAACCATTCGATTACAGTGAGATGGTAAAGTTCCATAACAGATATCTTCAGGGTTTTTATGCTGACAAATATGACCAGCGGCCGACGGAGATAATGGACAGATTCGTTAAGCGGATGGACAGGATCTCGATGGATATGACAGAAACCATCGCTGCAAAATATGACGAGTATGAGCCCAGCCCCGAGAAGAACTTTACCTGGATGAGTGAACTCAGCATCAAGTATTGCCTCCTTCCCGTTTGGTTCATGACGGTTGAGTTTGACGGCAGAAACTATCAGTTTGCAGTCAACGGTCAAACGGGTGAAGCAAGCGGTCAGGCACCTACGGCTGATGCTGTCGACAAGCTGGACAGACTTTTATGGTTCACAAACAGTAACTGGAGATGGGTTATTACAGGTGCCGTTTTTGCACTGCCTGCATTAACCGGTCTGATAATTTCTACCGGCAATACCGGTCCGTTGTTTTATACTTTGTTCCTGATAACTTGTTTTATCGAGTTGCTGCTTGTTATATCTCTTGTTGCGATGACTGTGCTGCGCAAGATCTCATACCGCGCATCTAAGAAGATCCACAAGACCGTTGATGAAATCAATGATTTTGACAAAGCTCCGGGAATGAGTTCTTATCTTGATGAATCGCGCCGTACAAAGCTGACAGTCGATAATTATACCTTCCGTCAGGAACTGGATGAGAAAGACAGAAAAGAAAAGGAAGAATTTGATCTTCCTTTCGAGCTTTATTAACTTCGGTCCGCAGTTGTTATTTGCTTGGAGCCTGCCTTCTGCAGCGTTCTATCATCTTATCAGCGTCTCTGTAACCGCGGACTTTCTCCAGTTCCTTTACGGCACTTTTGTATGCCCTGGTATCAAAGAAATGCTTGCCTCTGCAATAGATCTCCAACTGTTCTGCGCCTTTGCATCCATCGTTACAGATCTTAACGAGTTCAGAAGAAATCACATCATTAAACTTGCTGCACTCGGCAATAGCCTGGCTGTACAAAAGCTTTGCCTCATCTGCCGAAGCCATGACCGGCTTGTCGTTTAATATCCTTCCGGCTTTGTTAATGAGAGTAATTACACGTGCATACTTGGGATAGAGCTCGGCAATAGCCCACTTGTTTCCGCAATTTGCACACCTGCAGGTAACGTCAAGATAGTCATAGACCAGTTCCCCGCCGCATATCCTGCAGTTAAATGTGATCTTATCCGTTGCAGCGCTCTTGCCGTTATCTTCCTTCACATCCTCTAATAATGTATCTACGGTAACGTCGTAAAAATCCGCGATCTTTACCAGCATTTTATATTCCACCGGAAGACGCCCTGCCTCCCATTTATATACAGCAAGTTCCGGAACACCCATAGCCTCGGCAAAAGCCTCCTGAGTGAGCGAATGCTTTTCTCTTATTCTTTTCAAGTTCTCAGCGACTCTGATATCCATTTTGAGATCTCCTGTCCTCTTTATCCTGACTATATAATAGTGGAAACCTGCCGATTTTCAAACAGATAACTGATGCTGCTTTCAGTTAAGGATCCGGGATGCCTGTATATTACCTGTACCGGCTCGAAAAGTTTGATATTTCTGTGATAAATGTAATGAAAACAATCAGTTTCGGTATTTCTGTTGCTTTTATCCTTGTCAGATGAGAGTATGACGAAAAGCCCGTGTATGAACCTAAGACAGCGGTCTGTCTTACCGGAAACGAGAGGAGAATAACTGATGACTGTAATTAGCGATATCAGAATTTACAGATGTACTGTCGAAAACGTCACCGGTGTAACCCCGGAAGGATTTGCCAGTAAAGAGTTGAACGCTGTAGCAACCAGAATCTGTATGAAACTTAGAGAAAACAGGTTCTCTATGGGAGACTTCGATCATCTCTATATCAATTTGAGCACACGGCTTCCTTTAGGAGAAGTTAGACCTGCCAATAAAGAACCTGACAGATATCACCCGTGGTACCGTTATTATGATGTCGGTATCAGCCGGTCTCTATATGACAGTCTTGAAACGCCGGACAGCATCCCAATCGTTTCCGGATTGATAGAAATGGTCCTGAAAACACAATTCAGCACACCGGAATTCGATGGAGATAAGATCTCGGCTTGTGTTTCCGAGGCGGTCACACAAGGATCTGATATGCTAATGAAGTTCAAAGAGAAAACCTCTTCGCAAAGAAGAGCCGTGCTTTATTTGAGATATCTCGATAATTGTAAGTATTTCCCTTTGCTAAGGGTTTACGATAATGACGATAACATCGTTCTGGAGAAAGATCTTCCCGAATCTCTGACTTTGGATAGCTGTGGACAGATCACCGTAAGTTCAAAAAAGGTTACCATAAAACCCAGAAAGAACAGCTGGAGTGAAGGTGAGCCTATCGTTTTTGAACTGTAAATTTTCATTTGATAAAGGAGTAGAGACAACATTTATGGCAATTACAACAAAACAATTTCAATTATTGACTGATATAGATCTTGTATGGGACTTTCTTGTCGATATTTATGACAGAGAGAACGGAAGCGGTATGCCAGCTCCCTTTTTCGAGCATGCAATCTGCGCATCGTGGATGGATGCGTCTTATTCATATTTGGACAGACTGTGGTTTGATGGAGATAAGGCCGTTGCTTTTGTATATTACGAGGCACCGGTAACAGATGTTTATTTTGCAGTCCGGAAAGGTTACGAGTATCTTGCTGACGAGTTAATAGATTATGCAGTCAAGACAATGCCGGATTTTGACGGCAACCAGCAGTTTGTTCTTTTCAACGGGCAGGAATTCATAATGGAAGCTGCAAAAAAGCACGGATACAGCATGGTATTTGAATACGAGAGCCGCGTGTTTGATTTTGAGAACGAATTGAATTACGAACTTCCGGAAGGATACCATTTTGTTGATCCCGCTGATATTGATGTTCTCAAGCTTTCCAGGCTCTGCTGGTACGGATTTGACCATGGTGATAAACAGGAGTTCACAGACTGGGATAAGTATGATGACAGCAATGACTGGACGCCTGCAAAATCGCACAAAGACTGCGTAGCAGAATGCATGTCACCGTCGCCTCATTCGACACACGAATACGACGTGATTATTGCTGATGAGAATGGCGAGTATGTATGCTTTGCGGGAATGTGGTGGATCCCGCAAAACAAGCTGGCATATATGGAACCGCTTTGCACTTCACCGGAGCACCGAAGGAAGGGACTTGCTGCAGCCGCGCTCACGAAGCATTACCGCAGAATGAAATCTCTCGGTGCGACACATATGACTGGCGGAGAGGATCCGTTTTATGAGAAAATAGGATACGGGAAGGGATTCCATTTCTCGTTCTGGCGAAAACAATGACCGGCATTTAAGCTGACCGGATAAAACAGCAAAGGGGGATTGCTTGTTTATGACTGAAGAACGCAAAAAGCTTGGCAAAATGTCTCTTACCGGTTTTCTTCTCTCGTTTGTATCGCCTGTGTATCTTGCTTTAGTATGTGTATATTCTGCGATAGATCCCAATAACGGATTTCCGGCTTTGCTGTTATGGTCCATTATCGGTTTCTGGGTTGCCCAGGCAGCCCAAGATATTTGCATAATCGGAATCATCCTTTGTGCGGTGAGAAAAAGGAAAGGCATAGCGTTAAGTGTAATCGGAATAGTCATCTCAAATTTAATAATGTTTGTAGCTGTTGCTACGTTCTGTGTCTTGCTTTTACATGAAAGCCCGCCCATGCCTGTGACGTATTGACACAGGAATTAATCCTACAGTGTTTTTCGCGGCCACGGGAATGGTGTTTTCGCAATGACCTATAAGAAGTTGTTTTTTCGATGATTTATAGGTACATTTTGTCTCGAAAAGCACTTCGCATGCAAAGACGTACCTATAAGATTTGTATTTATCAGGCAATTTATAGGTACATATGAACCCGGAACAGCAAATTCCTATGAAAACGTACCTATAAAAATCCGGAAACAGCAATTCTTATAGGTACATGTCATCCAAATCCGTCTTCATTTTCTGCCAAGCCTCGAAAACACAATATCCCGCTCTCGTGCTGACATCAGCAAAACAGGAAATGTTTTCGCGAAGCATATGAGATATCATAACTATCATAGGTTCAAGGCCGGAAAGCCTTACAGGATCAATATCTTACAGGGAGAAACAAATTTATGATAAATCACAAGCTGATCACCGAAGTGCTTGCCAACTGGAACCTTCAGGATCAGGAAGTATCTGATATCGTATTTTCAGAGACAGGCGCAATAAGCGATACATCCAAGTTTGTCGGCGATGAGTATGTGTTAAGGTTCGCGGCAGATCCCGGAAACATGAAGAAAGCTATAGAAATAGCCAAAGCACTTAACAATGTAGGACTGTCAGCTCCGGAGATCATCCCGTCTAAAAACGGAATGGAATACGTTCAGGAAGGTGAGCTCTGCTTTATGGTCAGCCGGAGGATCAAAGGCGAGAGAGTAATGGCCGGGAAACTGTATCTCGACGATTATGAGCAGAAGGCTCGGTTCACGGGCGAGATGATCGGCCGGCTCGACAAAGCCCTCTCAGAGATCGATTTTGTATCAGACGAGGTCGATACCTATGATGCAGTTAAGTCTTTTGCACTGCCGAAGATCTCACCGGAACTTGGGTTAGACGGTAACTTCATAAAGAAGTTTCTTGAAGAATTCGGTACCCTCTACAGATCGATTCCAAGACAGTTGATCCACAGAGATCCGAATCCGGGCAACATTATCGCAGCAGATGATAAATGGGGATTCATCGATTTTGAACTCAGCGAGAGAAACGTCAGGATCTTCGACCCCTGTTATGCGGCAACAGCTATACTGTCCGAGACTTTTGAAGACGGTAACAGCGGCAAGTTCACAAAATGGATAAGCATCATGAAAGAGATCATTACAGGATACGATTCAGTCGTAAAGCTCACCCGTGAGGAGAAGCAGACCGTTCCGTATATCATCCTTGCAAATCAGTTAATCTCAACCGCTTACTTCGCCGGCAAAGACCGGTATAAAGAACTCTATGAAACGAACAAAAAGATGACGTTAAGCATTATCAGCAATCTCGGGAAGATGCGGATCGAATAAACATATTTCAGGAGCCCTGTTTTATTCTCGCTGGTTTTATTTGATATAATGAAAGCGTTAGACAAAGGTTGTTTTATGACCTTGCTTGTGGATCGTCACATTTAAGCGCAAAAGATTCGGATGGTGGATATATGGAAAGAGAAGAACTCTGCAGATCTCTGGACGCTTATGCGAATGCACTTAAGAACAGAGAAGAATTCGAGAAGAAAATTACTGAACTTAAATCAAGGAAGGAAAAAACTGTAAGCCGCGAATACTGCCAATTCACTTTTATGAGATTCTATTGGCCGTTCATTTTGCTTTTCGTTGTAATCTTTGTGATAGCATCGGTTGTCTATGGTATCGTTAACCACAACGAGTTTTCTTTCTCGTATGTTATTTTTTTACTGGTTTTCTGGCTGTTCTATTTTCCTTTATCGGCTATTATCGCCAATGCCCTCAGGAATAAGGCTTCTGAAAAGCTGTATAACGAGAACGTCGAGGCATTGAATCAAGAGAACGAGAGAGCTGAAGAAGAAATTAAGAAATATGAAGCTCTGTTGGATGAAAGCTACAAAATCATAGCTGACACTAAGGATCTTGTTCCTGCGAAATACAGAACTGCTGCTTCAGTCATGGCGATCAGACGGGCCTTGATAGCCGGAAAAGCTTCAACGATCGAAGAGGCTGTAGAACTGATAAAGCAATAAACCGCTTTTTGGGTCCTTTATTGTTTCTGCTGAAAAATATTGAATTATATGATTAAGCAACGGAAAAAACTGAGCAAACTATCTCTGACGGGTTTTATTCTCTCATTAATTACCCCATTGTCTATTTTTATTGCTTTTTTCTGTTTTGAGAATTATCCCGAGAGTATTTTTATTGTTACATTGCTGTGGAGTCTTTTCAGTTTTTGGGTTGCTCAGGCAGCTCATACTTTTTCAGAGATCGGAATAATCATATGTGCGGTTAAGAAAAAAAGAGGCATAGCGTTAAGTGTAATCGGAATAGTCATCTCGAAATTCATCATGTTAGCTGCTTTCATTGCTTTTATGGGCTTGTTTTTCCATGAAAGCCCGCCTATGCCGGTTCCCACTGAAGCGGCGGAGTACAACTCGGTTCCTACCAGTAATGCGGAATACAATCCGGATCCTACCGGGGAGGCAGTTGTTGATACATTAACACCCAAAGGTTATGTCTCTGTTGATCTGTTTAAAAGTTTTTACAGGCTGGATGACGAGATTGATGACAGGTTTATAGGAGATTTTATTCTCTTTCAGCAGATAACAGAAGATGACATGCTTGAATATGATTACAGTAAAGATTTGGTTGAATCTTTCGATAACGGGGATTACAGTCAGTTTGGATATAGCATGAACTGGAATGAGCTTAACTTTCAGGAGTTAACATTAAATTATAGAACTGATATCACTAATGCGATAGATAATGCCAGATGGATCTACATGGTCTTTGAAGTTCCGATACCTGACAGTGATGAGACTGAGAGAGTAACCATGCTCTCTGATTTCTACCATAACATGTTTTATTATGCTGTCGATGAAGATAACTATCGTAATTCAAGGAAAAAACTTGATCTGACTGGACTGGCGAAGGAAATACAAGTGGATATGATCCCGGAAGATGCCGAAAGACAGAATCCTGACCGCGATAAATATGCTTTGTCTTACAAATATGATGTATATATTTTCACTTACGACAGAAAGTATATCCACATCTCGAACGATACCTACTACCGATTCCACCAGTCATTTGATGTTTACTGGAAGCTGGTATACTACAGGGAATTCGATAAGGAATTTGAAGTGAGTGCTGCCGGAACATGAATCAGCCCGGCAGCTTTTTAATAATGTTTTAGCTGGATTGGAGAAAGAAATGGGGAGTTGTCAACAATGATATAATGTCATTGTCCAAGTGTTAGCAGGCGAGTTACTACATGAAGAGTATATTTTGTGAAGCGTGCGGTTCTAATGACTTGATTTCTTTAAATGGATAATTGTAAGCATAATTTGCAAGCTGAGTGGGTACCATAAATGCATACGCATATTGATTATATTGGAAGAACAACCTGGGTATTGGCGCTGTTAGTGGTGATACTTCTTTGTATCGGCGCTATATTGATATCCGCTGTTTTTGTGCATTCAGTGATAATAAAGAAAAATTACAAAAAAGAACCGAAAGGCTCATTAAAACGCGAGCTCTTATTTCTCGTTCCGATCGTGGTCATTGGCCTTTTATTCTTCGCAGTAAGATTGGGCATAAAACTGTGTAAATATTCGCCTGACGAATGGCGTTTTGCCCAGAACTATATTGTCGAAGATGAGAAGACGATATTGAAAGTCTTAAAAGCAGCAGATTCCGGTGACCGCAATAAACTCGCAAATGAATTCTCCATTGTCACGAGGAAGCAGCCGGGGTTTGATGAAGAACTCGATGCTTTTCTTGAGGCGTATCCTGGATTACTTGCTAAGATCGAACTGGATAACATCCAGGATCAGATGTTATCTGGTCAAGGACACAAGCTTGATAATGGGATATATGTATCCGAGCAGTACAGATCTGCAGCGGGCTTTTGCAACGGGCAGTGGTACTGGATCTACATCTCGTTCATCGACTATTGCAAAGACGACCCCACATACATAGGCATCACTAAATTGATAGTCTTAAGTGCCGGCGCTCGCATCAACATAAAGCTCGGGAAAACTGAACCTGAGTTTGATTTTATGTACTGCGACATGACACCTCCGGATACGGAATTCAGGATAATAGCCAACGATGCTTTTGAGTGGCACGAAAACGCTAACGTTCCGATAACGTCTGAAGAGATGACCGCAATCCTCGAAGAATGCACGACCTTTGAAGATCTAACAGACAGATTAGGCCTTCCAAACACATACAGGGAAGCATCCCAGATAGTCACCTACAGATACTACTACGAGGCCTTTCCTGAAGACGGAGAGCCCAGATATTTCTGCGTTGTTACAGATGAAAGGGAAGGTGCTATTAACTACTGCTATCTCTGTGGCACAGCAAATAAGCGTTTGGCCGCCTTATATGACAGGGGGCGCCCTGTACCGACTACCTGAAGAGTATAGGAAAGTCATTGTGTTTTAGTGCAAGGGATATTTTATGCCTAGGTGAACTTACTAAGAAGAAGGAAATGGATTGCTTCCAAGACTGATTTAGCCACAAAATGTTATAAGGATGTTATAAGGATGTTACTATTCACAGTCCCCAGAACTCAGGACCTCATCAAGTGAATAAGGATTTCCAGCCATAAGTCTTGAGAGCGCGTCAAAAGGGCTTATGCCGTTGCGGGAACAAGTCTCTGTGTAAGTTCTTATATCGGCAAAGT
>JAFRRJ010000033.1 GCA_017428155.1 Clostridiales bacterium | reverse complement strand
GGTGTTACAGCCGAAATACTTACATTATATGTTGTTGTCTTGCCTTCATAAGTAATAGTAAGTGTCTGGCTTGCAGCAGCTGCAGATGAATCGAAACCGCTGACCATTGCTGTTGTTACAGGGATCGTCTTACTTGATCCGTCGGAATAATCGACCTTGATCTCCATGCCGCTTACATCAAGACTATCGCCTACTGTATATGCTGTCTTGCCGGGTGTAGCAATAGAAATAGCCGTAACCACGATATCCTTATATGTTGCTGTTACTTCCACATCCTCGGCCGGCATAGTAAAAGTCGTTGTAGCAGAAGATACATCCTCCAGAGTGATCGTGCCGGAATCAACAATCCACTTATCGAATTCTTTGTCTGCAGAGGCTGCATCCGCTGTAAGCGTTACTGTTGCTCCCTGAGCAGCGGTAGTTACATCTGCAGAACCCGAGTTGACTGTAACAGTGTACATCGGTGAAGCAAGTTCTACCGGTGCGCTGGCGTAGTCCGTATCCTTACCGTCGTGGCCATCGTTGATGTCCTCTGCGAGGATATATACGTGGTAATCTGTGCCCCAACCGCTAAAGTCTAAGTCGGAAGGAAGCGTAAATGAGCCGCTGGTATCTTTATTCGTGCCTAATGCATCGTAAAGCTTAATCGTTGCATCGGATGCGTCCCATTTCTTATCTGTGATCAGGATGGATGCGCGCGTCGCGGTTCCTGAATTTGCTCCCCCGATCTCATATGGTACGGTCACTGTTGTCCCCGATACAGCTGCCTGCTGACCGGCCGGAACCGCGATGTCGAGATCCGGATCTTTTATCGTGAGCTTGTATTCTGCGCCCACTGTGTTAAAGCTACCTGAGATTAATGATGAAAAGATGATGGATGATTGATTAATGTTTAAAGCGGGCGCGACGCCATAATAGCTGATGTCGACGATGCCGTAGTCCAGAGTGCCGTCATCGTAGACTTCGCCCGCGCGGTTAGAGGAGCCCCCACGAGCGGAACGCAGCCACCAAAAGGCGGACGAGCCGCCTTTTAAGCGATTAGTTACCGTATGGTAGAAATCAAAACTAAAATCTGTCCATGCTACGTCATCAGGTTTATCCCATCCTTCATCCGCAACATATCCATATGCAGGATTCGTTACTTCTGTTGCATCAAGAAGAAAGACCTTATCATTAACGCTTACAGGACTGGTATACCTATATTCTGAATATGAACCTGCAGCGTAAGAGGAAAAACCACCTGTTCCAGAACTCATCGCGATTGCTGCTTTTTCCAGATCTGTAAATCCGTTAAGGAAAGAACCGTTAAGGGTTGCTCGAATTTCACTGACCTCCCATGAATTGGATTCCGAACCTGTTCTGTCGAAAAATGCCATAAACAGCGTCTTATCACTGTCCAAGAACAGTGTCGATCCGCCGTATGCCGATGTGTTCGGTGCCAATACACGGAACAGGATCGGCTCATCACCATATGTTCCGAAATACACTTTACTACCTGACCATTCCGAACTTGCTGTCGGTGTGGCAGGACTTGCCATTTTTGATGTGCCAAGACAAGTATTCTCGCCATTCTTCGTTCCTGCCGCCAGAACGATGTTATTTCCGATAAACTTCGGGATTAAAGCAAATGTCATCGCCGCAACAAGAACGGCCGACGTAACCTTTGCTGCTTTTACCTTAAATGCTTCCTTCATCTTCTCCAGCACCTCCATCATCCTTGAGTTCTCTAGAGAGCACAAAACCCTTCATTACTTTCTTCTGCAGTTTATATGTATGTCCATCGGTTGTAATTTCAATCGTATTTTTTTACGATTGATTTTGCGATTGGATTTGCAACAAAAACACCAGAGGTCTTTGACACTAACTTCAAAGTCACTTCAAATTAAACTTGAAGTGACTACAATTTCAAGGATACCATAAAAAGGCCGGCACGAGGCCGACATTCCTTGCAACTATTATTGCGCACGACACAATAATCTTGTCTCATCGATTGTTGATAAGAATTCGCTTGAGCGCACAGATAGCCTCATAAATGATCTGTCTCTCATTATCCGAATTCGCCTGTAATCATTTATTAATCCTCCGCTTCCCAGTTCCAATGATATTTTGTATATCTTCCGTCTCCGTCTTTTATGATCTTTCCGGACTTCACCAGCTCAGTTAATGTCCTTTGTACAGTTGTCTGGCTAACTCCGGGAACTAACTCCAATATCTCTGACTTTGTTATCCTGCCAAGATGATTCTTAATCGTTTCCTCGATTCGATCCGGCTTGGAGATCGTCTTCTCTTCAATCAGTTTTGTGCGCTCCATAAAGTCTTTATAAGCTGCTACTACCATGCTCAGCATGTATTTTACGAAGGGCTCATAATCGTTCTTGTTTTCATGCCACTTCATTGAGCTGGCCTGAAGCGCATCATAATAGTCTTCCTTAGTATTCTCAATTTGTTTCTCTATACTGATATACTTTCCGACTACATAATCAGACTTGTAAAGAAGCAATAACGTCAGCAGTCTGCTCATCCTTCCGTTTCCATCCTTAAACGGGTGAATGCATAAGAAGTCCAAAACAAACATCGGCATCAGAAGCAGCGGATCCAATTTCGAATCATTTAATGCCTTGTTATATTCATTACACAATTCGTTCAAAGCTTCCGGTGTCTCCCATGCAGCAACCGGAGTGAACCTGACGTGAGAGTTTCCTTCACTATCAGTTTCTTGAATTATGTTATCTGCGCTCTTATATACTCCTCCTATATCTCCTTCATACCTGTAGAGATTACGATGGAGCTGGAGAATAAATTTGGGAGTAATCGGTATAAATTCGTTATTCTCGTGGATTATATTCAAGACATCCCTATAGCCTGCAATCTCCCGCTCACTCCTGGTCTTAGGCATCGTTTTGTCCATAACGATCTTCTTAAGCCTGGGTTCAGTAGTAAAAATGCCCTCGATCTTATTTGAACTCCCTGTGCTCTGTATCTTTGCAATATTTATAAGATTCGTAAGAATGTCGGCATGTTTGTCAGCTATAAGGCGCTGTTCGACCTTATACTCATGAATAATCGTGAGATAAGAGACTATCTCCGGTGTCAGCAGCTTTTGCCATTTCTTCTCGAAACTATAGTTGCGCACAACTTGGTCACTCCTTAGTTTATCTTAGTCATTTAAGTCAAAATGACTTAATTGAATTATAATCCCAACTTAGTCATCATTCAACTTAATTTAGTCATTTGTGCCAAAATGACTAAATTGGAGTGTTAAATGACGAAGTTAAAAACAGTCTATATGTTATTCATTTAACATATCCGGGTTGCAAAAATCATCCCTTTTATTAGATTCAATTACATATTGTGATATCACAAAATAAATGAATTATCTCAGTTCATCAAATAAACCGTTTTCACAAAAGGTTATATACACGCTCCCACTGCCTAACTTTGTTGTGTCGCCGCTTAAATATGCCTTTATTCTATCTTTTGTCTCGTTGCTCATTGAATCGATGATTTCTTTTGCAAGGCCGATCAAAGCATCTCTTCCCAGCCAGTTTATTAGGAACTGCGGATTGACATGATATTTCCAGAAATTGCTTTTAGTAGTCAAATCTTTTAAGACAGCTTCGATATCAGTATTAAGCGCGTTAATAACCGGAATAACATCAGTTTTTAATCTGTTCTCGAACGACATTAAAGACATGTTAAACATGGTATCTGTTTCTATATGATATGTTTCCAGGAATTGGTATAGCATTATCCGTTCTTTTTTGTAATCAACAGTAACATTGCAGTCGAAGATTATATAGTCATATGAACTGTTATAGTGGCTCCGATGCAAAAGAATATTTGTAACGAAACCATCGTCTTTTTTCTTGAATGCACTGTTGCTTTTAACGAAAACCCATGAATCACCAAGAAACCTAGAGATTTCATTAATCAGCAATTCATATGCTTCCGTACAGGAATATCTGCGTGAATAACCCCTGGAAGAGTTATCAGTTTGCTTTTGGCCGAAAATGTCTAAAAATCCCATACCTTGTCTCAATACATTCATCGCTGTTAAATCTGCTGATTTTGCGCTCCATTAATTCAACGCATCTTTGTTTTCATTAGGATAACTGCAGAGTACACTATCCAGATATTTTATCCCGCAGAAGTATTTACATATCGAAGTGTCTTTTACTGCGCATTTATGTGCTTGGGTATTCTCAGCTTTATTCCATGGACAAACACTTTGATCCCAATCAACACCATCGCTGACCAGATCAATATCCATGTTGGCGCCTACAAGTTCTCTGATCTTTATTTCATCCATGTTTTTCCCCTTTGTTTTATAGTTCATCTAATTCCTGATATAACGCGCTAACACATTATCTCTACAAACTTGAATTTATCGCTATAATTCCATTTTCTAATCAAATCATAAGTTCGCTAACAGCGAAAACTACAACTTTTCCTGAAATAATCACCCTGTTTTCTCTTAACTCGCAGATCAGCTCGCCTCCACGTTTTGATGCCTGGTACGCTTTGAGACTGC
>JAFRRJ010000032.1 GCA_017428155.1 Clostridiales bacterium | reverse complement strand
TAACGGCTGCCTTAAGATTGTCAGGAACAAAGTATTTAGCAATGCCGCCGTAAAACTGAACTGCGTGGATCGTTCCTTCAACAAAGCTCGACAGTTTCTCGTTAAGGAATGCTTCAGCGTAAATAAGACTGCTTACGCCAATTGTTGTTGCAAAGAAATGGATCTTGTGGACTTCACCTGTATCAGGTTCCAGCAGCAAGAACGGCTGATCTCCGACCCAGTCGATATACATCTTTTCTCCGGGTACTCTCTCAACGGCCATCGTTGCATCCCGCTTACCATAGTGAGTCTCAACGAAGCGGTTATAGTACTCGTAGAATTGGGATTGTTCGTATCCATCCGGATGTTCAGTCTTATACTCGATCCAGCAATAGGCGATGTTTATCTTGCTGCCTTTAGCGTGGATCCTGTCGTAGTAGTACTGAAAATCTGGTAAAGGAATATCCTTTCTTCTAGCTTGCTCCGGTGGGTAGAATAGTTCTTCGACTGCATGCGGATCAGCCGACCGAAGTTCTTCAAGGGTTAACCCTGATGCTTCAAATCGATTCAATATCCGTTGAGTTGTGCCTGAACCGATGTGATACCGTTTCTGAATGACGGAGAAGGAGCAATCGTTCTGCCGCATTTGTATCACGCCGATTATCGTATTGAAATCTTGCATGGTTTCCATGCCTCCTTTCTGCAGCGTATAAGCTACAGAAAAGACTATATCACGGTTGGAAATCTATGCCGTTTGAAGCGGAAACACATGCCGTTCACTCCGGAATTGCTATGCCGCCGTTAGCGGAAACAGCGTGCCGTCGGAGCGGAATTTGCAGCAGATTCAGTATCTCCTATATCCTTTTGCGTATTATTACACAATTCACAAGTGCGCTTTATTACAATATAACCAGAATGATTACGTCCTTCTAACATAATCGATCAAAAACAACGCCTAATATTGCTCCCAAAACTAATAAAACAACAGTAATAATAAGTTGAATCCACCATGTTTCTGAACATAGATAAAAAATGCCTTGAGGTGTATATCCATATATTTCATACCATTTTGATTTTACTTTAAGTTTATTATTATTTACTCGAGAAATAATATCTGTAAAAATTAAAACCTTGCGAAGTGTGGATTTATGAAGTTTTACGTATTCTTTTTTTTCAAATGCGTCGGCTTCTTCTTTTCCAGAAAGAAAATCTAATGAGGAAATCTTATTAAGTTTTATTAAACTTTCCATTCTAGGATTATTTATATATCCTGCTCCAAAATAATTAATTAATTGAAGAGATAAATCTACTCTATTTGTATATGGAATAATAACAGGTTTTCCTCCAAGAACAGAATAACGATGTTCAATTGCTTGAAATCCATAACTACTATTTCTCATATTCCAATGAATCCATATATAATCCTTATGTTCCTGAACGTATGTGTAAAATTCTTTAAGCATCTTTTTTTCTAAATCATTATATTTGTTTTCTATATCTATAAAGTCAATTCTATCTTTTTCAGCAGTCATATGTATCGAAAAAGACTCTGTCTGACCAGAAGTGTAATTATGTACTGCTATAGACGTGATTCTAGGAGATGTTCCATCTTCTCGACCATAAAAGCTTTGACAAGAATAATGAATTATAAGATATTTATTATTAGATATATCTATATCATGAAATATTTGCTTAGCCAATTTATGTTTCTCAAACTGCATATACTCCTCCGATGTTTTCTTGAAAATAGCACTTGATAATCATTCATTATTTTCATCATCTTTATTTGAATTAGGCGTATTCTTAACAAGAACTAATTCATTGCGTTTTCTAATACCTTTTTCTGTTAATCCCCAAAACAAATCGCTTTTATTATCTCTCCATATTGAATATATTAATCCAAGTTCTGTTAATTGATTCAAAATGATCTTAATAATCTGAGGATCATCAAAATGTACGGTTCTATTTGTTTTGAAAATATTTGTAGATATTGCATTTACAATAGATTTTTCAGTAATCATAACATTTAGCATCTGTACAGAAATGACTCTAAATACATCAATTAATAGTATATCTTGTTTTCTATAATGCTTAACATTTGATCCATAATCATAATAGGTGTACTCAAAATGAACTAAATAATCTTCAAATGCTAAATCATTGCTTTTTGAATAAGAGTCAATTTGTGTCTGCTTCTCTTGAATCTCATTAAGTAATTTCTGTTTTTCTGTCTGCAAATCCATTATTTCACGTCTAAGTGAAGCTTCATCATAATCAACAGCTCTTTGCCATCCAGGTCTCTTAATCTCTGAAACAGCCTTCATTATCGATACAGCTAATCTTCCAATTAATTCTTCATCCGTTTTCCAAACAGTAGCCAATCTATTTTTCATAGCTTTGTTTCTAAAATGATTTAGCTTGACAATATTGTCTGGGTCTGACTCGATTTTGTCTTCCGACAAAATAACACTTTCATCTATTGCAAAAACTAAAACCGGAATGTTTTTTGATAATGCATATTCATATTCCATTTCCGTATAACTCATTCCAGTATCAGGCGAAACAGAACCATACCTTTTACCTATAATTAACACATAATAATCACATAAATCAATTACTTTTTTGATAACTTCAAATTGTTCGTTATCTGTCGCAACAAAAGCTTCCATTCCTGCTGGAATACAGTCAGCAGACAATAAAATATCTAATGCCTTCCTGCGTTCTTCAATAAGATCAGAATAAGTCGAACTTATAAAAACTTGATACTTAACATTCTTCATTAATATCTATCACCTCAAAATTATAGAAAACAATTTAATAATCTCTGAATGCCTATACAGAAATTTTGGTATTATATCTAATTAATTCTACCATCTGTATATGAATTACCACTTTTTATTAAGAATTCAAAAGTTCTCTACTTATATGTTTTTGAAAACCAAACACATTAATAACGCTATAATCTTTTTAGATTATATCTGATACGTCTTTTCCTACCTTAATATCAAGAACTATTCATGATTATTCATTTTCAACACATTATTTGAATCCTGCTTATTCTCCGCAGCATACCGAACCTTCCCTTCAGCTATCAATTCATCAACGCAACTCCTGAATGTTTTTGATGCGTTACCGGAATATCCCAGTTTTTTATATAATTCATTAGTCGATACACTTTCAACCGACAACGCATCCAGAATTAATGCTTTTATCTGTTCTTTTGTTCTACGCTTTGGTGCCGTTTTGTCAACAGTAGATACAGAAAAATTATTTATATTTTTTTCATTCAAAAATGCTTCGTGTATTGGAATGATCACAGAGAAAAATGAACGTTCTTCATCGGTAAGGAGTTGTGGCAACGGAGAACCATTTTCTTTTATCGCTCTAATAGCAGTCGGAATACCAGTATTTCTTCCTTCTACAAGATGTAACTCTTTAAGAAAGTCGCCTATTCTTCTATTTCTATATCTTCTTGTTCTCATCTGATAATTGCGGATATCTTCATCTGTAATAGATCTGTCCGGTCCTGGTGTGCTGGTAATTTCGATCTTATCTACTTCTATCCTTACTGTAACCGGTTCATGGATCTGATATGACTTATGATATATAGCATTAGATAGAAATTCCTCTATTGCCTCATAACTGTAGTTCTTAACTCTTACAGCTTCAGCTTGTCCTGGGACCTTAAATATCTTCTCGGCGATTACATTATTCTTTATGTAACTGAGTGAATCCCGCAGCTGTTCATCTATCGGTCCTGCGAAAATGCGTTCTTCCATTCCCTGGCCTGTTGGATCAGGAATATTAACAACTTCTATTTGGCTATAAGGAAAAAACGATTCCGGATGATCATTAAAGAACAATAGACCAACATTTAGCGGTTTATAGTATTCCGTTGGTCCATCTGCGATTCGTAAATCCTTTGCTATTTGAATCGTATCCAAGTTATCAATCTCATTAATTAAGCTGCTGTTTACATTCTGAAGGTAATTTCTGATAATCGGATACTTTAGATCCTTCATTTCGGCTTTGGGATTGATCCTGTCGTCAAACGGAACATTATGCGTTAATGACATTAATTCCTTAACATCTAAGTCGGTAGCTTCAATTGTGCTGGACAGCTTACGAATATAGTATATTTTCCCGCTATTTTTCGAATCTGGTGACTTAGGACATGCATATGGTCTTTCATACCCACCCGGACACCATATTAAAAGAAGCATCTGCCCATCAAACATAACAGGCTCTGTTTGCGGAATATATACAGGTCTTAGATACTTACAATACCTAAGAAGTTCCTTTTGTATCTTATCTACTGAATCAGGTGAAATACCCTTTACCGGTCTGACTATTTTCCCGTCTTTCTCTTTAGCACCTATAACGATATAGCCACCACCCCAGTTGTCTATATCATTAGCAAAAGCGCTTATGGTCTTCAAAGTTGTTTCCGGATTCCATCCCTCTTTAAACTCTATTCTCGCCCATTCAACGATATTCTCCGTTAATAACTTCTCAATTGTGATGGGAATTGCCATATGTTGTCTCCTATAAACATACGATTTCACTTACGACTTAGCTTACGACTAAATTATATAGTCGTAAGTGATCAGCGTCAAATATAGAAGCTCAGTAAATACAACAAAATTTTAAAAAGATGCTATTTAAAGAATCACTCTTTCAGTGATATCATACCTATCGCTCATATATCATCATTAATACCTTAGTATGAGCTTCGATTGGGTAATGAGAACCCCATCTTTCTTTATTTCATCATAAAGCTCATAATTATAGTTCTTCAATAAAATGCCTAAGGATACTGTTGATTCTGATTAAAACAATCCCTGCATTTTTGCTTGTATCACGGCAACCGTTAATCCGGCGCCAGTGCTGATCAAAAAGTCTTTCAGCCCAACAAGCGCCGCCTTTATTACCGCATCTTTTTTCTTTGTTTCTATTTTATTTCTTATATCACGCAGAAATTCAAGAGCTTCTTCTTTATCCTCTTGCGATAATTCAGCACTATTTTGTATGTCATCGTCAATTTCATCTACAGCTTTTTTCGCTACTTCATAGTCAAAATGTGCAGTAACAATATTTCCTGCATTGGCTTGAAGATTTTCTGTTGTTCCGTTTATCACGTTTGTTGATCCATAGTAATTATATACTTGCTGTGGAATAGACTTTGCAAGTTCTTTTTCATGTTCACTAAAACTCATTCCTTCTCCCAAAACACCCTTTGCTTCAAGTTCTAATGTCCACTCAATCAGAGTGTTTTTCACTTTCTCAATTATATCTGCTGCTGCAGTAGAAGGAATGTGAAGAGCCATTTGCATAGGAATTGGATTATTGCACATTTCATTTATACCTTTTTGTATTTCTGCCGGAAGCGGCATTATTATGCGTGAGCTATCCCCTTTACAAAGGGATACAATTTCTGAAATAGAGTTTATCATTTTAGGATGACAGATTATGCCTTCTAAATCCGGTTCGTTAAGCATGACAGGAATCCAGCCACCATACGGATTAAACGCCTTAAGTTGTCCTGATACGGTACGATACTCAGGAGCATCTTTTTGAATACTATATCCATTTAACTCGTTAATTATCCACTGATTAAAATCTTTTAACCCTAACTTAGTAGCTATTAGATGTGCCCTTCTCAGGATAGAAACTATATCACAATTAGGTTGAGTAACTTCTTTTTGTAATTCTAAAACAACACTACTCATGTATTTCCCTTCCATCTTAAATGTTATAAATATTCTCTTCTAACTATTCTTAGAAATCCTCTTTAGGATCATATAATGCTCCCAGGCGTTGCAGATTAGTCCGTTAATCCTTAATTTATATAATCGGCAATTATGCTTCTTACTTCTGGAGAAATGTCTGCATCCATTTCCTGTGTTTGAACAAGGCTCATTAATTGCTCCCCTTTGTTTTCTATTACACGGAACCTGTCGTCACTCGAAAAAAAAGCTTTCTCAACGATGTATCTTGTTTTTCCATTAATACTCTTTGGTGTAAGGAAAACATAATCCAGAAAGTACGACTCGTCTTTATTATCTATCCCAAACCCGATCATTGCAAATTCCTTACCGTTTACAATTGAAGAACAGGTATAAACATCATCTGCAAGCACATACTTATAATTTGGATTCATGTGATCATTTGCGTGATAGATAACCGTACCATCTTCCTCTGTAAATAATCCTGTGTTCCGTAAGGCATCCGAGAGATAGCACATTGCTCCTCCACGATTTTCCCACTTTATTTCGTTCCGTGCTGTTTGCTTACAGAGCTTATCAAGAAACTGGGTAACCAGATTGGCATTGCTATTTGGAATCATCAAATCAACCTCGATAAGCGTTCTGATATCAACCTCAAACAATTTTGCTATCTTCCAAACAACATCGATACTGAGTTTCTTAGCAGATTTTTCCTTTGCAGTACGAGAGATATACCCTGCGCTTACGCCAATAAGTTGCTCAAGTTCCCCCATGCGCAAATTAAGCTTCCGCATGAAATAATTAATATTATTGATCAGGTGACTGTTATCGTATTCGCCCAAAGAACCAATAAAATCATTAATATTTTCATCCTGCACACGCAAAAGATCACTATAGTCACCCGATTCTTCATCGTTCATAAGACCACTTAGATACGATTGTAACGCTGACCTTACTTCCAATGCGCGACTCAATTCATCTATGTTCTTAGGCTTAATAAGCCTGTACTCTTCACCATAAATTTCAAAGAGACCTTCCATGGCCTCATTAAACTGCCGAGACATAATTCTTCTCCTTATAATCTTTGTACCATCATGTTATCACTTGTACTATAAATTTGTCAACGGTTCATATATATATTGTGTTTGAACCATTAAAGTACGTGCGTAAAAAATAGTGAGTATACTGCATCAAATTATCAATAATGAAGATATTTAAAACTGAGATTAAATTAGGATTTAACTTTTGTAAACGCTTGCTGATTATGGCAAATTTGTCTAAATAAAGAAAAAGAGGCCGGACGCATCCGGCCTCCCTAGGCTTAGTCCGCAGACGTCCGCCGCAATTCTACGTTTATTATCACATAATAAAAGCAATGTCTATTAAAGCCACTTCTTTAACAATAAAACCCTTCGACTGTAATATTACATTTTCAAAATTTTCGCAAAAAGCGTGGGGCCAAAATGGGGGTCAATGTCCAGTAATAGTGAAGGGAACATTTTGACACATTTTTCTACAGAAAGACCACATAATTTTGCCCTCTCCCATTTCTAGTTAGTAAAGGGGTATGTAACCTTCATCGAACTTTGACAACTGAATATACTCCCGCAAAAGCCGAAGGCATCCACAGGGTTTCAGGGGCTCCCCTGACAAGCATTTTTCGTGTTTGTGTACACAAACGCGTTGCTTGTTACAACATGGAACTACCAAATTTGAACGCTCAGAACCAGACAAGAAAACAAAGGAGAAATATGGCATGGAACAACAATATAACCGCAAGAGGAAGAACAGAATTTACCTCTACTTAAGTGATGATGAATACGAACACCTCCTGACAAACGTGCAAAAATCAGGCTTGACGATAAACGAGTATTGCAGACAGCTTATCAAAAACGGTAAAGTAACTGCCGCTCCACCGACAGAGTTCAGGAAACTGATTTGGGAATTGAAGAGAATCGGAACCAACTTGGATCAGGTGCTTTTTAAACTCAATACGATTGGTGAATATTACGATGAAGAACTTAACAGTTGTTCAGAGGAAATTCATGGTGCGGTAAATATGCTATACCAAACATTCAGGAATCCTGGTGGCAAATAATGGCAGTAACTTCCATATGGGCTGTAACGCATCGAGTCGACAGTGTGCTCAAATATATTGAAAACCCTGATAAGACCATCGAGAAGCCAGAACTTGCCCCTGAAGCTTTAGCCGCGCGTAAAGCTGTTGGAGATGTAGTTAATTATGTTGAGAACAGTGACAAAACTGAACAGATGATGTTTGTAACCGGGATCAACTGCTCACCTAAAACAGCAGCCGATGATTTCCTTCAAACTAAACTATCTTGGGGAAAAACAAATGGCAGGCTTGCTTATCACGGCTATCAAGCTTTTCGCGAAGGTGATGGTGAAATAACTGCTGAGAAAGCGCATGAAATCGGAGTAGCACTTGCACGGGAGTTGTGGGGCGACAGATTTGAAGTCGTTGTTGCAACACATCTAAATACTGGTCATTACCATAATCATTTTCTAATAAACTCTGTCTCATTTGTTGATGGGATCAAATTTCGAAGAACTAAGGCTGATTATAGACAGATGATGAGTGTGAGCGACAAACTTTGCAGAGAGGCTAACCTTCATGTCATCGAGTCACCTTCGATTACCAGAAAGAGGTCTTACGATGAGTGGATGGCTGAAAGACAGGGTAAGACAACTGTTAGAGGTCTTATCAGAGAAGATATCGACTATGCAATTAAACTCTCACGCACAGAAAAGCAGTTTGCTCAGACTCTTAAAGAAATGGGATACGAGTTTAAATTCTTCAAGAAGGATGGAACTCAGTATGAACATCCAGGACTTAAACCTCCGGGGGCTAAAGGCTTTTTCAGATTCCGAGGGTTAGGACCGAACTACGATTACGATTCAATCAGAAGGCGCATCATTCAGAACACACTCGTTCCTGGTGTGCCTTTATTAGTCGAAGGCAATAACAATCGTAAATGGGACAAAGATCCATCTCCCGACATAAAGGGTCTTCCTCTGACATATCGCCGGTATTGTATTAGGCTCTATTCTTATATATGTAAACCTACTAAAAGGGAATATATCCCAAAAGGTAATGTATTCAATTCATTGGGAAAAGCGATTTCAGCATATTAGGGATAAGTACAACAGCATATATAAGGTACCTCTTCCAGTAATTACACCTCATGTTTGCAGACACACATACTGTTCAAATATGGCCAAGAACGGAATGAACCCAAAAACCCTTCAATACCTTATGGGACATTCAGAGATAGGTGTAACACTTAACACATATGATCATGTTGGCTTTGAAGATGCTGTCGCTGAAGTTATTCGACTTGGTATTGTGTAAAATCACACGAAATAGTTTAATGGTATTTGGTTTAACGACTTGCGTACCCGATATGTTTAAAAACTGCGGGTTCAAAACTTAATTTTTGAACCCGTTTTTGAACCTTTTTCGGGAAATGATAAGTGAAAATACACTACGATAAGTGATTCTCGCTGAACCTAATAAAAGCCGTATAAGCCCAATAATATCAAGCATTTCGTAGTAAAACGTCACGAATCGTAATTATGATAAAAGTACTATTTGTATGCCACGGCACTCGAATGCATGAAAATGCAAAATCAATGATTTAAGGCTTTTGAGGGAATTTCTGAATAGTTTTGACCCTCGTTTGACCCTAGTTTTTCTAACCCGGCGTGTGTGTTCAGTCCTGCAGAAATGCAGGGCTGTTTTTATATTTTTATATCAATGTTTAAGGAGATTGCTCTGCCATAGCAAAGTAGCATATGTCATTTTTGGCAACTATCAGGGCACAAATCTTGTAATCCATTACACTGCTTTCGGGGCTGATTCGCGTGGATAACGGAGCAGCAAGCAACGCGTTTGTGTACACAAACACAGAAAATGCTTGTCAGGGATGTCCCTGAGACCCATTTACAAGCCCGAGATTGCTCTCGGGCTTGGATTAGATAATTCCTGATTTTCACTACAAATAATTTAAGCAGGCGCTTCAGAAACAACTGTATTTTTAAATCTCTTAACAACCCCGCTAATAATGACAAATGAAATGATACCTGTTAACAGATCAGCTGTTGGCTGAGCCAAAAGAATTCCGGTAAAACCCATGAACAACGGAAGTACTGAAATGGTAATCCAGAATAGAACACCTTGTCTTGAAAGCGAAAGAATCAGAGCTCCTGATGCATGTCCTACCGCCTGACACACGCATGTTGCGACAAGCGAAAAACCAAGCAGAACCGAACTTATCTGCATAAATCTCAACATTTCGATTCCCGGCTTGAATACATTTGCATCTTTTATAAAACTCTGCAATAGGAACGGCGCAAAGATACAAAGTATTAATGCAAACAAGATTCCCAAGCCTGCTTCCAATATATATGCAAATCTTAAGGTGCTCTTAAAGCGTTTGGCATTCTTACATCCGTATGAATAACCGAACATAGGTTGGCCGCCGAAAGCAAATCCAATCAGCGTCATCTGACTGATCATATTTATCTTCATAGCGATGCCCATAGCAGCAATTGAATCATTGCCGTAGTCCGTTAATGCCCGGTTGGTCAACATCATGCTCAAGCTGAACATTATATTGGTAACCGAAGCCGGTATGCCAATTCGGAGTATTTCTTTAACATTATTGCCGATTCGAAAAGCCATTTTGATATCAAGAGTAATTACACGGCATTTCTTCTTAATTATCACTAAATATATAGCACACGAAATAACGTTGCTTATCGTAGTCGCCAAAGCAGCTCCGCCTGCTCCCATTTTCAGTGTAAAAATGAAAACAGGATCCAGAATAATGTTTGCAACAGTTCCGGTAACAGCCCCTATCATCCCCCAGGAAGCCAGCCCCTCCGTACGCAACTGATTATTGGGTATCATCGAAAAGATGATAAAAGGCGTCCCCAAAGCAATCCAAGTAAAGTATGAAGATGCATGTTGAATAGATGCATTATTAGCACCAAGCAGTAATAAAACAGGCTTTTGGAATATAAGCATCAGGATCATAAAAGCAAGACCTATGACAAATGAAGCAAACAGGCAAAACGCCGATACAATACCGGCTTCTTCGTCTTGCTTTTCCCCAAGAAGACGCGAGATCAACGAACTTCCACCCAATCCCCAGATATCTCCGATGGCAACCGAAAGAACAAAGATGGGAGCGCATATAGAAACACCTGCTACAAGATCAGGATCATCAGTAAGCGAAATGAACCAGGTATCGACCATGTTGTAGACGACGTTGAGCACCATTGCCAAAACAACAGGAATGGCAAGTTTCATATACGCTTTTGGTACTGGAGTTTTTTCAAATAGTTTGCGGTCCACTTATGCTATTATCACCTTTAAAGTGTTTACTGATAATTATCCTATCTAAGGGTTGCCCCTTAACAAAAATTATAACATGCCAATAAAGAAATATTGATTTTATTGGGCTTCCGACTATAGCGGAGCCCTTTTTTGTGTGCTCATCGAAAAATGTAATATTACATTTTCAAAATTTTCGCAAAAAGCGGGGGGCCAAAATGGGGGTCAATGTCCAGTAATAGTGAAGGGAACATTTTGACACATTTTTCTACAGAAAGACCCACATAATTTTGCCCTCTCCCATTTCTAGTTAGTAAAGGGGTATGTAACCTTCATCGAACTTTGACAACTGAATAAACTCCCGCAAAAGCCGAAGGCATCCACAGGGTTTCAGGGGCTCCCCTGACAAGCATTTTTCGTGTTTGTGCGCACAAACACGTTGCTTGCTGCTCCGTTATCCATCGTTTTTGGGGACGGCAATTTACATTCCCTTTATCAGGGAAAATCTTCTTCAGGAGGTCATTGCTTATGACTGAGACTACAAACCTTTGCTTAGCAAAAGACAATAGCAAAGTAAAAAGGAAAGATGCCGTTCCTATCTGGGAGAAGTACACGCTGACTATAAGAGAAGCGGCGAGCTACTTCAATATCGGAGAAAAGAGGCTTCGCAGGATCGTTGACGAAAACCCCAATGCGGATTTCGTGGTCATGAACGGTAACCGCGTCATGATCAAAAGAAAGATTTTCGAGAAATATATTGACGAAGCTGGCGTAGTTTAACCCGGTATTAAAACACCCGTGTTGACCGGTGTGATATATTTATTTATACCACGCCGGGTCATCCACACAGAAAGGAGACCCAGCAAAAATGAACAAAAGGAGAGATAACAAAGGGAGAATTTTACACTTCGGCGAGTATCAGATGCCGGATGGCCGCTACAGATTTAAATATACCGATGCTTTTGGCAAAAGCGTTTGCGTTTACAGTAACAGGTTGGATCTGCACGATCCGTTTCCTCCGGGAAAGAAGAGAACACCTTCTCTTCGTGAAATGGAAAAACAAGTTCAGGCTGACCTGTTTAACCACATCGCCTCGAATGGAGGAAATCTGACGGTTCTCGATCTTGTTGAGAAATATATTTCAACCAAGATAAATGTCCGTCCGACGACTCAGACAGGGTACAAGACCATCGTCAATATCTTGAAAAGTGACCCTTTTGGAAACAAAAGGATAGATACTGTCAGGATCTCAGATGCCAAGTGCTGGCTTATCAAGCTCCAGCAAAAGGACGGAAGGGGTTACAGCTCCATTCACACAATAAGAGGTGTATTGAGACCCGCCTTCCAAATGGCAGTCGATGATGACCTTATCAGGAAAAATCCGTTCAGCTTTCAGCTGGTCGACGTAATCGTAAATGACAGCGTAAGACGTGAAGCGTTAAGTCGTGAGGATGAACGCAAGTTCCTGAACTTTGTCAAAGACGATCCGCATTTCAACATTTACTATGAAGGGATCTATATTCTCTTCAAGACAGGAATGAGAATCTCAGAGTTCTGCGGACTTACGGTATCGGACATCAACTTCGAGAATCACTCGATCAATATCGACCATCAGCTGATGAAGCACGGTTCCGGCGGATACTATATCCAGAAGACAAAGTCCGAGAGCGGTACCAGAGTTATTCCGATGACACCGGATGTCGAGGAATGCTTTAGGAAGATCATTGAGAACAGAAAACCACCACGCAAAGAGCCTGTAATAGGCGGCAAGATGGGATTCCTGTATTTCGATAAGGACGGCAAAGTAATGTATTCCCTGCACTGGGAGCATTATTTCAAGCACATCAGGGAAAAATACAACAGCATTTACAAGGTACAGATGCCGTTAGTCACCCCTCATGTATGCCGCCACACCTACTGCTCCAATATGGCAAAATCAGGGATGAACCCCAAGACTTTGCAGTATCTGATGGGACACGCCGATATCAGCGTCACTCTTAACATCTATACTCATGTCAGTTTTGAAGATGTCAGAGCGGAAGTTACGAGACTGGAGATAGTGTAAAAATCCCAAAAAACCTTGAAAACACTGAGGGTCAGAAATATGATTTTTGACCCTCATTTGACCCTGAGGCATACCAAAATATGCCAAATTATGCAACAAAAAGCCAAGTTAATAAGATTTCAGGGCAATCGCGAAACCCTTGAAAAATAAGGCTTTTCAGGGTATTTCAAGGCAAATCGTAACTATGATAAGAGTACTGTTTGTATGTCACGGCAACATCTGCCGTTCGACAATGGCCCAGTGCATGTTCCAGGATATGGTCAACAAGAAGGGACTGTCCGGGAAGTTCTATATTGATTCGGCGGCGACGAGCCGCGAGGAGATCGGCAACGGGCCGCATTATGGAACCGTTGGCAAACTCCGTGAAGTCGGTATTCCGGTCATTCCGCACCGCGCACGCCAGATGACGCGCGGTGACTATGAGGAATACGATTACCTGATAGGTATGGATTCATATAACATCTCCAACATGACGAGGATCGCAGGCGGAGATCCGGATAAGAAGATCTTCCAGATGCTTGCGTTTGCAGGGTCGCTAAGGAGCATCGCAGATCCGTGGTACACGGGGAATTTCGATGAGACATACGATGATCTGAAAGAGGGTCTGGAGGCATTTTACAGATATCTCGAATCCAAGGGTTTATAATATTCCTGTCAGCAGTATCAGAATTTCCGGGCGGAGGAATGATTTGAAAATATTCGGAAGGTTCACATGTTCAATACTTGCATTGTCTGCGGTCATCATCCTGACCGCCTGCTCGTCCGGGGAGTTCACTCATAAGAAACTGGTCAGCTTTTGCATAAGACATGGTTGCGCAAAATGCGATGAACCCGAAGATTACTTCAAATCCGCTTCGTATCTGATAAAAACAGACGCTGAGGGCGGGTACTTTATCTCATGCACAGAAAACAAAGCAGAGGTTCTTTATGACCGGAATATAAATATCTATAATGCATTCCGGTCTTATGATGTTACCGAAGTAACGGTATTTATCTGCCAAAAAAGCGACAGCTTTTCCAGGGGGTATCTGATCACTTTTGATGATGCTGATGACGCAGCCGATTTCTTCGAAGAATACTCTGGTAAATACTGCGAAAATGGTGAAAAAGGCATTAATAAAGACTATACTTACTCCGTGCAACACAACGACCTCGACAGAGGCAGAGCAGTCAAGACCGGAGTCTATCTTAAAGGGAACTCAGTGCTGATCTTAAACGCAGCGAACCGCAATTTTGACATTGCCGAAGATTTCAGCAAGGCTTTCAATGTAATTCTGCCTGACGGAGAATAAGATCAGGCTTTCTTCAGTACCTGATCCTGAACGTGTTATAATTCTGGTAGTTTTTGGCGGAAGAGATTTTCGCGAGGGAGGGATATATTATGAACCTGTTTAAGAAAACTGTTTGTGTGGTCCTGATGCTTACTGTTGTGCTCGGACTTACTGCGTGTGCTTCCAAGTTAACGCATAAGAATATGGTCAGTTTCCTTGAGGATCAGAAATACGATGATTATGATGATCCGGAAGATTTCTTCGCGATATACGGGCGAATAGCCGGCGGAATGATAATGGACGAGGGCGCATATATCACCTGCACCAAGAGAGATGCACAGGATATATACGACGTTGTCTTTAACCGCTTCAACACATACCCGTCTTACGATGTAACTGAGGCTACGACATTCGCTTATAACGACAAAGACGGATTATATATCGGATTCTTATTCACCTTTGAAGATGCAAAAAAGGCCGGGAAACTCTACAAGAAGTATTCAAGGGAACATGCAGACGACGGTGAGTCCGGCGAGAAGAACGGCATCACCTATACTATAGAGTGCGGTGAAGCAAGCAAAAAGCGTTACAGCATATGCGGCGTTTATCAGAAAGACGATGTGGTAATGATAATAAGAGGCCTGAGCGCGGATAAGGACTTTTCCGATGATTTCTGCAAAGCCTTCGGTGTCATATCACCTACAACTGCTGAAGATTAATACTGATGATACTCGTATACTGGCTTGTAATCGTTAATCTTGCTGCGTTCATACTGTATGGCGCAGACAAGTTTTCGGCCAGGAAAAACGCCGGAAGGATACCTGAAAAGACGTTGCTGTTCTGGGCCTGGATCGGCGGCTCCATAGGCGCTTTCCTCGGTATGAGGATATTCCGCCACAAGACATTAAAGCCGAAGTTTGCAATTACCGTTCCTGTCCTGATGGTTCTCGAGATCGTGATCATAATATTCTCGCTTTATCAGAATTATCACTTAACGGTATCTGAATACAGCGTTGACCTGGATCTCGAAAATAACCTCACCGTCGTTCAGATATCGGATCTTCATAACCAGTTCTTCGGTGTAAAACAGTCAACTCTTCTTAAGCAGATTGAGAAGCAGGATCCCGACATGATCGTCGTCACCGGCGACATCGTCGATAAGACTCACACAGCCACGGACATCTCTCTGGACTTCATCAAAGGTGCCGTCAATATCTGTCCGGTCTATTATGTCACCGGCAATCATGAGGAGTGGCTCGGAGATGAGAAGCTTAAAGATTTCTTCTCTGAGATGAGGGAACTTGGCGTCGTCTTTCTTGATGACACCTATATAGAGACTGATGAGTATATCCTGGCTGGCATCGCCGATTCCTCGCTCAGCTTCTCCGGCTCTTTTGATGCTTATGAACCTTTTGACGGAACAAAGCCTGTCATAATGCTGGCTCACGAACCGCAGTTCTCAGGTCTTTACAGCCACCTTGGCGCAGATCTTGTCTTTACCGGTCACTATCACGGCGGCCAGATAATCATTCCGGGCAAAGGCGGAGTTGTATCTCCCGAGTTCGAGATCTTCCCTGAGATGTATGAAGGCATTCACGACATCAACGGAATGAAGCTTATCTTAAGCCGCGGTCTCGGCAACAGCATACTGCCCGTAAGGATCAATAACTATCCGGAGATCGTGGTAACAGAGATCACCTGATATTCAAATATTGATATTTCTGATATCAATAATCCGATTGCACCCTGTATTTCAAGAGTGTAAAATTTCTTTATGAACTACTCCAGAACAGTAACAACTGAATATGGTCTTGTCAGGGGCATCGTTAAGGACGGCTGCGAGCAATATCTCGGAATCCCGTTTGCAGCGCCTCCTGTGGGCGATCTCGCTTTTAAGCATCCTGTCCCGCCCGAATCCTGGGAAGGCGTTCTGGATGCTGTCAGGGGCTCTGTAAACCCTGTTCAGGGCAAAGGGACGGCTACAGTCTCTTTTGACGGGAAAGACTGCCTTTACTTAAATGTGTTCGTACCTGAGGGCCTTGCTCCCGGAGCACCTGTAATGGTGTGGTTCTACGGCGGTTCATATGCTAACGGCGGATGCGGAAGAAGAGCAGAAGACAGCGACGAACTCGTATATGATATGGCAAGGTTTGCGAGAGAGACAAAGACTGTTGCCGTGTCTTTCAACTACCGCCTGAATCTTGAAGGGTTCTTAAACCTTCATTCCATAGATAAGAACTTCGATCAGAATAACGGACTTTACGACCAGATGATGGCATTAAGGTTCGTAAGGAATAATATAAACCGCTTCGGCGGAGATGCCGATAACGTAACAGTTTTCGGGCAGTCGGCAGGCGCGGCATGCATAGTAGCACTTCTTGGCATGAAGGAAGCCGAATATCTCTTTGACAAGGCTATATGCCAGTCGACATGTGCTAATTCGTTCTGGAGTGAGAAGCAGAGTGCCCGTTATGCCCGCAAATACCTGAATTTTCTGGGTGTAAGTCCGTCTGACCTCAAAAAGCTTAAGGATATCGATACAGCCGCCATCCATCAGGCAAACGCCCGGCTCAAGAAATATGTCTTCAGGGAAGGCGAATCCTTCTGTGCATTCTCACCCGTAATCGACGGTGTCACGATCAAGGCACGCCCTGCAGATCTTGCAAAGGAATCGGCCAAGCCGCTCCTTATCGGAACGACAAGTCAGGAAGGGGATGCATTTATCAACAATATCGCGACTGCTGCACTCCCGCTTGCGGCAATGTGGTTTCATTTTGATTTCAAGCCGGGGAAAAACACCCGCCGCAATATGTCTGACCATTTTACATCGGAATTCTATTCCGCCCCTTCCCGCGAGATCGCACGCGGGATCAAGGGACCTTCATGGGTATACGAATATCAGTACATGACTCCCGATATGGAGAAGCGCGGTACAGGATGTCATCATGCCTGTGAGCTTCCGCTCCTGTTCGGCAAGTCTACCTCATACATTAATATCGATGATCCGGTCTCTCAAAGAGTCGGTGAAAAGATGCGCGAGATCTGGAGTGAGTTTGCTTATACCGGTAAGCTCTCCTGGACACCATTTAAAGACGGGGAGGAGATCTTCGGCATAAAGTAACAATGTTACACGCCTTATATTCTGCGGGTTTCTCCTGATTCTCCCGGTATTGAATGAAGTCCCCGAACAACCTTCAAATAAATTGTACGATTTTCTCTTATCCGATTTAATTCCGAATATCCTTCCTCTATAATAGGTTTATTCTTTTGTAACCATTTCCGGAGGATATATTCATGGTTGTATCTACAAAAGGACGCTACGCACTTCGCGTAATGATCGACCTGGCAAAGTATGGCAATGATTCTTATGTCACACTGGGTGACATTGCCGACAGACAGAACCTTTCAGAGAAATATCTTGAGTCCATCATCAAGATGCTGGTACAGAACGGCCTTGTGACCGGTTTAAGAGGCAAGAATGGCGGATATAAGCTTGCCAGGGACGCAAAGAAGATCACAGCCTGGGATATCATCTCCGTAACCGAGAACGATTTCTATGTTGTCTCTTGCATGAATCCGGACGCACCCAAATGCGACCGTATCAGCTCCTGCGTGACTCTTCCGATGTGGAAGGAGTTCAGCGAAGAGATGGAATCTTTCTTCAGGAAATATACGATAGCAGGTCTTGCTGCAAAAGAGAGCTGATCAGAGACCTCTCTCCTTCAAACCCTGAACAACACTTACATAGAATTCACGGATGTCGAAGCCGTCGATATTTTCGCGGTTCAGATCGATCATGTCCGCATGTGAGATACCGCGGAGTCCCCTGTTGGTCAGGAAATGGTAGTCAGATCCCCACTTGAAGGATTCCTCTCCTACAAGTCCGTCGTTAAAACCGTCGAAGTGCTTTACGAAGTGATAGCTCATGTTAAGAGGGAATTTACCGCTCGTGGCATGGTTTAACTTGGATCCGAAGCTTTGGGTGTATATCCCGTTGAACTGGGATTCCATCGGTGCCATCTCTTTATTAAGTGTCTCAACACCGGCTTTAGTAAGATCTGTGACGGCTTTTACGAAGTCGGGATTGGTATCACCTGCAAGACGCGCTCCCTTGTTGTAGGCCGAAGCAACAGTATTTCTGAGCTTCTCGGGAGCCTTGTTCATCAGATATTCCGCAAATTCACAGCCGTGGTGCGGAGTGTTGATAGTGGTAAGAGATGTAACATACGGCGCCATACCGAGCATGGAAATGCAGTATCTTGAATCAAGTCCGCCTTTGCTGTGAGCAATGATGTTGACCTTATCGGCACCCGTCTCCTGAAGACAGTTAACGATAGCCTTCTTTAACTGCATGGCACAGGTCTTAACATCGCCTGCGGATTCCTGGCCGCCATAGTAGATCGTGGCTCCGTTCTTTATAAGCTCTGCAGGAACTCTTCCCCAGTAGTTAAGGTGCTCGGAATCCCTGAAGAAAACGCCGTGAACCATAAGGATCGGATATTTTGTCTTACAGACCTGAAGGGGCTTTCTTTCCTCATCTCTCCAGTATCTCTCGCTCTCTTCCCTGATCTCTCTTCCTGCGATCTTAACGATGATGGCAAGAGCAAAAAGATTGGCAACAGGGATCATACCGCAGAAGATGCCCAGAAGGCGCTTGCTGATACCTATCTGCTTGGACGTAAGATATACGATGATTATTCCTGTCCAGAAATATGCATTAAGCAAGCCTAATGTCACGCACGCGAAAACAATGACCGGCCTCAGTCCTATATGTTTCTGAAGGATCAGCGATGCAATGAATACCGGCACGACCACAAGAAGAGTAAACGGGAATACCGATAAAATGGTGTTTCCGTAGGAGCAGATCCTGAGTCTGGCACCTGCAACCCCTTTCGCATATAAGCCGGGGAAAACAAATGCAAGAACAGTTAGTGCGACAGTGAGAACGATAAACCAGAAGCTTATCTCATAGAGAAAAGTGCTCAGGCACGCTGCCGTAATGAATATTCCGTCAAAAATCTTAATAGCAGGTCTTTCTTTAAACATGACCCTTACCTCTTACGCAATATTACCAGCTTGCAGAATTTCCGAAGTTCCAGTCTTCTCCAACGCTGCCGTTGCCGCCGTAGCGCTCACGGTTTGCTCTGTCCTGAATATCACGGATACGCTCCGCAGGTGTCTTGGTAGGCGTAGGTGTTGCCTGACCCTGACCGCCGCCTGTAGGTGTAGGCGTACCGCTGTTGCTCTGACCGCCCTGTGTAGGCGTGGGAGTACCGCTGTTGCTCTGTCCGCCCTGTGTAGGCGTAGGTGTGCCGCTGTTGCTCTGGTCACCGCCTGTAGGCGTAGGCGTGCCGCTGTTGCTCTGGTCAGCACCTGTTGGCGTAGGTGTAGGTGAGCCGGCATCACCGCCCGGTGTAGGCGTAGGTGTACCTGTGCCCTGATCACCGCCCGGTGTAGGCGTAGGGGTAGCCGTACCGCCGCCGGGTGTGGGCGTAGGTGTAGCCGTGCCGCCCTGAGGTGTAGGCGTAGGTGACCCTGACGAAGGTTCCGGTGAGGGAGTAGGAGTTGCGGATGCATCAGCATCCGGCTTTGATGTCGGTGTAGGTGTCGGAGACTCTGACGACTGGCTCTGATCCGGTGTCGGAGTAGGAGTCGGTGTGGGCGTCGGAGGATTCTCATACTGATCCTGCAAAGACTTTATGAAATCATTGATCTCATTGTAGAGTTTCTGTGCAGCGTAGTAGTGACCGTTGTTATCTTCGGTCGCGCAGCCCTTCTCCGAGAGGATCTCCTTTGCCTTCTCGCAGATCTCAATAGCATCTTCGTAATTATCTTCGTCGATCTCATCAACATCGATAGGTGTTACATAAGACAGGGCGTAGTTGACTCTGGTCTTGCAGTCGTAGGGATCATCAGGATTGAGATTTAACGCCATCTGATATTCCTGCTTTGCTTTCTCGAAGTCACCGAGCTTATAGTAGACATTACCTCTGTTGAAGTGGTTTATATAAGGCTGGGTGAAGCCAAGGAATCCGAACTGGTTCTGTTCGTACTTGCCCTGATAGAAGTTTTCTATGAGATCTCTGTTGCTCAGATAGTTCAGCGTAAGGATGCCGAGGAAAGCGGCTGTAAGGATCCATACTGCAATTGCAATCTTCTTGGTCATGCTTTAAGCCCTCCTCTTTACACTTATAAATTCATAAGCTATAAGAGCGGCGAGCGGGATAACGAACCAGTAATACGTATCGACAAAGCCATACTCCAATGTTTCTTCTGTATCTGCTTCGAGCATTTCAATAGCATCCTCGAGAACAGGATCAAGGTTCTCTGTATCATCCATGTATATATACTCGAGGCCGAGATCTTCCGACAATTGCTTCAGATTATCCTCCTCAATACATGAGACAGCAGGCTTATAAGGGAATGATCTCTTATCCTCTACGAGAACGTACTCATCGTAAAGCTCGTCATAGTAATGCATCTGACCGCCTTCTTTAGTTCCGTAACCCATTACCGCACCGCCTTCAATGCCTGAAGCAATATCGGCAAAAGATGCCAGCTGGTGATTGTCGGTATTCTCGCCGTCAGTAATGAAGAACACGATAATATGACCGTCTCCCATCAGCGAAGCATTCTGGATCATCTGGCCTAAAAGCTGCTTTGACACGTTGATGTTCGTTCCTGTCGCATGATAATCGGCAAGAGGATAGATAGCATCAACTGCTGACTTGATATATGCGCTGTCATCGGTAAACGGCGCAACGAGATTAACGTCGTTATTAAAATCGATAATGCAGAACTTCGCACCGTTAAGCTGCTCCGTTATATAAGCAACGTCCTGTTTTACGCCTTCCATTCTGGTTGCCCCGTCATCGTAATCCTCAGCCATCATGCTCAAAGTGTCGTCGATCACGATTATGCAGTAGCAGTTGAGCTTCTGCCTCATGACCTTGACTTCGTTGGATATGACCATGGGTCTCAGATTGATCACAA
The DNA here is from genome assembly GCA_017428155.1 of Clostridiales bacterium. Lineage (GTDB taxonomy): Bacteria > Bacillota > Clostridia > Saccharofermentanales > Saccharofermentanaceae > Saccharofermentans. Next base: position 22,469 of record JAFRRJ010000032.1, on the reverse strand, counting down.
AAAGAAGCAGCACTATAATGACCTGCCTGATGTAAGGAACTATGCCCTTTCGCTTGATCGCCAGGAGGCCGATACAGATTATGACCATCAACCAGATGGGAATTATAGGATTGTACTGTATATGTTCCATCTGATTACACCTTCAATATAAATGCTAAGAGCAGCATAAGAGCAAGCGAGAAGAGCAGAAGCTTAAACGGGGTCTCCGGAAGATCTGTCTCGACGATCTCATACTGTGTCTCATCAAGCGTTGCCATCTGTTTTCTGATCTCTGTTACGATATTCTCGACGACGTCATCGTCTTCACCGTAGAAGAAAGTACCGCCGGTGTTCTCGACCGTCTCCTTCATCATCTCACGCTGATCCTTGTTCATGATCTCCGTGCCGATGCCGTAAACAATGATGTCTCTTTCTTTGCACATCTCGCCTGCTTCGGGAAGAGTGATGATCTCTTCGCCCATAAGGTCATTATCCGTAGATAAGATAATGCATCTTGAACGGTCGGGATTATCCTCATAGTCGTAGAAATCCAGAGATGCCGCCGCAAGTCCGTCACCGATTATGGAAGAGCCTCTCTCGTCGTTATCAACGAGCGTACCGTTGCTTATGAACGCGTCCATCTCGAAAAGCTTGTCCGAGAAGATAATCCTTCCGTTGGAATAATCGATCCTCATCTCGAGAGCTTCTTTGACCTTTTCAAGGACTTCGATGATGTACTTATAGTCATTGGTAAGCGGGCACAAAAGCACAGGTGATGTGTTGAAGATCACGATTCCGAAGCGCTCGCCGTTCAATTCCTTTACGACATCTTCCAGTTTGTCGATAAGAGTCGCATTAAGGTTGTCGCAAGTAGTCGATATATCCATGCAGAGAATGATGTCCCTGTTATAGTTGGCAAGCTCTTTGGACTCTGTCTTATAAGGTCTTGCCATAAGGAATCCGGACAGAAGAAGGCTTACGATTATAAGTACGATAAGCACATACTTCAGAACGGTATACCAGAACATCTTGGACTTGAACTTCGGATCGTCCTTAATGTAGTCGGGCAAATATGTCTTCTTGCCCTTCTTATATTTTCTCTTGAATCTGATGTTGATGAATGCAGCAATAACAAACACGGCTGCAACACCTGCACAGATGTATAGAGCTATCGCATACTTCAGTTCCATTCAGACACCAATCTCCTTGATTTAGCCAAAGACGCCCTTACATCGCCTTCGGAAATACTGTCGAACTCCGGCTGATAGTACTCACCGACGAGTTCAGTAAGACTTCCGAATTCAGTCTGACTGATCTCGAACAAAGAGAACTTGTCAACTTCCGTTCCTGTCGCCCTGTATACAAAATCTCTTACGACACGGCTCATTCCCTCGTAAGCCGGTCTTACCGCTGTTGTATCCTCGTTGAACTTGGCTTCGATACCGTCAAGGAGTGCAAGATATTCAGCCTTGAGCTTGGTCATGTCAGGCTTTACGAATACCTTCTCCTGAACGACTTGAGCCTTCTCTTTCCTCTTGAGGTCCTTAAGCAGGTCGTAAAGGAACATAAAGATTATCGCAAGAGTGAGCAGACCTAACACAGCCGCCGTAATTGCGATCGGGAGTCTTGAGAAATCAAATAATCTTCTTAAGTTAACCGTTGTTTCCATCTTCTAATCTATCTGCTTTGTTTCCGTTATATTTTCGAGCTTGTGATATAAATCAGTTAACGCTCTTATTCTTCTCCAACAGTTCTGCGATCTTGCTGTCGATCCTTTCAGTCGTATCGACGGTGACCCACGGGATTCCGTAGCGGTTCAGCTTTTTGGTCGCGATCTTCTCCATCTCTTCCTGCTTCTGCTTCTGCTTCTTCTGAAGCGATTTGCTCATAGATATATAAGGCGGGAAATAAACATTCTTCTCGACGTTATATACCTTCTTGCCGAAAAGATCCGCGTCACTTACATTTACGAGCAGACAGTCATGAACCATGGTGATCTGGCCGAGAAGGCTGTCTTCAAGCTTTGTAATGCCTTCAGTATCCGTGATCATGACTATGATCATCCTTCTCTTGATGTTATATATGATGTACTTCAGGATACCGTTAAGGTCAGACTTGTTGGTCGGAGTAAGGCACTTGTGATAACCCTCGAGAAGGAATTCCAGATTAAGGAATCCCGTCTTGAACGGCGATCTTTCCATCTTCTCATCGTGATAATAAAGACCGCTGACATAGTCGCCGTTATCCGTGACAAGATAGCCGAGCGTGCCGCCGGCTATAAGCGCAACGTCACCCTTGTCCTCGCCGGTCTTCGTGTCGCCCAGCATTCTTCTGTTGGCATCCATGACCAGCATGACATTGTGCTTCTTCTCGGCGATATACTGCCTTACAAGCACTTTCTGGCTTCTGGACGTGGCCTTCCAGTCGATGTCCTTGACATCATCTCCGGGCACGTACTCACGGAGCTCGTCGAAATTCATACTCCTTCCCTTATAGATGGAGTTATATGAACCGTCGAGTATCCTGCTCGTCGCCTTGTCCGTAGCTATCGTCTTATAACGCTTAAGCCCGAACTTGATCCTTGAAACATAATCCAGATTCATGGAGTAACGATTGCTCCGACAATAGCATCAACGATGGTCTCTTCCTTAACTCCGTCTGCAATAGCAGCAAAGTTAAGCATGATCCTGTGGCGCATTACCTCATGTCTCATCGCCTTTACGTCGTCAGGTGTAACATAAGCCCTGCCCTGAATGAGGGCAACAGCCTTGGCTACTTCCATGAATGCAATAGCTGCACGTGTGGAGGAACCCATAGCGATATAGCTTGCGAGCTCAGGCTTAATGTACTTCTTGGGGTCACGTGTAGCCTGAACGATATCTACGATGTACTTCTTGATAGCAGGTGAGATATAAACCTTCTCGCAGAGCCCCTGAAGGAACTCGATATCCTCGATCGTTGCTACGGAAGAAGATGATGTGAAGACATTGCTCTCGATCCTGTTCAGGATCTCGACTTCCTCATTAACATTAGGATAGTTGATGATCTCCTTGATAAGGAATCTGTCCTGCTGAGCCTCGGAAAGCTCATATGTACCTTCCTGCTCGATCGGGTTCTGTGTTGCGATAACGATAAATACCGGCGGAAGCTTATATGTCTGGCCTCCGATACTTACTGATCTCTCCTGCATCGCTTCGAGCATGGCACTCTGTGTCTTCGCACTTGAACGGTTGATCTCGTCTAAGAGAAGGAAGTTCGCGTAAACAGGTCCGATCTTTGTCTCGAACGTGTTGTTGGTCATGTTGAATGTCTGCGTACCGATGATGTCGGAAGGCAGAAGGTCAGGGGTACACTGAACTCTTGAGAACGAACCGCCGACTGCTTCGGTCATGACCTTGGCTGCCGTTGTTTTCGCGAGACCCGGAACAGACTCAAGCAGGATGTGACCGTTGGCGATCATGGATACCAGGAGCGATACACCGAGCTGGGACTGACCTACGATCTTGGAATTATAGTAGGTTCTGATGTTGTTGATGATTGAATTGGCTCTTGCGAGTTCATCAACATTAATGTTCATTACAAGTTGTTCAGCCATATATAACCTCTCATTCCTGCGCTGTTAGCTGTATTCTGCAGGGCGCGCATATTAACCCCTAAAAATTTATTGACCTGCCTATTATACTATCTAACCCGCATTTTGGTTAAGTTTTTTGCATTAATACTGCAATTTTGCGCCATTTTATAAGCCTCCATACCATAAAAACAGCTTTCCGGCGCTGTTTGTTGCACCTGAATACAGCAAAATACAGGAATACCCGGACGCAGAGAACCGCACTTTGGGATATAATAATTGTTATCAAATACTTTTGCGCAATTGTGCTATGCGGAGCCTGGTTCTGTGAGGAGCATACAATGAATGAACTCAAGATCAAAGCTGTAAAAGAAAACCTTGCTCAGGTGACAGACTTCATCGACTGTCTGCTCGACGAAGCCGGGTGTCCCCTTAAGATCAGGATGAAGATCGATCTTGCAGTTGAAGAGATATTCGTTAATATCGCACTGTATGCGTACGCTCCCGGCTCAGGTGATGTCACTGTAAAGGTGGATTTCAATGATGACAGGTCTCAGGTCCTTATCACCTTTACCGACTCCGGCATTCCCTACGATCCTCTCGCCAAAGATGACCCGGACGTGACGCTCTCAAGTCAGGAACGGCAGGTCGGAGGTCTCGGAATATTCCTTATAAAAACATATATGGATGACATCCGTTATGAATATGCTGCCGGAACTAATAATCTCACTGTAGTAAAGAATCTGGTCTGATGCCATTGCTGCATCAGCAGGCAAAGTCTCACCCTGATAAGGTATCTTTTACTCCGCTCCGTTCTCGACCAGCTCTTTATGTTCTTTCTGGATCTTCTCATCGAAGGAAAGAAGCGGTTCGACGTCATTCCTGCACTTTATCTTTCTTGCAACGTAGTTATCTGTGATCTTCTTAACCAGCGGGAAGAGCGCTATTACACCAATAAGGTTGGGGATCATCATGAGGCCGTTGAACGTGTCCGAGATATCCCATGCAAGCGAGCTCTCCATAAGGGCTCCGAATACGATCATGATAACGAATATGATCTTGTAGACTTTAGCAACCGTAGTGTTGAAGAGGTATTCAACAGCCTTGCTTCCGTAGTGTGACCAGCCGAGTACTGTCGTGAAAGCGAAAAGAAGTATCGCTACGGCAATGAACCACTCACCGCCTTTTCCGAAGACGCTGCTGAACGCTTTTGCAACGAGCGTCGCATCCTCGACACCTTCTTTGGCAAGACCGGTATCAAGATCTATAAAGCCTGATGTGAGAACAACGAGTGCTGTCATAGTACATACCACAAATGTGTCAGCGAAAACTTCAAAGATGCCCCACATTCCCTGCTTAACGGGCTCTTTAACATCTGAATTGCTGTGGACCATAACGGATGAGCCTAGACCTGCCTCATTGGAGAAGACACCTCTCTTGCAGCCCTGAGTTATTACGTCTCTTATGACAATACCTGCGGCAGCTCCTGCAACAGGCTTGATTCCGAATGCAAACTTGAAGATAGCAGCAAAAGCAGAAGGGACTGCGGGAATGCGGAAGATAATAAGCACCAGTGCGCCGACGACATAGAGAACTGCCATGAAAGGAACGATCATCTCTGCTACTGCGGCGATCCTCTTAAGGCCTCCGATTATGATTACGCCGGCCAGGACCATCAGCACGATTCCGATCGCAAGAGGGATTGCTTTATCAAGACCGCGTGAAGCTAAAGCCTTCACCTGCTCGGAGAAAAACGCGGATTCGATATTGATCGTTATCTTGTTGATCTGTCCCATGTTGCCGATGCCGAAAGATGCAAGAGCAGCAAAACAGGAGAAAAGCACAGCGAGGATCTTGCCGATATGTTTGCAGCGCTTGTAAGAACCAAGGCCGTCCTGGAGGTAATACATCGCGCCGCCTGACCATTCGCCCTCTTTGTTTTTCCTTCTGTAATAGATTCCGAGAACATTCTCGGAAAAGTTTGTCATCATGCCGAAGAAAGCAGCGATCCACATCCAGAATACCGCGCCCGGACCACCTAAGCAGATAGCCGCGGAAACGCCTGCGATATTACCTGTACCGATAGTTGCAGCAAGAGCCGTACAAAGCGCCTGGAACTGTGAGACACTTCCCTTCTCTTTCTTGTTATGGCTCTTCTTGTCGAATACACCGCCGCCGGTCTTTTTCCACCAGTGGCCGAAATGCGAGATCTGAAAGAACTTGGTTACGGCCGTAAGCAGAATACCCGTGCCGATAAGAAGGATAAGACCTATCTTTACCCATACAAAAGAGTTGATCGAATCGTTAATCGAGGTAAGGTTATCTATAAATGAGTTCATCGTGATTCTCGCTTCGGTAATAGGATCCTGCAAAAAAAGCGCAGGTCATGTTCGCAAACATAATAAAAGATATAAAAACAGTCCGCAAGGTTTGTCACAAAAAAGTAACCGCCGCAAGGGGTTTGCGGCGGCTGGAGGTAAAGTGCATTCCGGGTATTCGGGTGACCGGAAAACAGTATTATGAAAAACGCTTTGCTATGTTTCGCTTGTCGCTAATCCCGCATCGGGTACGGGAGCTGCTTCTGTATCCTCGGAAACAACTGTCTCTTCAGTAGCAGATACTTCTTCTGAAGGCTGCTCGGACTCTGCTTCGCCCTTCTCAGACTTCTTAGCCTTCTTTGCCTTAGCATCCTTCTTGGCCTTCTTGGTCTGCTTGGACACGATCTCGAAGACTACTGCTGCAAGGAGTACCAAGCCCTTAACGATCTTGATCCAGTTCTGGTCAACACCGATAAGCTGCATGCCCTGGTTGATGACGCCGATCATAGTGGCACCGACGACCATTCCGACGATCGTACCTGAACCGCCGTAAGCAGAGACGCCGCCTACGATACAAGCTGCAATAGCATCAAGCTCATATTCCTCACCTGCTGTAGAGTTAGCTGCTGAAGCTCTTACGGTAACGATCATAGCTGCAATAACAGTCAAGACAGCCATATTAAGGTAAGCGAAGAACATGACAAGCCTGTTGTTGATACCGGAAAGTCTCGCAGATTCCGCATTGCCGCCGACTGTCATGAAGTGACGTCCGATCGTTGTCTTCTCCGTGATGATGCCGTAAAGAATGAGAACGCCGCCGATCCAGAGAACTACTACCGGGATTCCGCCTTCGAATGAGAATTCGATAGCAAAGAACATGATGATTGCAGTCAGGATGACACACTTAAGAGCGACGAACCACATAGGATCAGCCTGGTAACCCTTCGCAACCTTTTTCTTACGCGAGATAACCGTGAGAAAAATTACCGCAGCGGATGCGAGTACACCGGCCAGAACGCAAGGAATATTCATTCCGAGAACATCTAAATAGACCTTCTCTCCGTTAATTCTTATATACTCTAAAACACTGCCGCCGAAGATGTTCTTCAAGGATTCCGGGAAATTCGAGAGAGCCGCATCAGCAGATGCCTTTATGAGAACCTGTGTGCCGAGACCGCGGAATGCAAGATAGCCTGCAAGTGTAGCGATCCACGGAGGTATTCTTACATAAGCGATCAGGAAGCCTAACAACGCACCGTAAAGCAATCCGACAGCCAATGCAACAAGAATAGCAAGAGGTGTGCTCAAAGGCTGTGCGTGCTGGACAAGTACTTTTGTGACTTCTCCGTCAATAACCTGTTCTTCCCAAACGCCAAACCACTGATCTAAAAGCCTGTTCTCTACCGAGAATAGTCCGACGACTGAACCGATAAAGCAAACAACAGAACCTACTGACAAGTCGATATTACCGCCGGTAAGCATACACATAAGCATTCCGGCACCTAAGATGAATACATAAGCATTACGTTCGATAAGTGAAGTAACAATTGCCGGTGCAAGGATGTTCTGTCCCTTAATTACAAATCCCAGAATTATAAATAAGATATAGATTCCGAGGAGCGCTAATGCCATTACATTCTTTTTCAAAACATTCTTCATGCCGAATCCGTTCATGACTTAGCACCTCCTTCCTCTGTTGTTACAACATCTATGGCGTTCTTTTTCACTTTCTTTTTCTTTGCGCCCTTTCTCTTCAACTGCATGAGTACGTCAAAGAGTACTGCAAGAATAAGTACAACACCCTTAACGACCTTCTGATAGTTAGCAGGTGTTTTTGCCATGTTCATGCCCTGGTTGATGACGCCCATCAGTGTAGCACCGATGATAACGCCGCCGATGGAACCCGTTCCGCCGTATGCGGAAGCGCCGCCGATGAAGCATGCTGCGATAGCGTCCATCTCAAATCCGACACCGACCGTAGGACCTGCTTTCTGACCTCTTGCGATAACCAGGATGCTGGCAAAACCTGCGAGAACACCCATGAGTGTGTATGCGCTGAACATAACCTTTCTGGTATCGATACCGGAAAGTCTTGTTGCCTTCTCGTTGCCGCCGACAGCATAGAGGTTGCGGCCCAATGTTGTTTTCGTTGTGATATAAGCGAAAACAGCAAGGATAAGAGCGATCCAGATGAATGCCGTAGGAATACCTCTGTAACTTGCGAGCTTATATCCGAACCAGAGGATTACCGCAACGATAAGGATCGTTTTTAAGATGACAACTGCAAGATAATCAACCTTGTAGCCGTTCTTTATAAGTCTTGCGCGATTGACAAAAGTGTAGATCATTATACCGAGCGCAAGAAGGATCGTGAATACGATACAAGTCTTATTAAGATTAACTCCCCCGATCTCTAATGCAGGTCCGACATTTTTCAGGAAATCCGGAACATAGCAGGTATCACTTCCGCCAAACACGTTCATAAAATCCTTATTCTCAACGATAACGTCTTTACCCTTAAGGAAGATATTTGCAAGTCCTCTGAATGCAAGCATTCCGACGAGTGTTGCAATGAAAGGCGGAACCTTTACATATGCGATCCAATAGCCGTGCCAGAGACCGACCAAAAGACCCATGATAAGCATTACGATTATTGCTACCGGCCACGGTATCAGAGCACCAAAAAGCCTTGTCTGCATGATAATGGCGCCGACGCTGCCTGCTAAGCAGACTACAGAACCTACTGAAAGATCGATGTTACCACCGGTTAAGATACAGAGCAGCATACCCGTACCGAGTACGAAAACGTATGCGTTCTGTGAGATCAGTCTGTCGATACTGTCAGGATTCAATGACTGACCGCCAGTGATGAAATAGAATGCTATAACTACGATTACCGTAGCAATAAGCATCATGTATTTTCTTAAGAAATTCTTTATTTTACCTGCGCCCATCGTTATGCCTCACTTCCTACGCTGTCAGCGTTAACAGACTCAGCGTTCTCGGATTCGCCTCTTACACCAACGATGCAAGCCATGATGTTTTCCTGTGTAGCTTCGGAAGCTTCCATTTCACCTACTATCTTTGCCTGGTTCATGATATATATCCTGTCGCTCATACCAATGACTTCAGGAAGTTCTGAAGAGATCATAATGACAGACTTACCTGCCTTGGCAAGATCATTGATGATGCAGTAGATCTCATACTTCGCACCTACGTCGATACCTCTTGTAGGTTCGTCGAGAATGAGGACATCCGGATTAGCGAACATCCACTTTGCGAGGAGGACCTTCTGCTGGTTTCCGCCTGAGAGATTGCCTACGAGCTGCTCAACGGAAGGAGTCTTCGTTCTGAGCTTCTCAACATATTCCTGGGCAACTTCAGTCTCCTTATCATGATCGAGGAAGATACCGCCGGTGCTGACGCCTTCGAGATTTGCAAGTGTGGTATTCCTCAGGATCGAGTTGGACAGAACGAGTCCGTTACCCTTACGGTCTTCAGTTACATAAGCAAGACCGGCTTTGATAGCCATCTTGGGGCTCTTCAACGTAACGCGGCGTCCACCGAGTTTCAACTCGCCTGAGATTCCGATTCCGTATGATCTTCCGAAAATACTCATCGCAAGCTCTGTACGGCCGGCGCCCATAAGTCCGTAGATACCTACAACTTCTCCTGCACGGACGTTGATCGATACATCGTCAACGACCTTACGCTCAGAGAATTCAGGGTGATAGACAGTCCAATTGTTGACTTCCATCATGACATCACCGATCTGGACGTCATGACGCTTCGGGAATCTGTCGGTAATCTCACGGCCTACCATGCCCTTGATGATCCTCGTCTCCGAGATATCATCTGTCTTTGAATCAAGAGTCTCGATCGTGGAACCGTCTCTTACGACCGTGATCTTATCTGCTACATATGAGACTTCGTTGAGCTTGTGGGAGATAATGATCATCGTCATTCCCTGCTCTTTCTGGAGCTTCTTCATGAGGTCAAGAAGTGCTCTTGAATCAGTCTCGTTAAGTGATGAAGTAGGCTCGTCCAAGATAAGGAGCTTGGCGTGCTTAGCCAATGCCTTTGCGATCTCTACGAGCTGCTGCTTACCTGTACCAATATCTTTAATAAGTGTTTTCGAGGAATCCGTAAGACCTACCATCTCAAGATATTTATCTGCTTCCGCATAGGTCTTGTTCCAGTCGATACACCATTTACTTCCCTGTTCATTACCGAGGAACATATTCTCGCCGATGGTCAGATAAGGGACCAATGCGAGTTCCTGGTGGATAATAACGATTCCCTTTTTCTCGGAATCTTTGATCTTATGAAATCTGCATACTTCGCCGTCGTATACTATGTCGCCTTCATAGGTGCCAAACGGATAAATACCGCTGAGAACGTTCATCAATGTCGATTTACCGGCACCGTTCTCGCCGACCAGCGCGTGGATCTCCCCCTCTTCAACCTTCAGGTTGACGTTGTCGAGAGCCTTAACGCCCGGAAAAGTTTTGGTTATGCTTTTCATCTCAAGCAAAACTTTTGCCATGTGTCGCCTCTTTCGCTAGTAATAATTTTTTGTTTCTTTGTATCTTGAGTTTGTTTGTAGAAAAGAGTTTTGTTCAAAGAACCGGTTTGCCCCCAATATACAGGCGGGGTTTCCCCCGCCTGCAAAGGGCATAATGCTTATTGATTAAGCAAGATCTGCTTCAGAATAGTAACCTGAATCGATAAGGATTGTCTTGTAGTTGCTGATATCAGCAAATACCGGATCGCAGAGGTAAGAAGGAACCTGCTTAGACTTGTTGTCATATTCGCTGTTTGTCTCAGGTGTCTTACCAGCGAGGATATCGTTAACCATGATAACTGTTCTCTCAGCGAGTGTACGTGTATCCTTAAAGATTGACATTGTCTGCTTACCAGCGAGCATGTTCTTCATGGAAACGATGTCGCAGTCCTGACCTGTGATGATCGGCCACTGACCGCCTCTACCAGCGCTGTTGTAGCTGGAGTCGAGAGCTGTAACAACGCCCTGAGCTGTAGAGTCGTTGGAGCAAAGCCATGCATCGATGTTCTTGTTAGAGTAGTTACCAATGATACTCTCTGCTCTAGCCTGTGCTGTAGCGGAATCCCACTTAGTTGTAGCAACAGAATCGAAATCTGTCTGACCGGATACGCAAACGAGCTTGCCGGAATCGAGGTAAGGCTTAAGAACGTCCATAGCACCCTGGAAGAATACGCCGGCATTGTTGTCACCGGGGTCACCAGCTGTAAACTCGATGTTGTAAGGGCCATCTGTTGTATCAAGCTTGAGTGCGTCTCTTACGAACTCACCCTGGATCTGACCAACCTTGTAGTTATCGAATGTAGCATAGTATGAAACATTCTCATTGCTCATAAGGAGACGGTCATAAGCGATAACGGGGATCTTCTTCTTAGCAGCCTTATCAAGAGCCTGTCCGAGTGAAGAAGCTTCAACTGCAGCGATAACGATAACCTTGCTGCCTGTGTTGATCATATCCTCGATCTGTGAGAGCTGAACGTCAGCCTTGTTGCCTGCATACTGAAGGTCAACTTCGTAGCCAGCTGCTTCGAACTTCTCCTTCATGTAAGAACCGTCCTGATTCCATCTCTGAAGGTCCTGTGTAGGCATTGAGATACCAACCTTCTTCTTTCCGGAACCGGCGCAGCCTGTCAATGCAGCACATGCGATTGCAGCGCAGATAATTGTTCCAAGAATTTTCTTAAACATTAAAAATTCCTCCTATTAAGTAATATCGGCAATCCTTGCCACGTACACATTATCATTACCCATATAGGAGTTGCATATCGACATTCTTGATATTTTTGGCTAATTGTCATAAGGTTCTGTGGCAATTTAGCATTATCTTGCGTTACATATCACAAAAACATCAAGATTGTGCTAAATACGGCAGTTTAGCCACATTTTCAACAAATGTCCGATATAGCTGTAATGTATTTATATTTTCGCGCGCGAAAATATAACTCAGCTCTCGTTCATGTAGATCTCTTCTCTTAAATGGAAACCACTGTCAATGATTACGTTGTCCAGGTTATCAATCGTTACGCCATAAGGTTCGATGGCAATGTAAGGAATATCCTGCGTTCCGTCAAAGAATCTGTCCGCATCACTGATCGAATCTCCTGAAGCAAGTTTTACGGCACATTCGGCTGCAAGGACGGCAAGTTTTTCAACGGGCTTATATACGGTAACAAGCTGAGTACCTTCCACAAGCCTCTGGCAGGCTTCAAGATCTGCATCCTGACCCGTCACATAGATCCTGCCGGCAAAACCTCTTTCGGCCAGTGCATGGATCGCTTCTCCCGCAAGAGCATCATTGCCGCACATGATTGCATCCGCCTGTGAGATCTCTTCGAAATTATCATTAACAAAATCGTAAGCGAGCTCAGGTCTCCAGTTATCACAATTGTACTTGAGAGTGATGTTCATCCCGTGTTCTTCACAAATGCTGTCGAATCCTCTCATTACCTGGGCAACGTTGTAATCGGACTCAGGACCCATGATCTCGACGATCGTTCCGCCGTCCTGCACGTTGCTGCAAATAGCATTTGCCATCTCTTTTCCGACCATCTCGTTGTCAAAAGAGATATAAAGATCCGCATCCGCATTCATTACGAGTCTGTCATAGCAGATGACCGGAATGCCTTTGCTCTTTGCTTCTTTAAGAACATCTGCAAGCTCCAGGGCATCGGCCGTGATGATGACGATCGCGTCAACTTCGATCTCTATAAAATGCTTTATCTGGTCTATCTGTGTCTTAACATCCCCGCCCGCAGACTGAACATTGACATCTGCGCCGAGCTTGCTTGCTTCGGAAACGAAAACATTTCTGTCCCTTGTCCACCTCTCAATAACAAACGAGTCAAATGACAGACCTATCATGTACCCGCTGACCTTTGTAGTCGGCGTAACTTCTTTGTATTCAGGCGTCTTGCATCCGGAGCACAGAAGGAGTGTGAATACCATTAAAACAGCAATAACTTTCTTTATCATCTTTTGCCTTCCTTATACTCTGTCGGAGTAACACCCGTATTCTTTTTGAAGATACGGCTGAAGTAGTTGGGATCGGAATATCCGACTTCAGAACATATCTCCTTCATGGACTTATTTGTACCTTCAAGAAGCTCTCTTGCCTTGTTGACTCTGACACCGGTCAGATAATCCGTGAATGTAACGCCTGTCTGGGTCTTAAAGACCTTGCTGAAATAGAACGGGCTTATGTCATACTTGCCGGAAAGATCATCGAGAGAGATGTCCTCCTGATAATGCAGATCGATATATTTCTTCGCCTTGCCCGCAACATCTTCAGTCTTTGCCGCATTGGCTGTGTTGATCATGTTGACCGCGCGTTCTATGTGACTTAAGAACCAGAGCCTTAATTCGTCATAGCTCTTCATGGAATTGATCTCGGGCAGATACTCGCTCCTGGACATGAAGTGATATACGTGACCGCCATTGCTGTACGCAAGTCTTTCGCCCCAGAGCACGAATTCGAGGACCTTGAGACAGATGTCGCTCATAGCGCCGCCGGAGCTCCTCTCCATCCAATCAAAGAAAAGGCTGGCCTGCTCCGCGGATCTTCTCACATCTCCTTGTGATATTGCGTCAAAGAGCTCTTTCTCGGTCTTTAACGGATAATCCGTATCGTATTCGCATCCTTCGGGAAGATCGACACTCTCAGCGACTGTCTGCTTTGTGGTGGCAAGAACCGAGAGTGCTTCGCTGTATGAATCTGCCATGTCATACAGGGGCTTTACAGATCCTATTCCGATCCTGAAATCAAGGCCTAAAGCCTCCGTTAATTCCTCCTGTGTCTTCTTGGCTGAATAGACTATCTTCTGATACTCTTCAGGCGTGACGGAACTTTTGGCGCACGGGATAAGAACAGGAATCTTATTGCCCATAACAGAACCGGTTATACACTTGAAGTTGTCGGAAATAACTAGAAGGACCGTCTCATAATTCTTTTGCGTCTTGACGCTCGCGGGAACGGCGCCGCGCATGTAGCCGCCCGGTTCACGGTCGCCGCCTACGATGGCGAGCATAAGACCGTATTTCTCATCGATCTCAAGAAGCTTTTTGTATTCTTCGATGTTTTCATTGAAATGCTCGTGAGACAGAAGGTCCTGAATGAGACCGTTCTCGATGATCGGAACGATCGAATCGAGCTTCTCCTTGATCTCGAGTTCTCTTGAACGCTGCTCCCTGACACGGTCAACCTCCTCCATCGCTTTCTTCAATACAGCGACGATCTGAGCTTTGTCGAAGGGCTTGTTTATGTAGTCGATAACGCCCAGATTCAGAGCCTGCTTTGCATAGTCAAATTTGTCATATGCGGAGATAATGACAAAAACAATGTTGGGGTTGGTCCTTCTGATCTCCTTCATTGCGTCGATTCCGTTAATACCCGGCATTCTGATATCCATGAAAGCGATATCGGGACGCACCTCATCGGCGAGCTCAATTACGCGTCTTCCGGTCTTGGCTTCGAAGGTCTCGAATATTCCCGGAAACTCTTTATCAACTATGAACTTGAGCGATTCTCTTACGATGCCCTCGTCATCTGCGAGCATGAGCTTATACATTTGTGTCCTCCAACGGTATCTTTATCGTTACATGTGTTCCTTCGTTCTTGCGGCTCTTCATCTCGAAAACTTCCTTGTTGTTGTAGTAAAGATCGAGCCTCGACATAACATTCGTTATTCCTACGCCTCTTGTCTCAGAGGGTTTTTTCTCATGATTCATGATCTTCTCGATGATCTCTTCATCTGTGCCGATACCGTTGTCACTGACCCTGATGCAGGCATATCCGTCTTCACGGTATACGGAGAGCGTGACCTTGCCCTCACCGGGCTCTAAGTCCTTGATGCCGTATTTTATTGAGTTCTCGACCAGAGGCTGGATGATCATGGACGGAACCATTACGTTAAGAAGACTCTCGTCTATGTCCTTCTCGAAAAGCATCTCTCCGGCAAATCTTACGTTCAGGATATACATATATGAATCAACGAGTTCGATCTCCTCAGAGAGCTTAACCGTCTCAGAACTCTTCTTTACGTTATAACGGAAGAAGTCTGCCATATTCCTAATGTATTCGACCGTCCTGTCAGCACCTTCCATCATGGCAAGCTGTGCGCCCGCGTTAAGCGTATTGAACAGGAAGTGGGGATTTATCTGAGACTGAAGATACTTAAGCTGTGCGTCCTTAAGGTGCGTCTCCATGAGAAGGTTCTTCTCCTTCATCTCACTCTGCGTGATGAGCTGGGTCCTGATACGTGCGATGTAATCCTTGATGGATGCAAGCATCTCATTGAACGCCATGGTAACTTTACCGACTTCATCACCGGATCTGACTTCCAGCGGTTCGATATTCTCAGGGCTTCCTGCTGAAATGATCTCCTCGGCTTTGGCCGAGAGCCTTGTCAAAGGTCTCGTGATCGTGCTCGTCAGGATGATTATGAGGAGAACGTTCATGACGGATGCGACAGCGAAGATCAGCATGCTCATGATCTCCGTGTATCTCAATGAATTTACGAGCGCCATGTAGTTTTCCGAGTTAGTTCTGAACTGCTCATTGTTGACTGAGTAGATATATGTGTTGAGATAGTCTTTTATCCTGGTGCACTCGTTGTATTTTGCAGTGTATTCATCGATGTTTCTGCCTCGCTTTGCCTGAACGGCTTCATCAGCCGTCTTAAGGTAAGTGTCGAGCATTTTCCCGATATCACGCTCCGCGAGCTTTACGTTATTGTCAGTAACATTGCTGTTGAGCAGTTTCATCATCTGCTTTACATTCTGGTAGGATGCGAAATAAAGCTCCAGATCATCAGTGCCCTTCGTCTCCAGATAGCCCGTAAGTCCCTGGTGAGTCTTATTCAGGTTATCCGACAGCTCGTTCAGACTGATGTTGCTCGAGAATACGGAGTTGATCTTATCTAAGGCCTGGTTCAGGTTAATGTAGATAAAAAGATTGACACACATCGCAATGACCGATGTCGCAAGAAAAACAGCAACAAGCTTGCGGGAGATCTTTATATTCGAAAAGAACTTATCCACCCTCATTGCTGCCCTCCGGATCGTAACTGTCGAGATTTCCGTGGTTTATCAGGACATAATCCGCAACGAAATAGTCACTTACATATTCTGCATTGTTATTGTTGTACTCGTTTAACGCGTCCACACACTGCCTTGCCAGAACATTGGCTTCTATGGCAACGGTCGCATATACCGAACCTTTATTAATAGCCTTCAATATCGTCTCCGTATCGGAATAGCCCAGTATCGTTGTCTTTCCTACCAGATTCTTATCGACGATGTACTGGATAACGCTCTCTGTCGTTCTGTCGTTCAGGCATATGATGACATCAGGCATGCTCGTCAGCGCATCAAGCTTGTTCATAACGTCTTCTTCCGAAGCGAACGGTGTTGATGTGTTTACCTTCTCCGATGAAAGATTTATATATCTTCCTGAAGCTTCCTGTATGATCGCAGTATGGATCATGTCATCGTAGTTGCGCTCTTCGGCATCCAAAAGGATCAAGGCCGTTAAAGGCTGCTTATTGTCCCTGGCGCGGAGTTCAGCAAGCGCTTTGCCGTATTCGGCTCCGACACTGTAGTCATTAAGCCCTACAAAGCTGATCCTCTTTGAATCTTTATTGTCAGACAGGACCGTAACGACAGGAATGCCGTTATTCCATGCCTTATCAATGAGTTCCCTTGTCTCTTCGGAGTTGTCACCTTCCAGTATTATCCCGTCAACTTTGGAGCTGATCGCTATATTTATCCTGTCAGCCTTGGAATAGTTGGTAGACAGGTTCTGGCCGGTCATCTCGACATAGCAGCCGTTATCCCTGGCATATTCGCAGAAAGCCTTATAGATCTTTTTGGAAAGCTTACTGTCCGGATCTTCGGCGATATAGGCGTAAAGTCTCGTGTACTCCTCGTAGACTTCCTCCTGAACCTCATTGAGATCCTTGATCATCTTCCTGTAGTAAAGGAGCCCCGCTACAGTTGCGACAAAAAGAACGAGAACTATACCCGCCAGTACCGTAACCGCTATGCTGTTCCTGGAGACCTTCCTTACCACCTGAAGTTACTCCCGCCACTCCCAGAATTTGTAATCTTTTATACGCGCGAAAAACGCGCGCAAAATAAATAACGCAATAATTATACTCCACAGAGCAAGGGTTGTCGTGTATGAAGAGCCGGTTACTCCCCGTCTTCTTTCAGATCATCGAACATCTGCCTCACAGAAGGCGCGTTCTTCGTAAGCTTCTTGATGGAAAGACCGTCAGCCTTGTCATTTGCAAGTCTTAAGTTGTTCTCCGAAGTCTGAAGTGCCTTCTTGACCTTCTCGAGATGATCTATCGTCTTGTCGATCTCTTCTATCGCATTCTGGAACTTCTCGGATGCGATCCTGTAGTTGCGTCCGAAAGCGTCCTTGAATTCCTGCATATTAGCTTCGAAATTATAAAGATCAAGCTGCTGGTTCCTTACGACCTGAAGCTCCTTCTGATACTTAAGGGAATTAAGTGCGGCATTCCTCAAAAGAGTGATCATCGGAATAAAAAACTGCGGCCTTATCACATACATCTTCGGATATCTGTAGGAGACATCAACAATGCCGTTGTTATAAAGCTCGTTATCACTCTCAAGAAGCGAGACGAGCACAGCATATTCACAGCCCTTCTCCGTCCTGTCCTTGTCGAGTTCCTTGAAGAAATCCTCGTTCTTGTGCTTTGTAGCGGTGGTATCCATCTCATTCTTCATCTCGAACATGATGGAGATAAATTCCGTACCTTCGCTGTCCTTCTCCCTGAAGATAAAGTCACCCTTGCTGCCTGAGCCGCTGACTTCATTATCCTTCTCAAAATATGCATTCGGGAAAGCGGTCATCCTTATGCTGTCAAACTGGTTCCGGCAGTGCTGCTCAAGACTCTCGCCGACCATCTTCGTAGACTGGCGGGCCTTGAAATCTTTATAGTATTCGATCTGCTCGTCCTTGACCTTGAGCTGGTTCCTGAAATTCTCTTCGATACTCTTCTCCTTAAGAGCACTCTCGGTCTTCTGGCTGTCGATCTTGCTCTTAAGCTCAATGATCCTGGCTTCCCTGTCAGCGATCTCCTTGTCCTTATCGCGGACGGCATCGCTTATTGCAAGCTTCTTCTCGCTGTCATTCAGGGCAATCTGATTCCTGAGCTGCAAGATCTCAGCTTCCTTGTCCGCAAGAGCTTTATCCTTGTCATTCAGAACCTTGCTGAAAGACTTCTCCTGCTCCATCCTGGCAATCTTAAGATCGTCCTTGCTCTTGACCTCCATGGCCAGCGCACGCTTATGGAGCTCCTCTTCGAAAGCCTCGTCCCTTACCTGGCTTAACAGTTGTGCATAGCCTGAATCATCCACCTGGAATATCTCGCCGCACTTCGGGCACTTGATCTCATGCATACTGATGAACCTCCCTGAACTGATCTTTTGAGCACATTATAAGGCATTTAAAATCCTTTTAGGGGGACAATAACGGGGGGCAGTCCTGTTTTCCGGACAAAAACCGGCAGGCGATGAGACCTGCCGGGATAGTGAATTTACTTATGTCTTCTCTCATAGTCCTTACGGATGTCGCTGAGCATGTTATCAGAATCAAATGCTTCCTCCATTGCACAGGCCGAAGCTGCCGCTCTCGCACAGGACACCATCTTTCCCATTACCTGGTAATTGAGCTTTGTACCTTCGCTGTCGCATTCGTATCTTACCGCCCTGCTCTTGTCGACACCGAACCTGTCCGCTACGCTTACCGCATCGATATTGGCGCCGAGGAATATGAATTCCCAGTGATACTTTGCCTTCTGCCTCTCGATCATCTTCTTGACCTTGTCATAGGTATAACGTCTGCTTGAATTCTCCATTCCGTCAGTCGTTATTATGAACAGTGTCTTCTCCGGAACATCCTCAGGTCTTGCGTACTTGTGGACGTTGCCTATGTGGCTGACTGCTCCGCCTACTGCATCAAGAAGCGCCGTTGAACCTCTGACAAAGTATTCCTCACCGGTTATGGGCTTTACTTCGCCGAGCGGAACTCTGTCATGAAGGACTTCCGTCTCGTGGTCGAAAAGCACCGTCGAGATAAGCGCTTCACCATCTTCCTCCTTCTGCTTTTCGATCATGGAGTTATAGCCTCCGATAGTATCCTTTTCGAGACCTCCCATGGAACCGCTGCGGTCTAAAATAAATACGATCTCTGTCAATCCCTTTTTCATTTTGCTTTCCTCACTTTCCGCCGGCATTATCCCGGCTGTCCTGTTGTGAGTTCAGTATAGAAATTTCAAAGGGGGTGATGGTCGCCTGCCGGGCGACATTTTCGAGGTGTCCGGATCAGACCGGATGATCATTCGCCCAGAAGCGGCTGTCCGTGCTCGAAAAGTGCTAAGTTGATCGTATATATGTCGTAGACCTTCTGATCGATAAAATACTCAACGATCAGATCGAACTTGCTCGACGGCGAAAACGCATATCCGGCGCGCTTAAGAAAATCCTTGGTCTCGTCAACATTGAGCCTTAATGCAAGGGCAAACGCCACGGCAGTATTCTTCTTCGGCTGATAGAATCTGTTTATCCTTATCTTTGAGAATAACTTCCTGTCGACATTGGCGCGCTTATAGACTTCGGTATCCGTAAAACCCTTCTCGTCTATCATCCTTAAAAGACTTTCAGACCACGTATCTGCTACATTTTTGACCACGTCCTCAAGAGACCTCTCCTTAGGCACGGGCACTGCAGCGCTTTTTGCAATAAAAGCACCTGCCGGGGCGGACTCCATATCCCTGGCCGGGGCACTGAGACGGCTTCCGAACAGTCCTTTTCTCAGGCTGTTCTCCCTGCGCCTTATCTCCTGATCTTCAGGCTCAATTGAAGCCTCCCCGGCAAGAATACCGTCAAAAGCTGAGGCAGAAGCCTGTCCCGCGGCAAATCCGGCAGCAGTACCGCAGTATTCCTCGTCGGTCTTAAGCTCAACATAATTCTCATCGATAAACTGATCAACACCTGCAAAGATCTTGTCTGACAGGCTGAATGACTCGTTATCGAAAACAACGAGCGTAATATCCATGTCGTTTTCCGACAGGAAACTGCTGAATACGGATGTTGCGATAAGAAGCGCCTCCGCCTTGGGAAAACCGTATACACCCGTGGATATAAGCGGAAATGCAATGCTCTCTATGCCCATTTCTTTTGCTTTGTTAAGGCAGTTGGTATAGCATTCCCTGACAGTTTCCCGCTCTCCTTCATCTCCGCCGTTCCAGACCGGCCCCACCGTATGAAAGATGTATCCGGCATCAAGGCCGAATGCAGGCGTTACAGCCACCTGCCCGGGTTTGATATGCCCTGCTTTTTTGAGCTCTTCAAGGAGCTTTTCAGCGCCCGCAGCCAGATAAACAGCGCTGTCAGACCCCGGCATGCAGACAGGATCGGGATTGGCAGAATTGACTATAGCGTCAGCTTTGACCTTTGTTATGTCGTTGCGGATGATCTTAAAAGCCATACTTGCACCCTTTATACCGTAATTTCCCATATTATAGTCCCTCGGGCACACGGTAAACAAATGTGACAAACGTGTAAGTATTACGTAAGCAGATTCAATGGAGATATTTGACAATAAATTCTATACTTTTGCCAGATTGGGCAAAAGTACGTCCCCGTTGCACAAAAATTGCCTCAATCTTAAGGAAATATTAAGGTTTTTATAGTTTTAATTTTAATATTTGCTGTGCAATAATACTGCCGGGAGATGAAAACATGGAAACTATTAGAATTATTAACTTCATAATCACAGCGATCTTCGCGGTCTGCTACTCATATCAGTTCCTTTATGTACCGATCTCGCTCGTGATGCAGAGACGTGAACGCAAAGCAAAGAAACTTCAGAAGAACACGGACACAGCTGATGAGAGCCTTTGTGAGAAAAACCTTAAGCACTACGCTGTCCTCATCTGTGCACGTAATGAAGCAAACGTTATCGGTGATCTGATCGACAGTATCAACAACCAGACATACCCCGGTCATGTAACGACATTCGTTATGGCAGACAACTGCACCGACAACACATACGACATTGCTGTTGAGCATAATGCTGTCGCATATACACGTGAATCAAAGACTCTTATCGGTAAGGGCTATGCTATGGAAGCCCTCCTCAATGAGATCAAGAGAGACTATCCCGAAGGATTTGACGGTTTCTTTGTTTTCGATGCCGACAATATACTTGCTCCTGACTATATCACAGAGATGCACAAGTGCCATCTTGAAGGCAACGACGTTATCACCTCATACCGTGACACAAAGAACTACGGTGATAACTGGATCAGTTCAGGCTACGGACTCTGGTTCTTAAGAGAATCCATGTATCTTAACTATGCAAGATATAAGGTCAATTCTTCTGCAGCCATCTCAGGCACGGGATTCTTCTTCGCAAACAGCGTTCTCAAGGATATCGGCGGCTGGCCTTTCCACCTTCTTACAGAGGATATCGAGTTCACGATCAACCGCGTATGCAAGGGCCGTAAGATCGCTTTCTGCAGAAGTGCGGTCTTCTATGATGAACAGCCTACTTCACTTAAGCAGTCCATCACACAGCGTATGCGCTGGGCAAGAGGCTACATCCAGGTATTCCAGAAGTACGGCAAGGATCTCATTTATGAGACAGTACACGGAAGCTTTGCAGCATTTGATATGGCAATGAACATCATGCCGGCATTCTTCCTTACAGCGATCTCGATAATCTGCAATCTTCTCTACGGCATCATCGGCGCAGTAACGGGCAATAACATCATGATCGCGGTGTGGTCGATGTTTGAGACAGTTTTCAACGCATGTGCAATGCTCTTCGTGCTCGGATGCATTACCACGATCACGGAATGGAAGAATATCCATGCTTCAGCAGCAAGAAAGATCTTCTCAACGATCACATTCCCGCTGTTCATGCTTACTTATATCCCGATCGCATTTACTGCACTCTTCGTTAACCCCGGCTGGAAGCCGATCCATCACAAGGCAACGACATCTTCGCTCAAAGCGGAGATATCGCAGTCAGAATCGACAAGAAAGATTTCTTAAGTACATATACCCACATAACCAAAGAGGAGCTGTCTCAAAATGAGGCAGCTCTTTATCTTGGGAGGGAGGCGGATTTAGGGGTCACGGCGTGGAAGCACTTTTTGATGGTGCCTGCTTCAATGCTCGGTGTCACATTAAATGCTATTTTTCTTCCAACTTTTTTGCATAAAAAGTTGGAAAAAATTTGGAATTAAGCACTTTTTGAAATTTTGCTGTTTTTGGATACGTTTTGTAATACTAACGTATCCGATTTTTGCACTTTTTGAAATTTTGCTGTTTTTGGATACGTTTTGTAACACTAACGTATCCGATTTTTGCACTTTTTGAAATTTTGCTGTTTTTGGACACGTTTTGTAACACTAACGTATCCGATTATAGAACCGGTGAATTCGGTTTGTCTGCCTGGACATTATCTTTGCTTTCATACCTCGAAAAAAGTATATATCAAAATTCGAGG
>JAFRRJ010000031.1 GCA_017428155.1 Clostridiales bacterium | reverse complement strand
GAATCCTCTGATCTTTACCTGCTCGTCGATTCTTCCAAGATACTCGATGTTTCCGTCAGGCAGCCATCTTGCCAGGTCGCCTGTCCTGTACATCCTGCCTTCTCCATACGGATTCTTTACGAACTTCTCCGCTGTGAGTTCAGGCCTGTTAAGATATTCTCTCGCAAGGCCGTCTCCAGCTATACACAGTTCTCCCGGTATGCCTATTCCGCATAACGCATCCCCGTTTAATATATATATCTTCTTGTTGTATATCGGTTTACCGATAGGAATTCGTTCCGGCAGAGCCTCACCTTGTTTATGCTTCCAGAAAGTAGCAACTACTGAACATTCAGTAGGACCATAGTCGTTCAAATATAGCGGCACATTACTGCTGTGTTCAATAATCGTCTTACTTGTTTCGGCTCCGCCCGTTAAAACCATCCTTAACCCTTCAACGTCAAGCTGCGCATAGAATGCCGGTGAAAAGAATGCTATTGTTATACCTTTTGTTTTAATGTACTGGCTGAGTTTGACAGTATCGCCCCTTAGTTCTGATGAAACAACATGCAGCTGTGCTCCGCTAAGCAGACCTGTCACCATCTCTAATACCGAAGCATCAAACACAAAGTTTGCAAACATTAATACCTTGTCGTTCTGATCTACATTATGTTCAGTATCATGCTCACAAGTTAAAGATTTCGCAAAATTACAGATTCCATAATGTTCGATAAGAACACCCTTTGGCTTACCTGTCGTTCCGGATGTGTAGATACAGTAGATAAGATTCTCGGGTCCGTTTATCTTCTCCGGATTGCTCTTATCTCCTTCCCATATACTTTCGTCTTCAAGATCTATTACAGGTATGTCTGTCTTGATATCGGCCTTATATGTCAAAACGGCTTTCGGCGCACTGTCCTCAAGCATGAATCCGATTCTGTCTGCCGGATACACAGGATCTATCGGTACATATGCTCCGCCCGCCTTGATTATTCCTAAGATTCCCACAATTATTTCAATGCTTCGCTCAGCGCAGATAGCAACTAAGTCATCTGCCTTTACACCATACTCATTCCTGAGTTTGTGCGCCAGCTGGTTAGCCCTTTCATTCAGTTCCCTGTATGTCAACTCTTCATCTTCAAAGACTAACGCTATGTTTTCAGGTGCCTTATCTACAAGTTCTTCAAATAACTCAGTTACAGTCTTATCCTTCTGATACTCTTCTGCCGTATCGTTGAATGTCTTCAGGATCATTTCTCTCTCTTCGCTGCTGACTATCTCGACCGAACTGATCTTCTCCTCACAGCTTTCTGTCAGTCTTTCCAGCGCTATAAGATAATGTTCAAGGATTCTCTCCGCACTATCTTTACTATATAAAGAACTGTTGTACTCAATAAATCCGATAAGAGAATCATCGGCATCATGGATCTGGAATCTTACATCTGTTAATACGACAAATTCACCAAGCCCGAACGCCTCGCATTTACAGCCATCCAATATAAGTTCCATTCTACTTCTTGGATTGTAATTAAATGCGACTTCAGAAAACGGACTTCTGCTTAAGTCTCTTTGCGGATTAATTGCATCAACAAGCATCTCTATAGGGACATCACTGTTGTCATATGCACTGAAGATCCTGTCTCTTGTTGCGGCAACAACCTCATCAAATGTCATTGATGGATTAATCTCAGTCATCACGATAAGCGTATTTACAAAACAACCTAACAGGTTTTCAAACTGCTCATTATCCCTGTTTGCAACCGGAGTTGCAATGGAAATATGCTCATTGCGCGTATACAGGTACAAAAGACAATTCAGTGCAGCAAACATTACAACATTGACGGTAACATGTTTTAATGCTGCATATTCCCTGATCCGTGTTTCTATGTTCTTGGGAATATCAAAATAGATCATTCCGCCATTGTTTGTTTTTACGGCTGAGCGTGCAAAGTCCGTCGGAAACTCTGTTGGTTCAACATCGGAAAGCTGCTCTTTCCAATATTCGATTTGAGACTTGATTGATTCCGATTCTACTTTTGACAGATTATATTCCGCAAAATCGCCATAACTGATCGTAGGATCTTCTATACCGGAATCCTGATTATTCACGATAGCATGATACTCGGCTGACAGTTCTCTGCAAAAGATGTTTTCAGAACTGCCGTCGTATACTACGTGATGTCCTGATAAGATAAAGTAAAACGTCTCATCTTCAGTTTGAAAAAGTGCAAATCTTACCAGAGGACCGTTGGTCAGATCGATTGGTTCTGCAACAATTCGTTTGCCTTCTTCGGCAACCATAAAATCATCATAGGCTTCGCCTCTTTTATCAAAATAACGGAAGTCTAAGTTTACATCAGGAAGGACCTGTTGATACACTTCCCCGGATTCACTTCGGATAATTGTCCGCCATATTTCATGTCTGGCAATGATCCTTCTAATTCCTTCTTTTAAGGCATCTTGATCCAGCTTGCCAAATATCTTGCAGGCAAACGGAATATTATAAATGTAACTGTCAGGATCCATCTGGCAATCAAACCATATGCCTCTTTGAACCATAGAAAGCGGAAATCGGGTTTTGTTTGATCGGGCTATGGATTTTACATCTTCTGTTAATCCCTCATGCTTTATTTTTGCGAGTTTCTTTAAAAGAAGTTGTCTTTTGTCATCGTTAATCATTTTTCCACTCCTTGGCATTGATCAAAATAGAATGTATTCGATTTATCTTTACCTATATCCATACAAAGCAATAAACTTCAGAAAAACCTGATTTACTGATCATTTATAATCTAATTACCCACACAAGGCATTAATTCGAATTCTTGCGGATTTTTTGTTTTAATAAGAGCATTGCTCTCCGTTTGTCGATAACACTTTGTTCTTTTTCTTTAGATTCAATATCCTTAGATGAGCAAGAAATAACTGTATTTGCTTTTCCATGTTTTCCGAAATCCCTATTGATTGAGTATATATACTCATCATTATTCATCATCTGTTCCACACGATCTGCGGCAACAGTGATTCCGCGGTTTTCTTTCATCTTCAGAATGTATTTTTTACAATTCTCGACAAAACTTTTATCTTGAAGAGCCGTTATCTTCTCGGCTATCTTTTCAGGTTGCCAGTTGCCGGGCAATAAATAGTCTCCTGCACCCAACTCCTTTATGAGCGTTGCATTATACGGTCGGTCAGTATAACTAGCCAAAATCATTTGGGGTGTACCAGCAGCTAATCCGCCGGTCACAGTTCCTATTCCGCCATGATGAATCAATACACTGATCTTGGGCATGATCTCATCTAATGGTATGTATTTGTACCAAACTACATTTGAAGGCAAAACCTTAGGAACAAATTCTTCATACTTGCATAAAAGGATGGTAGGTTGTCCAAGAATTCTGCAAGCCTCTATACTACTGGTATAGAATTCCTTGTCGATTAATTTTGTGGTTCCTCCGGTAATCAATATAGGGTTCGGATTCTTTTCCAGCCAATTAGAAAAATCCTCGGGGATTTCTCTATGAAATGCTTCCTTTCCCTGTTCAAGAGGGAATCCGACTGCTTCAATATTTGTCGGCCATTGGACATATGAATCATCATACCAATCAGGCCACAAAACCATAGTCATTTTCGCACTGCTTTCCCATTGCAGCCAGGAATCAACAGGCTCCAAATCCAGTGTTCTTCTTAATTCGTTTAATCTTCCGATATCATTTTTTCCTTCCAGTTCATCGTATAACAACATGCTGGCTACCTCAGACGGATAACCTATTACTGTTGCTAAAGGAAGTTTCTTTTTTTCTGCAACTAAATATGCAGCTACACTTGATCTGCTTTTACAGAGAAAAACCGTATCAGGGCTTTGACAGCACTCATCTACAATTTTGTATTCTTTTAGTCTTATATCTAAGTTTTCTGTTTTTTGCCTGAATTCATTTAATGAATAAGAGAATTTTTTGCTTTGGAACGCATGATCAGACTTATTCGTTTCCATCAAATCAACTAATTCAGCATATTCTTCAGGAGTATCCCAGGCTTGGAATTCGAGACCTGCCATTTTTGCCATGTTTTCAAAATAGCAATGAGTTATAAGCTTTACATTGTGTCCTCTTCGTTTAAGCTCTTTTGCTATCCTGATATATGGAACAACATCCCCATCCAGCCAATGAGTAACAACTATAACATTCCCCATATTATTTTTCCTATCCTATTATTTATCGTTCGCGGACAACATCCGTTTTCTTTTTAAAAGTTCAAGCATCCTTTTTCTGGAAATATCACTTTTCGAATCGTCAACAAGTTGATTATCCCGATTATCATCCTCTTGTTTTGGCAATTCATAGATGCTTAATTGATCAATAATACTCAGCCACTTTTTGGCTTTATATTCAGCTTCATTCTTCAACTGGTATTCCTCGCACAGCGCAATGGTATCATCAGTTAAGAATCCTTTAATCTCATCACAGATCAACTGCGGATTCCAATACTTTGGAGGGAACTTTAAAGCAATTCCCATATTGAACAGACGATCTGCATTATCAGGTCTGTCAGCCATGTGCGGCAAAACAACCTGTGGCAAAGCATTATCTACAGCTTCATTAATTGTTCCGATTCCACCGTGATGGATTATCAGATCGCTAACCTTCATCATTGCTCTCATCGGAGCATTGGGAGTCCAAAAGATATTTTCCGGCAGAGGAGAAGGAAGTAAATCTTCAAACGGAGATACAATAAAACCTGCATCTCCGGTCATAGCAACAGCGTCAATAGCAGTATTATAAAACTCTTTATTGATCAGACGACTGCTTCCGCCTGTGATAATAATGCACTTCTTACCCTCTGCTTTAGCATTATCTATCAATGCTTGTGTATCCGGTAAAAGACAAGGCGGGTTATCCTCACGTTGCTTTTTATCTTCAAAAAAGCCAAGCATATAAGCCCCTTCAGGCCAGGTTTCATCAGATGTAGCGTACCATTCAGGCCAACCGCACAATATTGTTTTAGGGGAATAAAGCCAGTCTTTCCAATTGTTAACTTTAGGTAAATCTAATGCCACTCTCGCAGCATTAATATCTTCAAGAAAATCAGAACCGAATAACTGATCATGCAATTCCATGTGCGAAAAGAAATTTGGTGCAAGATTCAGTGACGCATATCTAAGATGATTCTTTTCAGCTACAAGCTGTCCTGAAACACTGGAACGGAATCTTGATATGATTATAGTGTCAGCAGAACATTCTTTTTCAATAAGTCCGACTTCACGCAGCAACCGCTCTTTTCCGTGATATGTTTTATGGAAATTCAAATATTCATCTCTATTTCCGAAGGGATCTGAAAGATTATACAAATCATGACTGATCTGCTCATACTCTTCAGGTGTATCAACCGCAACGAATTTTAAGCCGGAATTCAATGCATCCGGCTCATATTTGCAGTGAGTAAAGATGGTTACATTGTGACCTTCACTATGCAATAAGCTTCCATATCGGATAAATGGATAAACATCTCCACCTGTCCAATGTGTTACTAAAATTATATTTGCCATTTATCTCTCCCGATGGTTTATTCCTGATCTTTCATGAGTTCAGCCAGTTCTTCTTCTGACAAATTTGATAGCATATTTTCTTCAACCAAAATTGCCATTTCTTCAACTGTCATCGGTCTGGAGAAAATTTCCACAAGTTTAATTGTTGTACCAAAATCTTTATTGATCTTCATGACAAGACGGTTGGCAAGTAATGAGTGTCCGCCCAATTCCAGGAAATCATCATTAACACTTACCTTGTCTGTGTTCAACAATTGACACCAAATCTCTGCTATTATTTCTTCAAATTCGTTTCTTGGTTCAATAAATTCCTTCACTTTAGCAACAATCTCAACATCCATAGTCATCAAAGCTTTACGGTCAAGCTTTCCGTTAGCTGTGAGAGGGAAACTGTCAACGCAAATATATGTATAAGGGATCATATACGAAGGAAGTTTGTTTTCGATGGATGACTTAATCAATGCATCATCAACATTATCCTCATCATCTTTCAGTGTATAAAAGGCAACCAGCTGTTTGTCACCATTGTTGTTTTCACGCAAAACAACAGCAGCGTGCTTTATAGACGGGTATTCAGCAATAGCTGATTCGATTTCTCCCAATTCAATACGATGTCCACGAAGCTTAACCTGGAAATCAGCACGTCCCTGGTAAACGATCTTACCATCCAAACCCAAACTGACGATGTCACCGGTCTTATATATCTTCTCGTCTATCTCACTTGTTCCGGAAATAAAACGTTCTGCTGTAAGATCATCTCTTCCAATATATCCCTTAGACAGACCTGCTCCGCCGATGAACAACTCACCGCTTTCACCGGGTTTAACTAATTTCATATTCTCATCGAGAATATATATTGTTGTATTATCTACGGGGGCTCCAAGATTAATATCGTCACTGCTTTCAATTTTTGAAACCATTGACCATACAGTCGTTTCTGTAGGGCCATACATGTTCCAAAGAGAATCACATCTGACCAGCAATTCTTTTGCTAATTCTGAAGATATCGCTTCTCCTCCGCTAAGGATCTTAATGTCTTTGCTTCCATTCCAGCCGGAATCAATAAGCATCTGCCACATTGAAGGCGTTCCCTGCGCAATGGTAACACCATTCTCATCAATAAGAGAAGCCAGCAATCCGCCGCCGCCAATAGAACCATATGGAGACATAACAATAGTTGCTCCGACAACTAAAGGCAAAAACATCTCTAAAGTAGAAATATCAAAGCTTATCGTGGTATTGAAAAGCACTTTGTCATTCTCACTAATACCGGGACAATGCACCATAGAATTAATGAAATTTGCAAATGCACCATGTGAAATGAGTACACCTTTGGGATTTCCTGTCGAACCTGACGTATATATTGCATACGCAGAATCATTACTTTCAGGAAGCTGAACAGAGAAACCCTCTGACAAATCAAAACTTTCATCAAGATTAATGAGTTTTGGCACTTCTAAACTATCAACTGTATTAACGGTTTCCTTATCAAATAGAATAACCGGAATATGAGCATCTTTAACAATGTATTCCAATCTCTGCATCGGATAGTCAGGATCAAGAGGAACATAAGCATTGCCTGTCTTCCAGACAGCTAAAATTGCTACAAGAATATTAGGATTCCTGTTAAAGCAAATTCCTATAAGAGAATCATTTATCCCGAGATCATTTAGACGGGCGGCTATCTTATTTGAAGCTTCATCCAGCTCTTTATAATTAATTATTCTGTCTTGAAATATTAATGCCGTTCTTTCCGGTCTGTCTTTAGCGATTTCTTCAAATCTCTCAATGACACAACTGATCTTTTCCTGTTCCATATTATTCTCCTCTATATTAAAGTTTTTCTAAATACTCTTTTATGAATGAATAAAAAACCGGATTATCATTAAAAGCAAAAAAATGATTTCCGGTAAAGCAATGCATATTAAATGAAGAATTTGTGTAATTCTGCCACTCCGTCATATCATCTGACGGAGCTTCATCATCCCCGTCGGATGTTAATGCTAAGACAGGAATATCAATATGTTCATTTCCATAAACACGCTTATATCTTGTAAACATCTGAATATCTGAATATAAAACATCTGCTACGATCTCATACAATTCTTCATATTCAAGAACTTCAGGCTCCATCTGGCCCATTGAAGCAATCTCTTTCATAAGCTCATCACGAGAAAGAGTACCTAACGGTTTATCTTTATACATCAAATGAGGCGGACGTGTTGCTGCAACAATAACAGCCTTAGGAAGATTTGCCTTCTTCTCTGTTAACTGAAATGCAGTTTCCAGAGCGATCAAACACCCCATGCTATGACCATAGATAACATAATCACCGGTTTGATGTCTGCTTATCTGTTCACAGACATCAGAAGCAGCCTCTTCTAAACAGGAATAATACTCCTCACAGAATCTGGAACCATGACCGGCGTATTCTATTGGATAAATATCAAGTTCATTTCCAAACTTATATTTCCAATCATTATAAATACTTGCACTGCCGCCGGCATACGGCAAGCAAAACATTTGAGAAATCATCGTAGGTTATCCCCATCCTTTAATGATCTTACTTTGCAATATACGCGAACAAATCAAATCGCGTTCGGAACAACAAACACCCCTTAAACTTTCACTCCCCCGTGTTTATTGTCGTATTGTTGCATTGTACGTTTTTTGCCTGTTCTTGTCAATAAAAGGTAATTGTTATTCACGGAAAATGTATTACACACAATGCGAAAACACATATCTGCTAAGTGACTTATATTCCTTCAAAATTAAAGAAAAAGCATAAATATTATAATAAGACAAACAACTAAGCTTTTCGTATAAAATGTCCGGTGTAAAACTCCCACATAGTTTGTCGATATGCATCGGGAAGGCCGATATCGTAAGACTTGCCGTCCGGGAGAAAGGCATACATTCCATATTTATCGCGAACAGCATCTAATGCTGAAGTCAATCCGAACTCATGTCCATCATCATGCTCCTCTTTCTTCTTTATCTGATGATCAAGCTCATTAAACACTTCTGACGTTAAAACATACTGTCCGAATGTCGCATAGTACTTAATATCACCTTGCTTATCACTTACACCAAGAAACTCTTTAGCATAATCATCTGTTGGTTTCTCGACCATTCTGTCCACCTTCATTAACGACTCGGATTCGTCTTCCCAAACACCATGAAGGATTCCATAATGCGGAACTTTACTTATCGGGACATCGATAATACTGACCAATGTACGTCCACAATCCTTGTACGCTTCCATAATCTGTTTACAGCAGCTTATACCGGAATTGGAACGGTAGACAAAATCACCCAGAAGAAGTAATACAGGCTCATCATTTGCAAACTGTCTGGCCAGCCAAACAGCATGTCCAAACCCTTTCCGTTCTTTCTGATAAACAAAAGTTATCTTCTGACGAATTCTCTCAATTTGTTCTTCACTCTTAAACTTATCTTCCGGCAGTTTTTCTCTGTATTCTTCAGGTAATGGATCAAAGAAACGGTCAAACTCAGCCTGTTCATCCTCGCCAATAATCAAACAGATATCTTCAATGCCCGCTTCAATCAGGTTCTCAAGCAAAATCAAAAGTGCAGGCTTCAATACTCCATCCTCGTCCAGCAACGGAAGAAAGCATTTGCGAACAGTCTTTGTCGCAGGAAAAACACGAGTTCCAAATCCGGCCAATGGTATAATTGCTTTCTTTATCGATTGACCGGGCTTCAGTGTAAATGTAAATGAAGGCATTCCGCGTTCTTTCAGCAAGTAATCCTGTAACTTCTTAGCCTCATGTTCTCCTTTTGCAAGGAATTGAACCGTTCCGTCTCCCTGTGAACCTACACCCTTTGCACCATAAATATACGGCTCGATATTTGGATCATGCAAAACGGAATGAAGTACAGGGGCCGCTAATTCTGAACTTGCAGGAGCGATCTTTTCATCAAAAGTATTCTGAGCTTCATTCATTAGCAGACCCAGTTCACCGGGTTTCCCTTCTTCCAAATACTTTACGGCTCTGGATATAATACTGAGATTATCTTTCCCTAGAGCTTCCTGAATCTTACGTTCTATGTCATTACTTGCAAATGGATATGCCTTACTTAGATCCGTCAAAATCTTTATCGTATCTTTTGAAGACATAAGATTAGCAATAACCCAATGAAATGTAGTGCCAACATGTAATTCTCTTGAGTCGACTTCAACACCGTCGAAATCCATAAGAACAGGTTTGACACCATAAGCACAGGCCTGATCTAGTCTTCCACAGCGTGAAGGCGTACGCTGTTCGCCACGCAGAGCAGCCTCCATCTCGCCCTTGGTATTCATTTTTAAGTTGTAGAGTTGATTAAACGCCCTGGCAACCAATACACATATAGCTGCAGAAGACGATAACCCGCTTTTGAGCGGCAGATTTCTTCGCGAGATCGTTATCTTTACGCCGCCAACGTTATATTTATCTTTTATATATGATGCAACTCCGGCAACATAAGAAAAATACCCGCCTTTGTGAGCTTCAGAAAGAAGTTCGAAAGTATCCATCTCACATTCCCAATACTCGTTTTCGGGCATTTCAGATGAACAGCACATAATGAATTTCTCAGATCTCTCAGCACAGGCATAAATGCCCTGTTCAATACCTGTTACAATTGCAGAACCCTTAGTTATCCCGGAATTAAAGATCCTATACATCCCTGCCCAATCAGAATGTTCACCGAAAATGCACAGACGTCCGGGAACAAACAAATTGACCTGCTTCCCCATGATTATTAAATTGTCCTTTCCTATTATCCTACCCGTGTCTAATGATTTAAGCTGAAAAAAGCTTATATTCCAAATATGTTCAACAGTTCAACACATCCATTAGAACAAAAACTATCCCCAACCATATCAGACAAACATGAAAGTTATTATAGCACTAATACTGAATATCTTTTGTTGAATTTCTTTTCTTGAATGTATAATTTTTTATCGTATTTTTCGGCAATCTCTCTAAGCGCAATCATCAACAACCAGAGATTTCATTTTATTATTTACAGAATTCTAAAACCTTCTGAGCATTGATCTCAGGATCATCCGGCGGTATCCTCGTCACATCGCCGCCCATACTCCTAAGCCACGTCAACTGCCGTTTGGCATAGTGCCTGGTTCCGATTCTTATCCTGTCAGCGGCCTCTTCCAAAGACTCCTCACCGTCAAGATATTTGAGCATCTCCTTATAACCTATCGCCTGCCAGCATGTAGAAGTCCTGCTTATGTTAAGTTCTCTAAGCATCTTAGCCTCTTCTACGAGACCGTTTGACACCATGATACCGACTCTTCTGTTGATCCTGTCGTACAGTACTTCCCTGTCCCAGTCGATCATAAAGACTTTAAAAGGATACTCTGGTCCTTTATCTTTGGATCTTTTATTCTTTTCAGTAAAAGTAATACCTAATGCTTTATATACTGCAAGAGCTCTTATAACCCTTCTTGTGTTCTGGGGCTCGATCTTTTCTGCTGCTTCAGGATCAATTTCCTTCAATCTTTCAAATAACGGTTCTATGCCGTTTTGCTCATACTCAGAAGTAAGCTCTTCAGTAGCCTTTTGCTCTGCTTCTTCATCTCCCGTGCCGTAATCAAGTCCATAAAGCAGCGATGAAATATACTGACCCGTACCGCCGCAGACCACAGGAAGCCTTCCTCTTTCAAGGATGTCCTGAATTATTGGCAGAGCTGTACTTACATAATCGTATACAGAAAAATTCATGCCGGGCTCAACAATATCAGTCATATAATGAGGAATATCACCGATATCTTCTTTTGTATCCTTTGCTGTACCTACATCAAGCCCCTTATATATCTGCATGGAATCAGCGCAAACGAGCTCGCCGCCTGCTTTTCTGCATATCTCAAGTGCCAAAGCACTCTTGCCGCTCGCTGTAGGTCCGGCGATTACGGGTATATATGAATACTTTTCGAAAATCTTAAAAGACGTATTCATCAGACTATTCTCTTAAAATTCTTCTCGTAATCTTTCTTTGAAACAGTAAAGAATGTCGGCCTTCCGTGGGCACAGTGATAAGGATCTTCAAGCTTTGAGAGCTCCTGGATAAGCCTCATTGCTTCCTGCTGCGTAAGCCTGTCTCCGGCTCTGACAGCAGCCTTGCAGGCTGTCGTCTGGATAAGCTGATACCATATCTCTGATTTTGACGGGACGTCACGCTTAAGGTCAGTAAGAATAGCACTGAATACTTCAGACTGTTTGCCTGCTTTCCCAAGAGGAACAGTTCTTACTGCTATCTGCCTGTCACCTAAGAGTTCTAATTCAAACCCGTTATCCTTAAAACGTTCAATATTGTCTTCTACGAAGCTGTAGTCTTCCCATGAAAGCGTGAGAATCTGTGGAGTTAAGACCTGTTCAACGGCAGGCGCAGTTCCGGGCTTTTTCTTAACCATGAACTCTTCATAGAGCACTCTCTCGTGAGCAGCGTGCTGGTCGACTATGAAGCAGACATCCTCATTTTGAAGGATAATATATGTCGAGAAGATTATTCCTACAAAATCAGCTGATGCAAGTCTTTCAATATCGGTTAAAGTCCTGTTCTCCTGAACATCTTCAATGATCGCCGGTGCCGGTATAGGAGCAGGTTCTTCAAAAGGCACAGTATCAGCTGCTTCGTTAGCTGTAACGGGAGCCTCATCTGAAGGTTCTTTCAAAGCTTCGATATCGGGCTTGAATTCAGACAGAATCTTCAATAGTTTATTCGCCTGTACCGGATCGCCCTGTTGTCCAAGCTTATGAGATGCAGCAGGTGCTGATGACGGCTTTGAAGAAGCTTTGGAAGGAACAGAAGTTGTTGAGAAATCGTACCTTAACTGAGTTCCGGCATTTGCCTCTTCTTCGACCTTCTCGGCTATTCCGTTAAATGTAAGTCCTGCTTCACCGTTCTTAGCCAGAGCGTCTTTTATACCGTGAAATACAAGTCTGAATATATCACCGTCATTGCTGAACTTAACTTCTGATTTCTGCGGATGAACATTGACGTCAACCGTACCGGGCTCGCAGTAGATCATGAGGAAGCAGACCGGGAACTTATTCTTCATTACCGCATTCTTATATGCTTCATCGATTGCAGCAGATACCGTCTTGCTGTGGATCAGTCTTCCGTTTACGAAAACCACCTGAAGTCCCCTGTTGCCTCTAACAAAAGATGTAAGACCGGTATAGCCTTCAATTCTTCCGCCTTCGTATTTGAAGTTTACCGGCACAAGAGCTTTAGCTGTCTCTTTACCGTATACAGCATAAACTGCATCCAGAGATGAACCGTTGCCCGGCGTTGTAAAGAGAGTAGTGCCGTCCTTTATAAGCCTTATAGATATCTCGGGAGCTATTACGGCAAGCTTCTCGATAAGGCCTGTTATATACATTCCTTCAGTGGAATCCTTCTTAAGGAACTTATATCTGGCAGGAAGATTCTTGAACAGATTCCTGACCTCAACAGTCGTTCCCGTGCATGAAGCATTGCTGTAAACGCCCTTAAGAGAACCGTCCTCATATACGACTTTGGTCCCTTCGGCATCACCTTTAAGACATGTTGTAAGAGTTACATCTGAACATGCCGCTATAGAAGCAAGTGCTTCCCCTCTGAATCCCATCGTCGAAAGAGAATAGATCTCTTCTATACTGTGGAGTTTTGACGTTGCATGGATAAGGAACGCTTTCTCAGCATCCTCCCTGTCCATTCCGCATCCGTCATCAGTTACGCGGATAAGCGATATTCCGCCTCCGGCAAACTCAACGGTGATCCTCGAAGCGCCGCTGTCTATTGCGTTATCTATAAGTTCCTTAACGACAGATACCGGCCGTTCAATGACCTCACCGGCCTTAATGGCGTTGGCGGTCTTTGTATCTAAGATATTAATTCTGCCCAATGTCTTCCTCCGAGCACTTCTGCTTCAATTCGTAAAGTATGTTCATTGCCTCGATAGGTGTAAGCCTTGTCGGATCAAGCTCCCTTAAAGTCTGGCGGATCTTGTCTTCTTTCCTGTAAACGACATTGTCAGGATTAAAGAAGGATTCCTGTCCGGGCATAACATCTTTGGACAGTTCCTCGTCATTCCCCAATGTCTCGCGGTTGCCCTTTACCTTGAACTTGCCGATCCGCTCCAGTTCTGAAAGGATAGCATTGGATCTCTTCAAGACATCAGATGGAAGTCCTGCAAGCCTTGCAACTTCGATACCGTAGCTGTCGGATGTTCCTCCGTCCGATATCTTGTGAAGGAAAGTTACACTGTCGCCTTCTTCCTTAACTTCAACATGATTGTTGTATACGCCTCTGTTAAGACGTTCAAGCTGGTTAAGCTCATGATAGTGCGTTGCAAAGATCGTTCTCGCATAAAGGATATTCGGATCGATAATATATTCGATCACAGCCCATGCGATAGAAAGACCGTCATATGTACTTGTACCTCTTCCGACTTCGTCTAAGAGCAA
Organism: Clostridiales bacterium; assembly: GCA_017428155.1. Taxonomy (GTDB): domain Bacteria; phylum Bacillota; class Clostridia; order Saccharofermentanales; family Saccharofermentanaceae; genus Saccharofermentans. The sequence continues at coordinate 12,547 of JAFRRJ010000031.1, read as the reverse complement.
AAGGCTCTTTCTTGTAGCATTCTTAAGGATATAAGACACCTCTCTCATCTCGACCATGAAAGTCGACTGCCCGGTGGAGATATCATCAGATGCGCCGATCCTCGTAAAGATGTGATCGACAAGTCCGATCTTAGCGCTTTGAGCGGGAACAAAAGACCCGATCTGAGCCATAAGAACGATAAGAGCTGTCTGTCTCATAAAAGTTGATTTACCGGCCATATTAGGACCTGTAAGGACCATCAGACGCTTCTCATCATCCATCGAAATATCGTTTGGAACAAAAGACTCATGAGATGATCTCATCATCTGTTCCACAACAGGATGCCTTCCGCCCCTGATCTCGATTGTCTCGGAATCATCGATCGAAGGCTTGACATAGTTCTCGACTTCGGCAAGCTCTGCCAGAGAAGTGACAACGTCAGTCTGAGCAATTGCCCTTGCAGTCTCGAAAAGCTTATCCGATACTGCCGATACCTTCTCACGCACCTCGGTAAACAGCTCATATTCCAAAGCTATACGGCGTGACGAAGCGCTGACTATCTTATCCTCAAGTTCCTTGATCTGAGGTGTGATATACCTCTCGTTATTGACCAGAGTCTGTTTCCTCACATACTCTTCAGGGACTTTGTCAGACTGAGATCTCGGGATATCGATAAAATATCCGAACACCTTGTTATATCCGATCTTCAAGGTCTTGATTCCGGTTCTCTCACGCTCGTTGTTCTCAAGCTGGAGAATATATTCCTTGGCATTTTTAGCCAGATCATAAAGCTCATCACATTCGGCATTATATCCGCGTTTTATGATGTCGCCGTCCTTAACAGTAACAGGCGCATCCTCGTTGATAGCCTTCTCGAGCAGATCAGCAATATCACTAAGAGGATCCATGGAAACTTTGATCTCTTTGAACATTCCCTTCGAAAACTCTTCAAGCCCCTCTCTTACGAACGGGATCTTGCGCAGGGAATTACGAAGTGACAAAAGATCTCTTGCATTGCAGGTTCCGAGTGACACCTTGCCGGCAAGGCGCTCGATATCGTAGAGTCCAGAAAGTCCTTCGATTATCTGCTGACGGGCCATGAACTTCTCTTTTGCCTCTTCAACGGCATCAAGCCTTCTGTTGATAGCCTTAACCGAGATGAGCGGTTCTTCGACCCATTTACGCAAAAGCCTTGCGCCCATGGATGTCTTGGTTCTGTCGATAGCCCAGAGAAGAGAGCCCTTCTTCTGCTTTGTCCTGATAGTAGATGTAAGTTCTAATCCCGTACGGGTGGAAACATCAAGTTCCATCGTATCGGAGATCTTGTAGCACCTTACGACATCAAGATAAGATACCTTGTCTGTCTGAGTCTCTTCAGCATAAAGGATAAGCGCAGAACATGCGCAGTACATCATCTCAGGGTTCGTGAAGAGCTTTGCATCCTGAACAGCCGCACCGCTGTTCCTGAACAGGCTCTCTGAAAAATCGCGGTCATTCCTTCTTGTAAGAGCAATATCAGTACCGCTCTTTATTGCCTGAAGTTCAGGCGTGGACTCAAAATTCGAATTGTAGATGATCTCCGACGGAGAATACTTACCGATAAGATTTATCAGGTGCTCCCCGTTATCAGTAAGAGTCAGCTGGGTAGCTTCGAAATCACCTGTGGAAATATCGGCGCAGGCCACGCCAAACTGGGAACCTACGCAGTATATACTCATGAGGAAGTTGTTCCTGCGGTCTTCAAGTCCGCCTGACTCCGTGATCGTACCCGGCGTCAGAATCTTGATTATTCCGCGCTTTACAAGCCCCGTGGCAACAGAAGGATCTTCGAGCTGCTCGCAGATAGCAACCTTATATCCTGCCTGAACAAGCCTGTTGGCATAAGTCGAATATGCATGGAAAGGTATGCCGCACATAGGCGCTCTGTAACCTGAACCGCAGTCTCTTCTTGTAAGAGCGAGCTCTAAGATCCTGGCTGCCTCTACGGCGTCATCGAAAAACATCTCATAGAAGTCGCCGAGCCTATATAAAAGGAACGAATCCATACACTTCGCCTTCATCTCGGCATAATGCTGCATCATCGGCGAAAGCTCTTCGGGCTTTAAATCCGTAAGTCTCATCGGGAACTGTCCCGCAGCCTTTACGTTATTCTCGTCAAAACCGTTATTGTCTGTCACGCTTATTCTCCCTTCAGGCTGACGAGGATACCGTCAACAGAATAAGGTCTTGCACGGTCTATCCTGACCTCACAGAGCCTGCCCTCAAGATAATCAGGGCCGACTTCAATACCGAGTTCTTCAGGAATAGTGAAGTTAACAAGATGATTGGTAATCGTCCTTCCGGAGAAAGTCATATCGCCGGCCTTGCTGATGCCTTCGATAAGCACTTCCATGGTCTTTCCGACAAGCTTCTTATTGGACTCTTCAGCATAGCGGTTGGTAAGTTCAGTAAGTCTTCCAAAGCGCTCAGTGACAACATCCTGGGGAATCTGGTTCTTATAAGCCGCAGCCTTAGTGCCCGGTCTTGCCGAATACTGGAAAGTGAATGCGGCATCGAACCCGGCCTTATCTACGGCAACCAAAGTCTCTTCGAAGTCTTCATCAGTCTCGCCGGGAAAACCAACGATAATATCGGTCGTAAGAGATCCGCCATCTACCTTGTCTCTGAATTTCTCTGCGATTTCCTGGAATCTCTCGATAGTATAAGGTCTGTTCATTGCCTTGAGGACCGTATTGGAGCCGGACTGCATAGCAAGGTGCAGGTGCTTCTCGACATTGGGTCTTGTGGCCATGATGTCGATTACTTCATCTGACAGATCCTTCGGGTGCGAAGACATGAATCTGACCCTTGAGAACTCCTTGAAATCTGAAGCAGCTCTTAATATGTCAGCAAAAGTCTGTCCGCCCTCTCCATTATAGGAATTAACGTTCTGTCCAAGGAGCATAATTTCTTTATAGCCCTTGGACGCGAGATCAGCCAGTTCATTGACTATCTCATTAAAGTCTCTGGATCTCTCCCTTCCTCTGGCGTAAGGAACAATGCAGTATGTGCAGAAGTTATTACAGCCGTACATGATCGGCACGAGCGCCCTGAATTTTCTCTTTCTGTCGATCGGGAAAAATGTATCTTCGGCAATATAGTCATCTGCCGAGATGTTTACGAGCTGCTTATCCTTACGTATCGCATCCCTCATGAGTACCGGGAATCTGTGTAATTGCTGCGGATCGAAAACGAGATCAACGTACGGGTAGGATTTTTTGATCCTCTCGACATTCTCCGGAACCTTCATCATGCAGCCTCCGACGGCAATCACGACATCACGGTCATTTTTCTTCAATGTCTTAAATACACCAAGATTGCCGAACAAATGCCTGTCTGCATTCTCTCTGATAGAACATGTATTGAAAACAATGACATCCGCATCATCCAGCTCTCCGCCCGGAGATGCCGCAAGTCCCATTGAAGCGAGCATTCCCGAGAGCTTCTCGGAATCCGACTCATTGAGCTGGCAGCCATAAGTCAGGACGTTATAGGTTAATTGTCTGCCTTTTCGAGCGCCGAGAGAAGAGAAATACTCCTTAAGCTCTGTTATGGCAGCGTCAAATTCAAGTTTGTCATTTACTGTAGTCTTAATTATCGCCATTTATAGCCTCTTTCTATTTACCCGCTAATTATACAGTAATTGCTTTAATAATTTAATAAATATTGGATAGGCGGCAATTTTGTTTTTGAAGCAAAAAGATTTAAAATGTATTGGTCAATTTTTTAAATGGAGATTTTATGACAGTATTTGGTAAAAAGTTATCTGCAGCTATAACGGCACTGATCCTTACGGCAACATCCTTTTGGTCTTTTGCAGGAGCCGGCGTTTCCGCCGATGAGATACCGGACGATCCTAATGATGGTATAGTTACAGCTTCCGAACTGAAGACAGATCTTCTTAACGAAGAGCATCCTGACTGTCCCTCGATCTCCGCTGCCTCCTATGTTCTCTACGATGCCAACAGCGGTGCTATTCTTTTAGGCAAGGACTACGACGTCCAGAAAGAGCCTGCCTCAATGACCAAGGTAATGACAGTGCTCCTGGCATTGGAGCGCCTTGAACTTACGGATATAGTTACGATCTCACACGATATGGCTGAAGCTATGGATAATATTACCAAGGACTACGTTAAGCTCGGCCTTCAGGAAGGCGAAGAGATCTCGGTCAAAGACCTTGTCTATGCCTCAGTCCTCAAATCAGCCAATGACGCAAGTCTTGCTCTCGGCATGTTCATGGGCGGTACGGAGGCAGACTTCTGTCAGATGATGAATGCCAAAGCTTCGGAGATAGGATGCACAAATACGCATTTTTCCTCGGCCTTCGGTCTTTCCACACCGGACAATGTCACAACCCCGTACGATATGGCTCTTATCCTTAACGAAGCCGTAACCAAAACCAATTACTCGGAGATCTCCAAGACTCTCAACTACACGATCAATGCGACAAACAAGTACAGCAGCGAGAGAGATATCACCAACGGCAACAGGTTCGTAAGCACGACCGAATTCAACTACGAATACTATATCGGCGGCAAGACCGGCTTTACCAACACAGCCGGTCACACCCTCTGCGCCGCAGCCAAGAAGAATAACAGGACTCTCGTAGGGTGCGTATTTAACGCTACAGATGCCAATGTCAGATATTCCGACCTTATCAAGCTTTTCGAGTACGGATACTCGACATTTACGACCGTCGAGATCACCGAGAACGAATTTATGCCTCTTATAGACGAGGCAACTATGCAGATTAAAGACCTTCTGTCTGATACCAATCTTTACTTATCTAACCAGAGGCTCGTTCTAAATAACTACATCACAACGACTTCCACCAGAGCTCAGCTCGGAAGCACCAACAGGATCGACCTGTCTCAGGCCATGATCGATACTTCCAAAGAACAGCAGACTCTGGAGATACCTTTGTGTAAAGTATATTCGGATAAGACTTATCTGATAGGCACACTGGTAATAGAGATCGAGAAAAAGGCCGGTGTGGTCGAAGTAAATCCCGAGAAAAAAACCAACCTTACCAGTGTAAGGAGTCTTCTTGTCACTTTCGCTGTCTTATCAGGGCTTATCCTGCTGCTCGTCATCGTGCTCCTGATCTTCCGCGCACGCATAATCAAGCGCAGAAGAGACGAAGTCACCAAACGCGCAAATATGCTCTGATCATCAGGATCTTTCTGAATTACACTCGTTACAGATTCCGTAGAAAACAGTGCGCTTAGGGTCGAGCACGAATCCGTGTTCTTCCGATACATGCTCGAAAAAGGCATTAATCTCGTCACAGCTTAAATGTATGAGCCTGCCGCAGATCTCGCACTTCATGTGATAGCAGTTGCCGCTCTTGCAATGATCTGTACCGATATATTCGTAGCATGCAGGCGACTTCTCATCGATTATATACTTATTTACGAGCCCTTCTGTTGTCAGGCGGTCAAGACGTCTGTAGATCGTTGCCTGGCCAATATTTATCCCCTGTGCCCTGAAATGATCGGAAATCTCCTGGCTCGTGTAATGGGAACCCTGATTCTCCTTTAGGAAATTCAGGATCTCGCAGGATTGCTTTGTATTATATGAACCACTCTTTGTTCGTCCCATTAAGAGCCTCCGGCTATCCAATTTGAAAACAGTTTTCATTTTATATTGTTATCACATAATGTCAACAAAACTTGCAAGACTGTAGTTTGCATTCAAATTTAATGATATTCTATCAGAAGATAACCCTTTTACAGGGACAAAAGCTATACAGCGCCTTTCAAATGCTGTACACATATCGGGTTTTGAATAAGGGTACAAAAATGGCAGAGAATAATTTGGTAATCGGCGGGATCAATACTACGAGCTCGGATGTGCATTGTCCGGGATGCGGCGGAACTATCGGGATCACCTTCGATCCTTCCACCATGACGCTTTCCTGTCCTTTCTGCGGATTATCCACTAAGCTTCCGCAGCCTGAAGAAGCGTCAACTTCAGATGAATTCGACTTCAATTCGGCAATGCAGCGTGCCAGTGTTAACTGGGGCCACGTCAAGAAGCTGATCATATGCTCCAACTGCGGCGGTCAGACTCTATATGATGCCGAACAGGTTACCGGAGCCTGCCCTTTCTGCGGTTCAACAAGCGTAACGCCTGCTGCAGAGAATGAACAGATAATGGCACCCGGCTCGGTTATTCCTTTCTCGGTCTCACAGGAAAAGACCCAGGAGATCTTTATCAATTTCATGAAAAAGAAGCACTGTATCTCAAAAAAGCTCTTGAACTGCAAGCTGGAGAACACCGTAGGCATCTATCTTCCGTTCATAACATTTGATGCCTACACGATCACATCATACATTGCCGAGATTGTTTACTCCGGAGCTAACGAGGGCCGTGCTTACAGCAAATATTTCAAAGGCGTGTTCGGTCATACTTTTGATGATATCGTTATCTTCGCTTCCAAAAAGATCAAAAATCCGTATATTTCCAGGATCCAGAAGTTCGACTTCTCCCAAGCAGTACCATATTCGCCTGAATATCTTGCCGGACATCCCGCTGAAAGATACACGATCGGCCTTAATGACGGATGGAAACGTGCAAAAGCAGAGATGCCGCGCCCGCTTCAGAAAGCAATCGAAAAGCACGAGGAGAAGATGCATGGCGGAACACCTGTAAGAGTCAGATTCTCCACCAATTACTATAATGTCAAATACAGATATCTCCTGGCACCCGTTTATCTCGCCAGATACAGATACGGCAGGAAGACCTACCAGGTGGCTATCAACGGCCAGACCGGGCAGACGTATTTCGATGCACCGACATACTTACTCAAAATGATATTGCTGCTGGTTGCAGCGGGCATTCTTATACTTGCTGCGTATTTCGGTTATATGTACTTCTTCCCTGATTCACCGATCTTCTGGTTTTACAGGTTTGCCAATTAAATCTGAATATACAGTTGAACTGCCGTATTAGAAGACAAACTTCAGCTTAACCGTAGTTTCCTGTCGCAAGCCTGTATAAGCCCAGGATAATACTAAACAGCCAAAGCGTTGCAGCGGCGCAGGAAAGCGCTAGGCCTATTATGCAGTTGGGTTTTCCTCCGCGTTCTTCGGTTTGTTTTAAGCCTTTGAGCGAGAATACAACTCCGAGAACAGCCGGTATGATATTTGTATAAGGAATATACGTTGTAATCATGGCTACGATTCCGCAGATAAGACCTGCCCTTGCCATGTAATTAGTCACGCTCTGCACCGGCACTTCCACAGATACGTTTCTTGTTCCGTAGCGATCGACCTCAACCGATTGATACGCCGGCTGACCTACGGGCTGGCTTACCGGCTGATTGACAGTCCGGGAACCGGGAAGTTGTACGGGTTCAGCCAGAATGATCGGAGCCTGCGCTCCGCAGTTGGTGCAGTAAGCCTGACCGTCAGGAATAAAAGTTCCGCATGATTCGCAATACATAATCTACCCTCATAACACAGGCCGGTCATGAGACCGACGCAAAGATTACTTAAACAAGTTATATTTTACCTGTTCTTTCATGATTTGCCAAAATCTAAACATGGAATCATATGTTTAGTTTATCCCACAATTGAACTTCCACATAAGCACACCCGTCGAGTGATTCTTTGAGAAAAATGTCAACTGAGCCACCACACGCCTCGATACGTTCAAATAGAAGTTTCTTTGTCAGAACGACCGGTTCCTTTCCATTCACCATCAGAGCACAACTGTCTCCAAGTGTGAAGCTGACCTGATCGTCGGGAATATCATCCAGATCAAGAGTGATCTTATCACTGCTGTCAAACCATTCTCTGAGATATTCACATTCCAGAAGAGTAAACGAATAAGGATGAGGAAGCTTAGGATTCCCGCCTAACTCTATAAACTTCTCACGCACAAACGCATCAGCTTTCTTACGCGCCGGATAATAGTTCACAAAGTCAGCAAAACGGCCGAAGCTGGTAGTATCCGGATGTTCGTTTGCAAGTTCTTCCGCCTTGCGAAAAGCTTGCTCCTCCGGAAGGAGCATTATGTTTTTCCACGGATCTGTTCCCGGGTAATAATAGTGCGTAATATAAAGCTTATCCATACACACAGTCTAGCCGTTTTAATGCTGAACTTTCTATCAAAAATAGAATATATCTTCGAATTTTTTGTCGAGTGCTATGCAGATTACTAAAGCAAGCTTAGCTGTAGGACAGAACTGTCCCGTCTCAATTGAACTGATGGTGTTTCTTGACACGCCGACCATTTTGGCCAGTTCATCCTGTGACAGGCCCAACTCTTTGCGGTATTCCTTTAGTCTGTTCTTTAATACCAGTGAATCATCCATTGCTCTTACCTCATGGTCAGATCTCAAAAATCTCACAGACCGTGAAATACGATAGTGCCACAAATGCTATAAAAGTCGTGACCGTCATTATGATATATTTGCGTTCCTTCTTTTTGACGGCATTGTATAGGTTCATTGCAAATACAATGCAGAACTCTGTAGTCACAACACCGTAGATCATATTGCTGTGTGCAATGAGGCTCAAAATACCAATGACAAGCATAAAGAAAAAACCGCATATTACCGCAAATCTTGCCGAATTCTTATTCTCCTCGATCTTAGGCATATCACGGCCCTTATTCTCCATACGGCTCTTCATCAAAATTTCATCTTTATCCATTATCTATTCCTCCTGAATTACATTTACTTTGACAAGTACACTTGGCAAGATGAATTGTAGCATTGCCAAGTATACTTGTCAACAGTAAGCATAGAGTTTTAATATTATCTAACATAGATTACATCCATTATAGTATTCTGTTATTTTTCCTCTTCCAATTTTCTCCATTTTAAAGACAGTGCACGGATAATGCTTCCGTCGTAAGACATATCCGGTGTCTCCAAATAACAGTCTGCCCAGAATACTCCATTTTCATCTACCTGAAGTGTAGCAGACAGGATATCACTGAACATGATTTCTTCGGGAGGTACGATCCTCAGGTACTGAACTCCTTCGAAACAGAGTTCTGCAACTCCAAACCATCCTGAATTATCGAAGATCGCGTTTGCTTTTTTACTGCCGCTGACGCTTTCTTCGTAGGTGATCTTAACCAGATTGGAATCATGGAATCCGACGAACAACTTCATAAATTCCTCTGCCTGTTCAGGAGTCTGGATATAGTGCCATTCATTTATGTCCGGAAGATCTCTCATTGTTATTTCATAGCGATCTACGGGAACGGACCTGTTGGCAATCAAGTCAAATATAAAGGCATAATTTTCGCACACGTCAGGATATCCGGAAACAAATTTCATGTCAGGATATTCTATATCGTTTTCCTTGCAGTATGCCTTGAACTTCAGAAGCTTAGCTTTGTCATATATTTCAAACCCGTCTGTGTCAGGCTGGATGATGTGGACCTGGACGTTTCCGTGATGAGAACCTGATCTGTCCATGTAATCTACGAGTTCGAAAGTATTCTGCCATTTGTTATAGACAATAAAACTCGCGGGTCCGCCAAGATTTATCTGAGCATAAACCATTGAAGGAAAGAAGAATCTGTTGATGTTACTTACAGCTTGAACATACATAAGCGATACTCACTGTTCGATAATATTAAATTTTTTCTAACAAAGCGGATGCTCTGTCAGATTCAATTATATACTATGATTTGTCGGCGATTTTGCGACAAATATATAATCAAACTCGCTCAAAAAACAAATCGTAGTCTCTTGCAATACACTCGAAAGTGCCGTCCCTAAAGTAGAAAAGATAGTGCTTCAATCCGTCATGTTGCTGATCACTAACATGCACACAATCCGGAAATACATCTTCCCAATCTGAATTATGGACTAAATAGAATTCTCCCCATTTAATCCCCAGCTTCTTAAATCTGGATTGGTTAAAGATATAGAATCCTTCATCATTTGGGCTTCCATAACGATATTGCAGACAATCGTGGAAAACCAATTTTGCAGTATCCTGCTCATTGAAATTTTCGAACTGAAAAGCATTAAGGAAAAATGTCACCTCAACATTATTCCCGGATACTGAAATACTTACTTCCGGTGCGTTAGGCTCTGCATTCCACTCTTTATTCAACTGTTCAAATTCAATATGCATAGTACAGATAATTGCGAAAAAATATTCTTTATTGTCATCAATCACACTTCACTCAAAATCACGAAGACATCTTTCGACAAGCATATCATAATCCTTTGCGTCAAAAGAAAAACGGCAATCAGCGAACCAGATAGTGTTATCAGGATTCTGATAAAAAGGATATCTATAGTTCATTCGCCGTCTATAGGATTCTTCATACCAATGCTTACCCCATAGCCATTTATTCCATTCATCGCTGCCGATCTTATAATTTATAATACCTTCTCCGAAACGATCCCAGTCTTCATCGGTGTACTTTTCATATTGTGCCAAGCCTGATAGCGCTTCAGCCTTTTCGTCTTCTTTTGAATGATCAATCTTACCGATTCGTCTCCATAACACTACATTATTCTGTCTTATGACATCTGCCACAAGTACTAAACAAGAAAAATTCATATCATCAGGACAACTCAATATAGGCGTAATAGCCTGCTTTTGCTCTAAGATGTATTTCATGAACTTGGCATCAGGCTCGAAGTCAAAAACGTTTTTCCAACAAATTGCTAAATCGTCAGCCGGTAGAATAAACTGCAATGAGTCGGGTGCCCCTGCAAGCCATTCACTAAGATACTCATAAATCGGTTTTCCATTAATGCAGAATACAGTGTTGGGAAAACCAGAAGGAGTCTTCAATTGTTTAATCTCTAAAGTATCCATTGCTTGGTAATTCCATTTATATCCTTATCACTAAACAGATTTCAAAATTGCGATATCCAAAATCTAGAAAAAAGCCATTCTTTATGTACCTGTTAAGAATATATTAAATCTCTGGATCAATCGTGTATATTAAATCTTTAGACTTATCAAGGAACTCACATTCAATCTGATATCCGTATTTCTTGGCCTTTTCAATAAGTTCCTTACGCATCATTTTGCGAGCTTCTATGATCAATTCTTTCTTGCTGCATTCGGAAACCGACATTTTCCACGAACCAAACCATTCTCCATTGCATCTGATTGTGACGGCAACAAACGAATTGTTAAGGATATTTTCTATATCCTTCAGAAGGTTTTCATAATCCTTGCGATATAAATTGTAATGATTATGCCAGCAGCCTAAACCTAAAGTGAATTTACCATCATTATAATCAACATACATGTGCTCTTCATCGCCGTCTTTAATGATAATTGAATATCCGTCATCAGTACTCCTGTGCACTTCCGGATTATGTTCAGATAATAGAGCAATCAACTCAGGTTCTTTGGATACCGGATCTATTTCTTCGTAAAAACCGGATTTATGGAGTTCAATCTGATTGCTGTAATACTTCAATGTGTTCTTATCAAAGCATACCCATTCGATCAGATCGAATTGATCCGGATATTCTTCGACAAAACCGTAAACAGCACCGACAGCTACCAGATTAGCCTGTTCGACCGGATAACCAAACGCACCGGTAGAAAGTGATGGAAATGCTATCGTTCGTATTCCGTGCTGCATAGCAACTTCAAGGCAGCTTTTATAGCAGAGAGTTAGAAGTTCGCTCTCTCTGTTATTGCCGCCATGCCATCTCGGACCGACAGTATGAATAATATATTTGCAGGGAAGGTTATAAGCGCCGGTTATCTTGGCTTCTCCAATCTTGCAACCACCAAGCGTTCTGCATTCTTTAAGGAGTTCCGGTCCTGCTGCATAGTGTATGGCACCATCAACGCCTCCACCACCGAGAAGCGATTCATTAGCGGCATTTACTATTGCCTCAACATCCGTCTGCTTAGTTATATCACCTTGTATTGCTCTTATTTCCATATATGCTTACCTTGTTAACCAAGATAGATCAAAATTTTCCTAACTAACGACTTCATTATATCAAATCGCATCATATCCATTGCTTTTTCATAACAATTTTAAGACATGGATATAAAAGGGTTATAAAGTTTTATTGATTTATTGGTCAAAAGGAAAATCGCTTGGGTCACAAGGGTTTTAGGGCAAAACAAAGGAGTTACCGAACTCGGTAACTCCTCTATGGTGGGAAGAGGTGGTTCTATTTCAGCCAATTTTGCGAAATCCGCAAAGCCAATAAATTCAGGCATTTGAGCATCTTAACCTACACTAAAAACAGGGCTTAAACCAAACATAAACCACAGATTTTTTTACATAGGGGAACCAACAACAAAATTGACCGGGTACGATTATTCGTTAACCCGGTCTTTTTTCATTTGTTATAAAAATTTCCTTAAGCTGCTAGTCTTAGTCGATTTTATTGCGAGATAAAAGGCTATGCCCTCATCCCGACAAATTGGAATTTACTTTGTCAGCATTTCGATTGCTTCTTCCTTGGTAGCAACAAAAAACACACTCTTCCCCTTATTGCTCTCATAGATAAAATCTCTGAGAGGCTTGCTGGTATAGCGAGAGTAATCGCCATAAATTGCAATGCGT
>JAFRRJ010000030.1 GCA_017428155.1 Clostridiales bacterium | reverse complement strand
TGTAATCCTTAACAGCGGTGTTGATTATGACGTAAAGAAGACCGGCGGAAGCGGTGAGTGGAATGAATATACATATGTTATCCATTCGGATAATTTCAAGGATGACGGTGTATACTCAGTCTATGTTTACTCAGTAGATGAAGCCGGAAACGTATCAGAGAATACACTTGATACAAAGGGCGCTACTCTCCAGTTCGGTGTAGATAATTCTGTTCCTAATATTGTTGTATCCAACCTTAAGGACAATACAACATACGCTACAGAGCTCTTTACCGCTAAGGTGCTTATCTCTGATAACCTCCTGCTTGACGGCGTTGATGTATATCTTGACGATTACAGCACACCTTATAAGTCATGGACTGAAGAAGAGCTTGCAGCCGTAGTCTCTGGAACAGGTGAGTTTACATTCGATGTCACTGACGCATCAACAGGTTCTCACAAGGTAAAGATCGTTGCGACAGACGCTGCAGGCAACGAGCATGAGGTTGAAGTCAGCAACTTCTACGTAACAACGAATCTGTTCGTCAGATACTACACGAATACTCCGTTATTCGTCGGTTCAATAATTGCATTACTTGGAATAATTGCACTTGTGATCTTTATCGTCGTAATGAAGAGAAGAAAACTCGGAAGAAGATAAAATAACCGATACTCCCCCGGACAGCGGTCCGGGGGAATTTTTTACTAATGAACCGGCAGGATCAAATTAAATAATATTAAAGAAAATTCACACGCAGTTAATTCTTGACCACAAATAAGAAATTATAATCTAACTAATAAAGGGTGATCGGCAATCTGAATCAATATGGAGATCAAGAGATCATATGAAGAAGATAGCTGTATTTACATCACATGTATACGAGCAGATGTCCGGACAAATGCAGAAGGGGCTGATAGATGCTGCGTTGAAGTACGGAGTAAAGCTTATATTCTTTGCAAGCTTCGGTGATTCATACAGCAGCAGGAACTACGACGAATTTTCGAAGTATGACGAAGGTGACTGTGTATCGTTCGATATTCCTGATCTCAATGATTTCGACGGTGTTATCAAGATCAGTACTTATTTCAGCGCGGTTATCAAGCGCCACCTTAAGAAGATCCTCTCCGAATATGATATTCCTGTTATTAACATAGGCATGATTGATGAGGTCTACCCGAGTATTACTTGCGATGACCAATTGACATTTTCGAGGGTTGTCGATCACGTAGTAAGGGCTCACGGATGCAAGGATGTTTATCATATTGCAGGGGATAAAATACACAATTTTACATTCGAGCGGATAGATGCTTACAGGTCGGTTCTTGAGAGATACGGAATCCCGTTTGATGAGGAGAAGATCTATTACAGCAATCTGTGGTATGACTGCGGAGATGCAGCTCTCGATTATATAACCGCGCACTGCCAGAAGCGCGGAAAAGAAATTCCCGATGCAGTTGTCTGTGCCAATGATTATTCGGCCATTGGTCTCATAAATGCATGCGAAAAACGCGGGATAAGAGTTCCTGAAGACCTTATCGTTACCGGATATGACAGTGTCGCGGAATCGAGAAACGGATTTCCCACTGTCACCACAGCCAGTCAGCCTTTTTACAGATTCGGTTATCTCGCGGTCGAGACAATGCTCGGTATTTTCGAAGGTAATAACATAACAGAGAATATCCTTATCGAAGGTGACTTTATCCTGAATCAGTCCTGCGGATGCAAGGAAAAGACCGTTGATAACATTGAAGATTTCAGGATGGTATATACAAAGAGACTTGATTATGCCACCGGCATTGCCCAGTCAACGACCAACCTGATGCTGAAACTATCTGATGCAACAACGCTGGAAGATTGCTTTAAGGCTGTAAGCGACAACGCCAGGACCGACACGGGTTTTAAGGACATGCTGCTCTGTCTTGCGCCCGGCTGGGACAAGCAGCGGATAGTTGATGACGATTTCCGCTCGACTGATGAAGAGATGACTGTTGTTGCAGGCTACCGCGGCGATGAAGAGGTGCCATACCAGACGTTCAGAAAGAAGCATATCCTTCCTGAAGATATGCTGAATGATCCAAATCCTTATTATATTTTTGCGATCCATCATCTTCAGTACTATATGGGCTACATGATCGTAACTCCGGATATAGACTTCCGTGAGCAGAAGGCCGTCCAGTCCTGGTTCGTAGACCTCGGCGTGATCCTTGAGACAAGACGTATCCAGAGAGATCTCGAGCAGTCTGTAGCAAGGCTCAGATTCCTTTATAACAGGGATATGCTTACAGAGCTTTATAACCGCAGGGGACTGGAGGAATTCTTCGGAGAATATTTTGAGGAGTGCTTAAGGAACGGTACCGGTCTTGCCTTGATCGCATTTGATATGGATGATCTCAAGGTCATCAATGATAACTACGGTCATAACGAAGGTGACTACGGACTCAAGACGATTGCATATGCCATGTCCAGGGCAACAAACGGAGACGAGATCTGCGCAAGAGCGGGCGGTGACGAGTTTATAGTGATTGCAAGGAACTACAATGAAGAAAAGGCAGCAGGATTTATTGAAAGCGTCAGATCGATAATCGCCACGAAGACCTGTCTTGACGATAAGCCGTATAAAGTCGTTGTAAGTACCGGTGTTCATATCGTATATCCTGATAAAACCTTTGGGGACGATGCTCATAAGGTGTTTGAGGATTGCCTTAAAGAGGCGGATACCGCAATGTATATCGAGAAAAAGCAGCATAAAGCAGGCCGGACCGGCTGATTTTTTGTTATATCTCGAAAAGTATCACGCTATTATGTAATTTTGCACAAAACACGAGGCAAAAATCTCCGTGTTTTTGTATTTTTGGTTGGATAATTGTCTAATTTAGTTTATAATATCTGTTATTAAGGGCAAAATTGCCCTGATTGTTGTCGCGCTTATTTATCAGGCACGGCATATTTAAACAGGGAGGTAAGGCTACATCTATGGATGCTGCTTATCTATTCAATAAAGGCGAGAACTATATGAGCTATAAGTTCCTCGGTGCTCATCCCTACGAGGATGAGAACGGCAGAGGATTTATATTCCGTGTCTGGGCTCCTCACGCAAGAATGGTCAGCGTGATGGGAGATTTCAATGACTGGGATCCCAATGAATGCCAGATGTTTATGCTGGGCAAGACCGGTATCTGGGAGCAGAAGGTTCCTGAAGCCCGTCAGTGGGACCGCTATAAGTACAGGGTTATCGGTGCCGATAACCGTATATATGAGAAGGGCGATCCTTTTGCAAGACATTTTGAGACTAGACCTAACAACGCTTCGATAATATACGATCCTGATGACTATATTTGGAATGACGGTGATTATGTAAAGAACCGTACGGATGCCCTGGCATCCAAGCCGATCAATATCTATGAGATCCACCTGGGATCATGGAGAAGACATCCCGACGGCAATTTCTTTACATACAGGGAGCTTGCTATTGATCTTGCTGACTACTGCAAGAAGATGCATTACACGCATGTCGAATTAATGCCTATTCTCGAGCATCCACTTGATGATTCATGGGGCTATCAGGTAACAGGTTACTATGCTGTCACTTCAAGATTCGGTACACCTGCCGATTTCAAGTTTATGGTAGATGTCCTTCACCAGAACGGTATCTCCGTTATCCTAGACTGGGTTCCGGCGCACTTCCCGAAGAATATGGAAGGTCTTGTAAGATTTGACGGTACTCCTTGCTACGAATACTCTGATCCGAGGATCGGCGAGCACAGGGAGTGGGGCACTTATGTTTTCGATTATTCCAAGAACGAAGTAGTATCGTTCCTTATCTCCAACGCAGTCTTCTGGATCGACGAGTACCATCTCGACGGTATCCGTGTTGATGCCGTATCTTCAATGCTCTATAGGGATTACGGAAGACAGCAGTATCTGCCTAACAAGTTCGGAGGCAATGAGAATCTTGAAGCTATTGACTTCTTCAAGAAACTCAACTCCACCATCCGCAAGAATTATCCTCACGCAATGCTTATCGCGGAAGAGTCCACGGCATGGCCTAAGGTGTCTCATCCTGTCGAATACGGCGGACTGGGATTCACGCATAAGTGGAACATGGGCTGGATGCACGATACTCTGGATTATTTCTCGACTGATTCATATGCAAGGGCATGGCATCACGATGAGTTCTGCTTCTCGATGATGTATGCGTTCTCAGAGAACTATATCCTGAGCCTTTCTCACGATGAGGTCGTTCACGGCAAGCATTCACTGATTGACAAGATGCCTGGTGATATCTGGAGAAAGTTTGCTTCTCTGCGCACCATGATGCTCTATCAGATCAGCCATCCGGGCGGAAAGCTCAACTTCATGGGTGCCGAGTTCGGTCAGTTCATCGAGTGGCGTTTCTATGAGCAGCTTGAGTGGTTCTTACTTGATTATGAATCACACCGCCTTTTGCAGAACTTCAACAGCGATCTTAACAGGTTCTATGTAGAGCACCCTCAGCTCTGGGCTGACGACCATACCTGGTCAGGCTTCGAATGGATCGCTGCCGACGATACGAAGAACAACGTATTCATTTACAAGAGAGCATGTCCGGATCCCAAGCTCAATGACATCTATGTTGCTCTCAACATGGTTCCCCAGCCTCTCGAAGGATATGAGATGCCTGTTTATGAGCTCGGCACATATAAGATCGTCTTCAATACTGACGATATGAATCACGGCGGTTCAGGCTATCCGACCGCCACTGATCCCGAAGGTTGTTTTGAGGCTATAGACGAGCCGCTCAACGGCAAACCTTATCACGTTAAGATCAACCTTCCGCCGCTTGCAGGAATCTACTTCATGAAGGTAAAAGATCCTGTTAAGAAGAAAGCAAAAAAGCCTGCTGCAAAGAAAGCTCCGGCAAAGAAGACCGCAGCAAAGAAGCCTTCTGCCAAAAAGCCTGCAGGTTCAACGGTTAAGAAAGCCGATGCGCCGAAGAAGGCTGATACTAAAGCAAAGAAAACAAAATAAGCTCATATACGGAGGTAGTTCAATATGTCTAGAACTGAAGTCGTTGCGATGATACTCGCAGGAGGACAGGGAAGCAGACTTGGTGTTCTGACCAAGACGGTTGCAAAACCTGCAGTTCCTTTTGGAAGCCGTTACAGGATCATAGATTTCCCGCTCTCTAACTGCGTTAACTCAGGAATAGAGATCGTAGGCGTTCTTACGCAATATCAGCCGCTGGCACTCAATACATACGTAGGTAACGGACATCCGTGGGACCTCGACAGAAATAATGCCGGCGCTTATATTCTCCCGCCTTTCCAGAGCAATTCGGGTTCTGACTGGTATAAGGGAACAGCAAACGCTATCTACCAGAATATGAGCTTTATCGATGATAACGATCCTGAATATGTTGTCATTCTCTCGGGTGACCATATCTACAAGATGGATTATGCGGCAATGCTCAAGGCTCATATAGATAAGAACGCTGATGCAACGATTGCCGTTTATGAGGTTCCGTGGGAGGAAGCTCCGAGATTCGGTATCCTTAATACAAAGGAAGACGATGTAATCGAGGAGTTTGAAGAGAAGCCCGCGAACCCGAAGAGCAACCTTGCTTCGATGGGTGTTTACATCTTTACATGGAGCGTATTGAGACAGGCCTTGATCGAAGATGAGGCAGATCCGAATTCCAATAATGACTTCGGTAAGAATATCGTTCCGAATCTTCTGGGCCAGGGCAAGAAACTCTGCGCTTACAGATTCTCGGGTTACTGGAAGGATGTAGGAACTATCTCATCCCTCTGGGAGACCAATATGGATATCCTTGATAAGCCTGAGGAGATCAACCTCGTAGACAGATCCTGGAAGATATTCTCGAGAAACCCTGTAAAGCCTTCGCACTTCATCGGTTCAGGCGCAAAGGTCAAGAACTCGGCTCTTACAGACGGATGCCGCATATTCGGTGACGTTGAGCATTCAGTACTTTCCGAATCCGTCATCGTCGAAAAGGGTGCTATCGTAAAAGACTGCGTTCTCATGCCGGGTGTCGTCGTCAAGGAAGGCGCACGCATCGAGCGCTGCGTTATCGATCAGGGAACAGTGATCGGCAAAGACGTACAGGCAGGAAGCTTCGTCGAGGGCGAAGGACCTTACACCAACCATAAGATCTGCTCTGAGGGCATATGCGTTTTCGAGCGCGGCCTGACGATCAAGGAAGGTGCGGTCATACCTAAGAACAGCATGATCGATTCTGATCTGGAAGTACCCGAAGACTGCAAGATCATCGAGTCAAAATTCAGAGCATGAGGTAAAGGAGATTAAGACATATGTTTAATAATGCGATGGGCCTTATCCTGGCCGACAACAAAAAGATATCTCTGGGCGAGCTCTCCAATCCCCGCGCGCTTTCCGCAATGCCTTTCGGCGGAAGATACAGGATCATTGACTTCATGCTTTCCAACATGGTCAATTCGGGCGTTAAGAACGTCGGACTTCTTACTTACAACAAGTATAAGTCGCTGATGGATCACCTCGGAACAGGCGGTGCGTGGTCTTTGGACAGAAAGAATGACGGTCTTCACATTCTGCCGCCTTATGTTAACTCCGAAGCGACCAATATCAATTCCGATGAGGAACTTACAGGCGTTATCGATTTCTTAAGACAGTCCAGAACTCCTTACGTTATCGTCACCGGAGCAAATGTGATCCTTAACACGACTTTCGATTCTTTCATCAAGTCACATGAGGAATCAGGAGCTGATATTTCCGTTATGTATAACCGTGACGGAACAAAGTACGGAAATCCTTCCTATATCCTCGATATCGATGACGACGGATTTGTAAGAGACATGCTCTACAATCCCGCAAAGGCAACATCCCCGAAGTGCTCACTCGGTATCCTTTGCCTTAGAAGAGATCTTCTTATCGATATCCTTGCACGCCAGATGGCACACGGCCAGAGCCACTTCGGAATCCATTCGATCGTTAAGATGTTCGATGAGTTCAAGGTTCACGGCTTTGAGTATTCAGGCGTTGTATTGAGGATCAACAGCGTACAGGCTTACTTCAATGCCTCAATGTCACTTCTTACAGATTCGGTCCGAAATGACCTGTTCTGGAGCGGTAAGCCTATTTATACTAAGGTCAAGGACGAAGCTCCGACACTTTACTTCGACAACGCCGAGATGAGCGATTCCATCGTATCTGACGGCTGCCGCATCTATGGTAAGGTGGAGGGCTCAGTTATATTCAGAAGTGTTACGATCGCTAAGAATACAACTGTCAAGAATTGCGTTATCATGCAGGATGTTCACATCTCTGAGAATTGCCACCTTGAGAACGTCATCCTTGATAAGAATGCTTTCGTAAGACCGGGCGTAAGACTTGTCGGACATCCCGACTATCCTATTGTTATAGGAAAAGGAGCAGGTATCTGATTATGGAAAAAAACATCAAAGTATTGTTCGCATCGTCCGAATGCAGTCCGTTCGTTAAAGTCGGCGGTCTTGCGGACGTTGTAGGCAGCCTGCCTGTAGAGCTTAATAAGCAGGGTGTTGATGCGCGTGTCATCATACCGCTCTACAAGAAGATCAAGGTCAAGTACAGCGACAAACTTCAGTTCCTCGGATGGAAGATGGTACACATGGGATGGCGTTCGCTCTATGCGGGTCTTTTCTCGCTTGAAGTAAACGGCGTCGTCTTCTACTTTATCGATAACGAGTACTATTTCAACTTCGACCAGATCTATGTTGATTATGTTTTCGATATCGAGCGTTACTGCTTCTATCAGAGAGCTGTCCTGGATTTCATGGGCGACTTCATGAACTTCGAACCCAATGTCCTGCACTGCAATGACTGGCAGACAGGCATGATGCCCATGCTCCTTGACTGTCACTTCAAGAAGAACGGCTATCATACGAATGTCCAGACCGTTTACACGATCCATAACCTTAAGTATCAGGGCGTTCATTCTATAGACGTCGTAAGAGAGATGTTGGATCTCCCTGACGATTACTTAAGAGAGGATTTCTGTATCAAGGACAAGGCAATCAACTTCATGAAGGCAGGTATCGTATTCTCCAATTCAGTAACTACGGTATCCCCGACATATGCGTATGAGATCATGACCGACTACTATGGTGAAGGTCTTAACTATACTTTGCAGAAGTATGCTTACAAGGTCTCGGGCATTATCAACGGAATGAACGATCTTGAGTACGATCCTTCAAAGGATGAGAAGATCCCGATGAAGTATTCGATCAAGAATTATAAGGCCGGTAAGGCTGCATGCAAGAAGTCATTGCAGGAGCAGCTCAACCTTGAAGTAAATCCAGGTGCTCCGCTCTGTGCCATGATCTCAAGACTTGTTGACCAGAAGGGCTTGGATCTCCTGCTCTATGTATTAGAGGAGATGCTCTACGACGGTATGCAGGTCGTTATCCTCGGCACGGGCGATCCTTACTATGAAAGAGCGCTTGTCGATATCGCCAACCGCAATCAGGGAAAGATGTGTGCATGCATCGATTTTGACAGCGGACTTGCACATACTATCTATGCCGCTTCAGATATCTTCCTTATGCCCAGTATCTTTGAGCCCTGTGGCCTCTCACAGCTCTGCTCGATGGCATACGGCTCTGTTCCTGTCGTAAGAGAGACAGGCGGTCTAAAGGACACTGTAACGCCTTATAACGAATATACAGGCGAAGGCAACGGCTTCTCATTTGCAAATATCAACGCTCATGAGTTCCTCTTTGTTACCAAGTATGCCGCAGACATCTACCGTCACCATCCTGATGTATGGGACAAGATCATCGAGACAGGCATGAAGGGTGACTATTCATGGAAGAAGAGCGCCGGTGAGTATGCTGGTCTCTATTCACTCATTACCGGTATCCCGAGGATCCAGGTTCAGGCTGAGGAAGCTCCTGCCAAGGACGTGAAAAAGGAACCCGCAAAGAAGGCGGAAAAGCCCGCAGAGACCAAGGCAGAGAAAAAGCCTGCAGCTAAAAAGCCTGCAGCAAAGAAAGAGGCAGTAAAGAAGGAGACGGTTAAGAAAGAAGCTCCCAAAAATGAACCTGCCAAGAAGGAGATAAAGAAAGCTCCTTCCGCCAAGCCTGCTGCAAAGAAGGCTGAGGCCAAAAAGCCGGACGGGAAGAAAGAACCTGAAAAGGAACCGGAAAAGAAGGCTGAAGCAGAGGAGAAGAAAGACTGATGCCTTCGGAGAAGACACTTAAAGAAATGACTAACAGGGCGCGGTGCATGCATGCATCGCGCCTTCCTGAGTACAGGCTTCCGTTTGGTGCAAGACCATGTGCATCCAACGTCGATATTTTCTTTGACTGCTACATGGAGGCAGTGAATGTAACCTTCTGTTACACATATGGTCTTTACAGCTTCTCATACCATGAAGAGCCAATGTATTCCGTATCAGGACTCGGCAGATATCATGTGGAACTCATGCTTCCGTCGGAACCCTCGCTCCTCTTTTACTGGTTCAGATTCAGTGTTCCGGGAGATTTTGAAGCTCTGCCGGAAGATCTGAGGGCTGTATCTGCCGGCGGAAACTCACAGCAGATCACACTTTACTATGGTGCAGGAATGGATACTCCTGACGGGGAGGGGACACTTTATCTTGAACCTCCGAGGGTCGGTGCGGAAGAGGACAAGTATCCGTTTGCCTTCCAGATTACTGTTTATAACAAGAATTTTAAGACGCCTGATTTTCTCAAGGGCGCGATGATATATCAGATATTCCCTGACAGGTTTGCCAGAGATACGGCATTTGATTATCAGAAGATGATCAATACCGATGACAGGACCGAGCGTATCTATCACGAAGACTGGTATGAGGATGTTGATACAAAAGGAAAGCCTGAGACCGGTTATCTTGCATGTGATTTCTATGGCGGAAGCCTTAAGGGAATAGAGGAGAAACTGGATTATATAAAGGCATTGGGGATCAATGTACTGTATTTGAATCCTGTTTTCGAGGCCAGATCATCGCACAGATATGATACTGCGGACTATCTTAACGTGGATCCGATATTAGGCGGTACGGCGGCTTTTATGAGCCTTCAGAACGCGTGCAGGGAGAAGGACATTAAGATAATCCTTGACGGTGTGTTCAGCCACACGGGAGCTGATTCCAAATACTTCAACAAGTTCGACAGATATGAGGGCACAGGTGCTTATAAGGCTTTTAATGTCGGCGAAGAGAGCCGTTACCGTTCATGGTATAACTTCTGCAGAAATAGCGACGGTTCAGTCGGATACGATTCATGGTGGGGCTTTCCCGATCTCCCGAACATCAATGAGGATGATCTTTCCTACAGGAACTTCATCTTCGGCAAAGACGGAGTGGTGGATACCTGGACTTCAAGAGGTGCTGCGGGCTTCAGGCTCGATGTGTCTGATGAGCTGCCGGA
The DNA here is from genome assembly GCA_017428155.1 of Clostridiales bacterium. Classification (GTDB taxonomy): domain Bacteria; phylum Bacillota; class Clostridia; order Saccharofermentanales; family Saccharofermentanaceae; genus Saccharofermentans. Next base: position 47,973 of record JAFRRJ010000030.1, on the reverse strand, counting down.
CAGCTTTATCAGGCAGATGAGGCAGACCGTAAAAGAGAAGACAAACGGTGAAGGCGCCGTAATAGGTGAAGTCTGGGAAGATGCATCCAACAAGTGCAGCTACGGCTCCTACCGTGACTTTATGCTCGGTAATACCCATGATTCGGTTATGGGGTATACATTCAGGCATATCATCCTGGATTTTCTCTGCGGATACATTGACGCTGATATAGCAGACAGAAGACTTGAAGGATTCCGTGAGCGTTATCCAAAGGAAGCATATTATTGCATGATGAATCTTGTCTCATCACATGATGTTCCGAGGATAATGACTGCTCTTTCAAAACCATGTGATACTGACGACCGCGATATACAGCGCGGATTTAAGGTTGATGCTTCAGATTATGATACTGTCTCTTCATTGGCACGGATGGCGTTTGCGTTCCAGACATGCTATATAGGCGCTTCAAGCATATACTATGGCGACGAAGTGCTGATGGAAGGCTATAAGGATCCGTTCAACAGAAGAACATATCCGTGGAACAGGCTGGATCATAGACAGGAGGAGGCGCTCTCATTCTTTAAACGTATAGCCGGGATAAGGGCAGAGAACCAATGCCTTCGTACCGGGTACTATAAGACCCTGATGGCTGAAGGCGGAACATTCGCTTTTGTAAGATATCTAAAAGAGGGTCGTGACGCATTCGGAAAAGAAGCCTCAGGCAGCAGGGCAGTGGTCCTTGTAATCAACAGGTCAGATAAGCCGATATATGTTGATGTCACAGAGCAGTACGGAAGCTTTTCCTGTAAGACATCGCGGAATAACGGTGAGATACACCCGCTGTCGGGCCAGTTTATACTCGGAGGTATACTCGGAGGTACCAGGCAGACGGGCATCGGACCTTATGGGACAGCATTCCTGATATACTGACATAAAACCACATTTTTATTGCATTGATTTTTTAAAAGATTGATATAATCTAAATGCCGGCAGATGTCGGCATTTCTACTTTATTTGAAAGGCTGTCACGTAAATCATGAGTTCCGGTCTCTCTGGTATATTAAAGATCAGCGCAGTAATATTTTCTGCTGCATTGATATCTTCAGTATTTGCCGGCTGTGACAGGACTGAGCCTTCCGGATCATCATTAGAGACAGAGCCTGTCATTAATACTGAGATCGTTCAGTCCCAGCATACTACTGTGGTCCTTGAGACGGTGACAACCGAGATAACCCCCACCAATACACCTACACCTACGGCCACTCCTGTGCCGACTCTTACTCCGGAAGAGCGTATCGTAACGGTATCCTTTGCAGGGGACTGCACACTTACACAGGATTACAGGTCGAGCAACAGACAGTTCGATTCAACGGTAGACGGCAATATGGAGTATTGCTTCAAGAACTGCGCCCAGATGTTCATGGAAGATGACTTAACTCTTGTAAATCTTGAGAACCCCGTAACGACAAGGACGGGTCATAAGAATAACCAGTATATCTTCCAGATGAAGCCTGAGAATCTTGAGATGCTTACCGTATCCGGGATTGAAGCCGTCAACATAGCGAATAACCATATCAATGATTTCTGGGAAGACGGGCTTAAGGATACAAGAGACAATCTCGATGCCCAGGGGATCTTATGGAGTGACGACCATTATGGTGCGACATATACAACATCCGGAGGCATCGTGATCGGTATGGTCGGTCTCGGCAATGACACCGGTGCTTCACAGGTAAAGAGCATAATTGATGACCTGAGGAAGGAAGGTGCGGTAATAATCATCGCGTCCTGTCATTTCGGTCAGGAAGGTGTTTACGAGCCTACAGAAAGACAGATAAAGGTTGCGCATGAACTTATCGATTACGGTGTCGATATTGTGGTCGGAACACACCCGCACCGTCTGCAGCCTATTGAGAAATATAACGGTCATTACATCTTCTATTCGCTCTCGAACTTTTGTTTTGGTGGAAATTACTCATTATCAGACCCCGATTCTGTAATAATTCAATGCGATTTTGTTATGGACGCGGACGGCACGAATTGCGTAGACTATAGACTGAGGGTTTATCCTTATTCTCAAACCTCGACCAGACCGGGAAACGACTTCTGTCCGAAGCCGTATACATGGGAATCAGAGGATTATTTCAGGGTAATGAAGCGCCTTAACTGGGCGCAGGGCGACGAGTAAAGCCCATATATTAATTTGAAGGCAGGTAATTGTTATGGCTGATGCTAAAGTTCTTGTGGTAATGGGTTCAGATTCTGATTTTCCCGTAATGGAAGGATGCTTCAAGATACTTAACAAGTTTGGCGTCGGCTTTAAGGCTACGGTTGCATCTGCCCACAGGACTCCGGATAAGGCTATGGCACTTGCAAGAAGTGCTGAAGACGAGGGCTTCAAGGTAATAATTGCTGCAGCAGGACTTGCTGCCCACCTGGGCGGAGTTCTTGCAGCTAATACTGCGCTCCCGGTTATCGGTGTGCCCTGCAAAGGCGGCGCGCTTGCGGGAGTTGATGCCCTTTATGCGACAGTTCAGATGCCTACAGGCATTCCCGTTGCTACAGTGGCAATAGACGGAGGATCCAATGCTGCGATCCTGGCCTGCCAGATGCTGGCTATCAGCGATCCTGATCTCATGAAGAAGATCAAGGATTACAAGGCGGGTTTAGCTACTTCTGTTGAGGAGAGAGATGCAAGACTTCAGCAGAAGATCGCTGAGATGAATTAAGGTTATAAGATCTAGATCTTAAACATAGAACTACTAAGTAAAGGACGGCGACAAGCACATGAGCGGAATTTTCGGATGTTATGACATCAAAGGCAACAATTCAGACGTAACGAGAGATGCATATTACGGCGTTTTCTCACTACAGCACAGAGGTCAGGAATCTGCGGGAATCGCCGTTAATGATGAAGGAACCTTCCTTGTACATAAAGCACCGGGTCTTGTTACCGATGTTTTCGATGAGGTAACATTATCAGCTCTTCAGGGAACATGTGCCATCGCGCATTGTAAGGGCGGCTCTCCGAGAGAGACTGGTCTTGATGCGATCCAGCCTATTTCCATCAAGTCCAGAGTCGGTTCTATCGCACTTACCTCTGATTCGGTCATTATGAATGCAAACAAGATCAGAGACGGTCTTAAGGACCAGGGTGCTATTTTCCAGACAAATACAGATTCAGAGATCATCCTCTCTCTTTTCTCCCGCAACAGGATCAGGACAGAGGACTGCGAGCATGCGATCATGGAGACCATGAAGGAGATCCACGGTGTCTATGCAATGATCTTCATGACAGAAGATAAGCTTATCGGTGTAAGAGATCCCTACGGATTAAGACCTTTGATCCTCGGCAAGAAGGATGACAAGTACTATATCTCATCCGAGTCCTGCGCGCTTGATGCTATCGGATGTGAGACTGTAAGAGACTTTGCTCCCGGCGAGATCATCTCGATCTCCAGAGATGGCATGAAGACAATGCACTACAAGGACGAGACGACATGCAAGAAGGACGGCAAGGTGTGCGTTTTCGAGTACGTATACGTTGCAAGACCTGACTCGGTCATCGATCAGATGTCCATCTTCGATTCAAGATACAGAGTAGGTATGGCGCTTGCCAAGGAAAGCCCTGCAGATGTAGACCTTGTAATCGGCGCTCCTGACTCAGGTAATGCCGCTGCAGAAGGTTATGCGGCAGGCCTCGGCGTTTCTTACGGTGCCGGACTTCTCAAGAACAGATATGTCGGAAGAACGTTCATAAAGAGCACACAGCAGCAGAGAGAACTCGCCGTAAGAATGAAGTTTGCAGTTCTCAAGACTGCGGTAAAAGACAAGAAGATCGCCATAGTAGATGACTCGCTTGTCAGAGGTACAACGACAAAGCATATTATTTCCTTCCTGCGCGAAAACGGTGCGAAGGAAGTTCATTTAAGACTTGCTTCCCCGCCGGTAAAGTTCGGTTGCTGCTACGGAGTTAATGCTTCCTCCGAGACTGAGCTTCCTGCAAGCAGCAAGTCTGTAGAAGAGATCAGAGACATGATCGGTGCGGATTCGCTCGCTTATATCAGCCTCGACAGTTTAAGAGCTTCTCTTAACACGATCGACTGCGGTGTTTGCTCGGCATGCTTTGACGGTGACTTCATCGCAGGCAAGCCTGAGGATGATGAAGAAAGCATTCACACAGTAAAATACAACTAATTGCTTTGCTCACTTAGGGCTTCCGCGCGGACTTCGTCCGCTTGTGCAGAATCGTTCGCAAAGCAATTGCTGATTTTTTGTAAACGGGTAATTTTAGGAAAGCAGGAAATAACAGATGAAGATTGCGGTATTTGTTTCAGGCGGAGGAACTAATCTTCAGGCCATCATCGACAACACTAAGGATGGTATCCTCAAAGATATCGAGATCGTTCTTGTTCTGTCTTCTTCCAAAGATGCATATGCTCTTGAGAGAGCTGCAAATAACGGCATCAGATCCTGTGTTGTTTCCAAGAAGGATTTTGAATCTGTGGAAGAATGGGATGAAGCGGTCCTTAAAGCCGTTGACGAGTCCGGTGCCGAGCTTATCGTGCTGGCAGGATATCTCTCTTTGATGGGTCCCAAGGTCGTATCCAAGTATTCCAACCGGATCATCAATATCCATCCGGCCTTGATCCCGTCTTTCTGCGGAGCAGGAATGTATGGAATAAGACCTCATAAGGCTGCCCTTGCAAAGGGTGTCAAAGTGTCCGGAGCTACAGTCCACTTTGTTAATGAGAATTACGATGAAGGTCCTATACTTTTGCAGAAAGCCGTAGACGTGCTGCCTGACGACACTCCCGAGACACTTCAGAAGAGGATAATGCAGGAGTGCGAGTGGAAGATCCTTCCCCAGGCGATAAGGCTTATCGCTGACGGCAAGGTCATTATCGAGAATAATATCTGTTACGTTAGATAAATCAGTATTAAATATTTGGAGGTGCTATATGATCACACAGAATTTGAGCAAGATCTTAACAGAGAATGCTTATCCCGGAAGAGGAATCGTTATCGGCAAGTCCGATGACGGAAAGTATGCTGTTACAGCCTACTTCATTATGGGAAGAAGCGTAAACTCCAGGAACCGTGTATTCACGGCAACTGAAGACGGAATCAAGACCGAGGCATTCGATCCCTCACTTCTTACGGATCCGCACCTCATCATCTATTCACCCGTAAGAGTTCTTGGCAACAAGACCATCGTTACAAACGGTGACCAGACAGATACCATCTATGAACTTATGGACAAGCAGATGACTTTTGAGCAGTCCTTAAGAGGCAGGGAGTTCGAGGACGACGCTCCGAACTACACTCCGAGAATCTCCGGCATTATGCATGTTGAGAACGGCACATATAACTTCGCTATGTCCATCCTTAAGAGCGATGACGGTGATCCTTCATCTTGCGAGCGCCATACATTCACATACACAAATCCCAAGGCCGGCATCGGCAGATTCATCCACACATACATGGGTGACGGCAGCCCTCTTCCGTCTTTTGACGGTGAGCCCGAGAAGGTTGAGATCAAGGGAGACATCGACACCTTCACAAACGAAGTCTGGACAAGCCTTAACGAAGACAATAAGGTATCGCTTTTCGTGCGCTTCATCGACATCGCAACAGGCGCTGTTGAGACAAGAATAGTTAATAAGAACGTTAAGTAAGAATCGAATCAGTAAGATATATTAAGGAGAGAACGACAATGTCTAACGAGATGCAACTCAAGTACGGATGCAACCCCAATCAGAAGCCTTCCAGAATCTTCATGAAGGACGGATCAGAGCTTCCTATCGAAGTATTGAACGGCAAGCCCGGTTATATCAACCTTCTTGACGCTTTCAACGGCTGGCAGCTTGTAAAGGAACTTAAGGAAGCTACAGGTCTTCCCGCAGCTACATCATTCAAGCACGTTTCACCTGCAGGTGCTGCAGTAGGCAAGCCCCTCTCTGAGACAGAAGCAAAGATCTATTTCGTAGACGATCTTGGCGAGCTTTCTCCCATTGCCTGCGCTTATGCAAGAGCAAGAGGCGCTGACAGAATGTCTTCGTACGGCGATTTTACGGCACTTTCCGATACTTGTGACGCTATTACGGCTACAATGCTCGCAAGAGAAGTATCCGACGGCATCATCGCTCCCGGTTACACACCTGAAGCTCTTGAGATCCTTAAGACAAAGAGAAAGGGTACATATAACGTAATCAAGATCGATCCTTCCTATAAGCCCGCTCCGATCGAGACAAAGGAAGTATACGGCGTTACTTTCGAGCAGGGAAGAAATGAGTTTGAGATCAACCATGCTCTCCTGGATAATATCGTTACTGACAATAAGGACATTCCTGAGGACAAGAAGATCGACCTCTTGATCTCTCTTATCACATTGAAGTATACACAGTCCAACTCCGTCTGCTATGTTAAGGACGGTCAGGCAATCGGTATCGGCGCAGGTCAGCAGTCCAGAATCCACTGCACAAGGCTTGCAGGCAACAAGGCTGATAACTGGTGGCTCAGACAGAGCCCTCTGGTATTGGGTCTCCAGTTTGTTGACGATATCCGCCGTCCCGACAGAGACAATGCTATCGATGTTTATATCTCTGACGAGTATGAGGACGTTCTTGCAGAGGGCACATGGCAGAACATCTTCAAGGTTAAGCCTGAAGTGTTCACAAGAGATGAGAAGAAGGCATGGCTCGCTAAGAACGACAACGTAGCTCTTGGTTCTGATGCATTCTTCCCCTTCGGTGACAACATCGAGCGTGCTCATAAGAGCGGCGTTAAGTACATCGCAGAACCCGGCGGTTCAATCCGTGACGATCATGTTATCATGACATGCAACAAGTACGGTATTGCCATGGCATTTACCGGAATGAGACTGTTCCATCACTGATATTGTTTATCTTTGGGCTGTCTCAAAATGAGGCAGCCCTTTTTACTTTTCGGAGGTAATTATGGAAGACGAGAAAATGATCACTGAAGCTACTGCAGAAGTTAATGATGCTGTTAAGGAAGAAGCAGAAGTTCCGGCACCTGTTAAGGAAGAGGCTAAGGAACCTGTGAAGGAAGTCGAAAAGGAAACAGTAAAGGAAGCTGCTCCCGTAAATAAGATCAAGGGCGGCAAATATGCAGACTATACAGAGCACGATCTTCTTGTAGAACTCATAAAGTATGAGAAGCGTGATGCCAAGAGGACCGGCATCGTGGCGGTCTCAATGGCTGCGATCGCCATAGTTTTCGTTGTTTCGGCAATACTGGTTGTTCCACAGGTATTAAATACCCTTTCCCAGATACAGACAACCCTTACGGAGGCAACATCCCTCGTCGGAAAGGCAGAGGATTCTCTGGAAGTAATGAACGATATGATCGGATCTGTTGATAAAGTCCTTTCTGACAATACAGAGGCCATGGAGGAAGCTATTACCAAGATCGGCGACATCGATGTAGACGGACTTAACGATTCGATCAATGATCTGAGGGAAGTTACATCTGCGCTTAGTAAAGCAATAACCGGAAGACCTTTCTGATAAGAACTGATAAAGCTGAGGTCTTAGGAATCTTACAAACTAAAGCCGTGACTCAAAAATGAAGAGAACCCCTGAAGCCGGAAAGACTTTGGGGGTTCATATTTAATTAAAGGTATTGTTTCTTTTGTTGGGATTCATGCAAAACAGCCGTTTCCGCATTTGATAACATCTTTGAAGGTTCCGCTGATTTACAAGAATTGGACATGCTGGTGTTACAGAACGTGTCCAAATAAAGTATCAAAAATATAAAAGGGCCGCCTCATTTTGAGACAGCCCGCTTCTTGTCTGGAGCCAAAGGCGGGAATCGAACCCGCGACCTATTCATTACGAGTGAATTGCTCTACCCCTGAGCCACTTTGGCGTGCCTTAAGAATATACCTATTTGCCCGTTAAGTGTCAAGTGAGAGGATATGTGGCAGAAGTACAAAACATGGATAAAATTGTTCCACGGATTTGTCAGCCGGAGTTAGTTTTTGATTAAGAATGGTATAATCTTTTTATCGGAGGTGCTGCCAGTGGAAGTCCGTCCTTTCAGCAGAAGATTAATATCGGTATTGATTTGCGCGTCTTTGGCGGGCACTGTTTTTACTGGCTGTCAAAAGGGTGATGACATGTTCCCTTCGATCAATCCCGTAAGTGAAGAGGCTGAAGTTACAGAGTCTTCAGGCCGGCCTTCAGATCCTGCTTATGATACTGAGATACGGCATATCAATGTAGCACTTCCATATTCTGATCTGACGATACAGTGCCTTGCATCTCTCCTATACTGCAAGAACAGCGGTATCTGGGACAGTGCCGAGAGCGGACTTACAGTTGATACAGACTATCTTTCTTCTGTTGCCACAAATTACGTTATCTCTAACAGCGGATGCAGAAGTACCGGTGCATCCCTTGATAAGATCATTGATTGGAAGTCAAGCGGTACGATGCCTGATCTGTTCCTTGCAGAGGACAGCGAAGCCGTGTGGAAAGCCGGTTATGCAGGTGAGCTTAACAGTTATCTTTCCGATGATCTTCACCTGAGCAGTCAGCAGCTCTATGCAGGAGCATTAACAAATAATTCGGACAACGGGGTCTTTTTTGCAGTACCGCATTACTGTGCTTCGCAGATAGTTATCGGCAATACTGAGTTTATTCCTAAGAGCACGGGCAAGCTCCAGACCAAGAACAGTACTGATGACCTCAGAGAGTATCTCGAAGCCATTAATGAAGAGTATCCGTCTATTGCTCCGTTCGCGTATGCATATGAGATGATCCCTTATCTCGGATCGGCATTTAACGGTGACATTCCGACTTCATATATGGTAAATGAGGAATATTCAAAGGACCGTGAGAATGCGAAGAACGTTATCAGCGGTGCGGCAGATTATATAAAGGATCTTTATTCTGATTCGCTTGCTGCAGACGACAGCGACGGCGTAGACCCGATCATCAAGCGTAATGCTGCTTTATGGATCGATTCTTCTGCCGAGATCGGCGGATGGATGCAGTATTTCCCCGGGAATCTGTATCTTCTTCACCTTCCATGTGACGATGCGTCTAACGCCGGTGTGCCTTATATCACGACATACTCCCTGTGTGTTTCAAAAGATGCTTCTGACAGTGCTTTTGCTGCGGAGTTTGCATCTTTTATCTCATTTGATCCGGATGCCCAGCTCCTTATTTACAGGCTCGAAAATATGACCGGACTCATGCCTCTTATCAGGAATGACGCTATCTGGGATCTTGTTACCGAAGATGAGTTTTTCGGGCACATGGCATCAGATATCAGACAGACAATGGATAATGCGGTCTATTGTCCGGAATCCAATGACAGCAAGGTGTACTTTAACACCAATGAATATACGGCAGGATTTGTTAAGCAGGACGGGGACTTTGATCCGGAGAAATGTTATGGCTGACAAGATCGATCTACGTAAGTTACATATTGCTGACAGCTCTGAACTTCGCAAAAGAGGCCTCATGGAGGGCACGATAAAACTGATAGAAGATGATATAAGGGCTTTGGGTACCGGAAGTCAGGGAGAGGCACTCCTTGCTTCTAAGGGCGGTGTCATCTATGCTGTGATAAAACTCTTCAGACCTGACAGGAAGAACTGCAGGGCACATATAGAGTTCGTATTTACCGCTGATGCCAATGCCGATACACAGAGCGGTACCGTTGATGCCGTGCTGAAGTATTGCTTCCTTGAAGAGTTCTATCACAAGGTTACCGTTATCTGTAATCACGGCAATGAGGGTCTTGAGAGGATACTTACCGGTGCAGGTTTTATCCAGGAAGCAGTGTTAAAGGATGAGGTAAGATTAAAGAACGGTTTTGAAGATGCCGGTCTTTACGCGATGCTGTCTTATGAATATCCGGGATATAATGTCTGCTTCGTTCCTTTTGAGCGCGGAGTCGCAATGGTATCGGGCGGACAGGATTACATAGATTCCGTTAAGCTCTTCCATTACGGACAGAAGATAGGCGATGCTTTTGCGAATAACATAGCGGGAAGTCTGGGACTTCTTGACGGCAACGGCGGGCTTAAGAGAAATGATGACGGGATCTATAATCTTGAAGACGGGCAGCTCGAATTCCTGCCGGATGAACTTGCAAAAGCCTATGTAGAGCTAAAGGAATATTTCGGCAGCAACAGATCGAGTTTTGATATTAATGTAAAGTTCAACAGCGGCACGCCATTCCAGAAGAAGGTATGGTCCGCACTTAATTCTATTCCGTTCGGCAGCACGGCAAGCTATGAGGACATAGCGCTCCGTCTTACGGAAGGAAAACTCACAGAAGCAAGAAAGATCACGAGGGCAGTTGGTGCCGCATGTTCGGACAATCCCGTGGCTGTGATCGTTCCGTGCCACCGTGTAATCGGCAAGGACGGAAGCATCGTCGGGTATTCGGCAGGAATCGACATAAAGGACTATCTGCTGCTTCATGAGACGTTTACTGCGGTAACACCGCTTATATCCAAGGAGGTATGACATTTGGCTAAACACGATAAAGTAGAAGTCGGGATTTCAACGATCCTTAATCCCGTACCTGTTGTTATGGTCTCATCAGGAAGCAAGGACGGCAAGTCAAACATAATGACTGTTGCATGGGCGGGAACTGTTAATTCCGAACCCCCTATGATCTCCGTCAGCATACGTAAGAACAGGTATTCTCATAAGCTCATCTCCGAGACAGGCGAGTTCGTTGTAAACCTCGTTTCCAAGTCATTATGCAAGGCCTGTGATTACTGCGGCGTCAGAGGCGGCGAGAAGGAGGACAAGTTCAAGTCATGCGGTCTTACACCGGTCAAGGCAGAAGGACTTGAATATGCATATGCTATAAAGGAAGCTCCTGTATCGATCTCATGTGTTGTTAAGAGCGTAACAGAGCTGGGTTCGCATGATATGTTTATTGGCGAGATAAAGAACGTTACGGCGGATTCATATCTTCTTGACGCAAACGGCAAGCTCTGCCTTGAGAATGCGAAGCTTGTCGCATATAACCATGGAGAGTATTATCTCCTGGGTGAGAAGCTCGGATTCTTCGGTTATTCCGTAGCCAAGGAAGATGTAATTAAAAGAAGAATGGGTAAAGACAGCAAATGAAGTTTATAGGTATAAAGAAAGTACATGAAGGACGCTTTATCACGTCATATAACGCAGAATATGAGACGGATCTCGGTAACCGCAAGATATATGAGATGGTCTCAAGAGATAAGAATATTACAGATCTTGACGGCATAAAGCGCGAAAAGTGTGACGCCGTGGTTCTTATAATCACCAGCACTGACGGCAATAAGATCCTTCTTAACAGAGAATTCAGAATGGCTGTCGGAGGTTTTGCTTATAATTTTCCGGCAGGTCTTATTGATGAGGGCGAGACACCTGATGTGGCTGCGGCAAGGGAGCTGTGGGAAGAGACCGGCTTAAAGCTCGTATCCATAGACGAAGTCCTGCCCGTGAGCTTCTCGGGCGTCGGTATTACGAACGAGAAGAGCTGCTGTGTTCTGGGCAAGGCGGAAGGCGAATTCGCGCCAAGCACTTCAGATGAGGAAGAGATCGAAGCACGCTGGTATACCAGAGAAGAAGTAAGAGAACTTCTTAAAGAGAATAACTTCGCGGCAAGGACCCAGGCATATTGCTACTGGTGGGCAAAAGACTGATCTGTATCTGACAAGTAAAAATACTTGACACACCTCCCAAGCTTTGTTATTATGTGCAGGCTGAATAAGGGAGGAGTGCCTTTATATGCGCGAAAAATCAGTAAGAACAGATCTTTTGCTCGATTTCTACGGCAATCTTCTCACGCCCAAGATGAGGCGCACATGTGAGAGCTACTATAACGATGACCTCACTTTGGCAGAGATAGCCGAGGCTGAAGGAATATCCAGACAGGGCGTTCACGATACGGTCAAGAGGGCGGAAAAGCAGCTTGAAGAGTACGAAGCAAAGCTTGGGCTTCTAAAGCTTTTCGAGATGCAGCAGGCAAAAGCAAAAAAGGCTCTGGCACATCTTAACGGCGGTGACACTGACAAGGCGGCCAAAGAGCTTGAAGAATTAATAGAGGAAATGTAAGTAAAGTGTTTGAGAGCTTATCGGAAAAGCTTCAGAATATAACCTCAAAGATGCGCGGCAAGGCCCGCGTAAGTGAGAGCGACATCAAAGAGATGATGCGTGAGATCCGCATGGCTCTCCTTGAGGCAGACGTTAATTACAGCGTTGTTAAAGAATTCGTAGCTGATATGACAGAGAAGTGCAAGGGCGCCGATGTTCAGGGGTCCTTCACGCCCGGTCAGCAGATAGTAAAGATAGTAAGAGATTCTTTGACCGAACTATTAGGCGGCGAAGAAGGCGAGGATAAACTCAAGGTCTCCGATACAGGATTCAATATCATCATCCTTTACGGTCTCCAGGGTGCAGGTAAGACAACCACAGCTGCAAAGCTTGCCAAACTCTTAAAGGAGAACGGCAAAAAGCCTATGGTCGTATCCGTAGACGTCCACAGACCGGCTGCTGCCCAGCAGCTCAAAGTCTTAAGTGACGCGGTAGGTGTCGACTGCTATATCGATCCTGAGGAGAAGGATGCTGTTAAGATCGCTAAAGACGGTGAAGGCAAAGCAAGATATATGCTCTGCAATTACCTGATCATAGATACTGCAGGACGTACTGTTGCAGATGAAGAGCTCATGGCGGAACTCCGTGATATAGCTGCTGCAGTGAATCCTACGGAGAAGCTTCTCGTAGTCGATGCTATGATCGGTCAGGAAGCCGTTAACGTTGCCCAGCTCTTCGAGCAGAACATCGGCATGGACGGCTTCATCATGACAAAGCTCGACGGTGATGCAAGAGGCGGTGCCGCATTATCTATCAGAAAGCTTACAAATAAGCCTATCAAGTACATCTGTACAGGTGAGAAGGTCGATGCAATCGAGAGATTCTATCCTCAGCGTATGGCTGACAGGATCCTCGGTATGGGCGATGTCGTAAGCCTTATCGAGAAGGCTCAGGCCAATATCGACGAGGAAGAGGCAAGAAAGACAATGGAACGCATGATGGGCAGTTCCTACAATCTTGATGACCTCTATGACCAGTTCGTACAGATGAAGAAAATGGGCTCGCTCAAAGATCTTGTCGGTATGATGCCCGGCGCGGCAGGCAAGGTCAATGAGGATGATCTCGACGATAAGATCGTTGACAGGCAGATGGCCATTATCACATCCATGACCAAGAAGGAGAGAAGATCGCCTTCTATCCTTAATGCCAGCAGAAGAAAGAGGATCGCGGCAGGTGCCGGCGTTCAGGTATCTGATGTCAATAAGCTTATTAACCAGTATGAACAGACAGCCAAGCTCATGAAGACTTTCAGCAACGGCAAGGGCGGCTTCAAGATGCCTAAGGGCTTCGCAAAGCAGGCGGCGAAGATGGGCCTTAAAGGCGGCATGGGTAACATGGGCGGAATGGGTGGCCTCGGCAGTATGGGAGGAATGTCCGGCTTAGGATCCGGGTTCCCGCAGGGCTTAGGAAGCTTACAGGCGCCTAAGGAAGACTACGGTGATTATTCCGCAGCAGCTCCCGCAGGAAGACGTGACCGCAAAAAGAAGCGCAAGGGCAGAAGATAATGCAGATCCCGTCATTACAAAAGATGGCGTTGATTATAAAAAACAAAAATAAATTTTCCGGAGGAAAAACAAAATGGCAGTTAAGATTCGTTTAAGAAGAATGGGTAAGAAAAAGGCACCTTTCTACCGTGTAGTTGTTGCTGATGCAAGATACCCCAGAGATGGCCGCTTCATCGAGGAGATCGGTTACTATGATCCCATGAAGGAAACAGACAGTGTTAAGATCGACGCTGACGCAGCTAAGAAGTGGATCTCCAATGGAGCTCAGCCTACAGATACAGTAAAGTCTCTTCTTAAGAAGCAGGGCATCATCTGATCATAAAGATCTATCTTGCTCAAACTAAATAACAGGAAGGAGAGCTTTACATGGACGATTTGTTGGTTTATATCGCCAGGGAATTGGTTAGTAATCCCGATGAGGTAAACGTTAAGAAGACAGAACGCGGAAATACGGTTGTTTTCGAGCTGTCCGTAGCTCCCGAAGATACAGGAAAGATTATCGGCAAGAACGGTAAGAGAGCTCAGGCTATCCGTTCAATAATGAAGGCAAAGTACCTCAAAGAAGGTAAGCGCGTTATTGTCGATATAGTAGGCTGATTCTTTGGATAATCTCATCATTATAGGAAAGATTACCGGCGCGCACGGTGTCCGGGGGGAACTTAAGGTTTACCCCTTAACGGACGACCCGCGCCGTTTCCTTAAACTGAAGGAATGCATTATCTGCGGGCAGAAATTTGAGAAGCCCGAAGATAAGGTATGCCAATCTGCAAGAATGGACAGAGGCAATGTTCTTGTCAGATTTGAAGGCGTCCTTGACAGAGATGCGGCAGAGCTCCTTCGCGGCAGATTTATTGCCGTAACAAGAGACAATGCCGTCAAGCTCAAGAAGGACAGTTATTTCATTACAGATTTAAAAGGCCTTAAAGTCATTGATGACGAAAGAGGGGAAGTCGGTACTGTTACCGATTGTTTTGAGACAGGTCCCCAGTTTACACTTGAGATCAAGCGCGACAAGAAAAAGGACCTCATGCTTCCGTTCGTCAAGATCTATTGTTATGAAGTAAATATCGAAGAAGGCTTTATCAAGTGCAGGATGCCTGAAGGCCTTTACGAATTATACGAATGATCTCTTGACTAAGATAAAAATCAAAACCCCCGGAGGGATTTCATGTTCCGGGGGTTTTTTGTTTCCTGATTTTTTATTCAGGTGTTCTATTTCTTACAGGTGCTGTTCGAGGTACTCGTGCAACTGATCGTAAGACATTGCTATGGAAGTCATTCCTTCGATCTTGGACTGCATCTTGTCGCCGATTACAAATCCATACTGCATTAATACATCGATGGAGTCGATCATCTTGTTCATCTTCTCGGTGTAATCACTTTCGCTTACGCTGCCGTCATTGATCTTGTATTCGTGATATTTCTGCGACATATCCTCAGTATACGATACGAGGTCCTCCGCTGACTGATCCGGAAGCAATTCGAATCCGTTATATACGTAGGTTATGCATGAATTGTATTCGCTGTCATCTCTCGGATTGTCGGAAATGAGGAGTCTGCCATCGTTGGTTGCTGCGACCGTGACTCCGCGGCCAATCTCTAACTGGGGATTCAGATATCCCACGAAAAGGATGACTGAAGTCTCCTCGGTTGATTCATTATAGGAATAAACCTCAAGATTTGCAGAAAGATTTTTCTGACCTTCCATAACGATCATCTCTTCGATTCCGTCACCCGTAAGATCGAATAATGCGCACGGAATGTTCTCCTGAGGATAGAGCCAGTTTGAATCGCCGCCGCCGATATTCATCCAGGTGTAGACAGATATCGTATCCTTTAAGTTCTCGAGCTTCTCAAGATAAGCACTGTATGCTTTTTTCTTAGAAGATGAGAGCGGATCTCCGGAATTGTTATCAGACTGAGCTGTGTTCTCATTGGGCTCTGTAATGTTGATTATTGCTTCGGTTGGATCAGCTGTGCCGGGTGCCTGTGTATTGACTTCGGTCTTTTTATCCGTGTTGCAGGCTGTCATTGAGAGCAGCATAGCGGCGGATATTATTGCCGCACCGGCTTTTGAAGGGTATCTATATGTTAGTTTTCTCATAGTATTCTTTCCTTTCATCCCTGTTTTTTGCAGGTTAACCTTGGCTTGATTGTAAGATCCTGTCAAAAACAAACAGCATCAGAAATCAGGCAAAACCAAGGCAAACTGATAACAAACGATTTACAATAGGAATCGCTATTTTTGAGTTATGTTTGATTTTTGCTTAACTGTTATGGGGTTAGGCTGTTTTTTTCTGAGATTTGCGGATTATAGACAAACAGGCTCTGATTTTATAGAATAAATTGATTTTCGAATTGGAGGATAGGAATATGAAAAAGATTAAAATTGCATGCGCGTTAATGTCATGTGTTCTTTTAGCCGGTTCTTTTATCGGTTGTTCCGGTAATAAAGCAGGCAGTGACTCAGGCAAACAGAATAATGCTGCGGTAAATGATGATTCAGGTAAATCCGATAAGGGTGATTCAGGAAAATCCAATGATTCAGCCAAGGGAGATGAAGAATTCAAACCTTATCAGTTGTTCGTTGATTCTATGAGCGAGCAGGAATTATTTGATTTTTGTCATAAGAACCTTACTTTACAATTAATTGACGGTGAGACGGAGAGCCAGCTTGAAGCAAGACTCCCTTCTCAGGAAATGGGGGTTCAACCTTTTGGATTCAGTGTTTCCGGAAGTCTTGTATTTGAGTATTGTGGCGCTGTTCACACTGATAAGCGTAATTACGTAGAAGAACTGTCTTTTTGTTGTAATTACGATATGGCAACTGAAGTTATAACCAATTTGGATAAGGAAACCGGCGGAATACTTGCCAGACAGTCAACTATGACCATTTATATTTATGATGATAAGGGTCAGTCTTTATTCGATTTCTTTAAGTCGAAATACACTGAAATGTATCCCGGCGGTGATGTTGGAGGAACGGATAAATCTGATGAAGGTTGGGTCGATTTCAATATTGAAAATGCTGACGGAGTTTATTCGCGCGTTCGATTAACCAAGTCAGCCGATCATGAAGAACTGTTAGTTGAAGAGTCTAACTTCTTTGTCGATTGATTTCTTAATATGATTATCTAATGCAAAACAGGCCGGCATATTTTGCCGGTCTTTTTGCATTTATATAAGACAGATTGATATAATAATCATAAATGTTGGTTTGCATTTTTGAGATTTTTTATGGGGGATTTTGTATGTTGCTTATTGATGAGCCTTCAATGCTTGCTTTAAAGAACCTGGCACCTATTGTTCTCGCGTTTATTGGCGTTTTTATCTTAATTGAATTATCACGTATTCCTGGAAGACTTAAATCTAAAAAAGCCTATTCAAATCTGACCGGAAGAGCTATGGGCACTGTCACCAACAGATATAAGGAACAGGTATTGCTTACTCCATATTATACGTCTACAGATAATCGTGATCATTATGAATACAAGACTCTGTTGACATATCAGTTTGAAGTAAACGGACGTGTGTATACCGGAGAAGGAGAGGGATCCGGAGCTTTCTGGCAGAAGAATCAACAGATGATCTGCTATGATCCTGAAGATCCAAATACAAACTGCACCTTGTTTTATTTGAAGAGCAAAACCAAATCACATGCGCATCACACCTTATTAGTTTTTGTTATTATGATCGTTTTGCTTGTGCTTGGAATCTACGGGATTGGAAAACTCGGTTGGATATGATTTCCTTACGTCTTCAGTATTCTTTCAGAGACATGAGACTTAAGCTGACAAATCGATAATATTGTTCATTTATGTTATTATTTCCCTTGGAAATCGTTGTGATTACAACATTTAGGGAGGGTTATCATTATGGGCAGAGGCGGCGGAGGCGGTGGTTCACACCACAGTTCACATTCTTCAAGCAGTCATTCACATTCAGGAAGTTCTTCTTACAGATCTTCCGGATCTTCTTATTCACACCATTCAAGCGGAAGCAGTTACAGGAACGGCAGCTACGGCTCAGGCGGCAGCGGCGGTTCAGGCTGCAGCAATGTTATCGGCTGGATCATTTTTCTTCCGTTTATAATCTTCTGCGTTTTCGCGTCCGGACTTGCAAACTCGTT
Organism: Clostridiales bacterium; assembly: GCA_017428155.1. GTDB lineage: Bacteria > Bacillota > Clostridia > Saccharofermentanales > Saccharofermentanaceae > Saccharofermentans. Next base: position 30,228 of record JAFRRJ010000030.1, on the reverse strand, counting down.
CGGGTGGGATGCGATATATAAGATCGACAGATCCACAATTCAAAGAGAGGCTTTGCCCGAATCAAAGTGCAATAAAATAGGCGAATGGTACCGTGATGACTGGGGCGACTGGATCGACGAGAGCGGCGAAGAAGGAAATGTCATTAAAGGTCTTGAATATTTCTATGAGAAGACCGGTGTACAGCCTTATCTCTGGATCATGGGAGAAGAAGGCAGGGACTATATGTCTGAAGGCAGCATTGAAGAACTTGCCGAGACAACATATAAGGATATGTTCGGCATAGATGAGGGACATGTTCTCATTATCTTCCGTGAATACCCCAACGCTTCAAGCAATTACATCTGTACTGTTACTCCCGGATACGATGCCGAGACTCAGGTAATGGATGAGGAGGCAAGAGAGATCCTGCTCGACTGTATCGATTATTACTATACCGACGATTCGCTTAATGAGGGAATGTTCTTCAAGACAGCTTTTTCGCAGGCTGCGGACAGGATCATGACCAAGCAGCTTACATGGAATCAGATGATCTGTATCGTAGCTGTAGTGCTCGTAGTAGTCATCGGATTAGTCATTACTGCAAACATCATTAAGAAGCGTAAGGTCGCAGTCGCAAAGCAGAAGGCTGCCCAGGCCCAAGCTGCGGCAGACCAGGCACAGACAGAGTTCAACCGTCAGAAATATAATGATCAGCTTGAGACGCAGTATGTTGCCGTATCGTGCCCTAACTGCGGCTCAACCGGAAATAAGATCCGCAAAGCCACTGTAGGTCATTGTCCGTACTGCGGCACGGCGATCAAGGTTGATCAGAACGGTCAGGTTGCGATTTTGAAGGGCGAGGGTCCTGCCGGTACATGAACTTCTATGTAGCTACATTATTCCCTGAGCAGGTAAGTACTTATCTGAATACGAGCATAACGGGCAGGGGGATCGCCAAGGGTGCGATCTCTTTGTCTTGCATTCAGATGAGAGATTATGCGCCGAATAACTACGGCCGCGTCGATGACACCATCTACGGCGGCGGAACCGGCATGATGATCCGTCCTGAGCCTGTTTACGGCGCTTTCGAAAAGGCTGTCGAGCTCTGCGGCGGCAAGAAGCCACACACGGTTTATATGTCACCCAAGGGCAAGGTTTTCGATCAGGCCAATGCACATGAACTTGCTGAGTTTGAGAATCTTCTGATCGTTTGCGGTCATTATGAAGGTATAGACGCGCGCGTAATAGACGAGATATGTGATGAAGAGATATCAATAGGAGATTACGTTCTTACGGGCGGTGAGACAGCAGCGATAGTTGTTATTGATGCTGTCGCAAGGCTTGTTCCGGGTGTGCTTCCGAATGAAGAGGCTTATACCAATGAATCTCATACAGACGGAATGCTCGAAGCTCCCCAGTATACGAAGCCGCCGGTATGGCATGACAGGGCCGTGCCTGAGGTCTTAAAGAACGGCAATGATGCCGCTATAGCTGAGTATAACCGCATTGCCGCACTGGTCGATACATGGAAGAACAGACCCGATATGCTTGACAAATTGAACATTTCTGAAAGTGATTGGGCCAAAATGCTTGCCTTTGAAAGGGGCATGTGCTAAAATTCTCCAGTTATCAGGATGGTCCTCTGCCATATCCAGGCAAGAACATCTGCAGGAAAGTGAGGAAACAAACAATATGGATTTAGTAAAAGTCATCGAGAGCGAGAATATTAAGAACAGCTATCCTGAAGTAGAAGTCGGCGACTTCGTAAAGGCTCACCTCCTTATCAAGGAAGGCGCAAAGGAGCGTATTCAGGTATTCGAAGGCTATGTCATCGCAAGAAAAGGTCAGGGCCTTTCTGAGACAATAACAATTCGCCGTGTATCTTACGGTATCGGCGTAGAGAGAATTCTCCCTGTAAATTCCCCCAAGATCGATCACATCGACGTTATTCGTAAGGGTAAGATCAGAAGAGCAAAGCTCTATTATCTCCGCGATCGTCAGGGCAAGGCTGCAAAGATCACACAGAAGATCTGATTTTCGGCTTAAATTTGTTTATCAGGAGGTTGTCTCATATGGGGCAACCTCTTTCGTTTGCTATTGTGTTAAAATCATCACGGAATAATTAATGAGGTGTTTATGAGCGGTAAGAATGACATTAACTGGTTTCCGGGTCATATGAAGAAGGCCCTGAACGAGACAGGCGAGAGATTAAAGCTCGTCGATCTCGTGTATGAGACAGCAGATGCGAGGATACCTTTCTCGAGCCGCAATCCTGAACTCGACAGGATAATAGGCGATAAACCCAGGATCGTCATCCTTAACAAGGCAGATCTTGCCGATCCTTCGAAAACATCGCGCTGGATATCCGCTCTTGAAGCTGACAAAACACGTGCCTGCGCTCTTGAGAGCACGCACAAGAAGGGCTTCGACAGATTGAACAGCATCACTATGGAGCTTATGAAGGACAAGCTCGAAAAGGCTGCCGAGAAGGGCAGAATAGGCCGTCCTGTCAGAGTTATGGTCGTAGGCGCGCCAAATACCGGCAAATCGACAATAATCAATGCTCTCGCGGGCAGAAAAGCTGCTGTTACGGGCGACAAGCCCGGTGTCACTAAAGACTTCAAGTGGATCATGACAGGCGGAAGACTTGAGCTCATGGATATGGCAGGAGTCCTGTGGCCCAGGATCGCCAATGCAAAGAGCGGAATATGCCTTACAGCATTAGGTTCTGTCAAAGAAGAAGTTACTGATGTCGTCAAGGTTGCATATGAGACATTAAAGATAATGCTCGGAATCTATCCGGATCTTATCAGCGAAAGATACGGCGTTAATGTTGATATTGAGCAGTCCGGAGATGAAGGGTTCTATCAGGATCCTTATTACGATCTTTTCCTTGAGATGGCAAAGAAGAGAGGCTGCATCCTGAGCGGTGGAAGGATCGATGAAGAGCGCTTTGCAAGGCTTTTCTTAAATGATCTGAGAGAAGGCAGAACAGGAAGGATAACTCTTGAAATGCCGGAAGATTTTGAAAGAGGTAATTAACAATGCCGAAGCTTACAGCAGAACAGCTTAATGCAAAATACGATGCAATGTATGAATACGAGAAGGATTGTCTTGCCAAAGGCTATAAGATGATCGGAGGTATCGACGAAGCCGGCAGAGGACCGCTTGCGGGCCACGTTGTTGCAGCGTGCTGCATCCTGGATCCTGATGTGAAGATCCTTGGTCTTGATGATTCCAAGAAGCTTTCAGAGAAGAAAAGGGAAGAGCTTTTTGCCGAGATAAAAGAGAAAGCAAAAGCATATGCGATATGCGCAGTCGGACCTCAGGAGATCGATGAGATCAATATACTTGAAGCTACAAAGAAGGCTATGAGAACCTGTGTAAAGGAACTGGCATCAAAGGGTCAGTCACCGGATATTCTGCTTATCGATGCCGTAAATCTCTCCGGCACAGGACTTGATGTTATCCCGATAATAAAAGGTGATGCAAAATCCGATTCCATCGCAGCGGCTTCAATACTTGCAAAAGTTACAAGGGATCATATGATGATCGAATATGATGCGCAGTATCCCGGCTACGGCTTTGCAAAACATAAGGGATACGGCACCAAGGATCACTATACCGCGATCCGCGAAAAAGGAATGACACCTATACATAGAAGATCATTCTTAAAAGTAATTCACTAAAGTTCACATGTACTGATGCGAGTAATATTATTCTTCGAGCGATTCCGCACAAGCGAAGCGCGGAGGACCTTAGCGAGAGAATAATATTACGAGCTATGCACAAGCTCAAAGAGCGCGGAGGACTCGCACTGGCGAAACTTTATTTATCAACTACTTGACTTTGTGGCAAATCTCAATTATTATATCGCTCGTGAAAGAAGAACGTCCGTTTCTCACCTCAAGCGGCGATAAGCTTGTAAAGAGGTCAATAACTAGATAAATTACTCATTTTTGAGGGGTTGCCATTAAGGCAGGGTAGTTATGAGAGAACGGATTTTATCCGTTCTTTTTTTATGCAGGTAAAGTAAGTCTTAAACAAGGAGGTGGCTACCATCGCAAAGACCAATGATACTCAGATGATTAACGGAGCTATCAAGTTCCCTCAGGTTCGTCTTATTGACGCGGAAGGACAGATGGTTGGCGTTGTGTCAATCGAAGAGGCTCTTAAGAGCGCTGAAGAAGCTGATCTGGATCTCGTCTGCATTTCACCTAATCCGGATAACCCTGTATGCAGAGTAATGGATTACAACAAATTCCTTTTCGAGAAGAGCAAGAGAGAGAAGGAAGCTAAGAAGAAGCAGAAGGAGACAGAACTTAAGGAAGTCGGCTTGAAGCTTACAACAGATGTTCACGATGTTGAAGTTAAGCGCAAGATGGTCGTTAAGTTCCTTTCGGCAGGAGACAGAGTAAAGGTTAACATCCGATTCAGAGGCCGCGAGATGGCTTTCCAGAATAAGGGTTTCGAAGTAATGAACAACTTCGCAGACAGCGTGACCGAATATGGTTCTGTAGACAGGCCGCCCAAGATAGAAGGCAGGAACATGGTAATGTACCTGTCACCGGCAAAGAAAAAATAATTTAGGAGGAAAGATAATATGCCCAAGCAGAAGACACACACTTCTTCAAAGAAGAGATTCAAGGTTACAGGTACCGGTAAGGTTCTCCATAAGCAGGCATTCAGAAGCCACATTCTGAGCAAGAGACCTACTAAGAGAATGAGACACCTGAGACACAACCAGGTATGCTCAGATCAGAATGCAAGAATCATCAAGAAGATGATCCCTTACGCTTAATTGCTTAGAATTTAGGAGGACAAGACAATGTCAAGAGTTAAAAGAGGAATCCGCACAAGAGCGCGTCATCATAAGATTTTAAAGGCAGCAAAGGGTTATTGGGGTCATAAGAGCAAGCTTTTCAAGGTTGCTAACCAGCAGGTTCTTAAGTCCGGTAACTATGCTTACAGAGACAGAAGAAACAAGAAGAGAGAGTTCAGAAGACTCTGGATCGTCCGTATCAACGCAGCTTGCCGTCTTAACGACATGAGCTACTCCAGATTTATGAACGGCCTCAAGAAGGCTGGTATCGAGCTTGACCGTAAGGTTCTTTCCGATATCGCAGTTACAGATGCAGCTGGTTTTACTTCTCTCGTTGAGAAGGCTAAGGCAGCTCTCTGATAGCCTGATAAAATTTGAAAACAACAGCTGCGCGGGAGTCTGATTCCTGCGCAGTTTTTTGTTGTTTGGATAATGATCGGCTTTGGGCCCGTGGATAATGACAGCTTTTTCAGAACGCCGCATGGAACATTCGCGTATGCGATGGAAAAACGCTTTCTGCACCTAATCTGTTATAATGTCAAAAGCGAAAAGGAGACTTTACAGTGATCATCACCAGCCGCGACAATCCGAATGTTAAGCGTATCGCAAAGCTTACCAAAAGATCCGAAGCCAAGAAGGAAGGCTTGATATATCTTGAGGGTACCAGGCTTTGTGAGGAAGCGCTGTCGAGCGGTCAGAAGACTGAGGAAGTAATCGTTACCGAAGATAAGATCTCCTGGGCAAAAGAATTCACGCCCGGCACAGAGCCTCTCGTTCTAAGCAAAGATGTTTTCTCCAAGATCTCGCAGACTGTAAATCCACAGGGCGTTGCTATCGTTATCGAGGAACCCGGGCTTGCCTCCGATATCCCTGCAAAAGATGACGGCAAGGATATTTATGCCGTTCTCGAGAACATACAGGATCCCGGTAATCTCGGCACCATAATCAGGATGGCTGATGCTTTCGGTCTTACGGCTGTAATCATAAGCCCTTCTACATGCGATCCTTTTAACGATAAAGTAATCCGGGCAACGATGGGATCCGTCTGGCATATTCCTGTCGTAAGAAAGACAATGGATGAATGCTTTGACTTTTTCGCGCGCTCGAAAACAGAGACACTCGCTATGCATCTTAAGGGCACTGAATTGGGCACCGGAGAATTAAAGCTTCCATGTGCATTCTTTATCGGCAATGAAGGTGACGGCCTGACGGAAGAAACATCTTCAAGATGCAGCAAGCTCGTTAAGATTCCCATGAAGGGGAAAGCTGAATCTCTTAATGCTGCTGTTGCCGCATCGGTAATCGGATACGAGCTTTCAAAGCTTTTATAAGTGCGATTTTTGCATAGACTAAACAACTAAATGCACTTTGACTGCATAATTATTCGTCTAACAGCGCGCAAACCCTAATAAAAGAAAAGCTTTATAATATCTGGTATTATAGGCGCTAGTCTAAGTGAATAGAGCAGAAAGACAGACGGAACATGGCATTTGAACAAAAAGAAGAGCTTATAAACAAGCTTGCTGATGTAGCAAAAATTAAATCACATATCAACAAGGATCTGTACACAAAGTACAACGTTAAAAGAGGTCTCCGTAACAATGACGGTACGGGAGTTCTTGTAGGCCTTACCGAAGTAGGTGAGGTAATGAGTTATATCGTTGACGATGCTGACAGGATCCCGGTTGAAGGAAAGCTTTTCTATCAGGGCTATGAAGTTAAGGATATCGTAAACGGATTCTTCTCGGAAGGAAGATACGGATATGAGGAAACTGCGTTCCTGCTCCTTACAGGTGAGCTTCCGACTGCATCTGAGCTTAAGGAATTTAATGAGTTGCTTCAGAGCGTAAGACCTCTTCCCGAGGGCTTTACAGAAGACATGATCATGAAGGCTCCTTCTCCGGATGTCATGAATAAACTTGCAAGATCTGTCCTTGCCCTTTACTCATACGATGACAATCCTGATTCCACTGATATCGCCAATGTCGTAAGACAGTGCACGGAGCTTATCGCAAGATTCCCGGTGCTCATCTCTTACGGATATATGGCCAGAAGACACTACATAGAGCACAGGGATCTTTATATCCATGCTCCTGTTCCTGAATACAATACAGCCCAGAATATTCTTCACATGATAAGACCTGACGGAAAGTTCACTGAGCTTGAGGCCAGGATCCTGGATGTAATGCTCGTCCTTCATGCTGAGCACGGCGGCGGCAACAACTCCACCTTCGTAACTCATGCAGTTACTTCTACCGGTTCTGATACATATGCTGTTATGGCTTCAGCTGTAGGTTCACTCAAGGGTCCTCAGCACGGCGGCGCTTCCAACAAGGCTTTCGCAATGATGAAGGACTTAAGGGAACATGTATCCGACTGGACAGACGAGAAGGCTATAAGACAGTATCTGACAGATATCATCAACAAGGAGGCTTTCGACAAATCCGGACTCATCTATGGTATCGGTCATGCTGTATATACATTGTCCGACCCGAGAACTGTTGTTATCAGAAAGTATGCTGAACTTCTTGCAAAAGAGAAGGGCAATATGGATCTTTATAATCTCTATCTGCTGGTCGAAAAGCTTGCACCCGAGGTTTTCCACGAGGTCAAGAATTCCGATAAGCTTGTCTGCGCCAATGTCGACTTTTTTGCAGGTCTTGTATATTCAATGCTCGGTATTCCTACCGAACTTTATACTCCTTTGTTTGCCTGCGGAAGGATCGCAGGATGGAGCGCGCACAGGATCGAGGAGCTCGTATCAGGCGGCAGGATCATGAGACCGGCTTTCAAATGTGTGAACAAGAGAAGGCCCTATGTACCTTCCAATGAGAGGTCAGATATCATCTGATATAACAAATAGATTCGCGTTGCACTTGCACAGACCATTAACCTATGGTAATATACTCGGGCAACGTAACAAGGCCCCATGGTCAAGTGGTTAAGACGGCGCCCTCTCACGGCGCAATCAGCGGTTCGAATCCGCTTGGGGTCACCAGAATTTGAAGGAAGGACGAACATCTTAACCGGATGTCCGTCTTTTTGTTCACTAAGGCATAAAGTTTTGATTATGGACGAGAATAAATATATAAAGATCAGAGGCGCCAGAGAGCATAACCTCAAGAATATTAATGTTGATATACCGAGAAAGCAGATGGTCGTCCTGACCGGACTTTCCGGTTCCGGCAAATCTTCACTGGCATTCGATACTATCTATGCTGAAGGGCAGAGACGATATGTCGAGTCCCTGTCTTCATATGCAAGAATGTTCTTAGGCCAGCTTGATAAGCCCGACCTCGACAGTATCGAAGGCTTGTCTCCGGCAATCTCAATTGACCAGAAGTCTACAGTAAGCAACCCGAGATCGACTGTAGGAACCGTTACCGAGATATACGACTATTTCAGACTCCTGTATGCAAGGGTCGGAGAGCCGTTCTGTCCCAACTGCGGCAAGCCTATCAAGTCACAGGGGATAGATCAGATAATAGACAAACTCAAAATCTATCCTGAGGGTACGAGAGCCATTATCTACGCTCCTGTCGTAAGAGGCAAGAAGGGCGAGTTCAGCAAACTTTTCGACGGCTTCAGAAAAACAGGCTTTGTCAGGGTAAAAGTTGACGGCATTACCTATGAACTCGACGAAGAGATCGAACTCAATAAGAATAACAAGCATGATATAGCTGTAGTTGTCGACAGGCTTGTTATAAGGGAGAACAATACTACAAGACTTTACGATTCGTGTGAGCAGGCATTGAAGCTTTCAGACGGCCTGCTTCTTGCAGAGCTCCAGACGGCGACGGAGGACGATAAGGGCGAGAAGACCTATGAGACTTCAGAGGAATTCTTCTCGCAGAATCTCGCGTGCCCTGACTGCGGCATCTCATTCGGCGAGATCAATACCAGGAGCTTCTCTTTTAACAGCCCTGAAGGTGCTTGTCCCAACTGTTCAGGTATCGGAACACTCACAGCGGTCGATCCGGAGCTTTGTATTACCAATCCTAAGCTTTCCATTAATGAAGGTGCGGTAAGGACTGCAGGCTGGAATTTCGATGATCCCAAGAGCTGGGGAAGATGCTTTATCGAAGCTCTTTCAAAAAAGTATAAGTTCTCACTCGATACGCCATACTATAAGCTCCCTGACAGCATTAAGGATATTATCCTCTACGGCAACAACGGAGAGATGATGAAGGTCGATACAAGGAACTCTATTTATCCCAGGAGCGGCGATTACTACTCCGACTGGGAAGGTATCGTTCCGAGTGTCATGAGACGCTGGAGAGAATCCGGAAGCGAAGATGCCAAGGCTTCCTACGAGCGCTATATGAGCATAGATATCTGTCCTGTCTGCAATGGTGCAAGACTTAATAAGAACAGTCTGTCCGTTAAGGTGGGCGGTCTTAATATCAGTGAGCTTACCAACATGTCGGTAAAGAAGATGAGACAGTTCTTTAACGATCTTACACTCAAGGGAAAGAATGCGGAGATTGCAGCTCCGATCTTAAGAGAAGTAAAAGCCAGACTCGAATTCCTTTATGATGTGGGACTGGATTATATGACTCTGTCAAGATCCTCTGCTACGCTCTCCGGCGGCGAGGCTCAGAGAATAAGGCTTGCCACGCAGATCGGCGCCGGCCTTCAGGGTGTGCTTTACGTCCTTGACGAGCCGTCTATAGGTCTTCACCAGAGAGATAACGACAAGCTCATCAAGACGCTCTTCAAGTTAAGAGATCTCGGCAATTCCATTCTCGTCGTGGAGCACGATGAGGATACGATGAGGGCAGCTGACCATATTGTCGATATCGGCCCCGGTGCAGGCTCTTTCGGAGGTCAGATCATTGCCCAGGGTACTGTGGATGACATCATAAAGGTCGAAGAATCAGTAACAGGCCAGTATCTTTCCGGCAAGAAGTTCATTCCCGTCCCTTCGAACAGACGTAAGATCGATGAGAAGAAACTGCTTAAGATAAAGGGCGCATATGTAAATAACCTCAAGAATATCGATGTCGATATCCCGATTGGTTTGTTTACCGTTATAACCGGTGTATCAGGATCAGGCAAATCCTCGCTCATCAATTCAACGCTTGTTCCTTATCTTGAGCATGAACTCAACGGTTCGAGGAAGAAGAGGGTAAAGTGTGAGCGCATTACGGGTTATTCCAACCTTGATAAGATCATCTGCATCGACCAGAGCCCTATCGGAAGGACGCCGAGGAGTAATCCTGCAACGTATATAGGTCTTTTCGATCTTATTCGAAAACTGTATTCCGAGACACCGGACGCCAAGCAGAGAGGCTATAAGGCAGGCAGGTTCTCATTCAACACCAAGGGCGGAAGATGCGAAGCTTGTTCCGGTGACGGCGTAAACAAGATCGAGATGCACTTCCTTCCCGATATCTATGTCACATGCGATGTCTGTAAGGGCAAGAGATACAACAGGGAGACACTTGAAGTCAGATATAACGGCAAGAATATCTCGGACGTGCTCGACATGAGCGTTGATGAGGCCTGCGACTTCTTCAGGAACCATCCTGCGATCTATAAGAAGGTCCGTACCTTGCAGGATGTCGGCCTGGGCTATATCAAGCTCGGACAGCCGTCCACGACGCTTTCGGGCGGTGAGGCTCAGAGGATCAAACTTGCCTCAGAATTATCAAGAAGATCGACCGGAAAAACTATATATGTATTAGATGAACCGACGACCGGACTGCACGTTGCGGACGTCCATAAATTGGTTGACATTTTAGAACGCCTAACCGAAAATAAGAACACTGTGGTCGTAATCGAGCACAACCTTGATGTCATTAAGACAGCAGATCATATAATCGATCTGGGTCCCGAGAGCGGTGACGGAGGCGGCGAAGTCGTTGTCTGCGGTACACCGGAGCAGATTGCAAAATGCAAGGATTCTTATACGGGACAGTTCTTGAAGCCGATTCTCGATAAGGCTAAGAAGAACGGACAGTATAAAGATATATCTGCGTTTATTGACACGGCAAGGCTCGAAGAGGAACAATACGACATTCTTACCGGACCTAAGGTAAGACGCAGGATAAGGGAAGAGATAGATAGTATTGGAGAAGATAAATAATGGCACTTTGTAGTATTTGTAAGAAGAGACATGCGATCGTTTTCACAAGCCGTTATGAGAACGGCAACAGGATAGACGAGGGCTTTTGTCTTAAATGCGCATATGAGTCCGGTATATCGGGCGTAACCGATATGTTTAAGGCTTCAGGCATAACGGCAGACAATATCGACGAGATGAGCGACCGTCTTGAGGAAATCGTCTCGCAGAATGGTTTCTCGGCAGATCCTGCCGATTTCTTAAGGTCACTTGCCGGCGGCGATGACTTTAACGGTCTTCCGATGGATGATGAGGACGAGACATATGAATTCGATGAGGATTCAACACCTGTAGGCATCACGGATCCTGAAGAGAAATCCGAAGGAAAACCTCAGGACGGGGAAGATAACGGGAAAAGTCCTTCGATCTTTGAATCCCTCTTCGGAAGAAGACCCGGAAGCCAGGCCGGAGAAGGTGCCGAGGGCAAGGACAGCAAGGATCCAAAGAAGGGAAGGGGCAAGCAGCGCCTCAAGTATCTCAACGAGTTTGGTACCAACCTTACAGAGCGTGCGGCAGAAGGCAAGATCGACCGCATCATCGGACGTGATACTGAGATCGAACGCTGCATCCAGATCCTCAACAGAAGAACAAAGAACAATCCGGTGCTTATCGGCGCGCCCGGTGTAGGTAAGACAGCCATTGCACAGGGACTTGCAGTAAAGATCATTGAAGGAACAGTTCCGGAGAAGCTCCTTAACATGCAGGTCTGGCAGCTTGACCTTCCTGCTATGGTTGCCGGAACACAGTTCAGAGGCCAGTTCGAGAGCCGTATCAAGGGCGTTATCAATGAGGCTATCAAGGCTGAGAATATCATTCTCGTTATCGATGAGCTTCACACTATAATCGGCGCAGGTGATGCTGAAGGTTCCACCAACGCTGCGAATATCTTAAAGCCGGCTCTCGCAAGGGGCGAGCTCAGGATCTTAGGCTCCACGACAACTGCAGAATACAAGAGGATCGAGAAGGATTCCGCTCTTGAGAGACGTTTCCAGAAGGTAATGCTTGATGAACCTTCTGTTGAGATGTCCATTGAGATCTTAAAGGGAATCAAGGATTACTATGAGAAGCATCACAACGTCACATATTCTGACGAAGTAATAGAGTTTGCGGTTAAGGCATCCAAGAGATACATCACTGACAGATATCTTCCCGACAAGGCTATTGACCTTATTGATGAGGCAGGATCTGCAGCTAACCTTAAGAATGTCAAGCTCGTAAAGATCGCGAATACGAGAAAGGCTCTGGAGAAGGCCAAGTTTGAGCACCAGCAGCAGATCGACGCCATGGAGAATTCATCTCCTGAAGAACGCGAAGCTGATTACGAGAAGGTTGCTGAGCTTAAAGCTAAGGCAGATAAGCTTCAGAATGAACTCGACCAGTTAGAGAGCGAGAATCAGCCTGATCCTATCCAGGTTGAAGATATTGCAAGAGTAGTCGAGATGTGGACCGGAATCCCGTTGAAATCCATCTCCGAGTCTGAGACAGAGAAGCTCTCGCATCTTGAAGAAAGACTTCACCAGCGTGTTATCGGCCAGGAAGAGGCTGTTCATGCGGTTGCTAGTGCCGTAAGACGTACAAGAGCAGGCTTTACTAAGAAGCATAAACCTACATCATTTATATTTGTCGGTCCTACCGGCGTAGGTAAGACAGAGCTGGTTAAAGCTTTGGCTGAGGTAATGTTCGATACAGAAGAAGCTCTCATAAGGATCGATATGTCCGAATATATGGAGCCTCACTCTGTGTCCAAGCTCATCGGCTCTCCTCCGGGATATGTCGGATTCGACGATGCAGGACAGCTTACAGAGCAGGTAAGGAGGAAGCCTTATTCGGTAATCCTTTTCGATGAGATCGAAAAGGCTCATCCTGATGTATTCAATCTCCTGCTCCAGATGCTTGACGACGGTGTCCTCACGGACAGCCACGGCCTGCACGTTAACTTTGAGAACTGCATCATAATCATGACATCCAACGCTGGAAGCTCAGCAAAGGCTGCTACCATCGGATTCTTCTCCGGTACGCAGGAAGCCATGGAACAGCACGTTCAGAGTGCTCTTAAAGAGACGTTCCGTCCTGAGTTCTTAAACCGTGTAGATGAGACGATCATCTTCAAGTCTCTTACAAGGGAGGAGATCCGCAAGATTGTAAATATCATGATCAAGGATGTCTTTGCTTCGCTTGACGAGAAGCATATTAAGGGCTCTATCACCAAGGCAGCAGGCGACAGGCTTGCAGAGATTGGTTACGACGAGAAATACGGTGCAAGGCCTTTGCGTAAGGCAATAAGATCCAATGTCGAAGACCCGCTCTCTGATATGTTCCTCACCGGTGCATTGAAAGACGTGGCATCTCTCAAGATCGATTTCAGAAGAGGAAAGTTCGTTTTCGATACGATTAAAGTAGCGGAAGGCTGATCTTATCAATATTATTATGCCATTCGCTCGAGCATAAGCACTAGGCAAGGCGGTGTCTTGAACAAGGCGCCGCCTTTTTTATTTCTTGAAGACTAGGGCTTTGTTGAGCACGCAAGGCGTGAGGCGTGCGAAATGATTGCTCAGAATGCCGTTTCCCAATTCGATGAAATCTTTGACAGAAACTGTCCTGTTTTGTCAAAAGATTTGTAAAAACAAGCCGATTTGACAGATCTTGTGACGGATCAGGGTGCATTTCATCAAGATTTCAGCAATGTATCATGCCGCAAATAGTCACCGCTTCCGGACTGCTGATCAAGACAAAAGAACTGCCTCATTTGAGACAGTTCTTTAATCTGTTTTGATTGATTCTTACCAGTTACTTGACCCAGTCGAAGTAAGCGTAATTATATCCGTAGGAAGATACACTCTCGCTGGTGGAGACATAGACAGTGTAAGTATATGTCTCGCCGCCCTTGACTGCGATCTCGTTAGGTACGCCTCTGTAGGATGTGCCGTCGCCTGTAAATACCATTGCGTCAGAAGTAACGTCAGTGATCGTGGCGCTGCAGTAGAACTTGATATCAAGACCCTTGAGCGACTTGGGAAGGTTAGCGGTGGAGTTGCTCTTATTCTTAAGAGAAATGTCAAACTTGAATCCGCCTGCTGTAGTTGCAAAGTTGCCGATCTTCATATCGAAGTCATTGATGCTCGAACCTTCCGCGGTGTTGCCTGTTGAAGGCTTGGTCTGCTTTGTTGTTTCTGTAGTAGCCTTAGTCGTGGTTGTCGTAGCTTCTGTGGTTGTGGTAGTAGCTTCAGTTGTAGTTGTTGTAGCCTCTGTCGTTGTAGTAGTGGCTTCGGTAGTTGTAGTAGTAGCTTCTGTTGTAGTAGTTGTCGCTTCAGTAGTGGTTGTTGCCGTTGTATCTTCAGTGGTAGTTACTGTAGTAATCTTAGAAGCTTCCGTAGCGATCGTCTCGATCTGCTTGCGTCCGAAGAGACTTCTCAATCCTGAAGTGTTATCTAATGCCCACAATATACCGATAGCAAGAACGATGATAGCGAGGAATGTGATAAGTCCTGCAAGACCCGGATCCTTCGGAGCTTTGCGCTCTTTGGAACGTTTCTTGGATTTCTTAACCGTAGATACAGGTGTAATCGTCTTATCGTGATGAGATGATGTCTGGGTATCCGTAATGCTTTGGTTCATTACTCCTCTTTTTGCCTGGACAGGCTGTCTGCTTTTAGGCTCGAAGGGTGAATTGGAAGGACCCGGAGCGGGTGCAGGAGCAGGTGCTGCAGCAACAGGCTTAACATTGGACCCGCCGGGTCTTAATGTCTCCTGAGGTGCTGACTTTACGGACTCTGCCTTTGCAGTAGCCGGCGGAGTAAACTTGGACTGTTCAGCCGCCTTTGCTACAGCGGGTGCTTCCTTAGGTTTGGAAGGAACAGCAGTAGCCGCAGGTCTTACAGGCCTTTCCTGTTCAGCGGGAGCTTTGACAGTCTCTACCGGTTTTGCAGCGGGCTTTGCCGGAATAACAGCAGCTGCGGGATTAACGGGAGCAACGGGCTTAGCGGCCTCAAAAGGCTTTGCAGGTGCAACCGGAATAACGGGTTTGACCTGTTCTGAAGGCTTAGCAGGTTCAGCAGCCTTGGGTGTAAACGGCGAAGATGGCTTTGTCGGTTCGGAAGGCTTTGCCGTATCGTCTGCCTTAGGAGTAAAAGGCGTTGTTGGTTTGGCAGGTTCAGCCGGTTTAGGTGAGAACTGCGTAGTCGGCTTAGCAGGTTCGGAAGGCTTTGCCGTATCGTCTGCCTTAGGAGTAAAAGGTGTTGTTGGTTTGGCAGGTTCAGCCGGTTTAGGTGTAAACGGCGAAGTAGGCTTTGCAGGCTCTAACGGCTTTACCGTATCTTCCGATTTAGGTGTAAAAGGAGAAGCCGGCTTTGCAGTATCTTCTGTTTTAGGTGTAAAAGGTGTTGTCGGTCTTGCAGGCTCAGCCGGCTTAGGTGAGAAAGGAGTGGTCGGCTTTGCAGGCTCAACCGGCTTTGCAGAAACTTCCGTCTTGGGAGTAAAAGGTGTGGTAGGCTTAGCGGGTTCCATTGCCTTAGCCTCATCCTGTTTTTGAGCATTAAATACTTCGCCCTGTGTAGCGGAAGGATATGGTCTGTAACCAACAGGCTGTGCCTGAGGTCTTGCAGAAGGTGCTACGGGTTTTTGCTTTCCCGTTGAATCTGTTTTTGCAGAATTGTTGATCGTAAAAGGTGATACAGGAGTTGCAGGTTTAGGCTGCTCAGCAGGTTTCTGACTGAATGCGGATACCTGTTCAGCAGGCTTTTCAGCTCTCGGAATATCAACTCCGTCAGGCTTCGGAATATCAGGCTTTGCTGCGTTCATGAAAGGGCTTGTGCTCTTGTCATGATCGGATGTTGCAAAATCAAGATCGCTTCCGGACTTGAATATCTTATCGTTATCGGGCTTGAATTCGAATTTGTTGATCTCATCTTCAAGATCATTGAATTTAGGCTCATTTGCCTTGACTGGTTCCTGAGCTTTTGCAGACGGTTCAGGCATATCAAATGTACCGCCGTTCTTAGGGAAGGCAGGCTCAGATGATACGGGCTTAACTTCCTTCTCGGGTTCTGCGGGAGTCTCGGGAGCCTTGAAAGGCTTAAATGCCGAGATAGATGAATCGAATTCGAAGTCATCGAATTCATCCTTGAATCCTTTATTAAACGAATCGGCTTTTCTGTCGATATTCTCTTTTGTCTCTTTGAGCTTATCCGCAACAGACTCGGTTTTGTCACCGGGCTTGAACTGGACTGCGAATGAGGAATCAACAAAATCATCCTTGTTATCGGACTTGTTGATTCCGTTAAGATCGTCAAACTTATCAGGATCGTTAGGCATAAGTCTAATCTCCTTTATAATATTAATATTTACATTGTAGCGAATTCGAGTTTTCAATCAAGACTGTAATATTACGGTTTCGGGTCTTTTCGTTCATTCGAAAGATGATGTTTTGCCTTGACTTTAAGCAATCATGATGTTAATATCATTCAGCACTTACGGATAGGCTCGTGTGGCGGAATTGGCAGACGCAACGGACTTAAAATCCGTCGGAGTAAAATCCGTACCGGTTCAAGTCCGGTCACGAGCACCATTTATTCCTTATTAAGTGCAGCTCTGATATCGCGGAGTGGAGCAGTTGGTAGCTTGCCGGGCTCATAACCCGGAGGTCGTGTGGTTCGAGTCCCGCCTCCGCAACCAAAGTTAAGAACCTCTTTTGTCACTGATGGCAAGAGAGGTTTTTTATTTAACCGTATTTGCATTATAGGTTGCAGTAATCGATAATTACCTGAAATAACGGGGATTTTAGGAGACTCATGATGAAGTGTTCGCTGAAGTTCCGCGCTGCGATTACATGGATGCGATCATGTATGACATAGGACGGGGCTGATTAAACTCTGATTTTGATTTTGTCACGATATCGAAAAGAAAATGCCGAAGGCATACCCATACTTTTATATTTCTTGTTTTTTTATTATTTGTGTATAATGTATCAGGATTATCAGCTAAGCGGGGAGGCTTAATGCAATGGCTAATCTTCAGAGTGAACGGACAGCCGAGCGCAATGACGTTGCGGGTCGTATAGTCCGTATCTGTATTTTGATAATAGTATCTTTTGTAGTCGCTATAGCGGCCGTATCTTTTGCGGTCCACCATATGAGACTTCAGTTTGAAGATGAATTCAAAAAGATCTCAGATACTAAGATGAATCAGGTCACGGATGTCGTCAGGATGAGTATTGACGGCGATGATCTTGTTTCCGCTACCGTTAATGCGCCTGCCAAGTACAGCGCGCTCCTGGATCTGATGCTTGCGGATACTACAGCCGAGAATCTGTCAGCGGAAGGATACGGCCTTTTCGGATATAACCAGGGTCAGCTGTCACTTCTTCTCAGCAGGGGAGTAAACGATCCTTCAGAGTTTGCAGTTGCAGGCAGGGATATTTCCGAATGGTATTCCGGCACGGATGAGCAGACTGTTCTTGTGGGAGAGAATTACGAGAGCATTATCGTTCCTGTAACGGACAGTACCGGAATGTGTGTCGGTGTATTTGAATATAAGTGCACATTCAGTGACCTTTATGATATCGGCGACAAACTTGAGAGCAGGATCCTTACATCTGTCGTTATTGCGGTTCTTGCCGGTGTTCTTCTCTTTGCGATGCAGGAGATCCTTATCCGTTTTATCAGAGGAAGACAGAACGGTTCAGGCGGGAAGAAGAATTTTGAGACACCCCAGAGCCGTGACAGAAGACTTATCTCTTCGACTATCGGTTATTGTTTTACGATTATCCTTGTAGTTCTGCTCGTTATGGCCACACAGCTTTCAAAGACATATATTAAAGCCCTTGAAAGTGAACGTGCCGATATGATGCAGAAGTGCGCGGTATCATCTGCCGCAGCGCTCACTTATACAGAAGTCAGAGAGAACATGTCATACATGCTCCCGATATATAAATATGCTCCGGAAAAGCCTTACCAGGTTAACATCTATACGATGGCCGGAGATTCTTTCTTAAGACTTTATTCTTCAACTGCCACGGGCAATGTACAGCAGTATTATCTGTCCAATGCCGGCAACCAGTATATTGACTGCTTTGGTCTGCAGCAGTCGGCATTTACCGCACGTTCAGACGGAGGCGTTTCCTATGTCTGTGCAATAGCACCGATAATATCATCCGAGAATACCGTTGCAGGTGTACTAGAGGTCATGATGCCGCGTGCTGATTTTGAGAGCTCGGTTAACGGCATGAGTCTTTCATGGATCTTCACGATCATTTCCATTGCTATCTCAATGGGAATCATGATCTTCGAGCTGAATCTTCTCATCTCCACTATGTCCAAGGGTATTTCCGGCAACGCTCCTGTTCTTGTCATGTATGGCGAGAATGCCAACAGATTCCTCTCGTTCTTTACTGCCTTCGGAGGCATAATGATCCCGGTCGCATTAGCTGACTACTTTAAGGAACAGCTTACAGATCTTCCTTTGCCGGCAGTTCAGGGAATCATATGTGCAGCGCTGCTTTTGTATATCTGGGGATTCCTGGGCTTTTCCGGTATCAGGAACAGCCTGAAGACCAAGCTTACGAGCAGGATCGCTCTTATTGCAGTTACCTGTGCAGGTTATTTCTTTGCACTTGTCGCCGGAGTCATCAATTTCCCGTATCTTACGGCAGTTCTTGTGCTCCCGATCGGATTCTGCTTCGGTATGTCATTTGATTATCTGAGAGATTACCGTATCAATGCGGGAAGACTCGGTTATAAGGATTATAACGACAGAGTTATACATAACGTCCAGGCATCGTCTTATTTCCTCGGTGTATCAGTCGGCGCTGTCATTGCAGGTATCTGCTATGAAAGATACGGCCTGTTCATCGTAACGATCATCAGCGGTGCTGCACTCGTGCTTACATCTATCGGCATGATCTACTTCATGCAGAACAATACACAGGTAAGAGAAGCGCCTTTGTCTATCAGTTCGTTCTTATCTGTTTTCGCTGATTCAAGAATTGCAAGATTCCTTAACTCGTCTTTCCTGATGCTCGGCGTGGCAGTGGCATTCGTACTGATGTTTATTCCGAATTATCTCCCGGCTGTCGGAATCTCACTCGCCACTACATCGTTCTTTTTCCTTGTAACGGGATTTACTGCATGTTTTGTCTGCGGATTTGTTAAGAACAGATTTGCTCATATTCTTACATCACGCACAAGAGTACTTATACAGGCTGCATCAACTGTTTTAGGCCTTTTCCTGTTTGCATTGATGCCTTCTGCAAAGATGCTTGTTGTCACATGTGCTTTCCTTGGTATAGCTCTTGGAATCCACGACTATTACTATATCTACGTTCTGTATCTTGTATGCAGCGGTAAACTCAAGATCAACCTGAGAAAGTGTGCCGAATATACATTCTATATGGGCGCCGGTCTTATGCTTCCGGTGATCGCAGTTGCTTTCATGGTTCAGAATATAAGGATCACATTCCTTGTACTTACGTTCCTTGTAGCCATCTTTGCGTTTATATATCCGATGTCAGCATTCTCCGGACAGATCGACGAACGTGATATCTCATTGAAGCCTCAGAAGAAGCAGCGCGAAAAGGCTTCTCCCAAAGCCGCTCCTGCACCGGCACAGCCGTCTGCGCCTGAACAGGCACAGATGCCTTCAGATGCCCCTTATGCTCAGGATGCTTATGCGGCTGCTCCTCAGATAGATACGGAAATTCCGGTTCAGCAGTACAGTGCTCCTGCACAGCCGCAATACAATGCTCCTGCACAGCCGCAATATAATGCTCCGGCACAGCCGCAGTACAGCCGGCCTGTGCAGCAATATGCGCAGCCTGATGCTCCGCAGTATGCTCCTTCTTATCAGGACGCGGCACCTTATCAGGGAACTCTATATGGTCAGATAAAGCAGCCAGGTGATCTTTATGCAGGAGACGGTCCGTCACCTTACGATGCACCTGTTACATCAGGACCTGTTGATCCGATGGCATTTTTGAATGATGAAGGAAATGAAGGAGGAAATCAAAATGGCTGATGAACTCTGGAATCAGAAACTGACACGAGAGAATATACGTGATTTCTATATGTCGACCGTAGTTATGGTCTATTCTTCATGCTACGGTATCACTAAGGAAGCGACAAGATGCGAGAATGCTATCGTTAAGTCTTATCTCGATATCTATTCAAAGCGCAATAATGTGCCTGCTGACAGGGTAATCTATGAATTCGGTGACATTCTTCTCGAGAATTCCAAGAATATCATTGCGCAGTATCCGCTTCCCGGTGATATGAAATTCGAGGACAGACTCCTTGATGAATATACCCGCAATTCGATGCTCGAGAAGATCCTTTCAAAGATAGATTCCAAGAGTTTTAAAGCTATGGAGTTTATCCATACCGATGTAAAGAAGGGAAGACGTCCTAAGCAGATGCGCAAGCTTAACGATCTGTTCCAGGTAACGCCTCTTCTTATTATCGAGATCATCGTTCTTGCTGTTGTTATCTGGGCTGTAAGTTATGTAGCCGTAACGCTTCCTTACAGACATTCCGAACTGATAAACGAGAAGAGCATCTTTGAGACAGCTTCTATTCAGGAACAGTATATCGCCGCACTGCCTTTTTATCCTTTCAGGATACAGACTGCCAAGTCAGCAGAAGATGGCTTCCTGCCTCCTCCGGTAGTTGAGACGGATTATACTGATCCTTCATCAGAAAGCCAGTCTGAGACGACTACGGATAACGGTGTTCCGGCACCTGTGCTCGCTGAGACTACGATACCCGAGATATCGGCTACGAGCGGCTGATAGTTTTCAGACATACATTATTCGATATGCAACAAAACAGACCCGAAATATTGTATTTTCGGGTCCGTTTTTTTCGTATGATAAAAAAATATACGACAGTGTATAAGGTTCTTGTTTCAACTGTTTTTGAGCTTCAAGGAGGATCAAATATGTCCGTGAAATGGGGCGTTTTAAGTACTGCGAATATCGCGAAATGGTGTACGATCCCTGGTATGAAGATGTATTGGTTATTGATCTGAAAGGAGAATGAAGATGAAAAGCATTAATATCGTAAACGGACCTCAGAATGTTTCCGTCATTATCCAGGGCTGCATGAGAATGCCTGCGCTTTCAAAGGAAGATGCGGCTAAGGTTATTAGAACAGCATATGACTGCGGAATCAATTTCTACGATCATGCCACATGCTATGGCGAGAATGGTGCTGCCGAGACACGGTTTGCTGAGGCATTTTCTCTTACAGGAATTAAAAGAGAAGACATCTGTTTACAGAGCAAATGCGGGTTGTGCTTTGACCGTAATGAGTTTGACTGGTCAAAAGAAAACATCCTTTCAAGTGTTGATGACAGCTTGAGAAGGCTTAATACCGATTATCTTGATACACTTCTTCTGCACAGACCTGATGTTCTCTATGATCCGGAAGAGGTAGCTGAAGCTTTTGATATCCTGGAGAAGGAAGGCAAGGTCCGTTTCTTCGGAGTAAGCAATCTTGTCCCGATGCAGATCGAGCTGCTTAAGAAATATGTTAAGCAGGATCTTGTGATCAATCAGGTCCAGTTGTCTTTAGAGCAGTCACAGCTTATTGATCAGGCTCTTTACATGAATAACAAGCAGACTGAGTTTTCCATTAACCGTGACGGACATGCACTTGATTACTGCAGACTTAACGATATTACGATCCAGGCCTGGTCTCCTTTACAGGTCGGCATGTTTGGAGGCACATTCATCGATAATCCGGCATATCCTGAGCTAAATAAATTTCTTGAGGAGATAGGCGGACGTGAAGGTGTATCAAAGACTGCGGTGGCTTTAGCATGGATATTAAGACATCCTGCAAAGATGCAGGCGATAATCGGAACAATGAATCCTGAACACATAAAGGATGCGTGCGATGCCTCTGAAGTCAGGCTCTCGCACCATGACTGGTATGCGCTCTATCTGGCAGCAGGCAAATATCTTCCTTAAATGATCAATGAGAGGTGAAAAAAATGAATGAGACATTGAAGATCTTAGAGACAAGAAGAAGCTGCAGGAATTTCAAGCCTGATATGGTAAACAGCGATGACCTCAAGGCGATCATAAGAGCAGGAACATATGCTGCTACAGGAATGGGGAAGCAGAGCCCTATAATCATAGCGGTTACAGACAAAGAAACCAGAGATGCGCTGTCTGAAGCAAATGCAAAGATCGCAGGAATGCCGGAAGGAACAGATCCTTTCTACGGGGCTCCGGTTATCCTTATCGTTCTGGCAAAGAAGGATGTCGTAACACATATCTATGACGGTTCTCTTGTAATGGGCAACCTCATGAACGCTGCTGAAAGCCTCGGCGTGGCAAGTATCTGGATCCACAGGGCAAAAGAGGAATTCGAATCCGCGATCGGTAAGGAGATCTTTGCTAAGCTCGGTATCACAGATGAGTACGAAGGAATCGGACACTGCGCTTTAGGTTATGCGGCAGGTCCTGCAAACGATCCTGCTCCGCGTAAGGAAGATTACGTTTACTATATCTGAGACTGAGGAGCACTTGTGGACGAACTTCACGAGATAGGAAATATCAGGTTAAATATTGAGAACTCCTCCGTCAAGGATTTTGTATACAAGAAAAGTCGGGTAACGTTATAATACGTTTTACCAGACTTTTTTTGTGTGAGGTCCATATGTACGATTTGTTTATCAATACCGGTAAAGAGTTAGGCCACATCAATCCTGAGATACAGGGACATTTCTCTGAGCATCTCGGAAGATGCATTTATGAAGGTATATATGTAGGAGAGGATTCTACGATCCCCAATACAAACGGTATCCGCAATGATGTTGTTGAAGCATTAAAAGAGATGAAGATACCTGTGCTCCGCTGGCCGGGCGGATGCTTTGCAGACGAGTATCACTGGAAAGACGGCATCGGTCCCAAAGAATCACGCAAGAAAATGATAAATACCAACTGGGGCGGAGTAACGGAAGACAACAGCTTCGGAACTCATGAATTTATGAATCTTGCAGAACAGCTCGGCTGCAAGACATATATCAACGGCAATGTCGGAAGCGGTACAGTCAGAGAGATGAGCGAATGGGTCGAATACATGACCTTTGACGGTGTATCTCCTATGGCTGACTTAAGAAGAGCTAACGGCAGGGAAAAGCCCTGGACTGTTGATTATTTTGCAGTCGGCAACGAGACATGGGGCTGCGGCGGCAACATGGTTCCTGAGTATTATGCAAATCTTTATAAGCAGTATCAGACATTTATCAAGAACTACAATTCCGATAAGAAGATAAAGAAGCTTGCTGTCGGTCCTTCCGACAAGGATTACAACTGGACGGAGACACTCCTTCACGAGTGCTTCAGACAGCAGGGAACTTTTCCTCAGAATTTCGGCTATATGGACGGGCTTACGCTCCATTACTACACACTTCCTTACGATTGGGATCACAAGGGAAGTGCGACAAAGTTCAACGAGAAAGAATGGTATATGACTCTTGCCAAGTCACTGGTAATGGAGGAATACATCAAGAAGCACTCAGCAATTATGGACAGGTACGATCCTGACTGCAGGATCGGTCTCATGATCGATGAATGGGGCGCATGGTATGATGTCGAAGAAGGTACTAACCCGGGATTCCTTTATCAGCAGAATACGATAAGAGATGCCCTTATCGCTGCAATTAATCTCAATATGTTCAATAAGCACTGTAATAGAGTCAAGATGGCTAATATTGCACAGCTCGTTAATGTCCTTCAGGCTGTTATCCTTACTGAAGGCGATAAGATGATAAAGACACCGACATATCATATTTTCAAGATGTTCAGCTGCCATCAGGACGGCACACTTCTTGAGAGTTCCGTTAACACTACAAGGATCGGTCTTGAAGATGAATATATGGTTCCGAATCTTTCAGAGTCGGTGTCAAAAGACAGCGAAGGAAAGATACATATCACACTGGCTAATCTTTCCTGCACTGATGCTTATGAGGTAGCAGGCAACCTTATGGGAGAGGAGATAAAGTCTTTTAAGGCTTCTGTTGTCGGAGGCAAGATGGATGCTCACAATACTTTTGATGAGCCGTCCGTTGTCGAGGAAAAGGTTTTCGATGACATAAAGGTTGATGGAAGTAAGATAATGTTCAAGATTCCGGCTTCAAGCGTAATCCATATTGAAGCAGTAATATGAGATGAGCAAGATCTGTACGAGATGCCTGCTTAAGGATTTCAGCAGGGAGCAGTATGAGAAGATAGTTGTGGAAGGCATAAGAGCTCTTCCGGCGGAAGACCTTGTCTCTGAAGAAATCGAATCAGTCCGCCTCGGATACTGCAGGCAATGCGATAAGATCAATCAGGGAACCTGTCTTGCATGCGGCTGCTTTGTTGAGATCAGGGCAGCGACAAAGAAAGGCAGATGTCCTTACAAAAAGTGGTAAAATGACCGTATAAACAGCGAACCCCAAAAGTTATTATTACTTTTGGGGTTCACCTATTGCAAAGACGAGTGAGGATAAATAGCAAATTTCAGGTTTAGGATCTCATGCTTATGCCGGTGATCCTTTGCAAATTCTGACGGCAGTCTCACCTGTGACAGGGATGATCTTAGCAAAAGCAAATGGTGTGAGAGAAACTTTTGCGTAATTGTCACAGGTGAGAAAACCGCCGTCCAGGAAGAAAACTGTATCTGAGTTTTTTTCGAAGGCCTTAGTCAGCACCTTTATCTCTTTTAATCTATAACCCATTATTGATCCCCGTTTTGTTCGTTGGTGCAGTCATTCATCTTATCCTTGGGCTTCTTTTTGTAAAAGCACTTGAATAATATGGTTGTAAGGATTCCGATGAAGAAAGCTATTACAGCCGTAAAGACATACGGGCTGACTTCATTAGAGATTACAAATGAACCGTAAAATGTCGGTGTGGGTTCTGCCCCCGTATTGCTAAGGAAGCTTATTACTGCAACCAGAGCAATGAATAATGAGAACATGCCAGTGAAGAGAACACGTGTTGTCCGGTTCTCTTTCTTGGCACGGATCTGTTTTCCGCGTCTTAGTATTTCTTCGATTGCCGCGTCAGTAGAGTATCTCAATTTGAACCTCTGCATAGAAGATTTCCATAATTTCATTGCATGAGGAAAAGGTTTTACTCACCTGATTTGATAAATTTTATTCTTCTATAAGTTTGAGCTTTCTGTCGATGAAATAGAGCAGAACCGCACAGATCAAAGGTGATGCATAGCCGAGATAGGAAGGAATGCCGGGTTCAGATACCAGAAGGTTATAAAATGCATGGAATGTCATAGAGAAGGAGAGTGCGCCGAGAATACCTGCAAATGAGAAGATCCGTACCCGTTTCAATATATGAAGAGCCATGGCGAGAGTTACCATAGAGACTATGTGCATTACGCCAACAGCGGCACCGCGTATGAGAATCAGACTAAGATTCTGCGCGCTTGAACTCAGGATATAGCAGCAATTCTCAAATGTAGCAAAACCTGTTCCTAAGCTTACTGCAGTAAGCAGAACTTCCTTGCTGTTCAATTCAAACACGTTAATAAAGAAAAGAATAGGCAATAACTTTAATATCTCTTCAACGACCGGAGATATGTAGACCGAAGTGTCATCATTAGAAAGACCTGAAGTGAGCTTAAAGAATCCTCCGATATAAGCAGCAAGAAGGCATGTTATCATGCCGATCAGAAAAGATATTACGAACCTTCTGGCAGTGCCCTTTACATAAAGAGCTGAGATTGCCAGCGGTACTGCTATACATATCAGAATGTTTTCTGCATAGATCATCGGTTCAGGGATCCGGCCTTTCTTCTAATCGTTTTAGCAACAATAACGGTAACTATACCAAGTATGAAGCAAGCCAGCGAAAATATAACGTATTGTCCTGCTTCGGCATTCAGTATAAAGGCACCGTAACTCATCGAAGCAGTCTCGGCATCTGTTCTGGCGAATATTCCGATAAAAGCGATCATCACGATAACACATGTCATGGAAGATATGGAAAGAACGGTTGTTATCAGGTAATCGTGTTTGTGCCTGATAGCCTTTCCTCTATTCATGATCTCCTTAAATGCTTCATCTTTTGAGTATCTCATTTAAGTACCTCTTTCCTGAGTGACAGATACATAATTATCAGTGCAGATATGTTAAACAGAATAGACAGATCATATAAAACCGAAGCGCAGCCGTAAGAGACAAATATCGTTGTAAAGAAATACAGGGCGGAAACATAAAGATTCTTGCTCTGAATGCTCTTGATAAGCAGCCATATCAACATTCCGAACATAAGAATGTAACAGATAACATCTAAAACTGAAGAAATACTGCCCGGGAGAATAATGATGAGGAAGGAGAGAGATACAATAGTAACGCTGATGATCCTGAGTGTTGTGACGGTTTTTGATGTCAGCGGTTTGGTGTCGGCTATACCTCTTATTATCAGCCAGAGAAAATATGAATACGGTATTCCGAAGATTATGTCCTGAAGCCATTCTCCGGACCAGCAGATCCATAAGGCAACATTTGAAAGGCTGAACATTACCGTGAAGATGAGCTCTCCGGCTCTTGCAGTCCTGTCTACTTTCTTGTCAGCCACTAGACCGGTGGACAGAAGAAGAATAGCTGCACTGTCCGCAATCTCATCAACTGCAAAAGGCATTCTGTCGATCTCGGGTTTCAGGAGTGAAAACGCTACCCAGTAAAGACCGCTCAAAAGGTAGCTTATCATGGAAAATGTAAAGAAAGCTGGAAGATACCCGTTCTTTGATTTCAACAGTTTTACCACGCAGAAATATATGATAAAGATCAGGACAAAGTCCTGAATAAGGAAAACTATCATGTCCAAAGAGCTGGAGTTAAGGATATTCATTTATTATCCTTCTCCTTGTTGATGTTTTTAATGTGGAAAGCCAGTAATGCCGTTAATGCACCCAGTGTAAAGGCAAGGACGCCGATTATCACGTATCCGATGTGTTCCATGAATAGCCTTTCCTCTCAAGAACCGTCTTGAGTGCCGTTTTGCCTCTGGCGGTAAGATTATATGTTTGCTTCAGTGATATCTTCATTATCCGGCTGATCTGTTCCGGCTTCATATCCTCAAAGAAAGACAGATAGAGAACCTGGCTGTAATCGCTGTTTATCTCTTTTAATGCCTGATAGAGCATGGAATTGCGCTCATTCTGCAGAAGTTCATAATCAGGTTGATAATCTTCAGTGCTTTCCTGATTCTGGACATCTTCCTGTTCTATCGGAGTCAAGCTGAATCTCCTTTTCCTTAAAAACATAAGAGCCTGCTTTTTGCCGATCGCGAAAAGCCATGTCTTAAAAGAAGCGTTGCGCCTCTCGACATATCTGGCAGTTCCTGATGCCAGAATAGCAAATGTCTCCATCATGAGATCTTCGGAATCTTCGATGTTGTTTACGATACCGTTAATGAATAAGGTAAGACCTTCATTGTATTTCTCGTAAAGAATCCTAAGACAGTCCTCATCGTTACCGGTAAGGAATCTCAGATATAATTGGCCGTCTGTATCGGGCATAGTTGCGGATTATCTCCTGTCACTCCGTCTTGCACATACATATAATAACATTAAAATAATTTTATGTATTAATGCTTTAGGTCTTTTCCGGATCAAAATTTGCAAGCGGATTGCTCTCGATTGCTCTCTGAAGCGCATCGTCGTCCACATGTGTATATATCTGAGTAGTGGAAACGCTCTGGTGCCCTAAAATCATCTGAAGGTTTCTAATATCGACCTTGCCGTATTTGTACATTAATGTCGCGGCCGTATGTCTTAATTTGTGGACAGAATAAACCCTTGTATCAATTCCTGCCTCTTCGAGAAGGCGTTTTATGGTTATCTGTATCATGTCACAGGATATCCTGGTACCGCGCTTTGATACGAAGAGAGCCTTTCCGGCCTCAGGCTTGATCTTCATTGTGGCTCTTTTATTCATCCAGTCATCTATCGCTTCAAGGCAGGCGTCATTAAGATAAATCGTGCGTTCCTTGTTGCCTTTACCGATGACGGTAAGCGTTGTTCCGTGAATATCATTGGTATTAATGCCGCGAAGCTCGGAAAGACGCATTCCGCAGTTAAGGAACAGTGTCAGCATACAGTAATCACGTTCATTGGATTCCTTCGGTGAATCGTAGGCGGCTCTTAATAGCTCCTGGCTTTGCTCCAGAGTCAAATATTTGGGCATCCTTTTGCCGATCTTCGGAGTCTCGAGATCATAAGCCGGATTATTGTCTATAAGCCTTTTCTTTGAATGAAGATATTTGAAAAAGCTTCTTAAAGAGGCGATATGTCTTGCTCTTGCTGCGTTGGATTGTTTTCGAGAGCGCGAAAGCCAGATGACGAATGCAAGAAGGTCGTCTGTTGTAACCGAATTAAGAAATCTTACATCAATATCCGATATATCGATCTCTTCAAGCGGTGTGTCAGAAGGCACTTTGCCGCGGTCGAGCTTCATGAATCTCGCGAAAAGAATGAGGTCATACTTATATTCCTTAACCGTAAGTTCCGAGCGTCCGAGAGCAGCTATCATGTAACTGCAGTAATTCTCGAGAAGTGGAAAAGTCGGTGACATTAGAATTGACCTCAACAGCTTTTTTTCAATTCTAACACAATATATACATATCTTTGGGTGTAGTGCTGCTTTTATTCAGACTTGAATCAGTTCTGGTATCTCATGTGTCAGCTTGGGGAATTATTACAAATCCAACATAGGGAAAAGGCATATTATCACTATATTTGTCGACTTTTTACAATAAACATTTTTTTGTATTTTTCTGCTTGTTATATAGAAGGTGTTGTGCTAATATGTGTTTGCTCAGAAGACAAATGTGCGCGGTACGCGGACAGATGGGCGAAAAATACCACGGTGAAAGCCCGTGAAGATACAATGGAGTAATTAGAAATGGAACAGAAATTGAAAGTCGGCATTATCGGAGCTACAGGTTATGTCGGACAAAGATTTATCACACTTCTCGCTGACCATCCCTGGTTTGAGATAGTTGCTTTATGCGCATCTCCGAGATCTGCCGGTAAGACGTACGAAGAGGCAGTAGAGGGAAGATGGAAGCTTGATATACCTTGCCCGGAATTCGTAAAGAAGATGGTAGTTTACGGTACAGACAATATCGAAGAGTATTGCAAGCAGATCGACTTCACTTTCTGTGCTGTAGATATGAAGAAGGACGAGATCAGAGCTTTGGAAGAGAAGATCGCCAAGCTCGAGTGCCCTGTAGTTTCCAACAACTCTGCTAACAGATGGACAGAGGACGTTCCGATGGTCATCCCTGAGATCAACGCTGATCATATTCAGCTCATCGAAGCTCAGAGGAAGAGACTCGGAACAAAGAGAGGATTCATCGCAGTAAAGCCTAACTGCTCCATCCAGAGCTATGTTCCTGCTCTTACACCTTTTCTTAAGAATGGTATCAAGCAGATCTCCGTATGCACATATCAGGCTATTTCCGGTGCCGGCAAGACATTTAAGGACTGGCCTGAGATGGTAGGAAACGTAATTCCTTACATCGGCGGTGAAGAGGAGAAGTCAGAGAAGGAGCCTTTGAAGGTCTGGGGTGAATTCGCTGGCGATCACATTGAGCTTGCTAAGAATCCCGTTATCTCTGCCCAGTGCTACCGTGTAGCAGTTCAGGAAGGTCATACGGCTGCAGTTTCCGTATCCTTCGAGAACAAGCCTTCTATGGAAGAACTCATATCTGTATGGAATTCTTATGAGAGCGAAGCAGTTAAGCTAGGTCTGCCTTCAGCTCCAAAGCACTTCCTCCGGTATATTGATGAGGATAACCGTCCTCAGCCTAAGCTTGATGCTAACTTCGAGAACGGCATGGGCGTATCTGTAGCAAGACTCAGAGAAGACAATATCTTCGACTACAAGTTCTGCTGCCTCTCACACAATACATTAAGAGGCGCTGCAGGCGGCGGAGTCCTTACAGCTGAACTCCTTGTAGCTAAGGGATACATTCAGGCTAAATAATAAAGTTTTGTAAGAAATTTCCGGCTTGGGCAAAATATGTCTTCAAGCCGGAAATTTTCTCTTGACTTAATTAAACTTAATTACTATACTAATCAAGCGCTTTGAGAAAAGCACGTGTAGTGTGGAAGTGGGCCTTTAGCTCAGTTGGTCAGAGCTCCCGGCTCATAACCGGTTGGTCCTGGGTTCGAGTCCCCGAAGGCCCACCATTACACAACAACTTAATATATGGGAAGATTCCCGAGCGGCCAAAGGGAACAGACTGTAAATCTGTCGTCACTGACTTCGGTGGTTCGAATCCACCTCTTCCCACCA
>JAFRRJ010000029.1 GCA_017428155.1 Clostridiales bacterium | reverse complement strand
TTATACTCACCATGAGTATTTGAATTTGCACTGAGTTCGCGCCACGGAATCAGACCGATTACGAATGCGGCAATAAGAACGCAGCTAATGGTTTTAAGCACGTGTTTAACAGAGAAATGCATACCTATTATCCCCCTAAAGCAATTACATATCTGTGGTATAAATATTTAGTTTTCGACAGCGTGGATATTACAACAACATTCCTTATTTATTCAATGTGATACATGCACAAAATAGAATTTGTCAGACAATGCAACCTGACAATCGATTACAGAAACAACAAAAGTGCTATACCCGCGATTTCAATGACGATCACGGAAGCTATAAGCAATATAAGTGTCTTCAGCCTTGATACGTCATCGGAGACCAGTGAGGAAGCCGAGCTCTGCTCCACTGTCTCGACACCGCTCATGGCATCGGCGATGTAATCTGTTGAAGCCGCCCTGTCCTCATCAGCAACATATACAGGCTGCTCGGGTTCCGGAATAAAGATCTGCTTCTTGATCTTTTTCTTGATCTCTTCAGTATTGATCTCAGGAACGAAGATCTTGCTCTCAAGCTTTTGGGCACCGGTCTTAACACCTGTGGATTTGGCTCTTGTAAACCCGCTTAAGAGAGCAGAGTCCTCAAAAGGTCCCATGGCATTAACTGACATGTCCGTAAATTCCGGCGAATCGGAATCCTTGAGGTAGCCCTTGCGCGTATCATCGTAGTAAACATTTACTCCGACGCTGTCTGATCTTTCAATAGGGACATGGCGGTCGGGATTAAGCCTTCCCGGCCGTTCATATAGCGGCAACTGATCGCCGTAGTTCTTGACTGTATTATTTCTTACTTCACCCATCCCGCAAATTATATCACAAAGCTTTTACGAAGCCGTCATCGTCCATTTCGAGCAGCTGCTGGCGGATGCAGTAATCGACTGCACGCTTGCCAAGCTTGTAATTATCAGAATCTTCAGGAACCCTTGTAAAACCAAGTGCTTTGCCCGTCTCGACAATAAGGTTTGCATAAGGCATACCGTATTGTGATTCTGCAAGATAGTGTGCCGCACAGGCCGCTTCCTGAACAGGGATATCCGATGCCTTCCTGGGCTTCTCACCTTCAGCAGGGACTCTGTAGTAATCCATAACCTTGCCCATCTCGGTGCCGTCTTTCCAGAGGAAGATAACTTCATCGTCATCATCTTCGGACGCAAGATCGAGCTTCTGATTCGTGTAGTGAAGCTTGGCATCCTTCTCAATACTCTTAATAAGATAAGAGCAACGCTCACGGAGTTTGGGCGTCATCTTGGCAATACCTGCAAGAGTGATCAGTTCTTTGGCGAGAACGTCAGCGCTGACAGGAGATTCCTGGTTAACGATAGACACAACCCAGTTCTGAAGATGCTTAGTATTGCGAGCATCACAGAATTCCGCCGCGGTAAATGCCTTAGGCGGGATATTCGAAGGCTTATAGACTGTCTCAGGATTGCCGCCAGACGGGCTTAATTCAACCGTTTTTTTTTGCGCCTGATCTTCAGATGCTTCAGTGTCTTCTGTCTGTTCTTCTGAATCTGAACCGTAGATGGTTATCTGAGGTTCGGATCTTCCGCTTTCCTCAGGGGCTTCTTCCGCTGCCTCGTCCACATTTTCGAGCACTTCGCCAACACTGTTCTCATCAGAACCTTCATCAGCAGAAGCCTCTTCAGGTTCGTCTTCCTTGCCTGATTCGTTGATTACCGCTACGAGCTTCTCGAAAACCTTGTCCGGATTCTCCCACCATTCAAGAGACCATATCCTCACAATATTCCAACCGAAGCCCTTGAGCATCGACATCTGTGATACTTCTCTTGAAGTGGTCGTGCCGGATGAAGCATAGACGGGACCGTCGAGCAGGATACCGAGACAATACGTTCCGTCATTCTCAGGTGAGAGAACGCCGATATCGATCTTGAATCCGGACTTTCCTACGCCCTTGTCAGTGTCATAGCCGATCGCCTTGAACCTTGCGCAGATATCATCGGCAATACCGGTAAATGCCGCATTGCGGTCGATGAGAGGTGTACCCGAGTTGTCGGATGAACTTCCGGTGGACGCGATATCCTGATCCCAGACTGTGCTGCCTGAAGCGTACTGAAGGAATCTCTTGAATGCCCTGACGCCTTCTGATGCTGTATCGTTGAGCCTGATCTCTTCAGGAGCAAGCGAGGAGAATACCTTCATCTCGATCCTTGATCTTGTGACTGCAACGTTAAGTCTTCTCCAGCCGCCGTCCCTGTTCAAAGGTCCGAAGTTCATTATGAGCTTGCCTTCCTCGTCCTTGCCGTAGCCGACGGAGAAGAGGATGACATCGCGTTCGTCGCCCTGTACATTCTCGAGATTCTTAACGAAGACAGGCTCTTCACTGCCGAATGCCCACTTCTCGACTACAGGATCCTTGCTCGCTGCCTCGTCTAAGAGGTCTTCGATCAGTGACTGCTGCTGGATGTTGAACGTGACGACGCCGACACTGTATTTCGCGAGTTCGGGATCGTGAGCACGCCTGATTATCTCGTCGATTACAGCCTGTGCTTCGACCTTGTTGGTCCTTGTCTTGCCTGAATCGAAAGTACCGGCGCAATCAACATATGTGACCTTGGAATTCCTGTCGTCAGGCGATGGGAATGTATAGAGTCTTCCGTCATAGAAAGATTTGTTGGAGAACGTGATAAGACTCTCATGGCGGCTTCTGTAGTGCCATGCGAGGAACATCTGCGGCATGCTGATAGCAAGACAGTCGTCGAGGATGCTCTCCAGGTCATCGGTATCGAAATCATCGTCGTCATTATTGACCTGCTCAGTAAAGAATGACGTAGGCGGCATCTGCTTCGGGTCGCCGACGATAACGGCTTCCTTACCTCTTGCGATAACGCCGATAGCCTTGCATGTCGGAAGCTGTGATGCCTCGTCGAAAACAACCATATCGAACATTCCGCTCTTATCAGGATCAAGATACTGAGCGCATGACAGAGGGCTCATGAGCACGCACGGACAGAGCTTTAAGATGAGGTCTCCGATCTGCGTGAACAGTGTTCTAATGGATACTCCCCTGCCGCCGGACTTGATCGCATGCTGCAGGATTCCCAAAGCAGAAGACACGTTCGCGTCGCGGCTTAAGTCAGGCAGGTTCTTTGCAATCCTTAAATAGATCTCCTGTCTCGTTAGCTTCTCGAACTCGTCGTTTACTCTGGACAATTCCCTTATCTTGTTCTCGAAAACAAGACCCGAGAAAGTCCTTAGAACATCAACATTATCGATGATCATGGCGATAAGCAGGCTGCTGTATCCCTTGCGGAATGAACTGATCAGGCCGTCAGCAGCGATGGTACCGTTATCGTAGCCTCTTACAAGATTGGATACCTTGTACTGACCGCATCTTGAAGCCATGAGATTGAACTGCATTCTGTCTCTTAAGTATTCACTGTCAGCAAGGAGCGTCTCAGCCATCTGCTTTTTGGATTCGAGCATAGCCTCTGCGGGTGCAAAACAGCCGGACTCAAAGCCGTACCGGGAAGCAAGTTCATCGTAAGCAGCCTTGTATGCGGAAGCCTTTGCATTGAAGGCATTGGTGGCATCTATAACAGACTGGTCGCCGCTGCCGATAAGTTTACGAAGTGAACCGGTAGGATCAAATGCCGCAAACTCTGTAAATACGGCATGTGAATTCTCATTGAGCGATTCGATCTGAGCTGCATCAAATCCCGGATATGCCGCGCCGGGATTATAGAGTTCACCCATATATCCTCTGGCAGCGGTAATGAAATTCATCGAATTCTGTACTGAATTCTTATAGTCGGAAAGGAGCTTAAAATCCTGCTCAAGAACTTCCTTACGGTTGCCCTTAAGATCGTAAGCCTTGACCTTCTTGTAAACGGCATTCTCGGCCATGCCTCTCATCAGGGCATTCTTTGCTTTTGCAGCCATGAGCTCGCTTAAGAGCGCCGCACCGTCGAGATCCAGGAATCCGGGCTGATATACGGAGAGCAATGCGTCTTTCTTCGCAAGAGCGTCCTTGCAGCTTACGCACATATCGCGCAGCGACAGGTAAGCAGTCTCCGTGTCATCACAGCAGATAAGCCCTTTAGGAAGATTAAGGCCCTTAAGTTTTGCTATGGCCGTTCCGCAGGAACTTAAGCCGGAGATCCTTCCGATGGTTCCGACGTCGCCTGATACTCTTACATTGTTGTCAGCTAAGAGCCTCTCGAATCCTGCAATACTTGCTGCGAATTCATCGTATGCCTTAATGAATGCTTCCACAAGAGAAGGAACCTTGCTCTTGGCATCCTGTGAATAATCAGTCGATCTTACAAAAGGAAGCTTGCCCTGAAGATGCGTTGAAGAAGCAACGAGCTCGCCTAAAGCAGTCTCAGTCTCCTTTATCCTGTCTGAATTAATCTCATTGATAAAGCCGTCGTCAAACTTGCCGCAGTCAGCTGCTGATTCATTCGACGCATAAACGTTAATGAGTTCATATAACGACATTCCGCAGCCGCGTCTGATATGGAGCTCATCGGCATACTTGTCGAGCTCTTTACGCTTGGCTACGATATCTTCCAAAGCTTTGTCGTAATCGCCGTCAGACTTGGAATTAAGTCTTACTTCACTTGCGATCTTAAGCTGATCCAATACATAGCTCTTGCGCACCTTATTGGAGTGGAGCTCAAGACAGAATGGCGCGATACCGATCTTCTCAAGTCTCTTGTAAACGACATCGAGCGCAGCCTTTTTCTCAGCAGCGAAAAGAACCTTCTTGTTGTTCGCAAGACAGTTAGCGATTATCGATGTAATGGTCTGCGATTTGCCGGTTCCCGGAGGGCCGTGCAGCACGAAGCTCGCACCTTCGCCTGCACGCTTTATTGCAGCAAGCTGCGAAGCGTCGGCAACGATAGGCAGATATACATCCTCCTCAGGAACCTTCTCATTCTTTGAAAGGTCTTCGTAATCCCATTCGAGCTGACCGTTGATAAGGCTCTTTACGATCTTATTCTTCGCGATCGAATCCCTGTGGCTGTGCATGTCGTTCCACATGACAAACTGCGAGAATGAGAACAATCCCAAAACGCATGAACGGATTACAACCCAGCCCTTAAGAGCGCTTACCGCTTCTTCCACATGCTCGAAAACCTTATTAACATCAACACCGCTTTCATCGGTCGGAAGCTCTTTGCTGAACTCATCGAACTCGATCTTGAAGTCCTGTCTTAATTTCTCTGAAACGGTGACGTTGAACTGAACATCCTCATCCCTTCTTCTCATCGTGTATTTGATGCCGAACTTCTTAACAAGTTCAACAGGGATCAGGAGGAGCGGCGCATAGCACGGATCTTTCCTGTCCTTCTCGTACCACTTCAAGAATCCGCAGGCGAGGAACAAAGTGTTGGCACCGTTCTCTTCCATTGAGACCTTGGCGCCTCTGTAAAGTGTCTTAAGATTCTTATCGAGAGCTGCATCGGTAATAGATGAGACGAGCACGCCCTTCTCATATTTCTTATCGATGTATTCTTTGAATTCGGTTATGTCTGCAAGATCTTCTATTGAATAATCCTTTGCAGGGATATTCTTGATCTTCTTTTTTGCAGGTGCTTTAGCGGCTGCTTCAGGAACCGCTTCCTTAGAGGCTTTATCTTCGGTTGCTGCGGCTGCTTCCGCTTCCGCCGGCGCTGATTCGGGTGATTCAGCGGGTGCTTCTGCTGACTCTGTAGCATTTGCATCTTCAGTCTGTACTTCTTCCTCCGCGAGAGCTTCTACCGGAGTCTTATCCCCGGCCGTTACATTTTCGAGCTCTTCGGCAGGCTTAATTGCATCAGGAATTTCCTTTGTCTCTTCTTCCTCTTCGGCATCTTCTGCGCCGCGCGAGATAATGGAGAAGCTCTTCTCCTGTGCCAGAAGGTCTTCGATATTCGAACATTCAGGAACAAATAGCGGGATAGAAGATCCCTTGATTCTAAGATTCAGGAGTGAATTACGTGTGCTGAGATCAAGGAGCTTTCTCTCCCACAGATCGAACTTGACCTGGCTTCTTGAAGGATCGGCAACCCGTGCCGCCTCATTATTGTTAACGGGATTGACGTTGCTGTTTTCAAGATCGACTTCACTCATAAGTGACTCCTCCTGATTATGGCTTATATCAAATAATTATAACTTAATTATTTATATTTTGGAGACAGGCGGGCATGATTTCCGCAAACAAGTGAACACACTTCTCCTCCGTAATGATTCATCTCCGACCTCGAAAAGCACCTCACCGCAATTTCCAACTCAACATCCAACATTTTGGGGCAAAAAACTTGGATAAAATGTTGGATGTTGGTAAAATCCAACTCCGCATCCAACTTTTCCGGGGCAAAATGTTGGAAAAGAAGTTGGATATTTCAAAACCATGTTAATGATCACTTATTATTCAGCCTTTTCCTGAGCACCTTGTAATCCGGAACGATCTCGCCCACTATTGCCCAGAAACGCGCCGAATGATTGGGTTCAATGAAATGAGCAAACTCGTGGACAACGACATATCTTATTAATTCCCTGTCCTTCTCGAAAAGCTTGTAACTGAACTTGAGCTCGCCTCTTTTGGCAAAGCATTCGCCCCAGAAAGATCTGTAATCACCGAGCTTGATATTCTTCGGCGGGGCGACGCCGCGGCGCTGGAACAAGGGATAGATCTCGTTGCAGTAATCGACGATGATGCTCCTGATGCAGCGCCTTCTCCACTTCTCGTAAGTCATATATTTTGTGCGGTAATCCGAAGGATCCGTGACTTCAAGAGTGATGATGCCTGCTTCTGCGCGGCAGGTGTTTTTCGAGCCTTGGGAAACATGAAGAACATATTGCGAGCCTAAAATATCAAAGACCTCTCCGTCAACATACTGACGTGAGAGGCTCTTCGTTTTTTCCTCGTGCAAAACCTTGTCGATCGACTTAAGAAGATAGTCCCTTCTCGAGATAATGAATTCCTCAGCTTCCTTAAACGAAGCATAGTAAGGGAGCGAGCAGTATAAGGAGCCGTCGCGCCTGACGCGGACATTGATGTTCCTTATCCTTTTGCGTTCGAATTCGATAGGGATCTCCCGGTCACCGAGAACTATCTTACGCAGCTGAGACATGGGTCTCCTTTAACGGTTAGCCTTGATCAGCTTATCGAAGTTCTTGCCGTTGACGTCATACATCGTATAACCCAGATCAGCAAGCTTGGATTCAATATGTTCCTGCTCCTTTGGACGCTTGATCTTAAGAGTCGTCGTCTTGATCATGTCTTCTTCGGAGAAGACATAGTTACGGACTATCTTATACTGAGGCATCCTGTGGTTAGCCTCATGAACTTTGTCGTTGAGATATGTCTCGATCTGGCTGTCCTCCGCCTCAGTAGCGAGTCCTAACTCAGCACCGATGATCTTACGGTTGATGAGGAGCTTTGCGCAGATATCTATCGCTT
Organism: Clostridiales bacterium; assembly: GCA_017428155.1. Classification (GTDB taxonomy): domain Bacteria; phylum Bacillota; class Clostridia; order Saccharofermentanales; family Saccharofermentanaceae; genus Saccharofermentans. The sequence goes on along the minus strand of JAFRRJ010000029.1, from coordinate 2,857 downwards.
CACGGTCGTTCTTATTTCCCCAAACGAATGCCTCGGAGACACCCTTGATCTCAGCAAGGACTGCCTCGATCTCTTCAGGGAAAGCCTTTTTACCGTTTGTAAGAACGATCATGGACTTAACACGGCCTGTGATATGGATCGAACCGGTCTTGTCGATGTAGCCCATGTCGCCTGTATGGAACCAGCCATCCTCATCAATAACTTCCTTTGTAGCTTCTTCGTTCTCGTAGTAACCGAGCATGACGCAGTCGGACTTGGTGAGGATCTCACCTATTGCCTTGGAACCTTTGCCCTCAGCGTCGATAGCAGCAGTGATGCCTGCCATAGGACGTCCTACAGAACCGTGGACATTGCATACTTCGGATGTAACCGAGATAACCGGTGCGGTCTCGGTAAGGCCGTAACCCATATAGAACTGGAGACCGAAATCCGTGAATGCATCGATGTACTTCTTGTCGATTCCGGCACCGCCTATTACGATCATGCGGAAGTTGCCGCCGAGCTTATCAAGGATGTCCTTGAAAACATTGCGTCTGACATCGATTCCGCACTTCTTAAGGAAACGCGTAACAGGTCTTGCAACGGCAATGATCTTCTCCTTGCCTGATGCCTTGATACCGTCTTCGATCTTCTCGTAGATATTCTCGAAAAGAAGCGGCACGGAAATACATACCTGCGGCTTCCACTCCTCCATATTCTTAACGATATAACGGAGTCCGTCGCACATGCAGATGCAAGCACCGCGTGAAAGGATGAAAAAGTCACAAGTATTCTCAAACGTATGATGCAAAGGAAGGATCGAGAAAGCCCTGTCTCCTTTTCTTACATCAAGCGTCTGTGTAATAGAATACACATTCGAGACAATATTATCGTGTGAGAGCAAAACACCCTTGCTCATCGAAGTCGTGCCTGAAGTAAAGAGGATTATCTTGGCTTCCTTAGGATCGATCGGAGTATCCATGAACTTAGTATCGCCGGCCTCGCAAAGATAATTACCTTCCTTGATCAGGTCGTAGATATCTTCGAAGCGGTCATCATCTTCAGGCCACGAATCATCAGCCGTTTTGCCGGAAAGCCCGTCCTTGTAGAAGATGACGAACTTATCGAGCGGAATATCGAGTTCGCCTGACTTGATCTTGGCTGCTATCGAAAGCATCATCTTATGGTGCTTGTGATGATAGAAGATCATGCGGCTTCGAGATCTTACAAGAAGCTGGATAAGCTCTTCTTCGGGGAGTGCCCTGTCAAGCGGAACTCCGACAGAAGATGAAGACAGAATGGCGTTGTAGGAAACGAACCATTCATAAGCATTCTCTCCGACTACAGCTAATCTGTCGCCGGCGTACGGGCTGTTTAAGATGTAAGTAGCAAGTCCTTTTATGTCGTTACCGAACTCGAAAAAGCTTCTGTGAACTTCCGACAGCTTCGGTGAACGTCTGAAAATAAAAGCATCAAGCTCAGAGTACTTATCACAAGTGCGGACCATCAATTCCCTTAAGTCCGTGAACTTCTCAGCAGTAAATACAGGTGTGCCCTGAACAGGATTCATATTATACCTCCATATGTCCCTTGCCCTTTCTTCCCGAAAAGACAAGCGCAACTAAAGAAATATATCATATTTGAGATTAATAATGCAATAATTCGCCAAATTGCCTTTTTTGAGTTATATTAGTTTGGGAATTTAAGACAGATAATTCAGGAGAACATAATGTCTGAAGAAAAAACAGTCAACGTTGACGCGAATGCCTCTCAGGATACAGATTCCAAGATGTCCCGCGCCGATCATCATAAGCACTTAGACGAGAAATACCCCACCAAGCGTGGTTTCTGGGATGTAGTAGCCAAAAACGGCTTCCTTCTCTTAACACACATCCTCTGCGACATGAAATGTATCGGCAGAGAGAATTTTCCGAAGAACAACCCTTACGTTGTCGCTTCAAACCACCAGAGTTATCCCGACGGCGTCCTTATTATAGACTACCTTCCCAAGGGCCACTTCAAGTGGATGTGCTGCCTTGCAGCTTCCGACCTTGAGACTAACCACGGCAAGCTCGGCCGCCTCATCATGAGAGTCGGCAGAGGAATCGCAGTCGACCGTTACGGCAACCCCGTAAGAGGTCTCATCAAGGCAAAGAAAGAAGTCGAGAAAGGCAATATCTGCTTCGTCTTCCCTGAAGGCACAAGATCTCACACCGGCAAACTCGCCGAGATGAAGGACGGCGCTGCATATCTTGCAATCAAGGCCGGCGTTCCCATGGTTCCCGTCTACATTGCAGGCGCATATCAGATCTGGCCGAGGACTTCCAAGAAGCCTCATCCGCTCAACGGTCTTCACCGCCGCAAGATCAGGATCTATGTCGGCGAACCGCTTCACGGCGAAGATTTTGACAACGATGCCCACAAGATGACCGAAGCCTTGTCCGCCTGGATGCACAAGCACGAAGATCTCTACTGGGATCCGGAAACGAACTTCGAAGCTAAGTAAAATTGAAAGGGTGCTGTCTCAAAACGAGGCAGCTCTTTAGTACCATAGAAAGTGTAATTGTTAGAGAGTAATTAACTCCGACAGTTGCACTTTTCTTATAATATGGGGAGTAATTGGCCTGACGTGCAGCCCCTTGGATCAAGCATCCGCCATAAAAACTGTCAGCCAATCCCCTTATTATAAGCATTCGATTAAGCAGGTAGGGATCTGCTCCCGCGTAACCAACTAAACTGAATTGTAATAAGTGCGGCTTGGAACAATTACTAATCTCAGATTTAGGAGGTATCACGTGATCAGCGTAGGAATCGATGTTTCAAAAGGAAAGAGCATGGTTTGTATCCTTAAGCCGAACGAAGACTATGTCTGCAAACC
>JAFRRJ010000028.1 GCA_017428155.1 Clostridiales bacterium | reverse complement strand
TTCCTGAAAAGACAGCATCGTTCATCGAGTGGACAAAACTCCTGAATGAATACACCGGTTCCAAAGAACTGGCAAAAGAGTATTCGTATTGGGAAGAAGTAGACAGAAGTATAGACAAGGGCCGACTTGAAGCAGAGAAAGAAGATAATGGAGCGATCAACAGGACCACATACTTCGAACTGACAGAGGAGACGACGGACAACCTGATACACAAAGCAGGCAAGGCATACAATACGCAGATCAATGACTTGTTGCTTTCGGCGCTTGGAATAGCGGTAAACAAGCTTACGGGGCAGGAAACTATCGCGGTAGGAGTAGAAGGACACGGCAGAGAAGCAATACACAAAGCGATAGATATCGACAGAACAGTAGGGTGGTTTACGTCCTTATATCCGGTCATCCTGAACAACTGTCAGGATAAAGAAGAAACGATTGTAAATACGAAAGACATGCTCAGACGTATTCCGGGGAATGGTATCGGGTATGGATTACTGTACAGGAACGGTATAACCGGAAGAGTAGATGTATTCTTCAATTATCTTGGCGAGATGGACAGCGAGAGCCACCAAGATAGTAAAGTACAGTTATCAACTGGTGAAGGTGCATCAAATGAAAACCGCTTGTCAGGAAATCTGAGTATCAATTCCGCTGTAGCAAACGGAAGATTTAACTGCAGTGTCATTTACAACAACTGTAGCGAAGACTTAGCAGAGAGATTTGCGGAAGAGTATAAGACAGCTATAGAAGAAGTAGTTGAATGGTGTGTAAACCAGAAAGAAAGACACACAACAGCATCTGATAAGATGCCTCAATCGCTTCCTGCTTTGAGAAAAAGAACAGATGCAACTCAAAGTAATGTTGCCGGAATATCAGTCTCAATCTTTATGCCGGCTCATAATAATATGGCAAGTGAAACTTCTGATGCAGATATTGTCAGTGCGCTTAATAAGTGTAAGGTCAACATTTGTGACAGGAGAATAATAAGACGGTATATTCCATCCTACAGGCAGAAACAATATATAGATGAAGCAGCATATTGTTTATCCGGCTATAATGTATCTGGTGTAAAGTTGGAAGAACTAAAGCAGGCCATAGAACGATTGGTTTTAACTCAAAGTGCATTGAGGAGCTGCTATTCAGATGGATCAGGAGAGATAGTTGAATATGAATTCGGAAACTGGGAAGTTCCATGTTTACCGGCTTCAAAGGCGGGAAGCAGAGAAGAAGTTTTCAGTTATTTGTCTTCGCAAGAATTCATATCAGGAAAGGATATTTTGCCTTGTATATTGATTGTTGAATTATCTGAGAGTAGCTATGATGTATACATTTCTATAAATCATGCTTTCTGGGACAGGTTCAGCAACGAAGCGGTAACAAAGCTGATAGAAGCATATTTGAATGGCAAGAATCCTCCTGTTCCTGAATTGACATTCAGTGATTACATATTCCGCAGGAAATCTTCGGCTATGAGTGTAAACACGGAAGCGGAAAAGAATAATATACTAACATGCTTAGATGCATATTCTAATGCAAGAGAAACATATGCAAATGAGAAAATTGGTTTCTTATTGACTATAAATAAAGATGAGAACACAAAATATGATATAAAGTGGCTTCTATCTAAATTCTGCGAAATTGGTGATATAAAAGAAGTAAATGAAATACCGTATTTTACGCTTTATCACTGCCGAGATGACAGCTCGATTAATACTATAGGTCTCTATATAGACGGTGTTCCCGGAATTTATAACAGAGAGAAAGATATAATCGAATATTATGATGAAGAAATAGAACATTTAAGATACAACAGTTCAGATTATCGTTTCTTGGAAGAGGAATACATTCCTCTTATGGATGGTGAAGGAATAACTGTTAACTTACAGGGGTATTCTGACTCTCTACCCGAGGCAACGGTGAATGCAGTCGAAATTCAAAAAGATGTTGAGGGTTGGGAGAACCTGAAGTGTTGGGAGAACATGACATGTATAGTTGGAGACAGCACTGTATTCCTGAATATGATCTTCCATTTGAATAATGTTTCGGATGATGAGTTTGTAAGGCGTATAAAGAAAGCGTTTCACATCGACTGACGAAACAGGATTGAATGTCAAATAGTTAAATTGTTTTAAAAGACTTGTTGAACAAAAGAAAGACAGAAATAAAAAATACGCCAAGAGAGCTAATTGCCAGTAGAGGCGTGCAACCAAAAGTCTTTAGAACAAGTCCGGACAAAACAGATGCTATGGGCACAATTCCTGAACAGAATATTCCGCTAATACTTGTAACTTTGCTTAGTTTATCTTTGTCAACTATTTGCATTGATACAGTATTAAGCGGAATGTTAATTGTGACCATAAGAAAACCTATTGCAAAGGCACAAAAAACGTAAGCTATAAGAAATCCGTTTAAGGAAACGCCTCTATATACAAATAACCAATAGAAGATAGTTATTGCGATTAATACAATTGACATTGAAAAAATACGGAGTGCAGTTTTGAAACCGCATTTTTCGGGTTGTTTTTTTGAACTTAAAATGGATGCGCCGATTAAAGAACTGACGCCCATAACAACGCTGAATAGAGATGACCAGAGTTCAGGTGTTAAAACTTTATCAAATAGATATGAAGATGAAGAAGCGAGATCTGTTTTGATAAAGAACGGAAGAAAATTACTTGTAACAGGACAGAAAAAGAAGTTGATAAACAACAATGCGGAAAGTAATACTAAAAGAGCCTTCTTGGTTTTGATATACTGAAAGCCTTCTGACATATCCTGAATGGCTAGTTTAAATGTCAATTTCTCCGGAGACGATTGATAATCGTATTTGATAAGCATTTCTGACATTCCTGAAGCAATATAACAAACACCGACGAAGAAAAACAAATAATATACAGGTATAGTTGCATAAAGGATACCGGCCAGAATTATGCCTAATATATTTTCAGTGGAACTCTTGATTGAAAAGTATGAATTTGCTTGCTGTATTTGATCCTGTTTCAAAATGCGAGGGAGTAATGCCCATGATACAGGATTGAAGACCCCGCTAACTGCTGAACCGATTATTCCAAGAACAAATAGAATAGCAAGTTGTGCGTTAGTCTCATGAAATATCAACATTAGAGTTGTTGCCAGAACAATCGAACTGCCTTTTAGATAATCGCAGGTATACATTATTTTTGCTTTGTTGAAACGGTCTCCAAACACACCGCCAATCGGAGTGAATAATACTGAGGCAACTCCGCATAGTGCTAGATATAGCCCTTGAAGAAACGCATTGTTATCTGTTATTTCCAAAATGTAGAAACTAACAGCAAAACTGTAAAGAATAGCGCCAAGTTCTGATACTAATGCTCCGAAAAAAACTAAACGGAAATTTCGGATAGAAAAAACATTGATTGTTATATGTTGATTGTTTGTATTCATTATTTGCAGTATATCGCTTTTTAGAGCAGATTAAAAACAAAATATTATAATAAAATGTATTTAGTAATTGAAACTTAATTGTTGATTTGAGTTGTAGAAGCATTACACTGTGTTATAGAATCTTCTAAAAATTTAATAAATATAAAGGTCGTTAATCCAGTGTTTTTCAAAATATAAAATGAGAATATAAAATGATCTGGAAAAAGATATGTGTTCTCTGTGAAACGAAGAATTAACTGTCAATAGCAAGGAGTTATTCCCGGATGAGTGAAGAATTACAAAACCTGTCTCGTAAAATACAATTTATTAAGAATGATATTCTGTTCAAAGAGAACATTATCGCTGTCTATATGGATATAAATGATTTATCCGATGAGGAGTTCCAAATTTGTTATTCGGTTATGTCAGAAGAGAAGAAGCACCGAATTGATAAGCTGAGGCAACGATCAGACAGAATACGCTCAGTGACAGGTGATTATCTTATGAGATATCTGGTATCGCAAAAGAGTGGAATCTCTCCGGAAAGTGTACAGATCTATACGGAACAAAGCGGACGCCCGGCAATAAATAACTCAGAACTGAAGGTGAGTTTAAGTCATTCAGGAGACTATGTTGTCTGTGCATGTGCAACACGTAATGTTGGAGTGGATATTGAGCAGATAACGCAATATGACGATGATGTAGCAACAGTTTCATGTACTGAAAATGAACTGCGCTATATTGACAAGAATGATGATAAAGCTGCGTGCTTTACCTTATTGTGGACATTGAAAGAAGCATATTGTAAATGTGTTGGAACTGAAAACTTTACAGGGCCTCAAGATGTTGAAATGTCAGACGGGGAAATGCTGTTTGATAGGATAAATGGCGTAAAAAACATCTGTATTGAAGATTTCACAGGATATGCATGTTCTTTATCTGTAGAAGAGTGATCTTAAACACTGAACGTAATTTGATTGTTCAAATAATAAACCGGAGAATATTATGAATATCTCCGGTTTGATGCTTAATGATTTTTGACTAAATAAAATAAATTTCAATACTCGAAAATCATGTTAAATATCAAGAATATTTTGTAGAAATCTGTCTTTTACGCGAATAAATTATTATTGATTGGGTGTTTGAAGAAAGGAGTGGTTAATCTATATCATAACGATGTAACCCTACTACCTTACCGAGGATTCTGCATCCCTCGGTATTGAACGGAATGGGCGAATAATCGTCATTTTCCGGGAACAGGTAGGGTATACCATTCTTCTTTCCGAACCGCTTTACTGTAGCTTCGTCATCGATCAACGCAGCAATGATGTCACCTTCTTCGCAATTGTTCTGTTTGCGTACGATAATAAGGTCTCCGTCAAGTATATGCGCATTGATCATACTGTTGCCCCGAACTTTAAGCATAAACGCTTCAGAATCACCAATGATCGACTTGTTAACAAGATAACTGTCACTGTAATCTTCGTGAGCAAGTATCGGGATTCCTGCGGTGATCTTACCGACGACAGGAATCTTTCTGAAATTACTTATGCTCGTTATGCCGGCGGGTTCCGGCAAAGTCTGATCTGCATCTTCGGAAAGTTGCTTAATTACGATTGCGCGTCTTAAGCCGGGTCTGTATTCGATCCTGCCCATACTGTCCAATTGCTTTAGATAAGTATGGACGGATGATGTGGACTTAAGGCCGACTCCCGCGCAAATGTCACGTACGGAAGGCGATATTTGATTCTGGGTAATATAGTTGCAAATGTAACTGTATACCCTCTCAATGGTCTTCTTATCTCCGGTCTGCATAGGCAATCCTCCAAACATATTTTCTTTATGTTATCACTGTTTTGCCAGAAGTCAAACAATTGTTCACAAGTATGGGGTATGGAATGGAGGTATCTTATTGTTTAGTATCCCGGGAGGGGATTAATAGTATGAAAATGTATAAGAATTTTATTTTCGAGGATCCGATCGAGAACGTCGGCAGTTTTGAAGAAGCAAGAGTAATTGTTCATTCGAGACTTACTAAGCTTAAGGAGGATCTCAAATTCCAGTTATCGGCAGAGGAGTCGTTATTTCTTGAACTGTGCAATTCACATGAGCTCAGGAGAAAGATGATGATGAATCTTTATGCTCGTTATTACAGTCCGTGCAAGGTGTCGGATACGGTCTATATTCCTAAAGGTGAGACTGATATGAACGATGTCATGCTTGATTTTTCTGAAGGTTATAACAAGTTTATCAGTAACATGGATAATGAATTTATCAGATTATCGATAAGACGGCTCAGGGCAGCGGCAATGCTGAATAATATCTTCAGCATCGAATATCCGTATTCCAGGATCATGTATCTTACTTATTTTCTGGGAATGGATTCGGATGCAATTGCCGAAGAATTGTATATAAGCAGGGCAACTTACTTCAGGCTTAAAGCCATTGCTATCAACATTCTGACCTCGTTCTATTATCACAAGCCTGACGGAGGCGGTGATAAACCGTTCAAAATATGTTTGCCTGCCGATTGACTTATGATTGCCATTCTTACTTGCGGCAAACAATGCTATAATCGTGCTGAAAGGCAGGGTATATGGCTATAAATCAGGATGATAAAAGTTCAGAGTCCACGGCTTCTTACTTGGGAAAGAGCAGTGCGGTGCTTGATTTTCTCGGATGTTCATACCGAGCTACGGTAAGGCTTATTAAAGGTCTTCCGTCGAGGTTTGTGGCTTACGTAAAGCGCAAGATCAAGGAATACCGTAACAGGCCCAAAAGAACCGATATCAGCAGGGTTTATGTTGTTGTAGGTTATACAACAAAGAAACGTGTTGATGAGAAGTTCAATGCCGAGCGACGTATGATGATCATAAGAAGAGGCCTTCTTATCCTGATCTTTTTGCTGATACTCTTTATTGCAGTTGACAGGTTTATGGGACTTGTTAATTACGGCGAGCTTACCCAGATATTCGGTATCGATTCATGGGAAGAGGTTATGGAGAATGATCCGTTCTCTGATAGGACGTCTGAGAGCACTGATTATACTATTCCGGTTATCACGGAAACAAAATAGTGTTTCATTAATCAAATCGAAAATGTAATCAACAAAATGAAAGTTTGCAATTGCGAACTTTCATTTTTATTTGCCTATTGAAATTAAGAATATGTTGTAATAATATACATAACGATTGATTTGGGCTGGCTTTGCCGATAGAGGCTTCTGGTCCGCAAAATGAATAATTAATTGCACGAACTTGCAAAATGGTTCGAAGCAGAAGAAAGGTGGAAAATCTTATGGATTACAAGATTGAGAATGAGTATCTTAACGATCTCATGCAGAAGGTTATGGCAAGGAATGCTAACGAGCCTGAATTTCACCAGGCAGTATATGAATTCCTTAACTCTATCGCACCGGCTCTTCCGGTACACCCTGAGCTTATCGAGAAGCAGGTTCTTGAGAGAATCGTAGAGCCTGAGCGTCAGATCATTTTCAGAGTTGCCTGGATCGACGATAACGGCAGAATTCAGGTTAACCGTGGTTACAGAATTCAGTTCAACAGCGCTATCGGACCTTACAAGGGCGGTTTGAGACTTCACCCTTCTGTTAACATCAGCATCCTTAAGTTCCTCGGCTTCGAGCAGATTTTCAAGAACTCCCTCACAGGTCTCCCTATGGGCGGCGCTAAGGGTGGTTCGGACTTCGACCCTAAGGGCAAGTCTGATAACGAAGTAATGGCTTTCTGCCAGAGCTTCATGCGTGAGCTTTACAGACATATCGGACCTGACTGCGATGTACCTGCAGGTGACATCGGAACAGGTGCAAGAGAGATCGGCTTCATGTTCGGTCAGTATAAGAAGATCGTTAACGAGTTCTCCGGCGTTCTTACAGGTAAGAAGCTCAGCTTCGGCGGCTCACTTGCAAGAACAGAGGCTACAGGTTATGGTCTCTGCTACTTCGTAAATGCTCTCCTCAACGAGAAGATGAACACATCTTTCGAGGGCAAGACAGTTGTTATCTCAGGTTCAGGTAATGTTGCTATCTATGCTACAGAGAAGGCTCAGCAGCTCGGCGCTAAGGTTGTTGCACTTTCTGACTCCAACGGATACATCTATGATCCTGAGGGAATCAAGCTTGATATCGTTAAAGACATCAAGGAAGTTAAGAGAGGCAGAATCAGCGAGTATGCTGATCAGGTTGCTTCTGCTACATACACAGCAGACGAGAACGGCTCCAAGGGTATCTGGACAATTCCTTGCGACATCGCTCTTCCTTGCGCTACACAGAACGAGCTTAACCTTGACTCTGCTAAGACACTCGTTGCTAACGGTGTAAAGGTAGTCGGTGAAGGCGCTAACATGCCTACAACACTCGATGCTACTAAGTATCTCCAGGACAATGGAGTATTCTTCACACCCGGTAAGGCTTCCAACGCCGGCGGTGTTGCTACATCCGGTCTTGAAATGTGCCAGAACAGCGCTCGTCTTTCATGGACATTCGAAGAGGTTGATGCAAGACTTAAGGGCATCATGGAGAACATCTTCCACACTGTTGATGCTACAGCTAAGGAAGTTGGCTGTGAGAACAACTACGTTGTCGGTGCTAACATCGCAGGTCTGTTGAAGGTTTCTGACGCTATGATCGCTCAGGGCTGCATCTGATAATCTAAGTCATTAACAGATTTTTACGGGGTTCACGGTTATTTTCCGTGAACCCTTTTTTATGCCGCGGGATTAGGACAATTACACAAAAAGCGGCGTATTGCCACAGTTTTCTTTTAATATTTATTAATTGGCAACCATAATTGTGATGATATAATTTAATGTCTTTCGAAAAAGTGGATTATTTATGGAGATTTATTGAATTATGAGCAAGAATGACCGCGGCTTTGAAGGGAATCAGCCCCGTAAGAAGTCTAAGGCCTTAAGATATTCTGTCAGAGTACTGGCTGCAGTTCTGGGACTTGCCGCCGGATTTTTCCTTTATTGGTTTTATATCTTTGGAGGAACATTTGTAGCTGTTCCTGTTGTAAGTCAGGAAGATTATTCCACGATAGAACTCGCTGAAAGCGGAAGCACGACAGGCGGAGATGTATCGTCATCATGGTCTGAGGGCGGGCATACCAGGCTTTATTATGATCCGTCACATCCTATCATTGAAGTTAAGCAAAAGGATCCTGATATCGAGAATATCCTTGTTTTCGGTATCGATGCGAGAGGAACGGGAGATTATACCTGCCGTACCGATGCGATCATGGTCCTTTCTATTAATAAGCGCGCAAAATCAATAAAACTCATTACATTAATGAGAGATACAGGTGTCTATCTGGGTGACACCGAAGATACTCTGGGCTCAAGACTTAACAAGCTTAACTCTGCTTATCATTACGGCGGTGTCGGCATGATGATCAATACCATCAATGTCACATTCGGACTTGATATCCAGCGTTTTGTAATGTTTGACTTCGGCAGCGCGGCCGAGATCATCGATCTTTGCGGCGGCGTGGATATCGAGATAAAGCCTGAGGAGCTCTCACACGCTAACCGTTATCTTGACGAGATGTATCAGCTTGACGGCAATACTTCTCCGCACCTTTCCAGGGGCGGGATGCAGACTCTTGACGGTCACCAGGCAGTTGCCTGGTCAAGGATCCGTTATCTTGATTCAGACTTTGTTAGAGCTTCAAGACAGAGAACTGTTGCCAGGGCTCTCATGAGCAAGGTCCGCGATATGAGCTATGGCCAAAAACTCCAGCTCCTGAACGATTCTGCGGGCGTTTTCGAGACAAATATGCGTTCTGTTGATATAATGCGTGTGGCAGTTGATTGCTTTGACTGTATGGATAACTTTGAAGAACACAGGATTCCTGAGGACGGCCTTTATGAAGTCCAGAATAATCCTTGGATGATGAAGATAGATTTTGCTACCCAGAAGCAAAGACTTATAGACTATATTTGGGGTGAATAACAATGAGTAAGACAGTTGCTACTTGTATAGCCGAGACTAATCTGGTTCAGGGAGAACCGCAGGAGAATGTATTCTTTCTTACACTTTCACGTAAGATCGAGGATTTCCCCAACGAGTTTTTAAGAACAGCCAGATCTACATCACCTATCCAGATCTGCGCTATTTTCTCGACGATCGGTCCCGATAACCTTTCTGCAGTATTGAATCTTGAATTGAATAATGAACTTGAGAAGATTGCTGCTGCATGCTCTAATCAGGCGGTTCTTGATTTCGAGGGCTTTGCAAATCAGGTTATCAATAATCTCAACGTTAAGGTATGTAACTTCGCAGCAAACAAGGGAACACAGTTCAAGACTTCAATGACGATGTTTGTTATTGAAGGCGATATTTTACGTGTTATCCATGTCGGTATCACCAAGGCGGTTCTTTTCAGGAATAACCGTATCATGCTTCTTACACAGGAGCAGACAGTTGCTCACAGATATGTTGAGATGGGTGCAATCCAGGCTTCAGAAGAGCTTACACACCCTGAGAATATGAATCTTACGCAGTATCTCGGCAAGATGCCTCAGGAAGGTCCCGTAAATGCTGACAGAAAAATCCACTTAAAGCTTCAGGACAACGACGAGCTGTTCCTTATGGGCGTCGGACTGTCAAGAAAGCTTCCTTCACAGATGAGAAATGCGATCATCGCAAAGCCTTTATCAACTGAAGTTAAATCTAAAGAGATAATCAATTCTGCAGTAAGTTACGGTATCAAGTCCGGACTTACGCTGATCGACATTAAAGTCGAATCCACATTCCTTCTCCCGGGAGATGCCGTCATCAACAGCAATCTGAAGACAGATGCGACAGTATCTGCAAGACCCGGAACAGGAGCTTCGGCTCAGGCTGCAAGTGCTTATTCGAATTTTGAGACAGGAAATGATTCTTCTGACACGATCAATTATGTTCCGGGCAGTGCTATTGCCGGCATGGCTGATGAAGACGATGAGCCCATCGTCAATGAGCAGAAAGAAAAGGTTAAGACGATAATCATTCCTATCGTTATATTCCTGGTATGCGTTCTTCTCGGATTCGGTGTCACATTCATGATCTTCAACATGAAGAATCTTATAAACTTTACTGAAGCTACCACATCGCTTACCGATGCAAAGGGATTTGTCCTCTATGCGGCAAGTGATGCTGTCCCTGTATATTCTCAGGCTTCACTTGATTCGACCATCATCGGTTACTTGAAGCGCGGTGATGTTGTTACGCTTCAGGAAGTTGCCGACAACACATTCTCTAAGATCGTAACCGCCAATAATGTTACGGGTTATGTATTAAGTGCTTCTCTTTTAAATGAAGATCCCACATATAATGATGAGACTTCAGAGATGACCGGCGATCCCACACCGATTCCTACAGATCTTGATCCTGAGGATACTACAACTTCAATGACAACAACTGCAGTTCAGACTGACCAGTTCTGGGGCAGAGGCAGTTCTAATACGAATACGCCTACTCCTTCACCAATGCCCGAGGGTGATGAGGAGAAGATGAAATTGACGATCACTCCTTCTCCATCACCGACACCTGGCGAAGGTGGTCAAGGCCAGGGTCAGGGCGAAGGCGGTCAGGGCCAGGGCGAAGGCGGTCAAGGCCAGGGCGAAGGCGGTCAAGGTCAGGGCGAAGGCGGCCAGGGCCAGGGCGAAGGCGGCCAGGGTCAGGGCGAAGGTGGTCAGGGCCAAGGCGAAGGCGGTCAAGGCCAGGGTGAAGGCGGCGGTGACACCGGCGGCGGCAATTCCGGCGGAGATGCAGGCGGCGACCAGGGCGGTGCTGATAACAACTGATCGTCTTTTCGAGATTTAAAAGAACATAAAGAGGCTGTTTCATTTGAAGCAGCCTCTTTCTCGCGATATCAAAACAAATCTCGAAAATGGTCTTACTTACGTAATGCCTCAACTCAAATAAAAAAGGGGCTGTGAAAAAACCTCGACCTGAAAATCGAGGTTACACAGTCCCTTTCTTATACTTATAGCTGTCCTTGGCGACAGCGTTTTTGCTTTTTAAGGAATGTCTGTTTACCGAGTTTGCTAAGCGTTTAGCGGAAGGTT
>JAFRRJ010000027.1 GCA_017428155.1 Clostridiales bacterium | reverse complement strand
TGCAAGGCTTGAATTAAATAATACTTCAGGATCAACTTCTTCTTCATCGTTATAGTCCCACATCTTGCTGTTTGGCTGAACGTTTTCTTTAACAAAACCTGCCAGTTCCGTGAATTCAGGAACGGTCAGATCGGCTTTGCCATCTTTGATAAATGTGTTCATCATGTTGTTGAACAGAAGTGCAAAGTAATGAGTCTGTCCATCCTCGATTATATCCGTACCGTTAAGCGTCTCATCAAGGAACACCTTATATTCATCAGGCGTAAATCCGACTCCTGTTTTTCCTGCAAGCGCTGGATCGGTCTGAATGCCTTCAATCGTATAACAAACAGGGAGCTGGTAGAGCTTACCGTCAATTCTTGCACCGTCGATTACGTTCTCGTAATACTTGTCTGAATCCAGCTCCTGAAGGAAAGGGGAGAGATCCACAAGGCAGTTGTCATTATTGAGCTGACCTAAACTGCTGCCATTCAGGATTATGTCAGGGCCTACGCCGTTTGCGATATCTGATGCAAGCTCATAACTAAAGTCAGCATTTGCCTTAAGATCTGCTGTTGCGTAATCATCATTGCTTCTCAGATTGTCATAAGACATGTAATCCCACTTATTGTAGCGATCCGTCGGCTGAATAAAATATTTGCTGTTATTCTCATTAAACTTGATTATGGCATCAGCAATAGTACCGTCAATCCCGCCTTCATGAACATATAATTCGAGGATCGTTTTTCCTGCATGCGGATTTTTCGCTGCTTTGGTTAATTCGACTATGACAAAGTCCTGTACAAACAAGGATTTAAACATGTTCGTAGACTCATATGAACCGCACAGAAGAATATTGTCATTGTTACAATCAACTATCTTCAAACGTGTGGTATAGTTCCTGTTGACTGCGCAGGAATCGAAATCAAGGACGGTTTCCAGTTTTTTGTTCTCCAGGTCGATTCTTGAAATGCCATTTTGCGTTTTTGTATAAATACTACCATTAGGGCTATTATATGAGTCTGCCAATTGATCTACATCAAGCCAGGAATATTCTCCATTATCAGCTTTCGACAGTTCATTTGTCTCAAGATCAAGTTTATAGAAATTATAGTCTCTGTCCATCGCGGCCGGTATCAAAACTGTAGTTTCATTAAGAGGGAAAATTGTTGGAATTTCATAGATGTTTTCATCAGGATCTTTTACTTCTACTTCAGCTATTGTTCCATCCGGTTCGATTATTCTGAGAACATAATACGATCCGGTATCTGTGATTGCCTGTTCCGGAAGAATTTTGTATCTCCACACATTATAAGAATCCAGTATCCAGTTTGCCGTATCGTCTTCTGAATTGTTAATTTCTTTGGTGTTTAACACTATTTCGGTAACCGGATCGATTTCATATTCTATATTCATTGAAATACTCGTATCGGGATTATATGTATCGGCATATACCCAGAGCTTACCATCAATATAGTTAACGTTTGTGGGGTAAGCCCATTTACCTAAAATATCAACTATATCTATAGTTTTTACTGTTTGTTTAGTTGTTCTGTCTATTATGGTAACAACCTTTATAAGCCAGTCATTATATTCAACATCATCTGTCCACGCTTTAACATGATAAGCTCCATCAGAAATAATCGCGACGAACTTATCATCTATCCCCGCCATTGAATGGTTTAATCTGCTTAAACGCTTATTGGTATCTGCATCAAATTCAAAATCTATAATTTCAGCATTGTACCAAGGAGCATCAGCCGAAATCTTTTCGGTTTTGACAATTGCTTTTTCCGAATAACATGAAGCCATAGAAAGAACTATAGAGAGCAATAAAACAATCGCAAGAAATCTAATGAATTTATTAATGTTTCCAGTGTTCATATCTGGTGTTCCTTTATCAAGTAAATTAATATGCAGAGAAAGAAATGATATGAAAGTTATATTGATTCACATAACAGCAGGAAATATAAATTGGAGGCTTGCCATTAAGATTACTGAAATAATTACAGCGAGTTTACGAGGCTTCATAATATCTCCACCTGCCTTTCCTAATTCCCCAACACTAATATTTTAAACCTGTTTTACCGTAATGAAAATGCCCGCAAAATAACCGCAAATTGCTTTTGACAGGATGTTAGAATGTTGAACAGGTTTATTTATTTTGGGGTAATAGGAGTAATTATGCATAAGCTTTCTGTTAAGACGGTTTCTGTCACGCTTATCCTGACAATGGCACTATCGGCCGCGGCGTGCGGCAAAAAAGGATCCGGTAACGGCAAAAGCCGCAGCGGTGTGACGATCACTGCTGATTCACCATGGTTCAACACAAAGATATTTCATTTCGATCCTGAATTAGACGGGAGAAAAAAAGTCAACAGAATGTCTCAGCGTCTGTTGGAAATTGATGAAGACAAGCTGCTGATCTTAACAAGCGGTGATTATGAATATGAAATGGAATTTATAGATTATGACGAGGTCAATTGCAATGACTACGATATCGAGACTGTAACCGTAATCGACCGCGCCACCAATCAGACCATTCAGACACTTGATCTGACAAAAGACCTGGAGCCTAATTCGCAAATATATGGCACTGAATATTCCGATGGTAAGATCACCGCAAAATACGGATCTTACAGTGAAGAAGAGGAAGACTATATCCTCTTTTCCAGGGACTTTGATCCGCTTACAGGAGAACTTATCGGAACCGGTGAATGCGGAGAATTATTAGACTTGGTATTGGATGATTACAAGATTGGAGATTATCTGATCAAAACAGAAAGTCTTTGGAATGAAAAATACGTGTCATCTTACTTTCACCTTCACATAATCTCGCCTGATGGCTCAGACAGAATCGTCGAGATCAAAGACGCAAACAATGAGGATATCAACATCTCTGCTATACTGGCTAAGGATGAGAATAATGTCGTCATTCCGGTCGATAAGAAAAATGAGTGCATCTATTACGAACTTGACCTTAATACGTTCGCGTTATCTTCTGATAATTCAGATGAATACAGCTGGCTGGATGGGAAATTCATAGAACATTCTGTCACCGGAGCCGACGGCAGAACTTATTTACAGGCAGACCGGGGAATCTATGTTGTCAATTTCGAGGATAAAACCTTAAATGAATTCTTCAATTACTCCTGGTGCGGAGTCGGCAGCAGCACTCTTTCAGAACTTTATATAGCCGAAATCAATGAGAACTCCTTTATGCTTATGGGAGACGACTGGTCATACAACGAATTCTCTGACTCGTACAGATCGAACTTCACTATTATTGAATTTACAAAAGCTGATGCTAACCCTCACGCAGGCAAGAAGATACTTGAACTATGTCAGGGAAACATAGAAGATATTGGCGTTGCTGTTAGTGACGCAATAATAGAATTCAACGAGAGCAACGATGAATACTATATCGAGGTCACAGACCGATATAATTACGATTACATTAATTGGACGATCTCAAGTTCCGACGAACAATCCGCATTTCTGCAGGATATCAATTCCGAGATGAGTACCCGGCTTGCAATGGACCTGATCAACGGTGAAGGTCCGGATATCCTGATAAATGCAAGTCAATACGGTCAGCTGAATAACCCTGAATACCTTACGGATCTTACTCCTTATTTAGATGATCTCGATTCGCGAAAATACTTCACCAACATAATCGATTCAGCAAAAGTTAATGGCAAGCTCTATAACCTGCCAATCAGTTTTTACATTGAAGGGATCATCACGGACAGCGAGAATGCCGGCAGTTCCGGAATTGGCTTTACCATTCCTGAGTATGAGAACTTCCTCGATACAATACTTAACGGCAAAGATGTGATCGACAATGGACAGGCATATTACTTTGTTAAGCTCTTTAACAACATGAGCGATAAGTTCATTTCGGACGGCAAAGCGGATTTTACTGTTCCCGAATTCAAAGAGATCGCTGACTTTGTAAAGGATAATGCTCCGGAAGACGCAGTTTTGTGGGCGGCTTTTTACGCGGATTTTGAGGGGGATCCTGAACTTCTCCGCAACAGAGATGCAGCATTATATTCCTGCTATGGCTGTTGTGACTATATGTACAAGATCGCGGATATGACCGGTTCTTCAGCTATTCTGGGTATCCCTTCTGCTGACGGCAGAGGACCTTCTGCCAATGCAAACCTCTCGGTAGCAGTATCAGCCAAGGCATATAACGTCGATGCATGCGCACAATTCGTAAAGATCCTTCTGTCAGATGATATTCAGGATTTAATCGCATCAGATGATAATCTGGTCATTAACCGCACTTCATTCAGACAGCAGGGGGAAGCTGCAGTCGAATACATCAACGGAGACGGATACTGGGCCTTTTTCGGATGGGAAGGCGAAGATCCGAACGATAAGCGTCTTATCTTCTCCGATCAGAATATTGATGAGCTTGAGAATATCATCTTGAGCTGCTCAAACATGCCATACTCAGATGCTGCCATTAACGCGATCCTCATAGAAGAGATGCCCGCTTATTTTACCGGACAAAAAGATATTGATTCAGTAGCAAAGATTGCACAGGACAGAGTTCAGAAAGCTCTGGACGAGCGGAACTAAATCAGAAAAAGAGGGACACGCGGATGATCGGAATTTGGCCGCAGCTTTTGGAAAATGGCCGCTCTTTCAGGCAAATTTGAGGCATACTGCCAATGCAGTTGACAGTTGTAGTCTGCAATGCTAAATTGAACTTGCTTAAGCTACAATTGTAGACCGCATATGGGGGATTTTTACATGTCAGATAATCTTGCCAGCAAAATAACCGATTCCGAACTGGAAGTCATGAAGTTGCTGTGGTGCGCAAAGGACGCTCTGCCCGTTACGGCGATTCGTGAACACCTTCAGGAATCAAAAGGATGGGAGCCTGCGACGATCAAGACGTTGATCTCCAGACTCGTAGCAAAAGGCGCCGTGCGTCAGGAAAAACGGAATGTTTATTACTATTCTCCGGCAATTTCGGAGAAAGAATACAGTTCATGGGCTACTAAGGATCTCATTACCCGTATCTTTAACGGAAAAGCCCGAGATCTGGTGGCTTCTCTTGTCAATTCGGACGGTCTGTCTCAGGAAGATCTTGCCGAATTGCGGGACATGTTCAAGGTGGAGGAATAGGAATGTATTCATTGCTTATAATGACCCTTAGCGGCAGTGTTCTTGCGCTGCTTCTAATGTTTCTTCGCTATACCGTATTGCGAAAAATGCCTAGCACGGTTTATTACTATGCATGGCTCCTGGTGCTCTTGCGTTTTGCATTGCCCCTTCCGGGACTTGTTCCTTCATTGGCAGAGAAGGCAAACACACCTGCTGAAGTAACGGCTGTTTACAGCGAGATGAACGATCAGGAGATTATTCACGAAACCGTTCATAAGAACACTCAAATGGTTTCAGAATCTGTGCATGATAATGTCGCGAAAAGTGTTCCGGCCGAATCAACAGAATCACACAATGCCCTTAATGCAACGGAAACAAAGGAGATGACAGTTACAGGATCAGCCCCCAAGGCTTCACTTTCCATCGATTGGAAGTCACCAAAACTTTGGCTTTCTGTCTGGGCGGTTGGTGCTTTAATCAGCATGGCGGCCACGGTGTTCTCTTATCTCAAGTTCAGTTCCGGACTGAAGAGGAATCTTATGGAACCAGACGGTTTTACTAAGGCGGTATATGATTCGATTCCCGGCAGAAAGCCTGCTCTCTATTTTTCGGATTCGGTACGCCCGCCTATGATGTTAGGTATTCTCAAGCCGAAGATCGTTCTGCCTGTTCGCAAGTATAACGAAGAACTGCTTCACAACATTCTCCGTCACGAACTTACACATTACCGCCGTTTTGACATACTTTACAAATGGGGTTCTGCTATAATCCTCTCTCTGCACTGGTTCAATCCAATAGCATGGCTTATCCGCAGGGAGCTTAACCGTGCGTGTGAGATGAGTTGTGATGAGATGCTGCTGCGTTCAATGAATAAAGACGAGAAACAGTCTTACGGCAACACGCTCCTTCTGATGGCATCCTCAATGGCTTTGCCCTCAGCTGTTGTCGCAACGACTTTTGCAACAGAAAAAAGAAATTTAAAAGAAAGGCTTAATCAGATAATGAACTATAAGAAGAGTCACAAACGTCTGATCGCAGCAGTCCTTGCCGTAGCGCTTCTGACAGGATGCGGAATGGCTGCCGGTCCGGTTTCCGGAAAAGATCAGGAATCAGATGTAAATGTTTCAGAAACAGAAGCTTCCACACCTAAATCAAAAGGCGGTGTGATCAAGGCAAAGAATGTTGATGAGTTCCTTGCCGCGATTGGTCCCAACACAGTAATCGAACTTGATGAAGGTATTTACGATCTGAGTCAGGCATCGGATTATGACAAGGAGTCCAAGAGTGATTATTATTCTTGGGACAGCGACTATTCTACTCCCCAGCTGGTCATCCACGATGTTAAGGATCTTACGATCCGTGGTGCAGGAATAGGTAAGACAACTATTGCGGCAGTTCCGAGAGAAGCGAATGTAATAGTTTTCAGAAGATGCAGTAATCTTACAGTAACAGACCTCACAGCCGGTCATACGGATGGATTCGATTATTGTATGGGCGGCGTTCTTTTCATTGAGTCATGCGATGATGTAAATATAGATAAATGCGGTCTTTACGGATGCGGTACGATCGGTGTCAAGGGACTTAGCTGCGAGAAGCTCAATGTCACGAACTGCGATATTTATGAATGCAGCAGCAGTGCAATTGATGTCGGGTATTGCGAGGATGTTTTTGTCAGCCACTGTGATATTCATGATATCGGACTTAAAGGCGATTTTGATGGATACTATCTCTTCTGCGCCGACTTCGGCTCGGACCTTACAGTCTATAACTGCAAGATTCACGACAACAAAACAGAAGGCCTGCTGTACGCGTGTGAAGCAGAAAACGTAATCTTCATCACAAATGAGGTAACAAAAAACACATTCATAAGCAGCGCTTTCTATTTCGAGCAGAATGGTGCGACGGTTGACGGCTGTTGCTTTGAAGACAATAAATGCACCAAATGGTATAAATATGGTGCACAAATAAAGGCGTCTGATATTGACGGCAACCTGCTTGAGGATGAGCAGTTTACGAACATGGAGCTTCGTGACATCAAGCCTGAAACAGTAATTCCGGTAAACGTCGTGCCCGACCAGACCGAAATGACGGCGCAGGACGTCCCGCCGGGAACAGAGATCAACGTAACGACGGTTGATGAATTCCTCAGTGCCATCGGACCTGACCGGACCATAGTCCTGGACGGAACAAACTTCAATCTGTCCGAGGCAACGAATTACGGCGGCAACGGCACCAAGTACTATAGTTGGGAAGATAGAGGAGACGGTTATGGACTCCTCATCCGTGAAGCAAATAATCTGACCATCAAGGCCAAAGATACCGATCCTGCCGCAACGACACTTGAAACTCTTCCGCGATATGCTGACGTGCTCAGCTTCACTAACTGTTTGAACGTGGCTGTTGAAGGTTTCACAGCAGGCCATACGAAGGAAAAGGGTGAATGCTGCGGCGGAGTTCTCGATTTCGATAACTGTACAGAGATCAGGGTCGAGAAGATGCGGCTTTACGGCTGTGGATCGCTTGGCATCGAGACTTGGGATTGTTCCGAAATTAAAATCTCAAATACCGAAATCTTTGAGTGCAGCATGGGAGGAACGTATCACGAAAGAACCCAGGGAATCTACTTTAAGGACTGTAATATACACGATGTCCCATCTCCGGCCCTTATATTCCAAGAATGTGTGGCCATGACATGGAATGACCAAAAACTCGATGGTATGCATCTGGAATATGACGTGCAGGATGACGGAACGCTCATTCCCTATAAATATACGTAATAGCGTATCAATATATTAGGTAAAAACAGGGGCTTCGGAAATTCCGTAAGCCTCTGTATTTTATGTTGTTTCAAATAAAATAGCGTAGATAACTGTTGATTATCAGATCCGGGAATCACCCTCGAAAAAATTACTTTAATACACCTGCTCAGTTTCCGGAGGTGTATCTATGGGCAGGACCAAGCTTTTAAATGATATTGAGAACATGGAAAAAGAAACCAGACAATTGTCTCATGAGTTTCTTGCAATAAAGAGGAATCTTATCCGGAAGAAGACGGACTGTATTCTCGTCAAATAAGGATAGTTCATGTTGCTGCTGATCAAACTCTATGTAAGATATATGAATGCTGGTATACTGATTTGTGAAAGCAAGGAGTTTTGAGGAAAAAA
This sequence comes from Clostridiales bacterium, assembly GCA_017428155.1. GTDB lineage: Bacteria > Bacillota > Clostridia > Saccharofermentanales > Saccharofermentanaceae > Saccharofermentans. Next base: position 47,448 of record JAFRRJ010000027.1, on the reverse strand, counting down.
GGCGGATAACGGAGGTTTTGGAACAGATGAAGAAAGCATTTAGGGTAAGATCTGCGAAGACGATATCTGCAGTTTTAGCAGCAGCTCTGACGTTAACACTAATACCGAAGATCGCCGGCAGCAATACCGTTCTGGCGGCATCCGGAAGCAAGAATCAGGACAATACATCATTAGGTGTAACGGCGATTGTTAATCCCACACCCTCAGACAATGCATTCTCTCCATGGACCGGCAGCTTTGTTTACTTTGGTAAATACAATGGTACCCCTCTCAAGTTCAGGGTTCTGCAGAAGGATTCGACTGCTCATACAACCTCATCGGCACTGTTCCTTGACTGTGATGCGATATTGAGAGATATAGAATTTGGCGGCTCGAACAAATGGTCAGAGAGTTACGTAAAGAAATGGCTTGACCAAGACTTCTTTATATCTTCCAATTTCACCCCGATGGAGATGGCTGTGGTTCCCGACACAAAAACAGAGAAAGAACACGACTATACAAATGAGCTTCTTACGAACTGGTATGGCAAGTATGTACCACTATCCGGAGAAAAAGTATTCGTATTGGATGCAGAAGAAGTAACGAATACTAATTATGGTTACAACAGTGGAAGGGCCAGTTGTGCCTGCAGGGAAAAAGTTGGAGGACGCAACAATTATTGGTGGCTTCGCTCTGCTGTAGTAGATGATTTTCATAACACCGCGGGCGACATATACGTTGATGGTGACCTGAGTGAAAACGATATTAGAATTGATACTGCCGGTATTGCGCCCGCTTTAAATGTTGATCAGGGATCTATAGTCTTTACCACTAAAGCAGCAAGCGAGAACAACGCATATAAGCTTACTTTAAGCGACAGTGATCTGACAATCGCGATCCCGGACGGTAAGGAGACAGATATATCGGGAACAACAGTGAACGTACCATATGAGATCGGGGGATCACATGCAGGAAACGCTACGCGGGCATCCATACTTATTACGGATGATACCGGCGATAAGATCCTGCTTTACGATGAATTAGGTGCCAGTTCAGCTCCCAGTGGCTCATTTACCCTTCCTGACGGGTGTGACTTAAGTGGCTGGGGTAAGGATTACCTCGTGTATATCCTTGCTGAAGATATCAACGGAGAGAGAGAGACCGATTATGCAAGCGCATTTGTCCGGATTGATAAACCTGCGAAGATCCATGAGATCAGTGTCAATGTCACCACATACGATTCAGACGGCAAAACAAAGATCTCCGAGGCAGGCGGAGCGGCAAATGCAAGTGCAGCAACTGCAGTAGAGGGAGACAAAATCACGGTTACTGCAGCACCCGAGAGCGGTTACACATTAAAGAGCATCGCATGGGGTGACGGAAAATCTTCTACAGATATAACTGATGCAAAAGAGTTTACGCTGGGAGGTTCCGATGTCGTTGTTGAGGTTGTTTTCGAGAAGGAAGAAATAAAACCGGTAGTTAACACATATACAGTGATAAAAGGTGCTGACGGCACCTGGGATGGCAAGAGCGATTATGTGATCGAAGTTCAGAGCAGCACTGATGATGAGCACTGCATTGACCGTTTTGACTCGGTCACAAATGACGGAGCAAAACTGGCAGTCGGCACGGATTGCACAGTTACAAAGGGCAGCACTGTCATAACGTTCAAGAGTGACTATCTTAAGTCATTAAATGCAGGCACGCACAATATTGTTGTTAACTTCACTGATAACTCTGTAGCAACTACTCTTACTGTCACTGCTCCAAGCACACCAGACACCAATACAAATACAAGCTCAAGTACAAGCATACCGTCAACAGGTGAGTCACAGAGCCCGTTAATGTATGTCGGTATTGCGATGATCGTTTTAGCTTGCGGGATTGCCTGTATCATAGTTTGCAGAAAGAAGAGGAAAACCTCATAATCGCAACGGTATTATTGAATCAGACAAGAGGCCGTTTCCCTTGTGAAGTGGCCTCGTTACATATATCAATCTGTTGTCACAGGACAAATCTATAATACTTGTATTCAAAATGATGAGGGCTATTGAGGAGTACGTAGCATGAGTAAAAGGAAAGAATGGATTCTTCTGATCACGGGATATGCCGGCGCTCTGCTCGGAACGTTTGGCGTGCTCATGTTCAATACTCATGTTCTCTCTGCGCTTCCAACCATACTTCGTATCATTCTGTATGTCATTGGATATTGGATCATTGCGGTCGTCCCATTGATCCTTATGTATATGAACAAAGAGAAGATGCGAGATTATTTCGCGGGCAAAGAAAAGCTTATATGGCAGATCCTCATTGGTTTAGGTATCGGTCTTGCTATGTCATTTTTCCTGACACTTATCCCGCATCTTGCAGGCTTCGGAAACTTTGTAGATAACGGAACAAGACACGATAAGTTCATTGAGTTCGCTATCGAGTTTATCTATTTTGTATTCTCCGTCTCTTTTGTCGAAGAATTCGTGTTCAGAGGATTCATCTTCAGAAGACTTAAGAACATCACCGGAAATAACGTCATATCCCTGATTATCTCATCAGTCCTCTTCGGATTCTTACACGTTTTCCATGGCAACATTATTCAGGTGGTAATAACAACACTTCTCGGAGCTTTCTGGTGCTTCTGCAGACTGAAGATAAAGAATTGTTCTCTGCTCTCAGTTATCATTGCACACGGTATCTACGATTTCATGATAGGGGTGTGGGCATCGGTCCTGTTGAAACCTTAAAACTCGGTGAGGCAGCTGTCAGAAAGGGCTGATCAGCATGACGAATCTGCGCATTTATCAAATCTTTGAAAATTCATGTCATGGACTGATATTATAGTATTAATAATCCAATGCTATAGGAGGCGCCGACATGAAGAGCCTTGAAGACTATATAACGATTATCCACGACTTCCCGGAGGAAGGCGTTATCTATAGAGACATAACATCGGTTATTGAGGATTCTGACGGTTTCAGACTGGCTATAGCGGAACTTTTGAAGCTTCTGGATGGTGTCGAATTCGACAAGATCGTAAGCCTCGAATCGCGCGGTTTTATCTTCGGCGCTCCGATTGCGTATGAATTAAGAAAACCCATGGTCCTTGTCCGAAAAGCCGGCAAGCTTCCACGCGAGACCATAGCACAGACATATGATCTTGAGTATGGCAGTGCAACGGTCGAGATTCATAAGAGTTCGATCAATCCCGGAGATAAGGTTATCCTTATCGACGACCTTATCGCTACAGGAGGAACACTTCAGGCTGCGGCCAATTTGGTTACGAAATTGGGAGGAGAGGTCATCAAGGCTGTTGCACTTGTCGAGCTCCGCGGATTTAATGCCCGAAGCCGCCTCGATTTCGATATTGATACTGTATTTTCCTACGACGGTAAATAACTTACGATATAAAGAAGCTCCTGAATTATCAGAAGCTTCCTTAGTTTTTAAAGATTTAAAAGCTCTGTCAGACTTTGTATCGTGTAGTCCTGGCCGTAGTTCTTTTCTTCATCTGTGCGGTTGATAAGAACTGATATGGCACCGGCATTTTTGGCGCACTCTATATCCTTTTTCTCATCGCCGACAAAAGCGATCTTTTCGATCGGAACATTCATTTTCGAAGCGATAAAGAGCAAGCCGTTTTTGTTAGGTTTGCGGTAGCCGGTATCGTTTGAAGTATAAGGAAAATCGATCAGGTCCACGACTTCGGAAATGTCGTCTAATGCGTACTTGTTATCCATTCCGTATGCGACATCAGAGAGCGTGGCTGTAGGGATGTTTCTTTTCCTTAATTCCTTGAGCGTGTCTTCCACTTCATCGTACACTACGACATCACGGCGGAAGAACAGATAGAACTCCCTCTTAATGTCTTCGATGAGATCAACAGGCAAATTTGTGCCTCCGATGATCTCCTTGAAAATAATGTCTGATGACACTTCCTCTTCTCTGGGGTTGATCCTCGTATTGTATTTTCTTAGGGTCGCTCCTATATGCTCAAATTCCTCTTCAGAAATCTTAAGATTCAGCTTATCCTCAACGTGCTCGAATACCGGACGGTATAGTGCCGACCAGTTTAAAGGGATCGGATAATATGCAAGCGTCTGACCTATATCAAATACTATAGCGTCCATCGGGTATCCTCTTAATCTTCTTCCGTTAATAAATAGCTGGCATAAGGCGGCAAATTCGGTGTGATCCGACGTTTAATGTTGCCTGCTTTTTCAAGCTCTATGATGCTTTTTCGAGCTCGTCAGAAGATATGCCTTCAGCATCTTTAATCAGGTCACAGTAGTGAACCTTTTCGCTTCCGGTCAGTTTGGAAAATAAAAAACTTATTGCGTCCATTTATTACTCCGTAAATCGCAGTTCACATCACTTGTGCCAGCAATGAATCAAGATGCTTGGCATCAGCTGGTCCTTTATACTGTTGATTTTCCACTCCAAGGATTCCCCTTGAATAAAGTCATTATAGCATGATTAATTAACTAAACCTGACATTCCCATCTTTACTGTAAGAACGACAAGACTCTTGTCAAACTGAGCCTTAGATATAGCACCTCTCTGAATATAATCCGAAAACAAATCCTGTTCTCTTGTCGGGATTGATCAACCTCGAATGGTATAATAACCTTGTCTGAAGGAGATATTCATTTTGTTCAGATTTTTTACAGAAGGCATTTACTTATTTTGGAGGATACCAAAATGAAAAAGATTTTAGCAATAATCATTTCAGCCACAATGCTTCTGTCGCTATCTTCATGCGCTAATTCGAACGGGACATCAACAGCTGACAAGGAAACCACAAATGATGCCGTTTCCGGTGAAGATGACGGCGGTAATTCTGATGCAACAAAGAATAATAATTCAGCTGCAGGTGCCATCGTGCTGCTCCCCGGTGAGCTCTATCAGTTTGATAAAGATGCTGACGGCGGCCCTGTTATCAAGGGCTTAACCGTGAAAGGCAATCAATTTGGTTCTTCTGAATTCAATGAGAAGGATCCGGACGTAAAGGGCATAAGATGTATTTTCGGGTTGAATGAGTGGGTCGAGTTCTATCCTGATACGAGCGTCAACGACGGTTTATGGGTATACGTATATAAGCACGCAGACGATGCTAATGTTTATACGGATATGGGCTTCACCGAAGAAGACACCAAAGTGCTCGCAACATGCACTTTGGAAAAACCCGAGGAGGCAGGCTATCAGTGGGGTGCTCTCTATCTGAATCCTGATTATGCGGATCCCGGTGTCTACGATATCGTATTCGTTAAGGACGGAAAAGCTGTTGCGGTCATGGAGGCCAAGTTCTTCGTCGAGTCGTCGATTCAGGATAAATCAGATGATGAGCTCAGAGCTATGATGAAGGATTTCTGATCTTTAACCTGAAATTATTCAAATGCAGCCCGGAACGATCCGGGCTGTATTGATTTGACTGATTGGATAAATGCGGGCAGAGTTTTGTTGCAGCGCTATTTCCTTAGTCCTAAATACTGTCTATTTTATATACCAAGGATGTAAAACCCATTATACTGCTTTGCTTCTTCAAGCCATTTGTTAAGAACATCATAGCCTTCAGGCTTTGCACTTAATAATCTTCCGATGATAGGTTCGATCTTATCCGGCGCATAATATGTAACACCGTAATAGTCGAAATAACCTTCCGTCATATTGGGATGAATACCTGTTTCCAAAATCTCTTTGTATGTAGAAAATAAAGGTGAATCTCCATGCACATAAAGTGAATCATCCCGCCAGTGATCAATAGAATGAAATATTCGATTCTGCTGAGTTCCTTCCGGCATCATGCAAAACTGGAATTCAACAAAGCACGAGCCTCCATATTCTCTTCTTTCGTCTTGCGACTCGAATTTCAGAAACACATCATGTCCTTTCCTGCTAATTTTATAGTCTTTTCTCAAACCTGAACATGCCGTCTGGGAATTGATCATCAACGGGAATGTCCTTTTCATCGGGATCATTAGGATCCGGATGATGACTGTTAAAGAACTCTACAATATGGAATCCGCAGCGGTTCACATAGAAGTGGATGTTTCTCTTCTCAAAATATGGTGTAACTGTCTCCCATATCTTAACTTCAGGATGCATCTTTTCCACTTCACACCACGCGGCATATCCGATACCTTTGCTGTGAACTTTGGGAGAAACAAACAGTATCTCAAGATCACCTCTGTCTCCTTCGACTTTTAAGATAACACCGCCGACTTTTTCGCCATCCTGAACGATCCTGTAAGCTTCGCCTGCATCGATGGAATCTTCTATGGTTTTTCTCGAAATGATCTCTCCTTCTTCCTCGAAATGATCATCGCGGCGGCCAAACTCCTCAAGAGCTCCGTAATTGAAAGCCTCCTGATTATCCAGAATAAACTGTTCTCTGTCATCTTCTGTTAAAGGTATGAGTTTAATATCCATAGTTCCGTTTCCTGCTGATTTTCTTGACTAAGGGATCACTCCCTCAGACAAGGTAATTATATCATCCAAGTAAAGAACTCATGGCAATTTTAGAACCATTTCAAGAGTGGCTTAACTTCACGAAAAAAGGCAATACACTTTCAGTTTTAGCTAAGAAGGAGTTCGAGAGAAAATTCGAGAACGATCTCCAGCCCTATAACGAAGCTACCATTAAAGAATTTGTAGAAACCTATGGATAAGCCATGTGACACAACTGTAGTATGGGGCGGAGCTCTGGCGGTTCTTCTAGCTCGGATTCAAAGAGTACCTTATAAGGTGGCTCATATTAAGCACGATGTAAACGATTTTATCAAGAGAATCGGCGTCTATTACATGTGCATTGATAATCTTCCGCTATAATCATTCAATAAATAAGCCTCGGATTTTGACTCCGAGGCTTAGTGCATTAAATTGCGATATAGTCGAATAGAAAAAAGTTGTAGGGGATTACTGCCACCCTCACAAGTACTTCAGCACGTCCATCTGTGTATACGCGGGTTCGAACTCATTAAGCCTCCCGCAGGGAATGTGTGGCTCGTATGCTAGGTGCGCGAAATACAGTGCCTGCACGGCTTTCATGCCCGCGTCTCTTGCGGCGTAGAGCTCTTTTGAACCGCCATCGCCTACATAGAGGCATTCGTCCGCGCTGACGCCGAGCATCTCGACGGCCCGTCTGAATATCTCGGGATCGGGCTTGGTGATGCCCTGCTCGTAAGATAAGACTGTCGCATCAAAGAACGGGTAGAGGACGCTCTCCTTTATGGCCTGCGCCTCGTCAGAATAGCAGTTGCTGATAAGGCCGATCTTTATGCCTTGGGTCTTCAGCGCCTGCAAAAGTTCGATAGTCTCCTTGGGCGTGTGCGCGAAAACATCCTCGAGATGTTCTTTTCGATGATTAACAACCAGCTGAGCTTTTTCCTCGCTGTAAAGCCCGAGCGTCTCGAGACAGATCTTCATGACCTCCGGAATGGTGTTCTGCCCGAGGCTTCTGGATTGCTCGGTGGTGTGCCACACTGTTCTGAAATCTTCGACCGAGATATTCAGGTCCGCTGCCATGTGTTCACTGAAATAGCTCTTGCCAGAGAAGATCGACACGAGCGTCTCGAACATATCGAAAATAACTGCTTTGATCATAAATCCCTTTTTCCCAAGAAGAAAAATTAAAGTTAATCGACAAAGGACTCTTTCTCTCCTATGCCGTCATAAGGTAATTATATCATCCAAGTAAAGAACTCATGGCGATTTTAGAGCCATTTCAAGCACTGAAAAATTCACTATTCTTTGTTTTTGGTGGCTTTTTAGTGGCTTAAAAAATTAAAAGCCCCTGTTTACGGGGCTTTCAAGCGTTTTGCGATTATTCGTACTCGATCGTTCCGGTAGGCTTGGGTGTGATGTCATAGAGGACACGGTTAACGCCCTTGACCTCGCTTACGATACGGCCTTCGATCTTAGCTAAAAGGTCGTAGGGGATCTGCTCGATGGAAGCAGCGATAGCGTCTGTTGTGTTGACAGCGCGGATTATTACGAGCCACTCGAAGGAACGCTCGCCGTTCTTGATGCCTGTGGACTTGAAGTCAGGTACTACAGTGAAGTACTGCCAGACCTTGCCTGCAAGACCAGCATTTGCGAATTCCTCTCTTAAGATAGCGTCAGACTCTCTTACTGCTTCAAGTCTGTCTCTTGTGATGGCACCGGGGCATCTTACACCGAGTCCGGGACCAGGGAAAGGCTGACGGTATACCATGTTGTCAGGAAGACCCAGAGCGGAGCCGACAACACGGACTTCGTCCTTGTAGAGATACTTGACGGGCTCAACGAGCTCAAAATTGAGTTCCGGGGGAAGACCGCCAACGTTGTGGTGTGCCTTGATGCCTTTCTCGCTCTCGAGGATGTCAGGATAGATCGTGCCCTGAGCGAGGAATGCGATACCGTCAAGCTTGGAAGCTTCTTCAGCAAAGACCTTGATGAACTCTTCGCCGATGATGTGACGCTTGGTCTCAGGATCACTGACACCTGCCAAAAGATCAAGGAATCTGTCTGTGGCATCAACATAGATGAGGTTTGCGCCGAGTTCGTCTCTGAAAACCTTGCATACCATCTCGGGCTCGCCTTTTCTTAAGAGTCCGTGGTTAACGTGTACACAAACAAGCTTGTCGCCGATGGCTTTGATGAGGAGAGCTGCGACTACTGAAGAGTCAACTCCGCCTGAGAGCGCAAGAAGGACTTTCTTGTCTCCAACCTGCTCCTGGATAGCCTTGATCTGATCTGCGATAAACTCGTCTGCCTGGGCTTTTGTAGTAATTCTTTTAAGGGAATCGGGTCTTACGTCTGCCATTTGTAAAGCCTCCAATGTAAAAAATATTGACTAAAACATTTTACAATATTGTGAAGAAGTTTGGGGTTACAAATGTTAAAATCAGGCATAACTTTTTAAGAGGAAATTTAATTTATCTTTTATTATAAGGAGATACCTTTAGAATATGCGCAAAACCAAGATCATCTGCACAATAGGACCCGCTTCGGACAACGAAGAGACCCTGTCTCAAATGTGCGAAGCAGGAATGAATGTAGCAAGGCTCAACTTTTCGCACGGTACACATGAACAGCATCAGGAGAAGATCGATCTGATCAAGAGAGTAAGGGAGAAGCTTAATCTCCCGATCGCCATCATGCTCGATACCAAGGGTCCCGAGTACAGGATCAAGACATTCAAGGATCACAAGGTCGAACTTAAGGAAGGATCCACATTCACGCTCACGACAGACGATATCGAAGGCGATGAGACAAGAGTATCTGTAACATATAAGCTCCTGCCCCAGCAGCTCAATCCCGGTGACAGAGTTCTTATCAATAACGGACTTGTTATCCTTGAGGTAAGAGAGATCAATGGACAGAACGTCATCTGCGATGTAATCGTCGGAGGCACACTCTCTGACCAGAAGTCAATGAACTTCCCGAACAAGGTCATGCAGGGCGATTTCCTTAGTGAACAGGACAAGAAGGATCTTCTATTTGGTATAAAGAACGATATTGATTTTGTTGCTGCTTCTTTTGTATCGCGCAAAGAAGATATGATCGAGATGCGTGAGTTCTTAGATGCCAATGGCGGCGAGAATATCGAAGTAATTGCCAAGATCGAGAACAGGGCAGGTGTAGACAACATCGACGAGATCTCACAGAAATGTGCAGGCATCATGATCGCAAGAGGCGATCTGGGCGTCGAGATCCCGTTTGTTGAGGTTCCGAGTGTCCAGAAGCAGCTTATCAAGCGTTGCAGGCTTCTCGGCCGCCGTGTTATTACAGCCACGGAGATGCTCGAGTCCATGATCAACAACCCGAGACCGACCAGAGCTGAGATCTCTGACGTTGCAAATGCAGTTTATGACGGTTCGTCGGCAATCATGCTCTCGGGAGAGTCTGCTGCCGGCAAGTATCCTGTAGAGGCTGTAAAGACAATGTCCCAGGTTGCCGAATATACCGAGAACCACATCAACTACAGGGAACGTTTCTTCAAGCAGGAGTTCAAGATCAGAAATAACCTTGACGCTATCTCCCACGCCACATGCCAGATGGCAATCGATGTGGGTGCCAAGGCTATCGTAGTCCACTCAAGAAGCGGTGTTACCGCAAGAATGGTATCCCGTTTCAGATGCCCGATAGATATCATCGGAATGACAACGTCAGAGAGGATCTGGAGAAGACTCAATCTCTCATGGGGCGTTATCCCGATCCTGAATGAGGAGTTTACATCCACGGATGTAATGTTCTATCACGGATTTAATGTTGCAAAGGATACACTTGGTCTTGAGGCGGGCGACAATGTCGTTATGACAGGCGGCCTTATCAACGGCAAGGCGGGAAACACCAATACCATCAAGGTGGAAACTGTCAGCTGATCCTTAAAACCAAATAAAATACATCATTCTAAGCACTCGACTACAAGCCATCGGGTGCTTATATCATTTTTATAGACGGATGTTACCGTGTTGTCGTATATGACCTTATATCTGTCAGAAGCGGAATATAGATCATCAGCAAACCACTCGTCAGTTGTGCCGGGCAAAAGGTCGAGAACGACAGCGTCACAGTCATATTTATCAACGAATTTATCCATGTCGGCGATATTGTCGATCATCATCTGTCCTGAGATATAGTCGGTGCCTGAAAAGCTTGCCATATAAAGATCCGAACGGTTGTCGATATGGACCGGAATGCCGTAGAAGGCAAGCCAGGTGCCGGTATTAAAGGAGTTATAGATCCTCTTATAGCCTTTCTGTTTTAGACAGGAAATCACGCCTTCGTCGTAAGCGGCGATCGCGCTTGAGTCTGACATGGTGTTAGTGGGGATATAGTTAACTATAGAGAATACAGTCGTAAATCCGAAGAAAAGGATGCAGAAACCTGAGAGTATATAAAATGAAGCATTGCTGAATCTGATCTTTTCCCTGTTGATGTGAAGGATATTGCTGTTCAGCCAAATGATAAGGCTCTGGAGCTCTTCGGTGCACAAAGCAAGGATGAACAGCGCCGTGAAGTTCATGAATCTGCAGTATTTGCAGGAGATGATAATGAACAGACAGAATATGCAGAGCCTTGTAATCGCATCTTTGTCGAACTTCTTTACTCGTCCGTCAACGATAAATGCAACGATTATGAGCAGCAAAAGCGCTATCTCCCATATCTCGAAAGTCTTGGGAGCCCATTCTATATTGTATTTCCAGACATCCTTGCCGTCTGACTGGACCAGTGCATAGGCCCAGACCTTAATGCCAAGAGGGTTAAGAAGTGAGCAGATAAAAGCTCCTGCGGCTGTCGCCAGATCGATCAGTGCAGTCTTAAACTGCCTGAAGATGAGTTCTATGACCACGAAGACCGCGTAGACCGCGAAAAGGAGCGGGACCATTCCGCCGTGCACCCAGGCCAGCGCGAAAACAGCTCCGCAGAAAAAGAGGGACTTGAACAGCTGACTCTTTTTTGTGGAGAGCATCACGTAGATAACGAGAAGGAAAGCCAGTTCCGAGAAAAGGTGCGGCCTCGCATTATAGTTAGGAAAGGTAAAGAGCCTTGCTATGGCAGCTGATGCTACTATTACCAGCGGATGGACCGTGTCCTTGTATTTTTTGAAAGCGATTCCCGCTATTGCGTAATTGAAGGTGGCAGTGACCAGGATAACTCCGGCGAGCCCCAACACTTTATAAGCCGCTCCGACTATGTAATACCAGCCGATCTCGTGAGGCCACCAGTTGAGCCCTTCGTGCCAGCTGTAGATCTCAACAGGGACGAATCTTCCGCTAGAAAGGCAGTCCAGACCGATCTTTATCTGGATTGCTGCGTCTCCGACATAATTTCCGATCATGTCGGTATAGAAAAAAGGACAGTACATGAGTATGAGAGCGCAGATCAGAAAAATCTTCTTTGCGTCTAATGTTTTACCATGCCTGTAATCCAGTGTAGTCTCGCGCTTCATGACTGCTCCAAAAACTTAAGGAAATCTTAACTAAAATTATACTATAATGTTTTCGCATAATAGATATACTTAGACATGAAGGCAATAAAACAAAGCGTTGATGCCGTTTTGATGCCGATTTGCCACAAAATATACATAAAAAAATATGAATATGGTTGTAGCGAATAGTATAATTCGTCTGAGTTTTTCAGGAATATTATTATTACTATGGATAACAGGAACAACATAAATCAATTAAACAACAAAGGCGAGGTCATCGGTGTAAGACCGGGATCCGAAGCCGTTCAGACAGACAAAAAAGAAGTAAAGCTGCCGGCTGTCCGTGAGAGACAGATGGTGCAGGTGCGCACGGCTGAAGAGGCCGAAGAGGCTCTTATCAACAGACCCAAGCCGAAGAACGTTACTCCGCTTGCTATGCAAAAGCTCACTCCTAAGGATATCCCGGTTTTTGAGGATACGCCCGAGAGAAGAGAAAAGCTCCAGGTCCGCAAGAAGAGACACTTCAAGAGAAAACTCCGTGACTGGGGCATTTTTACGGGTTATCTTACTCCGAGCCTTGCTGGCGTTATGGTATTCTTCTTTCTGCCTTTGATAATGCTCCTTAAGACTTCGTTCCAGAAGTCGCCGACAAATTCGGATTTTGTCGGTTTCCGCAACTATGAGAGAGTACTGACCAACGAAGCTTTTATATCCGCTTCACAAAACACCCTTACATTTGCTTTGATATCCGTGCCTTTGGCGGTAATCCTTGCTTTGCTGATCGCACTGCTCCTTAATACCGGACTTCCGGGAAAGAGCTTGTTCAGAAGCTTCCTTCTGAACCCTATGATGGTTCCTGTTGCATCTGTCGTTCTTATCTGGCAGGTATTCTTCAGTTATAACGGCGTTGTTAACGGTATAGCAGCCAAGATCTTTGACTCTCCCGAGAAGATAGACTGGCTCAAGTCCTCCTATGCACAGGTTGTCATAATGCTTCTGTTCCTGTGGAAGAACCTGGGATACAACATGGTATTGTTCCTTGCAGCCCTCAACAGCATCCCGCATGAGATCCTGGAGTCCGCTGCCATGGATGGTGCAGGTCCATTAAAGAGATTCTTCTCAATAAAGCTGCACTACCTGTCACCGACGATCTTCTTTGTCGGTATCATGTCACTCATCAATTCATTCAAGATATTCAGAGAGGTCTATCTCTTAACGGGTGATTATCCGTTCGATAACCTATATATGCTGCAGCACTTCATGAACAACTCGTTCACGCATCTGGACTACAGTAAGCTGTCAGCCGGTGCGATAGTAATGTGTATTGTAATGATCATAATCGTCGGCGGTCTGTTCTTCGCAGAATCCAAGTTCGACTCGGATGTGGAGGAATAAGATGGACGAATTAACGCGCATAGAAAGAAAAAAACAGGCTACACTTGCCCGCCGTCATATCTACACGGAGACAAAGAAGCCTGAGACATTTATCACTTCGCTGTCCGAAGAAGCGAGAGAGGCTTTTTTCGCGAGCGAGAAAAAGAGGATCGAACTCAACTTAAGAAAAAGGAAGATCACTAAGGGAATCATTACGGGCCTGGGAGTTGCTGCGGCAGTGCTCATTTCCGCACTGGCACTTGTACCGATCTTCTTCACATTCCTTAATTCGTTCATGTCTTCCGAAGAAATCGTATCCAACTATAACGTAGTCTTCCAGAGCATGTCCGGACACGCGACACAGGGCGCAACCTATATGTCCAGGATGCCGGTCTTAAAGCTCATTCCGGAAGAAGTCACAATAAAACAGTACACAACTTTGCTGTTTATGAATCCCGAGTATCTGTTCAAGTACTGGAATTCGATAATCCTGACGCTCCCGATCGTCGGAGGACAGATGGTTGTGGCATGTCTTGCATCTTACTCATTTGCCAGATACAGAAGGAAGAGAAGGGAGATCTTATTTTTCTCTTATATCATCCTCATGCTCATGCCTTTCCAGGTAACGCTTGTTCCGAATTATATGATCTCGGATGCACTTGGTATTCTGGACACTATATGGGCGATCATCCTGCCGGGTATATTCTCGACATTTGCGATCTTCCTTCTTACAAAATATATGCGTCAGATCCCTTCAGGATATATCGAAGCGGCAACGCTCGACGGGGCGACGGAATGGCAGATCTTCACGAATATCGCGCTGCCATTGTGTAAGAACGCGATATTCGCTTTGACAATACTTTTGTTTATAGATTACTGGAACATGGTTGAGCAGCCGCTGGTTCTTCTGACCGACGCATCGAAGCAGCCCCTGTCAGTGTTCCTTTCACAGATAAACGAACCCGAACTCGGAATCGCATTCGCGGCATCAGCTGTATATATGATCCCGCCGCTGCTGATATTCTTCTGGGGCGAGGATTATCTCGTCGAGGGAATCTCGAGGTCGGGAATCAAGTAAACAAACATGGATAATTAATGAGAGCAACGCATATAAGCGGAATACGGAGGAACAGAAAATGGCTAAGGGAAGCACAAGAAGAGCAAAGATTATAAAGGCAATGATTGCTTTTGTAATAGTACTTGCATTGCTGACTTTCTTCTCAAACACTTTGATGAATATGACGATCCCGAAGGTTATGGGTTCGTATGCCTCAAGAGGCAATCTCTCATATTCTTACAGTTCGAAGGGATATATCCAAGTTGAGAACCAGACAGAAGTCAAGGGTCTTAACAACAGGGAAGTAGAGAGCGTCAACGTCTGGGATTATTCAGAAGTTGAGCCCGGCGATGTGCTTTTTACCCTTAAGAGTGTTGAGGAGTCTGAGGAACTGGAACAGAAGAGGGAAGACCTCCATACGTATGAGAAAGAAATTGAATACGAATCGAGAAAAGGTCCCCAGACTACTGATTATTCAATGTATTACGATAGTATTAATTTGGCGAAGGCGGATCTGTCTGATGCCAAGGATACATTAGATCAGGTTAAGAACAGGGCTTCCGATATTGAAGAGAACAACAAGATAATTGACGAAGAATCTGTAAAATCCGTATCTCTTCAAGCTTCCGTAGATGCTGCTGCCAAAACAGTGGAAGATCTCCAGAAGGATATTGACGGCATCGATGCTTCAATCGTTCCTTTGAAGTCACAGATAGATGTCTATATAGCGCTTGGAACCCCGACGCCGACACCTACCCTTGCTCCGACTGATCCGAAGTATGTTGCACCGGATCCTTCCTATGTTCCCAACCTTGATTCTGACGGATTAGATAAGAATTCTCCTACATATGAGATGGATAAGCTCCTTTTCAAGATCAATCAGCTTGAGGAACAGAAGGAGGCTCTTGAGTCTCAGCTCGACTCAGCTCAGGCACGTCTTGATGATGCTTCAGCAGCTTTAGCCGAGTGCCAGGGTAAGATCACAGAAGCAAAGGGTGAGATTTCAAGACTTGAAGGTCTGCCTTCCGAGGCATCTGCCCAGAGTGCTGTCAGCAAAGCTCAGAATGCGGTCAATACAGCTCAGAAATCATTAAACGATCAGAGAATTTCAGACGGCATTACTCAGGACGAGAATAAGGAGAAGGCCGAAGCCCGCGACAAAAAGATAGAAAAGCTCAAAAAGGAGATCAAGGAGCTCGAGGATGCTGCGAAGATCACTGAAATAACGGCCCCCGTTGCCGGATATGTATTCAACATTACGGTACAAAAAGGTTCAATTCTTTCAGCAAAGGAGAACGTCTGCGCTATTATTCCGAAGGAAGGCAGGATCTGTTCTGTAGAGTTTAAATTTGCTGCGAATGAAGCAAAGAATATCTGGCAGGGAATGAATCTTGAGGTTACTAGCGGATATGTCGAGAACTGTACGGTAACAGGTATCAGACCTGATCCTAATAACCCGAGAGGAACAAGGCTGGTAAAGTGCTATGTTGACGGTGAATGCTGGCCTAATGAAGAAATAACAGTCAATGCCGGGAAGGGCAACGACATGTATAAGTGCGTTGTTCAGAGCAGCGCAGTAAGTGAAGATACCAACGGATACTTCGTATACACGATCAATGGTTCTTCCACACCTTTGGGTGACAAGTACACAGTTAAGAGAGTAGATGTAAAGATCTTGGCTACAGACGGTGCAGCTACGGCTATCGAAGGTGAAGGTCTTGACAAGTATGACGTAATGATCGTAATCAGAGCCGAGAAACCGCTGGAAGACGGTCAGAGAGTAAGACTCGAAGACTATACTGCCAAGTGATCCATGAAGGGTAATTGACAATGCGTTTACTGGATAAGACAAAAGCACTCTGGAATACAGAGAAGGGAAATGCCAAGAGGAAGATCCTTAAGATCGTCCTTGCCGCTCCGTTCTGGATCATACTTACTGCCGTTGTACTGTTATCATTCGGAATCGGACGTGCCGTTTTCCTAATCGGTTCGAGACCTGACTATAAGGTTGCCGATAAATGGCAGGGCAAAGGTGAGACCGGCTACAGGCATATGTGTGTCTATGCCGGCGGCATAAGAGCAGGCGGAGAAAAAACTCCTTTGACATATATGGTCGGCGGTAAGTCGATCCACAAGGCAGACATACAGTCCATGAGAGACAAGCTGCAGAGCGCAGCTGACACCGGACTCGGAAGCGCGTCCAAAAGCAAGGGCAGCAGTGATAAACTCCGTGGCTGGGAAGACTGCTATTCCTCAACTGTGATGGCTACTGTAACGGAGCTGAACATCGTTGACGGACAGGCTGTTAAGGGTTCTTCCACTGACGCGCAGCTTGTAGCTGTCGGAGGTAACTATCAGGCTTTCCATCCTTACAGATATATGTCCGGAGGATTCCTTCCGGAGATTCCGGTGGATACGTTCCAGATCGTAATCAATGACGTTCTGGCCTGGAAATTCTTCCGTTCTTATGATGTCGTAGGACGTTACCTTACGATCAACGATCAGATGTTTACCATCATAGGTGTCGTTGAAGAAAAGAACACCAAGGTGGCGGAACTTGCCGGTGAACAGATCAACAGGGCATTTATCTACTTTGCAGCCCTTGATACGCTCTATCCTTCCACAGAATCATCTGACAGCGGAAGTGATCTTGGCCTTTCGGGTGACGATCTTGATTTGGGTGATATTGATTCCGGTTCATTCGATTTATCTGGTGATTCCGGCGCAGATAATCCCGTAACTTCCAGTATTTCCGGCAGCAATGATTTTGCCATACAGTGCTATGAAGCTCTTATTCCTGAACTTGTAAGAGGCGTAGGTGTTTCAGACTTCAAAAACGCGCTGCCTTCATATTCGATCCAGGATCCCGAAGTATATGTGGTCAATAAGACCGGCCGCTACCAGATCACCAGAGTTGTTGATACCATGTTTCCTCTGGGCGAGACTGACGGGGAACGGGTAGGCTACGAATTCCCTTACTGGGAAAGAGCAGCACAGCTTACAGAAGAAAGGCTCTTCTTTGATTATCTTCTGGCTGGTCTCGGAATCGTACTTCTTCTGATCGGAGGCATCATGACCGCATTGAAGCTCCGTGCGCGCAAAGCTGTTGCTCCTGAGGAACTTGTGGTATTAAATGTTGAGGAGATCGAAGAATCCGAAGAAAAGACCCTGATGTTAAAAGCCTGAGTTTCAATATAGAATAATCAAGTTTTTTTCCTTATAATTCCCTTTAGGTGAATAGAACCTGAAGGGAATTATTTTATGAATAAAACATCTTCAAAGCTGATCAGTCTTATCCTGACGGTTACTCTGTTATTATCTCTTACAGGGTGCCTCGGTTCAGGGTATTCACTGGAAGCCACAAAGGATTCTGCCGGTGTCTCCGATACTTCCAAGCCCACAGCACCTTTTGTCCGCAAGGAGTATGACACGATCAAAAATCCTTATTTTGCGATGCTCTCAGAGACCGAGAAGAATGCATATTCACTTATCTACGAGGAATTATTAAAGGGTAATCAGAAATTCGAATGCCGCGTTGAAGTGACAGCCGATCAGCTTTCCAAAGCTATTGATTCGGTACTCAACGATCATCCGGAGCTCTTCTGGCTCGATAACAACTACGGCTATACTTACGATCCTTCAGGCGGAAGCATAAAGGAACTGTCATTTTCCTTCTTTGATTTTGCCGACACGCCCGAAAAGCTCACCGCGGCAAAGGCACAGTTCGAGAGTGCTGCGAACCTTGTTATCGCAGGTGCTCTTTCATATTCGACCGTATTGGAAAGAGAGCTTTATATTCACGATTATATCTGCCAGAACACGGAATACGATGCATCCGCACCCTATAACCAGAGTGCTTATTCCGTGCTTGTCACACATAAGTCCGTATGCGCAGGCTATGCAAGATGCTTCCAGTATCTGATGCAGAAGACAGGCGCAACCTGCTATTATGTCACGGGCAGGACCGAGGGAGTAAGCGGTCAGATCGTTGCCGGTGCCAACAGTGACGGAAGCCACTCCTGGAACATGCTGCAGATCAACGGAACTTTCAGTAATGTCGACTGTCTTTGGGATGATACGGCAAGCGATACTTACGGAAGCGCAATATATCCTTTCT
Organism: Clostridiales bacterium; assembly: GCA_017428155.1. Taxonomy (GTDB): domain Bacteria; phylum Bacillota; class Clostridia; order Saccharofermentanales; family Saccharofermentanaceae; genus Saccharofermentans. The sequence goes on along the minus strand of JAFRRJ010000027.1, from coordinate 29,013 downwards.
TTAACCTTCCTGACGGTGATTTCGTTAACCATGCGAGGATCGAGATGGCGGTAAACCTTCCGGCGTGTACAACCTCGGAGTACAAGTATTCCAACCAGTTCGGACCGACGATAGAGGCGAGCAGTATTATTTTCGCTGACGCATAAAGAGCCCTGGAAGATCTATTACAGCTACAGCAAAAAATATCAGACGGTTTTTGGGTGTTCTGCTTAAAAATCCACGCGACTTTATATACAGACCAACTTATAGCCTGATTATTTAAAGGCGCGCCATTTTGTCGTATAATTAGCAAATTAGTTTATAAATAAGACCAGTCTTAGGAGATGAAGAAATGAAAGAACTGATGCTTGGAAACAAGGCTATTGCCAGAGGCCTTTATGAGGCCGGCGTAGCAGTCGCAAGTTCGTACCCCGGCACTCCCAGTACAGAGACAACAGAAGAAGCCGCAAAGTACGACGAGATCTACTGCGAATGGGCACCTAACGAGAAGGTTGCTATGGAGACCGCTTTCGGTGCGAGCCGTGCAGGAAAGAGATCTTACTGTGCCATGAAGCACGTAGGACTTAACGTTGCAGCTGACCCGCTCTTTACCATGAGCTATACCGGCGTCAATGCAGGAATGGTCATCCTCGTTGCAGACGACCCGGGAATGCATTCTTCGCAGAATGAGCAGGATTCAAGACATTATGCAATCGCTGCAAAGATGCCCATGTTAGAGCCCGCTGATTCCCAGGAGGCTAAGGATTTCATTATCGAGGCTTACGATATTTCCGAGCAGTTTGATACACCCGTACTTATCAAGATGTGCACAAGAGTTGCTCACTCCCAGTCAGTCGTTGAGACAGGTGAGAGGATTGAAGTTGCTGTTAAGCCTTATGAGAAGGACGCAGCCAAGTATGTAATGGTTCCTGCAAATGCAAAGAGACGTCACCCCATCGTTGAGGAGAGAACAAGAAAGCTCGTAGCATTTGCTGAGGAGTCGTCACTTAACCGTGTTGAAGAAGGTTCTGATACATCAATGGGTATCATCACTTCCTCCACTTCATACCAGTACGTTAAGGAAGTATTCGGTGATAAGTATCCTGTATTGAAGATCGGTCTTATCAACCCGCTTCCTGAGCAGAAGATCAAGGATTTCGCTTCCAAGGTAGATAAGCTCGTAGTTGTTGAGGAACTTGACCCCATCATCGAGACACACTGCAAGACATTAGGTCTTGAAGTAACAGGCAAGGACATTTTCCCGTTGATCGACGAGTTCTCACAGGGCCTCATCGCTACAAAGCTGGGACTCCCCGAGAAGCCCTCCTGCAAGCCCATTGAAGGTCTTCCCGGAAGACCGCCGGCAATGTGTGCAGGCTGCCCTCACAGAGGAATGTTCTATGTTCTTTCAAAGAACAAGATCACGGTCATGGGCGACATCGGATGCTATACATTGGGTGCCACACCTCCGCTCTGCGCTATTGATACGACAGAGTGCATGGGTGCTTCCATAAGCTCCCTACACGGCTTCAACAAGGCTCTGGGCGCAGATGCCGAGAAGAAGACTGTAGCAGTTATCGGCGATTCTACATTCATGCATTCAGGTATGACAGGTCTTGCCAACATCGCTTATAACCAGACAAATTCAACAGTCATCATCCTCGATAACTCCATCACAGGTATGACAGGCCACCAGCAGAATCCCACGACAGGCTTCAACCTCCGTGGTGATCCGGCAGGCAAGATCGACCTCGAAGCTCTCGTTCGTGCAATGGGCATCAACAGAGTAAGAGTCGTAGATCCTTATAACCTCGCTGAGGCTGAAGCAGCAGTCAAGGAAGAGCTCGCAGCAGAAGAGCCTTCCGTAATCATCTCCAGAAGACCATGCGCACTCCTTAAGAAGGTTAAGCGCGGTGAGCCTATCCAGGTCAACCCCGACAAGTGCAAGTCCTGCAAGGCCTGCATGAAGCTCGGATGCCCTGCGATCTCCTTTAAGGAAGGTCATGCAAAGGTAGACGTGACACAGTGCTTCGGCTGCAAGGTGTGCAGCGAGCTCTGCAAGTTCGGCGCTTTTGAAGATTTGAACGGGGAGGCAATCACATGGTAACAAGCATAATGATAGTAGGCGTAGGCGGACAGGGTTCGCTCTTAGCGAGCAAGATTTTAGGCAGAGCCGCAATGGACAAGGGCTACGATGTTAAGGTCTCAGAGGTTCACGGAATGAGCCAGAGAGGCGGAAGCGTTGTTACATATGTTAAGTTCGGCGACAAGGTCAACTCCCCCATCATCGACAAGGGCGAAGCTGACTACATCATCTCTTTTGAGCTTTTGGAAGCTGCAAGATATGTTCAGTTCTTAAAACCCGGCGGACAGATCGTCACAAACTCACAGCAGATCGATCCTATGCCCGTAATCGCAGGCACGGCAGAATATCCTTCTGAGCTTGTCTCGAAAATGGAAGCTTCAGGTGCGAAGGTTGATGCCATCGATGCGCTCACGATCGCTGAGCAGGCAGGAAATGCAAAGGCTACCAACATTGTCCTTATGGGTGTTTTCTCAAAGTACATTGCAGATATCTCCAAGGATGAATGGATCAAGGCAGTTGAGGCATGTGTTCCTCCGAAGTTCCTTGAGCTCAATCTTAAGGCTTTTGAGATGGGACTGGAAGCTGAATAATATGCCGGATCTTGAAGAAGTAAGAAAGTTTTTCGAAGGCGACAAATACGCCACAGAAGCAACCGGTATCGTTATCGAGAAAGCGGAAAAAGGCCACAGCGTAGTGAGCCTTGAGCCTGACGGAAGACACCTTAACGCTGTCGGAGGTCTTATGGGCGCAGTCTATTACACAATGGCGGATTTTGCATTTGCCGTTGCGGAGAACTGCATACTCGACTCAGATACGGTTACGGTTACACAAGCAACACAGATGAATTTCTTAAGGTCATGGCACGGCGGCAAGGTCACATGCACTGCCGACATTGTCAAGGACGGAAGATATATCTGTCTATACGAGGTCAAAGCCTTTGATACCGAAGGCAAGGAGCTCGCACTCATTATCGTCAACGGTTTTAAGACAGCGCGAAGATAAAAACAACCCGAATTAACAGGAGGCCCCGATTATGATTTGGAATGAAGCAAAGGAGTGCATGTCGCGTGACGAGATCGAAGCGCTTCAGAGCGCAAGACTTGTCAAGCAGGTAAACCGCGTTTATCACAACGTTGAGTATTACCGCAAAAAGATGCAGGAAGCAGGCCTTGAACCCGGCGACATCAAGGGTATCGAAGACCTTGATAAACTGCCTTATACCACTTACGCAGATCTAAGAGACACATATCCCTTTGGCCTAGCAGCAGCTCCCAGATCAGAACTGGTCCGTGTTCATGCTTCTTCCGGCACAACAGGAAAACCGAAGATCGCCGTCTACACAAGACGCGATATTGATATCTGGGCAGAGTGCGTTGCAAGATGCCTTTCTATGGCCGGCATCACAAAGGAAGACGTAATCCAGGTAGGATACGGATACGGCCTCTTCACGGGCGGTCTCGGCGCTCATTACGGTGCTGAATACCTGGGCGCTCTTGTTCTCCCTATGTCCACAGGCAACACACAGAAGCTCATCGACATGATGATCGACTGTGATGTTACATCCATCGCGTGCACCCCTTCCTATCTCCTGCACGTTGCAGAAGACCTTGAGAAGGCAGGCCTTGTAGATAAGATCAAACTCAAGTCCGCTATCTGTGGCGCAGAGCCCTGGACAGACGAGATGCGTGACCAGATGGAGTCAAGACTCCACATTAAGGCATACGATATATACGGTCTCACAGAGATGATGGGCCCCGGCGTTGCGTGCGACTGTGAATACCACAAGGGTCTCCATATCTGGGAAGATCACTTCCTGCCTGAGATCATTGATCCTTCAACATTGAAGCAGCTTCCTAAGGGTTCCGACGGCGAGCTCGTAATCACCAACCTCACAAAGGAAGGTATGCCGCTCATCCGTTACAGGACCAAGGACCTCACATCCATTGAATATGACAAGTGCGAGTGCGGACGTACAATGGCAAGGATCCAGCGCTTCAGAGGCAGATCCGACGACATGCTCATCATCCGCGGCGTAAACGTTTTCCCTTCACAGGTAGAGGCAGCTCTCCTTACAGTCGAAGGCACGACACCTCACTACATGCTCGTAGTTGACCGTGTAGACAACACAGATACTCTCGAAGTTCAGGTTGAGGTTGCAGAGAACGTATTTACAGACGAGATCAAATCTTTGGAGAAGCTTTCCAAGGCAGTTCATGATAAGCTCAAGATGGCGATCGGCCTCAATGCAAAGGTCAAGCTCGTCGAGCCCAACGGCCTTGAGCACTTCGACGGCAAGAGCAAGCACGTTACAGACAAGCGTAAGCTTTATCAATAATTATGGGGAGGTAACACTATGTTCGTTAAGCAGATTTCGGTTTTTCTCGAAAATACTGAGGGCAGACTTGATGAGGTCTTGAAGATCCTTGCACAGGGCGGTGTCGACCTCCTTTCCGCAAGTCTCGCAGACACAATGGAGTACGGAGTTCTCCGTCTCCTTGCCAAGGATCCCGACAAGGCAAAGCAGATCCTTAAGGAAGCAGGCTTTGCAGCGCGTATCGATGAGGTCATTGCAGTTGTGGTTCCTGATGCAGTAGGAAGTCTTGCAAAGGTTGTCGGCATGATCCACGCAGCCGGACTTAACATCAGTTATATCTATGGTCTTTCCATCGACGGCGACGGCGCTCCCATCGCCATCAAGACGGATGATAACGCCAAGGCAGAAGCTCTCCTCAACGCTGCAGGCGTTAAGACCATGGGCATGGAAGATCTGCAGTAATCTGATTAAATAAATTAGTTTAGTAAGGAGTTGTCCCGGCGTGGGGCAGCTCCTTTATGTTGGGTATATTCCAAACCGTGGTATTCCCGTTCAATGACTATGAGGATCTGCAGTATCGCATACTGTTATATATTCGAATTGCTCTAATCACATCAAGATGTAGCATGGGGTGTTCATATTCTCTAAGTATGTTTATACCTGCGGTGAGTCTATGGAAAGCATCCACAAAGAGTTCGATCGCCCCATAAGCACATTGTCTGCCAATATCGTTACTCCAGACGACCAGAAGATCAATGTGATCAAGATTCCGGGAGAGAAAAAGGAGACCATCAATAAGGAATTAGCCCAGATCGGCATTTCCGAAGGTTTCGTATATCCTGAGATCGAGCACAAATCTAACGAGCTGCTGGACACTTACTTCTAACAACCATCCTCGGTCATATTAAACTCGGTCGTCCGGGCGGCTCGACCGTGTTTGTTTAATTTTTTTGAACAAGTCTTTTGGGTTAATCTTGATATATGTAGTTCAACTTTTTTAGCAAAATGCTCTTTTTTGGGTAATCTAACAATATTGTTAATATCTTTTATTCTTCTTCATTATGAGAATGCTTTTTTACAGGAATTTCTTAGAAACATATATTGTTATGTAAGTTTAGTTATTGCTACATGATATCAATTTTATAATTTATTGCTGTACATTTTAATTTATCAATAATATAGTGAATATTATTATCATATTACTTTAGGGGGAGTTTTATGAAATCTATAAAGGCCAACACTTTTTTTAGAATCAATTTTATATTACAAGATAATTCAGCTTCTACTACTCGTAATTATTTAGCAAAGATAATAGAATTTATCCTTTTTGAATCCAAAAGCAAACTTGATATTAATGAAATTAGAAGAAGAATTATTGATGAATTTGCGCTCGAGTTTACGGTTGATGAATTGTTAGAATCAATAAGCAAGAAGAATGACAACATAGTCAAAGCTTCTGAGAATGAATATTCATTAACACCTGAATGTGCAAGTAGATTGTCTAGAGATAAATCAATAGAAGAAGATCTTCGAACAACAATTAAAAATGCAATTGTTGAATTAAAAATGGATATTGGCGAAGATCAATTATACAATCTAATTACGAGATATTTGTATTTTTGTTTTAACACAAACAAAGATATGTTGTTGTCCCTAATAGATGGAACTAAAATTTCTGATCCTTTATCCTCTTTCAAAGCTAATAATGAAGAGATTTCTGCAATAAATCGTTTTTTGCTTTGGCAAAATGCAGAAAAGAATGCATTGATATATAAACTCGTTTCATATTGTTATGTTTATTGTAGCCTGAATACGAAAAAGGATGCTCTTCTTTCCAAGAATATTTTTAAAAGCAAACGTTTCTATTTAGATGCTAATATCATTTTTAGATTAGCGGGGATAAATAATGATGATCGTAAGAGCACAATTAATTCTTTTGCTATTAAGTGTAAGGATTTAGGTATTAAGCTTTGTTATACTGATTTAACATATAACGAGTTGTTCAGGGTCCTAGATTCGAAAGTAAAGTGGCTCAATTATATTAATAATACCAGTGAGCCAATTGATTTAGAATCACGTGATATAAGCCAAAACGATTTCTATAATATGTATGTTGAATGGTGTAAGGATTCAAGAAACACACCTGGTGAATATTTAGATTTTAAGAAGTATTTGTCAGGAATAATAAATAATACGCTTTCTTCGTTCGAGTATGTTAAGACGTCACATGTAATTGGAAGATTAAAGAAAAATGATTTAGAAAACCAGTGTCTAAGTTTAAAAAACATAAAAGAAAAAGATGATAGGGTCAAGAATTATTCGACGGCTTCTTTAGAAACTGATGTTAAAAATGTCTTTTTTGTTGATTATGAAAGATCAACTAATTCTGATAAGGGGAATATTTTTTCAACAAACGATTATTTCATCTCTGCTGACCAGAATTTAATAGAGTGGACTCAAACACAATATGCTGGAATTCCAATTGCAGTTTTACCAAGTCTTTGGTTAACAATTATGCTTAGATTTACAGGTAGAACAAACGATGATTATAAAGCTTTTTGTTTGTTTATGAATTTAAGAATGCATAAAGAAAGGGAATCAATAGATATTTTCAATTTGATTCGAGAACTTAGATTACATACTGATGACAAGAGCTTAAAAGAGCAAATAATTACTGAAATAATTGATCATAGAAAAGAGTATTCAAAAGACTTTTCTTTAAATGATGATTGCGAAAGTGTTGTAAACAAAGCATTTGATGTAATTCTTAAAGAGAACATTGATGCTAAAGAAGAGTTGTACAAAAAACAAATAGGTGATAGAGAAGCGATTATATCTGAAGAACAAGAAAAAAAACTAGAATTGGAACGAAATCTGCAAATAAATAGCCATGCAGGAAAAGCAGCCCAAGATTATATTGATAGAAAATTTAAAAAATTGTACTGTTTGAAAACATTATTTAATGTAATAGGTATTGGTATTCCAGCTATAGCGGCATTGTTATTTATTCTTTATATATTTGGATTTCAACCAATTGTAAACATAGTATGTGTTTATTTGCCAAGTAAGTATATTAATAATGATGTTGAATGTTTTTTAGCTTTAGGAGCTGCAGTTGCTTTAATTGCTAATGTTCCCAACGCTCTTCTTGCTTTTTTAGCATCTGATGAACGCAAAAAGAAACTGTATAATAAAAAAGAAAAAGAATTTAAAGACATCTTTCTTTCTAAATAGAAAGCATAATCAAGCCAATAGTTTGACTATCAAACTATTCTTGATATAATTAAGGTCGCAATAGTAGAGTCAGGCTCTATTATGCGATCTTTTTGTTTATAAATAGTTATTTGGAGACTAGTTTAATATGGATGAATTATGGCAAAACAGTATTGACCGTCTTGAGTCCAGAAGGGAAGCTGTCCTTGCGGCAGGCGGCGCTGAGCGTATTGCAAAGCAGCATGCTTCAGGCAAGCTCACTGCACGTGAGAGAATGGAAGCTCTTTTCGATGACGGTACTTTCGTTGAGTTAAACGATCAGATCACTTCAAGATGTTCTGATTTCGGAATGGATAAGAAGAAGCGTCCGGGTGACGGCGTTGTAACAGGTTACGGATATATTCACGGCCGTGTTGCTTTCGCGTCTTCACAGGATTTCACTGTCGGAGGCGGTTCACTTGGTGAAGCCCAGGCAATGAAGATCTGCAAGGCTATGGATAAGGCCATGGAGATGAAGGCTCCTTTTATCTCTATTAACGATTCCGGCGGAGCAAGGATCGAAGAGGGAATTGACTCCCTTACAGGTTACGCTGATATCTTCTATAGAAATACGATCGCTTCAGGCGTTATTCCGCAGATTTCCGTAATCATGGGACCTTGTGCAGGCGGCGCTTGCTATTCTCCCGCGATTACTGACTATATCTTCATGACTGATTACTCCCAGATGTATATCACAGGACCTGCAGTAGTTAAGTCTGTAACAGGTGAGGTCATCTCATCTGCTGCTCTGGGCGGAGCTTCAGTTCACAGCTCAACATCAGGCGTTGCTCATTTCGTATATCCTGATGATCTCTCATGCCTTAACGGCGTACGTCAGCTCTTAGGTTATCTCCCTCAGAGCAATGAGGATTTAAGCCTTACAGTTCCCGGAACACCTGTTGATAACAGCGCGGCATTGGCTGATATCGTTCCTGCTGATTCCAAGAAGGCTTATGACGTAAGAAACGTAATCAATTCGATCGTTGATGCAGGGAGCTTCTTTGAAGTTCAGGAAAACTTTGCAAGAAATATCGTAGTAGGATTTGCACGTCTGGATGGTCAGACGATCGGCGTTATCGCAAACCAGGCTTTATTCATGGCCGGATCTCTTGAGATCAATGCTTCTGATAAGGCTTCCAGATTTATCCGTTTCTGCGACTGCTTCGATATTCCGCTCCTTACACTGGTTGACGTTCCGGCATTCTTACCGGGATCACAGCAGGAGCATGGCGGCATAATCCGTCACGGCGCGAAGCTCCTTTATGCTTACTCTGAAGCTACAGTTCCGAAGGTCAGCCTCATTATGCGAAAAGCATACGGCGGCGCATACATCGCTATGAACTCCAAGGGTACAGGCGCTGATATCGTTTATGCATGGCCTATCGCTGAGATCGCTGTTATGGGCGGATCAGGTGCTGTAAGCATCATCGGCAAGAAAGCAATTGAAGCTTCGGAAGATCCTGCTGCCAAGAGGGAAGAACTCCTCGCTGAATATAATGAGAAGTTCATGAATCCTTATATTGCAGCTGAGCACGGATATGTTGATGAGGTAATCCTGCCTTCTGAGACAAGATCCAAGATCGCTGAAGCTTTCAAGATGCTTGAGACAAAAGACCGCACATTGCCTCTTAAGAAGCACGGCAATATCCCGCTTTAAGGAGGAATCGATCTGTGGATGAATCTTTGATCGTGGCAATGGCAGTAGCGTGCATCGCTGAAGAGAACGGCGTGGACACTAAGAATGTCGTAGTCCGTAACTTCCGTGAAGTGCAGAAGACAAGCCTTGAGCAGTTTATCGCCGATAACGGCATTTCTTATCATAAATATCAATTAGGAGAATAAATATGAGCAAGTATCGTATTACAGTTGAAGGTAAGACATATGAGATGGATGTAGAGCTTATAGGAGCAAACGGCGCAGCTGTTCAGCCTGTAGCAAAGGCAGCTCCTGCAGTTGCAGCTCCCAAGGCAGCACCTGCTCCCGTAGCAGCAAAGCCCGCTGAAGTTGGTTCAGGCTCTGTTGTAGCACCTATGCCCGGTACAATCCTTAAGGTTTTGAAGGCAGCAGGTGACGCAGTTAAGGCAGGCGAAGTTGTTCTTATCCTTGAAGCAATGAAGATGGAAAACGAGATCACAGCACCCGCCTCTGGTACTATCGGATCTCTTAGCCTTACCGAAGGTTCTACAGTTGCAGGCGGCGACTTGCTCTTCGATGTTAAGTGAGGTCATTTAATGTCTGAACTTTTTAGTACAAACAAGAAACTTCTTATAACAGATACTATCTTAAGAGACGCGCATCAGAGCCAGGCAGCCACAAGAATGAAGCTTGAAGATATGCTTCCTGCATGCGAGATCCTGGATTCTATCGGTTATTACTCGATCGAGTGCTGGGGCGGAGCTACTTTCGACTCCTGCATGAGATTCCTTAATGAAGATCCGTGGGAAAGACTCAGAATTCTCCGCAAGGCTCTTCCCAATACAAAGCTTCAGATGCTCCTGCGCGGCCAGAACCTTTTGGGTTACCGCCACTATGCAGACGATATGGTTGAGGCTTTCTGCGCTAAGTCTATCGAAAACGGTATCGATATAGTCCGTATTTTCGATGCGCTCAACGATATAAGAAATATGGAAGCATCGATCAAGTCAGTTAAGAAGTACGGCGGCATCGTTGAAGCTGCAATGAGCTACACGACAAGCCCTGTACATAACGAGGATTACTTCGTTGATAAGGCTGTCATCTTAGAGCAGATGGGCGCTGATACGATCTGCATCAAGGATATGGCAAACCTGCTTCTTCCTGCAGATGCATATTCACTCGTTAAGAAACTTAAGGAGAAGGTATCTATTCCGATCCATCTCCATACTCATAACACGACAGGTACAGGCGCAATGGTTTACCTCATGGCTGCCCAGGCAGGTGTTGATATCGTTGACTGTGCATTGTCACCTTTCGCAAACGGCACATCACAGCCTGCTACAGAGTCTCTCGTAGCTACTCTCCGCGGCACAGACCGTGACACGGGCCTTGATCTTGTTAAGCTCAATCAGGCAGCAGTTCACTTCAAGGGCGTCGCCGCAAAGATGGAAGCTGCAGGAACGATCAGTTCCAAGGTTCTCCGTGTAGATCCTAATACTCTTTTGTATCAGGTACCTGGCGGAATGCTCTCAAACCTTTTATCTCAGCTTAAGCAGGCTAATGCAGAAGACAGGATGGAAGAGGTATTGCAGGAAGTTCCCCGTGTGCGTGAAGACTTCGGTTTCCCGCCGCTCGTAACTCCTACAAGCCAGATCGTCGGTTCGCAGGCAGTTTTCAATGTCCTCATGGGACGCTATAAGACATTTACAAAAGAATCCAAGGGACTTCTCCGCGGTGAATACGGCCAGCTCCCGGGTGTTGTAAATGAAGAGATCCGCAAAGCCGCAATCGGCTCTGACGAGGTAATCACTTGCCGTCCTGCAGATCTTCTTAAGCCTGAGCTTGATACGATCAAGGAACAGTACAAGGACATCGCCAAGAGTGAAGAGGATGTTCTCTCATGTGCAATGTTCCCTCAGGTCGCTCCCGAATTCATCAGGAAGAGAGACGGACTTGATGCAAAAGAGATCACGGTAGAGTGGGTTAAGTAAATACTGCTTTTGAAGTATATTCTTATACCTGCATCGCTTTGTTACCGGATCAACTGATGACATTAAAGTGCAAAAAGGCATTCATATAAGATAAGGGCTGTCGCATATTCTCTTGCGGCAGTCCTTTTACTTTGAAACTTTTATGGTAGACGTTTGCTTTGAATTTTTTGCGGTAGCCTTTGCAAAATAAAGCCTCCCCTAAAAAGAGGAGGCTTAGAAGCTTTTGCAAAAAACTTTACGTATTACTCTTCGCCGGCGGGAGCGTTCTCAGGGAGAGAGTATCTCTTCTCGACTGTAACTGTCTCATCGTAGCAGGAGAAGATGCCGTCAACCTTTTCCTTGGAAAGCTTGGGTGTGATAAGGCTTACCAGAGGTACGATGACGAGTCCTGCAAGCATTGTGACCGCACCTGCATTGATAGGAGATGCGATGAACTTTAAGAACATGTTGGCAACCGTAAAGCCTACACCGAAGATGAAGCATACCCATACTGAGAGCTTTGTTGTCTTCTTCCAGTAGAGACCCCAGAGGAAAGGAGCAAGGAAAGCACCTGCAAGAGCGCCCCATGAATAACCCATGAGCTGAGCGATGAACGTCGGAGGGTTAAGGGAGAGAAGTACTGAGACGAGGATGAAGAATACGAGGAGGAGACGCATTGTGATGAGCTGTGTCTTCTCTCTCTTCTTCTTGTCATCATTCTTCTTGGGCTTGATCTGCTCAATGAGGTCCAAAGTAACTGTAGAGCTCGATGTAAGAACGAGTGAAGACAGTGTGGACATTGAAGCAGAAAGAACGAGTACGATGACAACGCCTACGAGGATCGTAGGAAGGTTTTCGAGCATTGTGGGGATGATGGAGTCGTACATAACGGATCCGTCGTCCTTGTAGATTGCGGGGTTGCCTTCGTAAAGTCTTGCAAAGCCGCCTAAGAAGTAGCAGCCGCCTGCAACGATGAATGCAAAGATCGTTGAGATGATCGTTCCTGCCTTAACGGACTTCTCGTCCTTGATAGCATAGAACTTGCCGACCATCTGGGGAAGACCCCATGTGCCGAGTGATGTAAGGATGATTACGCCTAAGAGGTTCAGAGGATCAGGTCCGAAGAAGGATGTGAATGCACCCTGCATGCCTGCCGTGACGGGGAGATCAGACTCTGTCTGTGAAAGTGTCGTGAGAGCTCCGAGGAAGCCGCCGTTGTTGTTAAGAACCGTAACGATAACTGCCGTGATGCCGAAGAGCATGATGATGCCCTGAACGAGGTCATTTACGACAGTTGCCATGTAACCGCCGAGGATTACATAGACGCATGTGAGAGCTGCCATAACGATGATGCAGATCTTATAGTCGATGTTGAATGCCATATTAAACAGTCTCGAAAGACCGTTATATACAGAAGAAGTATAAGGGATAAGGAAGATGAAGGAGATGAGGGCAGCTGCTACGCGAAGAGCCTTGCTGTCGAATCTCTTGCCGAAGAAGTCAGGCATTGTCTTTGATGACAAATGCTTTGTCATGACTCTTGTTCTTCTACCAAGGATTATCCATGCGAGAAGTGAACCGATTACCGCGTTTCCGATACCGATCCATGTGGATGCGACGCCGTACTTCCAGCCGAACTGGCCTGCGTAGCCGATGAATACTACTGCGGAGAAGTAAGATGTGCCGTAACCGAATGCCGTGAGCCAGGGTCCTGCATTTCTGCCGCCCAATACGAAGCCCTCGACGCTGTTAGCCTTCTTGCGTGTCATAAGACCGATTCCGATCATGACAGCGAAAAAGACTACAAGAAAGATGATCTTGATTGCTAGATCCATGAAATTTGTTCCTCACTTTTCGCTTCTTCCACCCTCAAAATGAGAAGAAGCTTTTTTATTCAAAAAATAAGCCTTATGCCTAATAAAGACACAAGGCTTACATTTTAAGACTGATTTTCCTGTTCGACAAGTCTTTCTGCGCCATATCTCTTACGGAGAACGGGTTTTTCTATCTTGCCGGTCGCATTTCTCGGAACATCTGCCAGGATTATCTGCTTCGGCCTCTTGTAACGGGGAAGCTGGGTGCAGAATTTCTCTAATTCCTCAACGGTGCAGTTGCTGCCGGGTTCGATCTCGACGATGGCTCCTGTGATCTCGCCCAATCTCTTGTCGGGAAGACCGATGACTGCAACGTCCTTAACCTTAGGATATTCCTGGAGGAAGTTCTCGATCTCGACAGGATAGATATTTTCGCCGCCTGATACGATAACGTCCTTCTTACGGTCAACGAGGAAATAGAAGCCGTCCTCATCCTGGCGCGCCATGTCGCCGGTGAAGAGCCACCCGTCTCTCAATGTTTCCTTCGTTGCTTCAGGGTTTCTGTAGTATTCGAGCATTACGCCGGGACCCTTAACGCAGAGTTCGCCGACTTCGCCCTGAGGTACGGTGTTGCCTTCCTCATCAACGATCTTGCACTCCCAGCGGTAACCGGGAACGCCGATGGCGCCGACCTTATGAGTATTTTCGAGGCCCAAATGAACGCAGCCGGGGCCGGTGGATTCGGAAAGACCGTAGTTTGTATCGTACTGGTGATCCGGGAAGTAATCCTTCCAGTGACGGATAAGTGACGGGGGTACGGGCTGGGCGCCGATGTGCATGAGACGCCACTGGTCGAGCTTATAGTCTGAGAGCTTTAACTCGCCTCTGTCCAATGCATCGAGGATGTCCTGAGCCCACGGTACCAGAAGCCATACGATAGTGCACTGCTCGTCGGAAGCTGCCTTAAGGATTACTTCAGGCTTTGTTCCCTTCAAAAGAACTGCCTTGCTGCATGTCCACAATGAACCCATCCAGTGGAACTTGGCACCTGTGTGATAGAGCGGCGGGATGCAGAGGAAGCAGTCATTCTTGCCTGTCTCATGGTGTACGGCTTCCATCTCGGCTGCCTGTGTAAGGCTTCTGTGAGGGTGCAGGATCGCCTTGGGGAATCCTGTCGTACCGGATGAGAAATAGATGGCCGCATAATCTTCTTCCTTAAGCTCGATCATCGGATCTCTTGAGGAATAGTCAGCAACCTGCTGCCAGTAATTCTCTGCAAATTCGGGAGCCAGACCGTCACCTACATAGAGGAGAAGTCTGTCTCTTGCGATCTCGTCAGCATTGATATTGAGTCTGTCTACGAACTCAGGTCCGAAGAACATTACGGAGATCTCTGCAAGGTCTGCACAGTATGAGATCTCATTAGCTGTATATCTGAAATTAAAAGGAACTGCTATAGCGCCTGTCTTAAGGATTCCGAAATAGATAGGAAGCCACTCAAGGCAGTTGAACATAAGGATAGCAACCTTGTCGCCCTTCTTGATTCCGCGTCCTAAGAGCATATTTGCTACTCTGTTGGACTTCTCATCGAAGATCTGCCATGTGATCTCGTGACGGTAAGGCATTGACTTCGTCTGCTGGACAAGATCGAATTCCTTGAATGAGATCTTTCTCGTATCCTCCATTGCGGGATTGAGCTCGATAAGAGCCACTTCTTCGCCATGCTCTCTGGCATTGCGTCTCAACAAATCTGTTACAGGCATTAATATTCCTCCCTTGTACTTTATTTAATTAAATAAAGCCAAGGACAATAATATCATCGCAGCCGATGTTCGTCAAAAATAAAATTAAAATAAACACAAAGAAATTTCTATGATTTATAATATATTGTCTTACATCTAATTCAGAGGAACTCACATGATATTTAAATTGCTGAAATCTGTTCGCCAGTATACGAAGCATTCAATACTGTCTCTCGTATTCATAATAGGCGAAGTAGTACTTGAGGTAGTAATTCCGTTTATTACGGCAGATATGGTCAATAAGATTCAGGGCGGTGTCGACATGAACACCATTCTGAAGATGGGCGGCATTATTACGCTGTGCGCGATCATGTCTCTGGTCTGCGGCGCTTTGGCCGGCAACTACTCCGCAAAAGCTTCTGCCGGGTTTGCCGGGAACTTAAGAGGTGATATGTTCGCCAAAGTTCAGAAGTTTTCTTTCGGAAATATCGATAAGTTCTCGACATCATCACTCGTTACGAGAATGACGACTGATATCACAACAGTCCAGAACGCATACATGATGCTCATCCGAATTGCTGTAAGAGCGCCGTTTATGTTTATTTTCGCGATTGTCATGGCATATATTCTCGGAGGTTCGCTCGCAACAACATTTGTTATCGTTGTTCCCGTTCTCGGTGTCGGTCTTGTCATAATCGGTAAACTTGCAATGCCTGCCTTCCGTGCGGTATTCAAAAAGTACGACAAGATGAATGAGTCCATCGAAGAGAATGTTCGCGGCATGCGTGTCGTTAAGGGTTTTGCGAGAGAAGAATATGAGAAGGGCAAGTTCGGCAAGGCTTCAGACAACATCAGACTGGACTTCACCAAGGCCGAGAAGATCGTCGGACTTAACTCACCTCTCATGGAACTGTGTCTGCACTTCAATGTTATCTTTGTTCTTTATGTAGGCTCGAAAATGGCTATCACCAGCAATGGTGCCACAGTGAACATCGGTCAGATCTCCGCACTTATGACATACGGCTTCATGGTCCTCATGTCACTCATGATGGTATCCATGATTTACGTTATGCTTACGATGTCAATTGAGGCTGCTAAGCGTATCGTTGAAGTACTTGATGAGGAGCCTTCCATTAAGAATCCTGCTGAACCTGTTATGGAAGTAGCTGACGGTTCGATCGATTTCGAGGATGTTGCCTTTAAGTATTCCGAGAAGGCTGCCAGAAATGCGCTTTTCGATATCGACCTTCATATCGACAGCGGAATGTCAGTAGGTATTCTGGGCGGTACGGGTTCATCCAAGACATCTTTGATCCAGCTCATTCCGAGGCTATACGATGCGACGGAAGGTGTGGTCAAGGTAGGCGGCATTCCTGTTACGGATTACGACGTAAAGACATTAAGAGACGCCGTTTCCGTGGTTCTCCAGAAGAATGAGCTGTTCTCCGGAACCATAGCCGAGAATCTGCGCTGGGGTAACGAGAATGCGACAGATGAGGAGATCGTTGCAGCATGCAAGATCGCCCAGGCTGACGAGTTCATCTCAACGTTCCCTGACGGATACAACACATATATTGAACAGGGCGGTACTAATGTCTCCGGCGGCCAGAAGCAGAGACTGTGTATAGCTAGAGCTCTCCTTAAAAAGCCGAAGATCCTTATCCTCGACGATTCGACATCAGCAGTCGATACGAGAACCGATGCCCTGATCAGAAAGGGATTCAAGGAGTATATCCCCTCCACGACCAAGATCATTATCGCTCAGAGAGTTGCCTCCGTTCAGGACTGTGACATGATCATCATCATGGACGGCGGCATGATCGCCGGTAAGGGCACTCACGAAGAGCTCCTCGCGTCAAACTACATCTACCGCGAGATATACGAAGAACAGACGAAGGGAGGATCAAACAATGAGTGAACATAAGAATTCTCCCGGGAAAGCACCGGAAGCCGCTCCCGCACCGGGAAGAAGAGGCAGAGGACCTGCTTCAATGTCACAGGTAAAGGATTCAATGGGCAGCATCAAGCGTGTCCTCGGTATGTATATAAAACAATTCCCGGTTCTTACCTGGGTAGTGGTTATCTGCAACATCTATAATGCAGTTGCGGCTGCAATGCCTGCTATTTTCCTTCAGAAGGTAACGGCGGTACTTGAGGAAACGATCGAGTCCGGTGACTGGGAGACTGCAAAGATCAAGATCGTCTCATTTCTTATCCCGCTTATCATTATCTATTCTCTTGCATCGATCCTGAGCATCGTACAGTCTCAGGTTCAGGCTTACATGACGCAGAAGTTCCTTCACAAGCTCAGAACGGATCTTTTCAACAAGATGCAGACACTGCCTTTGAGATATTTTGATACGCATAAGCACGGCGATATCATGAGCCACTATACGAACGATATCGACACATTAAGACAGCTCGTATCCATGGCTCTGCCTACTATCCTCAGAGCAGGTGTTGTAGTTATTTCCGTATTCATTATCATGCTTAACTACAGTATCTGGATGACATTTATCATGATCGCCGGAATCATCGCAATGATGTTTGCAACCGGTAAGGTCGGTGCAGGCTCCGCGAAGTACTTTATCAGACAGCAGAGAGCAGTTGCAGCTACCGAAGGTTATATTCAGGAGATCATGAACGGACAGAAGGTCGTTAAGGTCTTTAATCATGAGGAAAAGGTCAAGGCTGAGTTCGACAAGCTTAACGACGGACTTGCAGAAGACAGCGGCAAGGCTAACACCTATGCCAATATTCTCGCTCCTATCATCGGCAACATCGGAAACATTGTTTATGTTCTTCTTGCCGTGGGCGGCGGTCTAATGACCGTGTTCGGTGTAGTTAACATCTCGATTTCAGGACTTCCTATGGGAATCGATATCATCGTTCCTTTCCTTAACGGCAGTAAGCAATTCATGGGCAACATCAATCAGCTTACGATGCAGATGAACGCAATCGTAATGGCAGGCGCAGGTGCACAGAGAATCTTTGCTCTTCTCGACGAAGAGCCTGAGACAGACGACGGTTATGTAACGCTTGTTAATGCGAACATTGCAGCAGACGGCACGATCACCGAAGCAGAGCGTCCTACAGGTCACTGGGCATGGAAACATCCCCATAAGGCTGACGGCACGATCACATATACTGAACTCAAGGGTGATGTACTGCTTGATTCAGTCGATTTCGGTTATGTTCCTGAGAAGCAGGTGCTTTTCGATGTCTCCGTATTTGCAAAGCCCGGTCAGAAGGTCGCTTTCGTAGGCGCTACCGGTGCGGGAAAGACAACGATCACGAACCTCATCAACCGGTTCTACGATATAGCTGACGGTAAGATCCGTTATGACGGTATCAACGTCAATAAGATCAGGAAGAAGGATCTGAGAAGATCGTTAGGACTCGTTCTGCAGGATACCAACCTCTTCACCGGAACTGTTATGGAGAACATCCGTTACGGTAAGCTCGATGCTACTGACGAAGAGTGCAAGGAAGCTGCAAAGCTGGCAGGCGCAGCAGACTTTATCGAGCGTCTCCCGGAAGGTTATGACACGATGCTCACCAACAACGGCTCCAACTTCTCACAGGGTCAGAGACAGCTTCTGGCAATCGCGAGAGCAGCTGTTGCAAATCCTCCGGTAATGATCCTCGACGAAGCTACGTCTTCCATCGATACGCGTACGGAAGCAATCGTTCAGCGCGGTATGGATAAGCTCATGGAGGGCAGAACGGTATTCGTAATCGCACACCGTCTGTCGACCGTCATGAACTCCGATGTCATCATGGTATTGGATCATGGCAGGATCATTGAGCGCGGATCGCACGATCAGCTCATCGCCGGGAAGGGCACATACTATCAGCTCTATACGGGTGCTTTCGAGCTCGAATAAAGAATCACAGATCAAGACTTGTAAAACTGTCTCAAAGCTTGTGCTTCGGGACAGTTTTTATCTGATAAGTCAGCAACTGCCTAAGTATTCGCTCGCTTAGAATCCCGTTGGGTGATATAATCAAATTCACGTGATACAAAGGAATAGGCAAAAGGGATCAGATGATATGAGAAAAGAATTGGCAGTAATACTTTCAGCTTCCGTAACGGCGCTGCTGCTGCTGTCTTCCTGCACAGACGGGACAAATCATTCGTCAACCGGCAATGATATAGACGGCTGGACACATCCGACGACGGCTTCGGCGATGGTGCAAAGAGATCCGACACACGATCTCTCGAGAGTTGATGCCAGAGAGACGTTCAGTGACTTTGTTTATCCTGATTACTGTGAGCCGTGGGGCGCTGAGCAGAATCTTAAGATGACCAGGGGAGATGTAAAAAGCTATTTCATCTACTATGAGCTCAATGCCAACGATGAGCAGGTAAATACCAATCTGAATTACATCTCGACGATCACGAGACCCGGAGTAATGGTATATCCCGCCGATGAGAAGGGATATGTCATCTATGAGGTTACCTATTCACAGACATTCCCGATCATTTCAACATCTGACGGCTCCTATGTCTATTCGTTTTTCACATATCACGGCGTAAGCTTTGTTGACTACTACACCGGAACTGTATTCCCGTGCGTAAACCTTTCAACACAGATTGACAGTTACGAGGTAAAAGGCAATTACATCATGGATGGCGATACAAAGCATATTGCATGTTATGAATTCCGTGAGCAGGAGCTGCTTGATACAGGTGCAGCTACGGATTCGAACGGCAACTATGTCTCCCAGGAGACTATACAGCTCACTTCTACGGCTTATTTTATCGTTCCGGAAGATTACGACGGACTTCTCATGGGTGTCTATGTCGCTGATGATACCGGCAAGTCGCTTTCAGAAGTTCTCGAAGATAATTCGCCTTATCTCGTTGAGCCTTATTATTTTAATGATACCGATAACCCTGACGATTATGTGTTCTTCGGTATCAATGCCCCGAAGTAATCCTTCATTTTATCCGATTACAGATCAAGGTCATCAACGTCCGCTTTAAGGGAGGATGCTTTTAGGTGTTATGTTTAAGTGGACTGATCCTTACCGGGCTGCTCAAGACCTGAAGTCAGGAGCTTTACGGCTATCGCGCATTCGATCCTCTTTCTGAAGATATCACAGCCCATCTCATAGATACCGTTGATATCGCCTGAAGCGTGATAGGAGTTTGCAGCGCAGCCGCCGGAGCAGTAGAGCTTGGCCCAGCAGTCCTTGCATTCGGGACGGCTGTAGGCGTTGCAGCCGGCAAATCTGTTCCGGTATTCAAGGTTAGTGACACCTTCATAGATAGAACCCATCTTGTAAGCCTGATCACCTACGAACTGGTGGCAGGGATAGAGGTCGCCCCACGGTGTGACTGCAAGATATTCCGTTCCGGCACCGCAGCCTGCGATCCTCTTATAGATGCAGGGACCGCATGTGAGATCCAGCATGTAGTGGTAGAAGGTAAACGGTCTGCCTTCGTTGTAACGCTGTACCATAAGTCTTGCGAGCTCTTCGTACTGCTCGAAAACAACGGGCAGGTCATCCTTGGTGATCGCAGAAGGGCTGGAAGGATCTGTAACAACAGGCTCCATTGATAGCTCAGTGAATCCGAGATCCAGCATCTGCCTGATATCGTTTACGAAGTCTGTGTTGAAGTGTGTGAAGGTACCGCGCATGTAGTAACTGCGGTTACCCCTTTTAGCGACAAACTTCTGGAAATTCGGAACGATCCTGTCGTAGGAACCGTGACCTGCATAGTCGACCCTGAACCGGTCATTGACTTCCTTACGTCCGTCCAGAGAGAGAACGACGTTGTGCATTTCCTTATTGCAGAATTCCGTGACCTCATCATCTAAGAGAACACCGTTTGTTGTAAGAGTAAAACGGATATTCTTATTGTGAAGCTTCTCCTGCTCGCGGCCGTAAGATACGAGCTGCTTTACGACTTCCCAGTTCATAAGTGGTTCGCCGCCGAAGAAGTCGATATCAAGGTTCTTGTGGAAGCCTGAGTTCTCGATAAGGAAATCGATCGCACGTTTGCCGACCTCATAGCTCATGATGGCGCGTTCCCCGTGGTACTTGCCCTGGCTTGCAAAGCAGTAGGAGCAGTTGAGGTTGCATGTGTGGGCGACGTGAAGGCATAAAGCCTTGATCTTGAAATTCTTCTTCCTGAAATCTTTGGCTAAGTGTTCGTATTTATCGGGAGCATAGAGCTTGCCTGCTGTCTTCAAGTCATCGATATCGGCGATGCATTCCTCGGCATCTTCTTTTGAGATGCCGTGCTTTTCGACCGCTCTGGCGACAACTTCATCAGCAGGCTCATTCTCGTACCATTGGATCATGTCATAGGCGACTTCATCGACCATGTGAATAGAACCCGAATAGCAGTCGAGTACGATGTTAAGACCTTCAAACTGGTAGCAATGTATCATGTAAACTCCCGATTTCATAAAAAAAGGTCCCACATAAAATGAGACCGTTAAGGTTCCAAGACTGATTCAGCTTATTTAGAAAGCTGCTCGCAAGGCTGATTAGCAACACCACAGGATGTCTTGCATGCAGACTGGCAGGATGTCTGGCACTCACCGCATCCGCCTTCCTTAGCTGACTTCTCGAGATCTCTTGTCTCAATTGTAACTATTCTTGTCATATCAATAATCTCCCTTGAATTTAATATGTGAATTATACTTTGAAGGACTTATACAGTCAAGGCAGTACGGGTATCAGTCCCTTATAGGTGCGTCCTCCGCCGAGCATGAGCCGGACATCGCTCCTTCCGAGCACTCTTAAAGTGTCTTCCGAGATGACTTCGCCCGGCATGACGAGAGGGATTCCCGGTGGGAATCCGTAGATGAATTCGCCGGATACGCGGCCTATGGCGTTCGCAGGTTCAAGTTCCTCGCAGAGCAGGCGGTATTTGGAAGCTTCCCTTAAAGTCATTGCAAATCTCGGATAGGGTCTTGAGATAAACTGCGATTCTATGTAGCGGCCGTCCATGGCGTTGTCTGTAGCAATTACCGCGTCGCAGAAGCGCTTTACGGATTGTTCCGTATCACCGACGCCCGTCATTGCGATAAGGTGTGACGGGAAGCCTGCCTCGCATTCTATGTTGAATGTTCCTCTCAAGTGCTCGAAAAGAATATTCCCCATGCCCATGAGAACAAACTTGGACCGCTCTCTTACAGGAGCTTCCCAGAGTCTGAAATTACGTAAGCCTGTGAGATTCTGTTCGGCATAGGTAATCGCATCTTCCCAAGGCTTTAAGAGCTCGGGACCTTTGGCACTGAGCTTTGCCAGGCACTTGGATACCTCTCCCAGAAGCACATAGGAGGGGCTTGAAGTCTCAAAGATATCAAGACCTCTTCTGATAAGTGACTCCCCGGCAGGACATCCTTCCGCTCGAAGCATGACGGCTGTTTGAGTAGGGGAGGAGAGGGTCTTGTGAAGGCTCTTTATAACAAGGTCGCCCTTGGAATCGGGACCGAAGAAACGGTCATCCAAGCCCAGATGAGCGCCGTGGGCACAGTCGGTGATGAGCATTGCATCATATTTTCTCGTGATCCTGAAGATCTCATCCGTATCAGACTGAACTCCCTCATATGTGGGTGATGTGATGATGACGGTCTTGATCGACGGGTCTCTTGCAAGTATTCGGTCGATATCCGAAGGCGCGACGGGTCCTGCAAAGGGCAGACCGGTATCAAAGGCCGGCATTAACGGGACGATAGTAGAACCCGTAAGTTCGATTGCGTTCCATACTGCAAGATGACAATTCATGGCAGTCAGTATTTTCGCGCCCGGGTTAAGAATGGAGGCACTCCAGACTGCAGCGAGGATCAGGGCGGTCGAGCCGTTTACGGAGAGGAAGGCGTTTTCCGCTTTCCAGACCGATGCGGCGCAGTCTTCCATATCCTTAAGAAGTCCTGTAGGCGAGTGGAGATTGTCAAAGCCGCCGATCTCGGTAATGTCGCGCATGAAAGCTTGAGATACAAAGTCCGGATTGCGCTTGCCTCCCGGCATATGCATCGGCAGAGGATCTGTTCCCAAGTAGAGCTTCAGTGCTGCCCCGAGCCTGTCGTTGTCGTATCTCATAAGCCCGACCTCCTATGGTTAAAAGTTAACACACTTATGAAATATAGAAAAGCAAACAAAAAAGTGGCCGCCCCGAAGGCAACCACCTAATTGTGAAAGCTAAAAACTGATAAACCTCAGTTAGGGTTGATTACTGTAAAGCTGTAACCTGATACAACATCAGCATCCTCATAGATCGACTTCTGCATCTGGAGAGCCGTGGAGAGGAGGAGTGTATAAGGTGAGAGCTTGCCGCCAAGAAGGTCAACGTCAGAAGCATAGCTGATAGCCTGAGCTTCGTCGTCTGAGAGCAGCATATACTGAGAGACGAGGAAGAGTGATCTGACACCGACATTCATATGAACGAGTTTACTGTTAACAGAGTATGTAGGATTGGAGCTTGAAGAAGAGCCTGACAGTCTGCTGCTGAAGGAAAGACCCAGAGTTGATGTGCTTCCTAAAGGACTTGATTCCTCCTGAATGAAGAGAGGCTTGCCTTCGATACCGACCTTACCTACTTCGTGGAAGAGAGCGATGATGATAGCTGACTCTTCATCCAACTGAGGCATGATCGTATCCTTGATCCTTAAGAGCTGCTTAGCTACTGCTACGCTTCTGATAAGGAGACCCTTCTCGCATGCGAGGGAGCCTTTGACTTCTGCAGGTGCAGTAAGCCAAGATGTTCTGTTCTCAAGGAAGTCGATGAAGTGATCAAATTCTGTCTTTCTCTTAACGATTGCTGCCTTAAGCTGATCATAGAGAGTGTCAACGTTGTCCTTATTTACTTCGATCATCGGCATGATGCCGGCGATCTTATCGGATTTGCCCGTAGCTGCTGCCGATACTGCTGCTGCCTGAGGTGTTACTACCGCTGCATCTCCACCGCTTGTACCCTCATCTGCTGATGTGAATGTGTACTTACACTTAGGGCATCTGATAGCCTGATTGGCAATGACCATACCGCAATCGGGACATTTCTTCATACTTGTGACCTCCTGTATTACGGATGTTCAAAAGAAGATCCGCAAAGATAATTACAATTTATTTTACAACTTGGTTTTTACACTTTCAATAAGAAATGATTCTTTTATTAAAAAGTTATAGTCGTATTGCATAAAATTGTATCAAAAAATAAAAGACACTGACGAGGGGGTGTCAGTGTCTTAAGGAGGGTGTTATGAAGTAAGGAACAATTACTTTGAACAACCATATCTTACCATGCCGATTATTTACTTTAAGATTCAAAAAAGGCAAAATAGTGGCAAAGAAACCTAACATTTTAAGGAGGGTCCTGCGCGTTGACACTTGAAGGGCGTCTTTTTGTCCAGAACAGGATGACAGAGATAAAAGAAGTCACAACAGAGGACACGGAAGCCTCTTATTCCAAGCGCCTTGAGAAGGCATTGGTGGAGCTTTGCAGGCAGATGGACATACCGGTTCCTATGTGGATGAAGAAGAATACCAGGGAGTTTGCGGCTTTCGGGCAGACGATCTTTTTCCGTGAGCAGTATACCGAGAAGGTCAGATTCGACAGATTCCAGATAAGGGTTATTGATTCCTGATGAAGAAAAGTATCGGAATAATCGGCGGCGGAGCAGCCGGACTTTTCGCGGCATGTCAGCTCAAAAGGCTCGGTGTAACGGAGACGGCTGAAGTCACGCTTATCGAGAAGAACGGTATCCCCGGCAGAAAGCTCACGCTTACGGGTCACGGGCGCTGCAATATCACCAACCGCAAGGACGCTTCAAGACTTAAGGAAGGCTATCATGAAGCCTCCAAATTCATTTATCCGGCATTAATGGAGTTCGAACCGGAAGATACGGTCAGCTTTTATGAGAACGTGATCGGATTAAAGGTCAAGGAAGAGGACAACAACAGAATATTCCCTGTTTGTGACAGCGCGGTGAAGGTAAGAGACGCCCTTGTTTCTTATATTTCGGACTACTCGAAAATCTTATGCGGCACGGAAGTGACCGGAATAAGCGTTAAGGACGGATTTGAGGTCGCAACTTCAAAAGGACAATACCATTTTGACACGCTGATCCTCTCATGCGGCGGAAGTTCTTTCCGTGAGACAGGATCATCCGGAGACTCTTACAGATTCGCAGAATCACTGGGGCATACTGTGGTGCCTGTCAGGGCAGCGCTGGCACCGGTCAATGCGGATAAGGACTCTGTGGACTTTTGCAGAGCACTAAGCGGCGTATCGCTTGATGCGGGCATCTCGCTTTACTGTGAAGGGAAGAAGACTGCGTCAATGTCAGGCGTGATACTGTTTGCAGGCTTCGGCCTGACAGGTCCTGCAGTAATGGAGATATCAAGAGAGATACTTCATGATGTTGCAGGCAAGGACGCTTATCTTGAACTCGACCTTGTACCCGGAACAAGCGATGAGGAGTTTGACAGAAAGCTTCTTGACCTGATCGGCGGGCATCCTGATACGAAGATCGCAACATTGCTTTCAGGTTTTGTTCCGCAGTCTGTAGCTTCTGCCGTAACGGCAAGAACTGACTGCGGTGACCTTTATGCGCAGGGCTTTTCGAAGGACAACCGCAAAAAGATCTGCCGTGAGATGAAGCATCTCAGGATCAGACTAAAAGGCGCGCCGGACCTTAATGCCGCTTATGTGACCAGAGGCGGTGTATCGCTTAAAGAAGTCGACCGCAAGACCATGGAATCCAGACTCGTGCCTGCGCTTTACATAATCGGAGAGGCTCTGGACATCGACGGTATAAGCGGCGGATATAATCTCCAGGCATGTATGAGCGAAGCATATTTGGCTGCCAAAGCAATCCTGAGTAAAAAAATATGCTAAACCGCCAATAAGACGCGTTTAGCATATTTTCAGATAAACAAAAAACTTGATTTAACCGGTGTTTCAGGTTCCCGCGTTCTCTGTTACAGCATTCTCCGTTACTGTATTTTCCGTTCCCGCGCCTTCTGTTACTTCGTTCTCCGCTGCTGCGTTCTCCGCTGCTTCGTTTTCCGTTACCGCGTCTTCAGTAACTGCGTTTTCCGTTAAAGCATCTTCTGTTACTGCATCTTCCGTAACTGCATTTTCTGTTTCTGCGTTTTCCGGTGCCGCGTTTCTCGTTCCTGCACTTTCCGGTACTGCGTTTTTCGTTCCTTCCGGATCTTCTTCCAGTATGCCCTGTTCGACTGATTTGTCGCAATTGAATGCCGTGTCGTGGAAGAAGTACAGATCGTGAACTGTATCCAATTTATCGTTTCTGATGTTGAGGGCACCGTTCGTAAACACTTCATCCTGAGCTGTGTCACTCCTCAAGACCTGGAATCTGCTTACATTGATCTCCTTGGGTGCTCTCAGCGGGTACTTGTACAGATCGCGGTTAGCAAGCCAATCCTCATCTACACAGCCGCTTGGACCGTATTGAGGTTTTGAGAACGGACAGGAGAATACCATGACACCCGCTTTGTAGAAATAAGTCTGCGATCCTCCGGCGGGCATGTTGCGTGCATCGACTGTAAAACCGTCGATGGTGATCGTAGTAGGCAGGGTGCTGTAATAATCCACACCGTCCTCGGTAATGATCTCATGACCGAAAGGATTCTTGGGGTTCGTAATGTAATCCGCAAAGACGATGAAAGCATTATAATGCCCGCCGATATCCCAGTAGCAGTCCTTAATTGTGACATCACCTTCCCAGTAACTTCCGAAATCACCTCTCAGATTGAGGAATCTGTCAGCGTAGTTTGTTACTCCCTCGATATAAAGGTCGCCGAAGCCGATGACATCTATGCCGAGAATTCCTATCTCCGTATCCTTTATCGTTATGTTGTAGGCTCCCATATGGGCATCTACGCGGTTAAGGCTGCAGCCGTCAACAGTGATGGTCTTGCAGAAATTCGTTGCAGTCGTTCCCCATCTTGCCGTATCGAAAATACCCTTCTCATCGTAACGCTCCTCAGGCAGCTCGGTGCCTTCCGCGATTGCCTTGCAATAGTCGAAGTAGAAGAGCTTGGCAGGCGCACAGGTGCAGTTCTCGAGTGTTAATGCTGCTGCGAATTCCGCATAGTAGTCGTAGGGCGCGGTCCTTTCTGTATCATTGCCGTTGCCGTAAACGCATAAGTGGTTCGCGAAAACGCAGTTCCTGCACGTTACAAAAGCGCAGTGATCAACGGTTATGAATCCGTGATACGGAGCACCTAATCTTGCGTGATAGCCTGTCGCTGTAATATTTCCTTCTTTATCTTTGACTTCGTAGTAACTCGTATCCGTGAACTGGGCGTTCTCACCCCGGATCTCGTGCTCTACACCGTCTATTACTGTATTTGAGCGCGTTACATGGATTCCGCGGTGTATATAATGACGTGAATTGATCGTGTTGTTTATCGTTATGAATTTACCGCCGGTAATCGTAAGAGTAGTATCGTCGATAAAGCATTTATCGATCATGTAGATGTCATCATCGTAAGGGTACTGGATTGGTGTGACCGGATCGACGGAACCGTCCTCATTTACGATAATGATCTCCTGCTGATTGCGCGTAGGGGCGCTAGAGACTGAACTGCCGTTTCTGCCCCATCTCTGCTTGAAATCCTCGATCAGATAAAGAGCTCTTTCAGAGAACCCGCCGGTATCACCGATATCAAGCTGGGTCTGGCCTTTCTCGATATATTTATTCCGGTGATTTAAAGCCGTTGCAGCAGAGTAGCTGTTATACAAAGGGTACTGATCCAGGTTCGGATCCAGACCGATGCGGATCTTTATGAATCCTGTATCACCGTCTTTTTCTATATCCACATCTTTTTTGAAGTACCAGGTGCCGTTGGGTTTTTGCTTCCAGGAGACCCCGCCGGGTACCCATCTTCTTTCAACATCCTTATAAGGAGCGACGGTAAAAAGGAAATATTCACCTTCATCTAATGTGATACCCCTGTCGTCGATTATGAATGTTGCGTCTGACCAGTCAGTATCAGT
Source organism: Clostridiales bacterium (assembly GCA_017428155.1). Lineage (GTDB taxonomy): Bacteria > Bacillota > Clostridia > Saccharofermentanales > Saccharofermentanaceae > Saccharofermentans. Next base: position 1,236 of record JAFRRJ010000027.1, on the reverse strand, counting down.
CTTAATGATGGCGCCCTTGTATGATGTCATATTGTGAACGTAATATGTTGCGCCGGGATCAGCCTTTACAGGCAGATTCCGTTCATTAGCAGCTTCGTGCGTTGCAACGATTGCAGCGTAGTCATCCGTAACGCCGTCGCCCTTGGCTCCGAACATGCTGTAGGTAAGATATTCGCCTGCAGGTTCATCTCCGCCTGAGTGATTTACAGCCTGGAAGTATTTCTTAGCAGAATCACCGAAGCCAAGCATGTATCTGACGCCGTCCTTTATCGACTGGGGTACGTCAGCTGCAACTACCGCATTTGTATAGGATTCGTAGCTGTATGTGAGTGTGCCGCTTACCGCGTTGTCTCCGTTCTTATAGACGAGCTTGAAAGGTGTTCTGAAATAAAGGGATGATATTCCCGTAAATGTTGCCCTGTACGTGCCGTCATCCTGTTTGATGAACCTGTCTGATGTGACCTTGTGCACTATCTCCTTGCCGTCAATTCCGGTGTATGTTATCTCAGCGTATGCAGAAGATGACGGCTTTCCGTTAAAGCTTGCGAAAACAGCCAGATCAACGGTGCTTCCGAATACCAGTGCCACGTTCTTGATTGAGACTGTGCTTCCTGAAAGAGCCGCCATACTGTAGCAGGAGACAGGGTTCTCCACCATGCCCGCACCTAATGCCTGCTGTGCATCAGTGAGCTGGTTGTTTACGGGGTTAGCCGCATTGACGTTGAAGTATGCCTGTGTTGATGCGCCGTAGTTAAGCATGTCTACTAAAAGGGCACAGAGTTTTTTGCTTACTTCATCAGTGTTGTCCTGATTGGCGTTCAGAAGGTACATCGCATACTGCTTGAGTGTAACGGACTTTGTTGAGCTCGTATAAGTCTGTCCGTCCTTGTCGGCAGAAAGGCTGGCCTTTACTTTATTGCCGAGTTCGGCAGCACTTATGCCTCTGAACGTGAAGGCATATTCACCTGTAGAGCTGTCGTATGTGTAGTCCTTTATGGTCGTCTTTTCCCATGTGGAAGAAGATGATCCGGCCGCATACTTTTCGAACTCGATATTGAGCCTGACGTTAGAGAATTCGCCGGGCGTCTTTATCTTGCATTTGTATGAGACTGCAAAATTGTTCTGGAATACACAGGCAATCTGAAAAGACGCATCGAGCGACAGATCAGCCTTGACTGTAGAAGATGGAATTGAACAGACGATCAGAACGACCGCCAGTAATAAGCCGATTAATCT
>JAFRRJ010000026.1 GCA_017428155.1 Clostridiales bacterium | reverse complement strand
TGCGGCAGTATTCCTTGTACTGCTCTACAGATCACCTTCGGGACTTGTCTTCTACTGGCTCTTAAACAACGTATTCTCACTTGTTAAGAATGTATTCTACAAGCTTAAGGATCCCAAGAAGGCACTTAATATCGTGCTTGCAATAGCAGGCGCTGTAATACTTGTCTTAACGCTTATAAGACCTGACCTTGATGCAAGACAGAAGTTCCTTCTTGCTATAGTCTCAATCCTTCTTGCAACACCTCTTGCAGCAGGATTCATAAAAAGCAGGATCAGGACCGGAAATGCTAAAGCCAAAACCAAAGCAGGCACCAAGGATGCGGTCATCTTCTTTGCAGGAGCAATACTTATGGCCTTCTTAACAGGCCTTCTGATTCCTGCCACGGTAATCGATTCATCCGCCCAGGAATTCATTGACGTTATGAATCCCGTTAATCCTGTTGTATATATAGTTAACTCGATGCTCATGTCATTCGGAAGCTTCATGCTCTGGGGCGGAGTCTTCTACTTTTTCATGAGCGACAAAGTAAAGGCGGTATTCTGCGAGGCAATATGGCTTATGTGCGGAGTATCGATCGTTGATTACATGCTTTTCGGAACAAAGCTCGGTGTTCTTTCTTCAACTCTTCAATATGAGATCTCACCGGAATTCAAGATCACCGAATATCTTTTGAATATTCTTGCAGTTGCTTTAGTATGTCTATTCCTTCACTGCGTTTATAAGAGATTCCAGAAACTGACAAAGACGATCCTTATAATCGGTATACTGACTACCGCTTTCTTCGGAGCCTGGGATTCGGCACTAGTCTGGCGTACTTTCAGATGGTTTGAGAACAGTGCTTTATCGTCACCGGAGATGCCTGAGATCCCGTTAAGCAAAAACGGAAAGAACGTCGTAGTCCTTATGCTCGACCGCGCTATGGGAACGCAGGTACCCTATATCTTTAATGAGAAGCCCGAACTCATAGAACAGTTCGACGGCTTTACATATTATCCGAATACGATCTCTTACGGTCCTTATACCAATTTTGCTTCTCCGGCATTATACGGCGGTTATGAATATACTCCCGAGAGGATCAACGCCAGATCTGAAGAAAGCCTTGAATCCAAGCATGACGAGGCTTTGAAGGTCATGCCTGTGATCTTCGGAAAAAACGGGTATGACGTTACTATCTGTGATCCGCCGTATGCAGGATATAACTGGATACCGGATCTGTCAGTCTTTGACGACCATCCGGAATTCCACTGCTATAACACCAGAGCGAGATTCAATTTTTTCGAGGACGAAGCAGACAGCGACAATGCCGAACAGACATCTGCGGGCTTAGTCAGGATCCGCAACCGCAACTTCTTCTGCTTCTCGCTTATGAAGATCTCTCCGCTTGTTCTGCAGGCAACACTGTACGACGAAGGAATGTATAACGAAGCAAGTTCGGATGCCGGAGTAAATAATACAAATCTGGATGCGACTGCGCTCGTTCACCATATAGACGGTCTTTCTAAGAGCACGGGATACGAACAGGTATTCATCGAGGCTTATCCTGTTCTCACCAAGCTTCCTGAGATAACTTCTGTCAGTGACAGTTCTGAGAATACATTCCTCATGATGTCCAACGACACAACTCATTCGCCCTGTCTTTTGCAGGAACCGGATTATGTTCCTGCACTTAACGTCGACAACACCGCTTACGATGTCAATATGACAGAGCGTTATACGGTCAACGGCGTAACGATGCCCCTGAACACCGAATACCAGGTCATCCATTATCACGTAAATATGGCGGCATTCCTTCAGGTCGGAAAATGGCTGGACTATCTGCGCGAGCAGGGTGTCTATGACAACACGAGGATAATAATCGTATCCGATCACGGAAGAGGGCTTGATCAGTTTAATATCAAGTGTAACGGACAGGATATGGAATACTTTATGCCACTCTTCATGGTAAAGGATTTTGATGCCAAAGGCTTTACGGTATCAGATGAATTTATGACCAATGCAGATACTGTCACTTATGCAACTGCAGGGCTCATCGATAATCCTGAAAATCCTTTTACAAACAATCCTATCAATTCAGAACTGAAAAAGGGACCTCAGACTCTTATCTTCTCCCATCTTTTCAGTCCTGATGACAATCACGGCAATACATTCCTTCCGGCTTCCTGGTTTTCATACGAAGGAAGCGATCCCCATGATCCGGACAACTGGACATACATCGGGGATCACTAAAGATAACCCCGGAAGGATAAGGTAATGAGGTAAGAAAGGAGATTATAGAGCATTGTCGGTTCTTTCAGCGCTTTATACCTTTATGATCTCTCCTCTTGAGCTTCTGTTCGAAGTTGTCTTTACTGTTGCCAACAGGATAATAGGCAACGCAGGCTTATCCATAATCTTCTTAAGCCTTGCAGTTAACTTTCTGGTCCTCCCTCTCTATAAGCGCGCTGACGAGCTTCAGGCTGAAGAGCGTGATATCCAGATTAAGATGGCTCCCATGATCAAGCACATCAAGTCCACCTTTAAGGGCGATGAGCGCTTCATGATGCTCCAGGAATACTATAAGATCAATCACTATAAGCCTGTTTATGCTCTTAAGAGCACGGCTTCCCTTCTTTTGCAGATCCCTTTCTTTATCGCAGCTTATAATCTTCTTTCCGGCATGCAGAGCCTTCAGGGTATGCAGTTCGGTCCCATAGCCGATC
>JAFRRJ010000025.1 GCA_017428155.1 Clostridiales bacterium | reverse complement strand
GTGATGGAGGTTTACCAAGCAGCATAAATCCATTAATGCTAAAACAAAGACCGGATTTGACTCCGGTCTGTTTGCTGTGCCTAGTTGTTTCAAAACAAAAACCTGCCAACAGGCTATTGATTTTTGTTAGCAGGTTTTTATTTGCAATAAAGACCCGGCTTGGGTTATATTTCTTAATATCAGGAGGGAGTTTTTTCTCAGATGGAAAACAGGCTCGGCAAAAAGTTCAGGATCAGCAATGATATAGCCACATGTATTGCGTGGCCTCTATTTGTCCTGATCCTTACGGGATGCAGGGTATCATCCATGACACCTGTTAATGCCGGCCTTCTCATATTTGCTTTTGCCATCGTCTCATACAACATCATAAAGAGTGAGAGCAAAGATAAGACGGGCAGGATTCTTGCCGTGATCACGATCGCTGCTGTTGCGGTCAGAACATTCTATGTCCTTTACACGGGTGCCGAACAAAGACAGCATGATATGGGTGAGTTCGACACTGATCTCGGCAATAACTATCATGCCGAATATATCGAATATCTTCTTGAGAACCACAGACTCTTAAACGCGAACGTTATTGAGCACTGGCAGTTCTACCATCCGCCGCTTCACCACATCATATGCGCGGTATTCTTCGGAATCTACAGAAATATAGCTCCGTCCATGGCGCACAACTGGGACGCTTTGCAGACCCTATCCTTGATATATTCACTTGTGACTCTTGCGCTGGCAAGAAGATTTACTGAGCTCTGGAATCTCTCACCCGAGGGCAAGATAACAGCTTATCTCGCAGTTGCAATGCAGCCCCAGCTGATAGTCTTTGCAGGCGCGATCAATAACGATCCGCTCTCGGTGATGTTCGCATTTGCAGCTTTGTATATGACGCTCCTCTGGATGAGAGATGAGAAGAAGTCTTTTATAAAGCTCATTGGTACCAGTGTCTTTATAGGTCTCGGCATGATGTCAAAGCTCTCGGCAGGACTTGTTGCTGTGCCGGTTGGATTTGTCATGCTGAAGGAATTTCTAGCGTCCTCAAAAAAGGCGAAGATGGTGTGGCAGTATGCGGTTTTCCTCATTGTCTGCGCACCTCTGGGACTCTGGTATCAGATAAGGTCTTATATACTCTGGAAGGTCCCGTTGACTTATGTCGCTGTTCCCGACACTGTGCTCAACCCGGGTCTCGTGATAAGCGGAGTTCCGTTCTGGAAGCGCTTTTTTGAGTTCGGTGAGGGTGTCGATTACAACATCATTTACGAGACGCTGAATGCAGCTGTTTTCGATGGCGATTATTATCAGGAACATATGCTCCTTGCGCTCATCGGCTACGCATTGCTCGCGGCATTCTCGGTGTTTACTGTTACGGTCCTTGCGAACATGATCGTATGCTGGATCAAAGAACGCAATATTATGAACCTTATAATGACTATCTTTATAGTCGTGGAGATCGCATCTTACATAAGCTTCTGCTTTAAGTATCCTTACACATGCACGATGTCTTTCAGATATATCGTTCCGACCCTGATTGCCGGCGCATATTATACAGGACGTTCAAAGGCCGTAAGTCCGCATCTTCTGTCACTCATCACCACAATATCTGTCTGGGCGCTGGCATTGATATCTTTGGTATTCCACTGCCTGATCTGGATAAAGGGATAATTCCCGGCTGCGTGAAGTTCTAGTACCCGCAGCCGGAATGGGTTTATCCGGAAAACATGGAGTATGTCTGGTTTTATGCTGCCTTTTTTCTGCCCTTGCCCGCGAAAAGGATCACTAAAGAAACTGCCATTACCGGAAGACATCCGATGAGGGCGAAACATGTGGGGCCCAGGACCGAGAGACTGCCTGTTCCGCCTGCTGTAAGGAGCATGACGGGAAGTGTTGCCGCATTCATCGAAGCGTGCATGAGTGAAGGGATCCAGATGCAGTTCGTCTTCTCATATAAGTAATCGATGAGAATGCCGAATGCGCAGAGTGTAAGGCAAATCATGACAGGGCCGAGGAAGGGCTTTCCGATGTAATCACCGTCATAGAAATAGTTGCCGAGGATGATCAAGGGCCAGTGCCATACGCCCCAGAGCGCGCCGCCAACAATTCTTCCGGGGACGGAGCCGAGCTTGCCCTTGAGGAAAGGATACATTACGCCTCTCCAGCCTGCCTCTTCGCCGAGGCTCGGAAGGATCTGTGTGATGGGCAGGAATGTCAGTGACATAATGGTCAGAACGGGAAGCAGGACTTCAGGTGTTACACCCAGTTGCTGCATTGCTGCAACTGATTCCGCGGGGAGCTGTGATGCAAGGCCCTCAAGGCCTAATCCGAATGCGCTGCGGTTAAAGAGGAAGAATATCCCTGCACCGAGCCAGCTTAAGATCTGAGGGCCGATCAGAGCCGTTATAAAGTACTTAAACTTGAACTTCGGTTTCCAGCCGAGGCTCTTGAAGGGCAGTCTTGCTGCCAGGACGCCTATGAGCGGCAGCAGTATCGCAATGATCCTGAACAGGAACAAGAATAAGATCATATTGCCGTTTTTATAGGCTATTGCTGCGATGCTTACAGGTATCAGGGCCGAGAATGCGACCGTCATAAATACAGCAAACTTTTTGTTTGTTATCTCAGAAGTAGTTATCATGTTGTTCTCCTTGGGATTACCGGGGGTGGATCATTCAGTGATCTTTTTGATCTTTGAGTGTTTCCACTCTGCAAACCTTGAAAAATTCTTGTCGGTTACGAAGATGCCGAGTATCAGCATTCCGAACATTATGCCAAGGCATACGCCGGAAATAAAGTTGAATACAGGGGAAATGTTTTCGAGCTCGAAGAACAGGCAGACAAGGTAGAATATACCGCATACCGTTGCAGCTCCGAACATAACCTGGTATCTCTTGAGTACTTTCTTAATATGGTCATCAGTATAATCTGCCGCCATAAGCATTGTTTCTTTCAGATCTTTGTTCACAGTCTCGTTTTTCCTTTCGCCATTAAAGATTTCTCTCATGTCGACGTCGTAAAGATCAGCAAGTTCAACCAGTATCGCGAGGTCGGGAAGGTTGCTTCCTGTCTCCCACCTTGAGACTGTTCTTCTCGAGACATTCATCTTATCTGCCAGTTCCTCCTGGGTAAGGCCCGTCTCTTTGCGAAGTGTCTTAAGGAATTCTCCGATCTTTTGCTGATCCATGTTGCCGCCTCCTTGGTTGATGGCTTGAGTCTATGCTTTGCCCGGCTCGAAAAACAGGACACAAAACGGGCAAAAGCCCTGTTCTCGCGGATGAGACACGGTATGTCCCATGACTTTGATTATTATAGCATTGACTGTTACGCCTTGTTCTGACCGCCGCAAAAGTATTGTGATAAAATGCTTATACACTTGGATACGGGGTAAAAGGTGAAAGTACTGTTTGAGAAAGTAGATTCAAAAGAAGAGGAACAGGCCGTAATAAAAGCGGTCGAGGTTACCGATGAGATAAGCGGCGCAATAGAGCTTCTGGAAGGCGACGCGAAGAGCTTTGCTGTCTCAAAGGACGGCAAGGTATACATTATCAAGGCGTCCGCGGTCTATTACATCGAGTCTGTCGACAAGAAGACTTTTGTATACACCAAGGCCGGATGCTACGACACCAAATACAGATTATATGAACTTGAGGTCATGCTCGACGGGTACTTTATGAGGTGTTCTAAGTCCATGATCGTTAACTTAAAGAAGGTAAGGAATGTTAAGTCACAGATGAGCGGCAGGATAGATGCAACGCTTCTTAATGATGAGACTGTCGTTATCTCCAGAGGCTATGTCAAGGAAGTAAAGAGGAGGCTCGGAATAGGATGAGCAGATTAAAGATATGGCTTGAACAGACAATGATGATATCCTTTGCGATCCTCGTGGGAATAATACTGGAGGGACTTGTATACTGCATTATCGACGGAGCGCCCCTTGCTTCATTCTCACTTTCATGGCTGCAGCTCCTGTCCGTGGTGCTCACGGGTGCGCTGTGTTCCATACCCACGGTCTTCTGGCTTAAAAATTTGGAATGTTCAAAGAAGCAGTTCATAGTCAGGATAATACTTCACTGCCTGGGCCTTTATGTGGTCGTCAGCCTCTTCGGACTGGTATTCAAATGGTTTACGCAGATAAGCGGTTTTATCATGATGACCGTGATATTTTTCATGGTTTATATTTTCGTGTGGATCGTAACACTGTGGTTCTATAAGCGCGAAGACAGCCGGATCAACAAGGCGCTTGAAGAGATAAGGGACGAAGAGTAACAACTATTTGATGGGGTCTGACCCTGTCAAATCTGCTTGATGGGGTCTGACCCCGTAAAATCAGCAACTTGGTAAGCCTTTTATGCAACTTGGTAGAGTTGCTCTTTCAGCATGCCGGAAGATGGCGTATTGTGGCCTCACAGGAGGAAACAACATGAAAATCATCGAAGTTAAAGATCTGACAAAAAAGTACAGGGAGCATACAGCGGTAGACGGTATCTCCTTTGATGTGGAAGAGGGCGAGATGTTCGCATTTCTGGGTGAGAACGGAGCAGGCAAATCAACAACGATCAACATGCTCTGCACGATATTGGGAAAGACTTCCGGAACGGCAATGATCTGCGGCCGCGAATTGGGTAAAGAGGATGACGAGATCAGGAAAGTAAACGGGATCGTGTTCCAGAATTCCGTTCTCGATAAGAAGCTCAGCGTAAAAGACAATCTGCTCACGAGAGGATCCTACTACGGACTCGACAAAAGGAAGATAGAGGAAAGGCTCAAGCCCTTTGCGGAAAGATTCGAGATGAAGGATATCTGGGACCGCAAATATGAGAAGCTCTCGGGCGGCCAGAGAAGAAGAGTCGACATCATGAGGGCACTTATAAACAATCCGAAGATACTCTTTCTCGATGAGCCGACGACAGGCCTCGATCCCAAATCAAGAAAGCTCGTGTGGGACTACATCAATTATCTGAGAAGGGAGCACGGCATGACGATCTTCCTTACCACTCACTACATGGAAGAAACAAGGGATGCGGATCACGTCGTAATCCTCGACAAGGGAAAGATCATAGCGAAGGGAACACCTGCCGAATTAAAGACAAGATATGCTCACTCACGCCTTATCTGGTACACCGCGAAAAGCGCATCTGCAGAGGAACTGATAAATAAGATCAGCAGCAATTACATCTACGACGCCGACCACTACAACATAGAGACAGACGACAATCTCACGGAATTTATCTACGAACACAAAGACGAGATCAAAGACTATGAACTGGTTAAGGGAACGATGGATGATGTGTTCTTAAATCTCACAGGAAAGGAACTCGAATAATGAAAGGCTTTATAGGTTTTACAAAGAGAAATCTTCTTATATATTTCAAGGATACACTTGCAGTTGTATTCTCACTTCTTACATCTATCATCGTACTGGTATTGTATCTTCTGTTCCTTAAAGGAACTTTCGTAAGTGCATTTGAGGGAACGATGAACGGCCTTGAGAACATCATATCTGCAACAGATATCGATACGATGGTAAACGGTATTCTCTTATCGGGAATCTTAGGCTCAGCAATGATCACGATCCCTTACACATGTCTTCAGACTATCGTTAAGGACAGGGAGGCCGGTGTGGACAGCGACATATGCGCAACACCGGTTAAGAGATGGCAGATAATCCTCTCTTACTTCACGGCTTCATGCATCTCCGCGTTCTTAATGACATCAGTCATATTGACCATCGGACTTGTCACACTCTCTTCAATGGGAGATCTTTACCTTACGGTTCCTTCCGTTCTTTCCGCATACGGCATCGTGCTTTTGGGATCAGTATCTTCAACGGCACTGTTTATGGTGATAGTACTTCTTTTCAAGTCCTCCTCGACATGCACCGCATTCTTCGGAATACTGTGCGCCGCATCAGGATTTGTTATCGGAGCATATATCCCGCTGTCACAGTTCTCTTCAGGTGTTCAGACATTCTGCAATCTGTTCCCGGCATGCCACATTACATCACTTATAAGAAATGTTCTGCTCAGCGGAGTTGCGGATAACATCAACACATCAATAGCAGGCCTTGATAACGGAATATTCATCTCCGCTGTCAAAGAGACGTTCAGCTTCAACGCTCAGACATTCGGAAACACATGCACAGGCAATGTCTCTGTTATCTACGTTGCAGCGGCAGCACTCTTATGCATTGCTGCTATGACAGTTATCTACAACAAGACTTATAAGAAAAACTGATCTTAAGCTTTGGAAGCTTTGGAGACCTTCTTTTTCCTGACCAGATGGATGATAAGAAAGATGACGAAGGCGGCGGCAAAACCCAATATGAGTGTCCGTATCAGGCTCCCGGGGTGAAATGATATCCAGGTGGAACCTGATACCGGATGATCCGGGGAAGACATGGGGTATGTTCTGTTAAGGAGCATGCCGAAGCCTGACCATCCCATCCATTCTCCTCCGGTTATCATGTGCGCGAAAATGAAATCTCCGGATACATAAAAAGATATTAAGTTAGCCGCAGCACCTGCAATCTCGATTGCAAGTGCTGTGATTATTGAACTGATAATGACTTTGCGCATAGTAATTCCCCTCAAATATCAGAAATCCATATTAAGGAATTCGTCGATGGTATAGATCCTGGAGTAGTCACCCGGCAGATTCATGCATCCGCATGAGCCATGGATCTCTGCTGCCGCTACTACATCGTCCTTTGTTGCAGCATAGCCTCTGTCATCGACCCTTACTTCCCACTTTGTTGCGCCCCAGGATACAGTCTGCGAAGTTGCATTTACATATCTGTAGCCTTCACCGTCTTTATAGACGTAAGTCTTGTAAACGATCTCTCCGCCGCCGTCACTGAGAACTGCTATATAGCCGTCTTCGATAACGTCTTCCTCGTTGCCGAAGATGGGGATGTTCACGTCATGGGTCTCAGGCGTATAGTCCGTCTCACCTTCGGAGAGCAGATGGAATTTGTAGCCGTGCTCGTTTACGATCGTGAGGTTTTCCGGAAGCCTTGTGAGCTCTATAACGCAGTGCGGATATGTTAAAGCCTGGGTTACTATATCGTTTACCGAAGGAGATGTCTCGGTCACTTCGATGATAAGTGTATCATCGTCTTCCATCTCGATCCCGGTGACTTCTATTCCGTAACCGCCCGTGTTCTTCTCGCCGGAGAAGATGATTATGTAGTAGTGACCGCCGGAACCGCTTTCAGTCAGGATATAGTACCCCTTATGGCTTTCCTGTATTCCGAACGGGTCCGTATCGAGGACCTTGTAGTCAAGACCCGGGAAGCTTCCCGTGGCGGGATCATTGGAAGAACCGTTATCTGAACCGGCCTTTGGATCTGTATCAGATATAACAGGCACCGTGATCGTTGGGTCCCCGCTGCCTTTTGTTCCTGCTGCCGTCTCACGTCCGGTCTTATCTTTGCAGCCGGCGAAAATTCCCGTGATAAGCGCGAACGCCATTGTTAAGCATAATGTATCTCTTATCCCCCTGTTCATAATGAGGACCTCCTTTGAACATCTTCACCTTATATACAGATAAAGAATGATTAATGTTGCAGAACATTTAGTAATTATATCGGTTAAAATGATAAAGGCCTCAAAAGCACGGGGCAGGACCCGTGCCGGGTATCAACAGATAAGACAGGAGGCAGATTATGCCGCACGTAGAGATAAAGTGTTTTCCGGGAAGGACTGAAGAACAGAAGCAAAAGTGCGCCGAAGAGATCACGAAGGCCATTACAGAGACAATGGGATGCGCAGCTTCCAGTGTATCGATCGCGATAAAAGAGATCAGTCAGGATGACTGGAAAGAGAAGGTCTGGGACAAAGAGATCGCTCCTCAGGAAGCAGAGTTATATAAGAAGCCCGGCTATACCTGCTGACAGATCCTGCAGCGGACAGACCAATATCAGTACTTTATGTTGATTTCCATGAACCTGTAAACGATCTCCATATACCACGGAAGTTTTTGTGAGATCAGGACAGAGTTCTTTTTGCATGATTTAAGAAGAACAATAACTTCCTCTTTAGTAACAGGATCACTTCCGAAGGCAGCCTTTTCAGCGATGGCTGTGGCGTTCCTGGGGAGTCTTCTTCTCGCGAACTTACTTAAGAGCCTGAAGTAATGGTAATAAGTGATAGCTTTCTCATTCGTGCCTTCGACCGAGAAATGGATCATCCAGTAAGTATAGAATACTATCCTTGCTGCGACTGCGAGGACAAGAAGGACAATAATCAATATCAGGATGAATCTGATAACGCCGAGAATGCCCAGGAATACCGGATAAAGAGGGGTCAGATCGAAGGGCTTTCCGGATTGGGCTGCTTCGCCGTTCTCATCTGTTTCCACGGTCTCTCCGTTCTCATCCGTTACAACGGCAGCGGCATCACTTCCGCTTCCTGAAGCTGAAGGAGCTGTAGAACCGGAAGGCGAAGTATTAGAAGCTGACTGGTCAGATGACTGATCAGAAGAAGTCTCCGCAGTTTCAGAAGGAGCATCTGTCTCGTGGCTTGCCGGAGTCTGATCATCATCTGCTGAAGTCTCAGTGCTGTTATCTGAAGTCCCGGATGATGTCTCTGAGGTTTCAGAAGTCTCGGTGGTCACGGGGCGTTCGGGAGCATCGTGTCTGGAGAATACCTCAGTCTCGATCTCGGGATATGCGGAAGCTACAGCATTGATATCCGAATATGAGGATCCGAATGATGCACCCGGAGTAGGATCGCCCATGATCCAGCCGAATTCGGGAATGAAGAATTCGAACCACGCGTGGGACTCTGAAGCGTAAACTGTGCTTTCTTTCTGCGGGTAAGATCCGGCGTCGATATATCCGCGGACATATCTTGCGGGGATACCGATCATTCGGAGAAGGACCATGGAAGTCGTTGCGTAGTGAACGCAGATTCCGCTCTGTGCTTCGCTGATGAACCACGGAACAAAATCTGCTCCTTCGGGCGGCAGCTCCGTATCCTTGTCGTAAGGATGGAGATTGCTTACGAATTCGGTGACTTTCCTTACTTTATCCGCATCGGACATATCGCTTTCACCGTAATAAACATCAAGATACCAGTCCGGCAGAACGCCGCTGTCGATAATGGCCTTTTCTGTTTCCTTCGGAACCTTGAGCGACGTATTGTAGACGTAGTCATTGAGATAAATATCGGAATAGATATTGCCGGTCTTTACCGGAACCGGCGAGGCAAGATAGTAGAACGTCCCGTTTGCCGTGGTGTTATATGGATTAGAGACAGTATATATATCGGTTCTTGCACGGCAGTAGTCGCAGTAATAAGGCAGTATATCAACTGACGAACCGACGTCCGGAGTAAGCGTTATTGCGAACTGGGCATTGTTTTCCTCAGGCTTAAAGTCTTCTTTAAAGACGTGCATATAAATGTCGGAAGCGCTTAGGACATTATCCTTGTAAGTATCCATTGATTCGACTTTAAGATACAGGAATCCGCCCTCGTACGGCTTGAACGTGCCTTTGTAATTAGAGTTAAGACTCTTATAAACTGTCAGGATCCTCGTGTGCGGAGGATTAAAGGGACCAACGGTCGTAAGGTCTGTCGATGAAGGACAGACAGCGGTATAAGTGCTTTCATATGATCCGTCTGTCATGACAAGGGAACTCGGATTTATCGTTCCGTGATAGATCCTGTCGATGATCCTTACAAGCTCGGTGTTGTCGAACGATGATGATTCTTCAGCCGCATCTCTTATCATGAGAAGGAACTTCTTTGCGACCTCATATTTCTCATATTCCTTAACAGGGAATATTGCTCCCCACATGACCGCGAAAAGAAGTACCGGGACAGCAAGTATAAGCATCGTTTTATCGGCCGTCTCGCGCTTTTTGTAACGGTATGCGTTTGTGAGCAGGGCAAGGAAAATTCCTGCCGCCGTCACGATGCAGGGCGTCTGTTCGGGACGCATTGAGGTATTCGATACGGAGAGAAGGAAATGCGGAAGGAATACAAGAAGCGACAGGGGAATGAACCTGCGCCTTGTAACTGCAAAAGTAATAACACCGGCCGCAATTAAGTTATAGAGAATAAGAAGCGTATCAATCGCATGAGAACCTACATAGGTATTAATGTATTCGCCGGGAAGCAGATAAAACGAGTATTGCTGGATATCGTTCATGAAAGATGAAAGTGCACTCTTCAGATGCATGTAGTCACCTGTCACGAGTATGATCATCAGTATCGCGGATATAACGATCAACGCCACCGATACCGATCTCTTGTTCAGATAGTTTAGAAAAGCGAAAACAAATGACGTGAACAGTGCCCAAAGGACTACCGGCCAGAAATCGAATTCCAGATCGAATGCGGTTCCGACCATATATGTAAAACCGGTGCAGAGGAGCAGCGATATTACGGCAGCGACCACGGCTGAAAGGAGCCTTGGTCCGGAATTATCTTTTATCATGATCACTTTCTCACGTTGCATTGCTGTCTCCTTTAGGCACCTTCATGCGCAGGATCTTTGCAAATGCAAGGATCTGATCGGTCTCGGTCTCTATATCGAAAGATATCTCGGTCCTGTTGGGCGGAATGACCCTGATCTTGTGAGGTATCTCGTGATCTAAAAGGAAGTTGGAAGTAAAGAGTATCTGTCCGAGATGAAGATCGAGTTTATCCCTGTCATCAGAGAATTTCAGGAGCAGACGTGAATGACCTCCGAATTCCTCAAGAGCCTCTTTAACGAGGAGTTTGTCTTTTTTAGCGGATATCTTCCAGTGGATCGTTTTGACCGAGTCGCCCGGCTGGTAATCCCTGATGTCGTAGATCTCGGATACAGGCTGATTGGATTTCCTGAGATTCTTGGCTCTGAATCCGTAAACGTCAGGTATATAGGCAGGCATGGACGCGATCGGTTTTACAAGGACCGGATACTCTTTGTCGATCCTTCTGGTCATGTGGAAGAACCCTAAAATGTCGTATATATACAGCTTTGTTATTTTGTAGGAATAAGCACCGCAGTGAGCTGTATCGACGGGGATCCTCGCAAGTCCGTTGTCGTGGATCACGACCGAGATATTCTCGGAGATGTCACCCATATAATCAGTGTAGGATGTCTTGATCTTGAAGAAGGAAAAATAAGTCGCGATCCCTTCGATCGTCAGATCAATATATGCTTCTGTGCCGATATGAATATTGACGGGTGCTTTCGAGAAAAACGATGTCGAGTAAGTCGCGAAAAGACATAAAAGGAAAGATAAGACAGGCAAAGAAAGAAGAACAACGAGAATAAACCAGGCGACCCACATCTTGTAGAAGATAAAAAAGATGAAGGCTGAGATCAACGCGCCTAAGTATATGCCCCAAGTCTTCAGCATAAGCTGTCATACCTTAGGGACGAAAGTTGACTTAAGGATGTCCTTAGCTATATCGACTGCGACCTTGCTGTTAACTTCAGCTTCAGGTGTGAGTATCAGTCTGTGTGTGATAACCGGCAGGAATACGCTCTGAACATCGGCGGGATTAACGAAGTTTCTGCCTGACAGATAAGCATATGTCCTTGCCATAGAAGTAAGCGCCAGAGTCGCACGGGGGCTTGCGCCTCGCTCGAGATCCGCGTGACCTCTGGTCTTGTTTATAAGAGTAATGATGTAATCGACGATCTTCTCATGGACAAAAACATTGTTAGCTTCAGCCTGCATCCTTAAGATCGTATCCATATCACAGACCTGCTTGACGCTGTCCATAGGATTGATACCGTTCTTTCTGGCTTCGAGCATGGCCTTCTCGGCAGTTGATGACGGATAACCCATAGAGATCCTTATCATGAATCTGTCCATCTGTGAATCGGGAAGAAGTGAAGTGCCTGAAGCACCTGTAGGGTTCTGGGTCGCAAATACCGTAAAAGGTTTGGGAAGAAGATAAGTGTTGCCGTCAACCGTTACACTGCCTTCCTCCATTGCTTCGAGAAGTGCAGACTGTGTTCTTGAGGATGCACGGTTAAGCTCATCTGCCAGAAAGAGATTGTGGAAGATGGCACCGGGCTGGTACTTCATCTGATTTGTCTGCTTGTCGAGCAGAGAGAATCCTGTAATATCTGAAGGCAATACGTCAGGGGTGAACTGTACACGCCCGAAATTAAGTCCCATTGTCTTTGAGAATGCGAGTGCAAGTGTTGTCTTGCCGACACCGGGAACGTCCTCCATAAGCACATGACCGCCTGCGAGGATACCGGTTAACGCCTGTGCGATAACGGAATCTTTTCCGTTGATTACCTTTTTGACTTCTTTAACAATGCTTTCAGTTACGGTGCTCATTTACTCTCTCTCCTGTTTCCCTATGTTAAGGAGTATACAGCAACGAATATTAATAGCATTAACTATTTATGTGATTTTTGAAGCATATTTTTTCAAAAAGCCCCGTAAACAGTAAAGACCCGCCGTATCAGATACAGCGGGCCCTTACTGAACAAGAAGCAAACAATTATGAAATTGTTGTCAAAGTTTATGGTGTGCCGTCAACCCTGACCATAGTAGGCATTGGCACCGTGTTTTCTGAGATAATGCTTGTCAAGAAGTGTCTGCTGCATTCTTCCTGCTTCAGGATTAAGTGTCATTGCGTGATAATCCATGAATGCGACCTCTTCCATAACGACTGCATTATGTACTGCATTGAAAGGATCTGTTCCCCAGGTGAAAGGTCCGTGTGAGAACACGTTTACCGCAGGAATAGCATCCGGGTCTTTGTCTTTGAATGTCTCGACGATAACATTGCCGGTTTCCTTCTCGTATTCGCCCTTTATCTCTTCATCTGTCATGGGACGTGTGCAGGGAATGTCGCCGTAGAAATAATCGCCCTGTGTCGTACCCATTGCGGGAATGGCCACGCCTGCCTGAGCGAATGTGACTGCCCAGCGTGAGTGTGTATGTACAACACCGCCGATGTTGGGGAATGCCTTATAGAGCACAACATGTGTAGGTGTGTCTGAAGAAGGCTTCCACTTGCCCTCGACGACTTTGCCGTCCAGGTCTACGACGACCATATCTTCAGCTTTCATGACGTCATATTCGACACCGGAGGGCTTGATTACAACGAGACCGGATTCACGGTCGATGCCGCTGACATTGCCCCATGTGAAGGTAACGAGACCATGCTTGGGAAGGAGGAGGTTTGCCTCCAAAACTTTTGCTTTAAGTTCTTCTAACATCAGACTACCTCCGTTGCGATCTTTTCCATGGGAAGTGCTGCCTTGTATTTAGCGAGGAAATCAGCAAAGCCCTTAACATCGGTATCATCTGCCATTACGCTTACGCTCTTTGCGCCTGCGAAAACCTTGTTGTCGAGGTAATCGGGAAGCGATTCGCCCTCTTCCTTGTTGATCATGTAGGAGACAAGGAGTGCCATTCCGTAAGGTCCGCCTTCGCCTGCTGTCTCCATGACGGAAACAGGTGCGTTAACTGCAGCGCTAAGCATTTTCTGACCGACCTCGGGAGTCTTGAAGAAACCGCCGTGACCGTAGAGCTTGTCGATCCTTACGTTCTCTGTATCCTGAAGGATATCCATTCCGATCTTCAAGGTAGCGAGAGCAGAAAGAAGGTTAGTTCTCATGAAGTTTGCGAGAGTGAAATTGCAGTCGGGTGTCCTTGCAAAGAGCGGGCGGCCCTCATCAAGATCAGTTACGCCTTCGCCTGATAAATAGTTATAAGACAGGAGTCCGCCGCAGTCGGGGTCACCTTCTAAAGCAACCTGGAATAGCTTTGTGTAAAGATCGTTTTTCGAGATCTTGGCACCGAATAAATCTGCGAACTGCGCGAAAAGATTTACCCACGCATTGATGTCTGAAGTGCAGTTATTGCAGTGGACCATTGCGACAGGTGCGCCGGCAGGCGTTGTAACCATATCGATCTCGCGGTGAACGCCCAGATCGTGATCTACAACGACCATTGCGAAGTCGGATGTTCCTGCGCTTACGTTGCCTGTATAAACACGTACGGAATTTGTAGCGACCATGCCTGTGCCCGCATCACCTTCACAGGGTGCTATCGGTATGCCTGCCTTAAGATCGCCGTCGGGATCCAGGAACTTTGCGCCGTCCTCTGTGAGTGTTCCCGCATTCTCGCCTGCGGCAAGAACCTTAGGAAGGATAGAGAGAAGGTCGCCGCCTGTAAGAGCGTTGAACTTGGCTACCATGTCCTGATTATAGTCGTTTGTCGTGCTGTCGATCGGGAACATGCCGGATGCTTCGCCGATACCCATGACCTTAAGACCGGTAAGACGCCAGTGAATGTAGCCTGCAAGTGTTGTCAGATAATCGATATCACCAACGTGTGATTCGTTGTTTAAGATCGCCTGATAGTAGTGGGCGATGCTCCAGCGCTGGGGAATATTGAATCCCAAAACCTCTGTGAGTTTCTCTGCTGCCTGGCCTGTTATCGTGTTGCGCCAGGTGCGGAATTCGGCAAGCTGGTTTCCGTCCTTATCGAAGGGAAGGTAGCCGTGCATCATTGCAGAGATACCGATACCGCCGACCTCAGTGAGAGTTACGCCGAACTTCTCCTTAACATCTGCCTTCAATGCCTTGTAGCATTCCTGAATCCCCTTATGGACCATGTCCATGGAATAAGTCCAGATGCCGTTCACGAGCTGGTTCTCCCATCCGAAATCGCCTTGTGCGACAGGGAGATGATCCTTATCGATCAGGACTGCCTTGATACGTGTGGAACCGAGTTCGATTCCCAGAGATGTAGTCTTAAGATCCACTGTAATTCCTCCTGTTGTTTACTTCTTTTTTCTATTCTTCCTTGCAAGTATAACACTCTGAACGAGGAGGAAGATACAGAGCATTATGGCAACAGTGATGTTTGTCCACCACGGATCTTCAAGACCTAAAGAAGTAACGATATTCTTGATCGTCGAAAGAGAGAGAACACCGAAGAGTGTTCCGATGATATTTCCAACACCGCCGGAGAGCATCGTGCCGCCGATGATGGAGGATGCGATAGCGTTCATTTCCGCGCCCGTTGCGTGAAGGGGTGATCCGGAACGGGCGTGGAGGAAGAAGAGATAACCGCCGATTCCTGCGCAGAGTCCGCAGAGGACATGTGCAAGAAACTTAGTAAGCTTGACGTTGATACCGAGCATGTTTGCGCTCTGGTTGTTTCCGCCAACTGCGTAGAAATTACGGCCGAGTTTGGTCCATCTCAGAAGAACGAAGAGCAGCGCGACAACGATCAGTGCCACGACAACACCGACCTCAACAAATGCCGGTATGAACTCACCGAGCTTGTTATAAGAGCCGATGAAGGGCACGCTGACTTCGGTTGTGCTCAGCTTGTAGAAAGCATGATTGATCTCGTTGTCGATATTTACACGGTCACTGCATATTATGGTCGTCATGCCTTTCGCGAAAAACATTCCCGCGAGCGTTACTATGAACGGCTGGAACTCGAGATAAGCTACAAGCAATCCCTGAACGATACCGAAAGCAAGACCGATGCCCAGTGCGATCAGCATTGAGACAACAACAGCCTGACCTTCAGGCATTGCCCCTGTGATGGAATTATCATTCATGAAGACTGCACTTGCCATACATACGAGACATGTGACCTGTCCTACCGAGATGTCGATTCCGCCGGTGATCATGACGAGTGTCATGCCGCAGGATAATACCAGGAGCGATGCGTTCTCGTTAAGGATGTTGAAGAACATCTGGGGTTTTGTAAACCCGCTTCCGAGGAACTGTACCGCTGAAGTATACATTGAGAAAAATACCAGGACGGTGATGATAAGAAGGAGATTCGTATCTGTAAGAAATGTGCGTCCCTTAAGCTTTTTGACGTTTAATACTTCTGTATTAGCGGACATATCAGACGCCCTCCTTTTTTACCTGTGATCTTGAAGCAATGTATTTATTCTTAAGGTTGCTTAATCCTCTTCTTACTACAGGAGCGGACAGGATTATCAGGAAGATAACTACTACAGCCTTATAAGCCGAGATAGCAGTTGAACTTACCTTGAATTTGAAAAGCGTAGTTGTAAGGAACTGGATAACATAGGCGCCGATTATGGATGCTGTCATATTGAACTTTCCGCCGCCTAAGTTATTGCCGCCCAGAGCAACTGCCAGGATCGCGTCCATCTCGATGTTGTTGGCGATGACAGCGTAAGTGATCGAAGCGGTTCTCGATACCTTGATGAATCCGCAGACAGCTACACATACACCCAGGATAATGAATGTAAGGAGCTTGATCATCTTGGGGTTGATACCGTTAAGTCTTGAGGATGAGGAGTTGATACCTACAGCCTGTGAATAGAGTCTTAAGTTGGTGAACTTCAAAACAACTGCGATGACTATCATGCAGATTGCACTGATGAATACCGGTGTCGGGACAGGGATCCCGGGCAGGAAGTTGCCGAAGTACTTGAAACGGTCATCGTTGATGGAGATATTCTCATTGTTGTTTATCCATGCGGCGATCGACCGTCCTGCAGTAAACAGGATCAAGGTTGCGACCATCGGCTGTATTTTGAAGAACGCGACAAGTGCACCGTTAAATGCACCGAAGAGTGCTGATACGATAACGCAGAGAACGAAAGCAAAAATGAGATAGAGTGCAAGCTCTCCGCCTGAAATAGAAGGGGACAGGCCTTTTATAACTCTTAATACGATCGATCCGGCTATTGCTATAGCAGAACCGACGGAGATATCCTGACCGCCTGAAGCGGCTGTAACCAGCGTCATTCCGATCGCGAGAATGGCAAGCTCTGATCCGTTATCAATGATGGATATGAGGTTGCCTGAGAGAATGTAGAAGCCGGTGCTGCTCTTTTCGAGCGTGATCTTAAAGAAAGAAGGGTCTGCAAAAAGGTTTAAGATGACCAGAAACAGCAGCGCTACAAGAGGTATAAGAAGCTGGTTGAAAAAAAGCTTTCCGAAGATATCCTTTACGGATCTTCCGGTCTTTAATTTGGGTTCGGGTGTTGTCATTATGATTCACCTCCGGCGATAGTTGCCATGATCTTATTCTGGTTGAGATCCTTGCCTTTGAGTTCTCCTACGACCTTGCCGTCGCGCATGACTATAAGACGTGAGCATGTACGGATCATCTCGTCGATCTCGGAAGAAATAAACGTAACGCTCTTGCCTTCGGAAGCCAGTTTCAAAACAAGCTTCTGAATCTCGACTTTTGTGCCTACATCGATACCTCTCGTAGGCTCATCGAGGATGAGATATACAGGATTTGCAAGGAGCCATCTCGCAAGGATTACCTTCTGCTGGTTGCCGCCCGACAGTGACTTGATCGGTGTGTCGGATGAAGCGGTCTTGATGTTGAGGAGTTTTATATATTCATCAGCAAATTGCTCTGCCTGTGCGCGGGAGAAAGGCTTGAAGAATCCCTTCATTACCTGAAGCGCAAGGATGATATTGTCTCTTACCGAGAGATCTCCTACGATGCCGTCGAGTTTACGGTCTTCAGGAAGATAGCTGATACCGTGCTTCATGGCATCCAGAGGTTTTCTGATCTTTACGGGCTTGCCGTCTATCCTTACCACTCCGCGTGTTACTCTGTCCGCACCGAAGATCGCACGCACGCTCTCGGATCTTCCTGAGCCGAGAAGACCGGTGAATCCGTTGACTTCTCCCTTATGGATCTCGAAGTCGAAGGGCTTGATACCTGTGGTTCCGGTAAGCCCCATTGCCTCATATACGGGTGTGCTCTCATAGTCGATATTTTCCGTATCGGAATCGCTCTTGATATCAGCCATATCATCGAAATCCTTGCCGAGCATCTTTGATACGAGCTGGACGCGGGGAAGATCTTCTATTATATATTCGCCTACGAGCTGTCCGTCACGCAGTACCGTGATGCGGTCGCATACCTCATAGACCTGTTCGAGAAAGTGTGTAACGAATATGATGCCGACACCCTTTGCTTTAAGGTCACGCATCAGTTTGAAGAGTTTTTGAACTTCCTGTTCGTCTAGTGACGAAGTAGGTTCGTCCAGGATAAGGACCTTACATTCCATATCGACAGCACGTGCGATCGCGACCATCTGCTGGACTGCAATGGAGCAGTTTCCGAGCTGCTGCTTCGGATGTGCGGGGATTCCCAGTTCATCAAGGAGTCTTCCTGCATCACTGATCATCTTTCTCCAGTTGGTGACGGGACCTTTTGTGCGTCCTATGTACATGTTCTCGGCAACCGTAAGGTTGGGGCAGAGCGTGATCTCCTGATAAACAGTCGCAATACCTGCGTTCTGTGCATCCTGAGGTGATTTGATATGCACCGGACCGTCAGTGCCGGAAAGCAGGATCACGCCGCCGTCTTTTGGATATACGCCGGTCAACACTTTGATAAGTGTTGATTTGCCTGCACCGTTCTCGCCCATTAGCGCGTGGATCTCGCCTTCTCTTAAGGTGAAATCAACCTGCTCAAGAGCGCGCACGCCGGGGAAGTATTTACATATTCCGCGCATTTCCAGGACTGTGCCTTGTTCCATGGTTTTTTCCTCCAAATATCCTTTGTTCTTCTTTGTGCCCTACAAGATTGTGCGATGCGATGAGATTGCATCGCATCGCACATCTTTGCGGTAGGCTTATTATTTCGCGGGGTTATTTACTAAAATCAGATACCGTACTTTGTAACGTCGTCCTTAGTAATAGTTGTTGCGTCGAAGCCCTTCTCTTCCATGATGACTACCTTCTGCTTAGCGCCATTCTTGATGATGTCGTCGATGTAGGAAGCCTGGAAAGGATTGCACTGTCCGTCATAGTTCCAGTTGCCTGCAACGAGTTCTTCAAGTGCCCATGTGTTGCAGTCGAAACCGATAACGATTACGTCCTTGCCGACGCCGTGAGAGATGTTAGCCTTATCGAGAGCTGCTACAGCACCCTTAGCCATGTTGTCGTTCTCTGCATAGATAACGTTGAAGGATTCGCCGGAGTCGATGACTGCCTGTGTGATCTGCTGAGCTGTTTCCTCAGACCACTCTGCTGTCTGCTGCTGAACGATTGTCCAGTTAGCTTCTGCTGCTACCTTTGTGTCCAAAGCGCCTGAACGGCCGATCTGTGCGGATGAACCCATAACGCCCTGGATGTGGATGATCTTGTATTCAGAAAGATTCTGGGATGCGAGCCAGGATACTGCCTGTTCGCCTTCCTTAGCCATGTCTGAAACGATTGAAGCCTCATAAAGGTCTTCGCTTGCGTCGATTGTTCTGTCGAAGAGGATAACCTTGATGCCTGCCTTCTTAGCCTGCTCAAGAACGCCGTCCCAACCTGATGTACCTGCTGCGGAGATGAGGAGATAATCTACGTCATCCTGAATGAACTTCTGAGCTGCAGCGATCTGCTCTTCGTTCTTGAGTGAATAATAGAAGTAAGGATCATAGCCGTTTTCCTTTGTGAAAGTAGCCTTCATGTCCCTGTCGTTTGCTGTACGGTAACCGGACTCGTTAGGGTCATTGTTGATGATACCAACTTTGATCAGGCCGCCTTCTTTCTTTCCGCCCTTGCCAGCACATGCACAGAAACTAAGTGCCATTGCGCCAATGAGAAGGGTAGATACGATCATCTTTACCAGTTTCTTCATAATGATTCTCCTTTACCTTGTTTGGCTGGTTTGATTTCGAACTCTTTTGGTCCGATGAACTCTGCCCCAACTAAACACCCATCAGCAAGAGGTATCAACGAATCTCGTATTGCATATCGAGAATGGTAAAGTTGCATAAATACAGGTTGAGTATTTTCATGTGTGATACAGACAAATTTACGGCCGGAAAGGTTTTCGAGCGCTCCGGATGTCGGAAATCTTAAGACGCCGGTTCAAATATTTGAGATGACCGTGGCTTTGCCGGACTGGTTCTCAATTTGTCAATTTGTCCAGAACTGCCCGCCGCACTTGAAAATCATCACACCGTGTTCTTCAAACATGATAAAAAATCCCACAGCCTTTAAGGCCCGTCCGACAAACACCTAAAGATTTTCACGTTACGTTCAACATACCGTGCAAGATATAATCTCGGTAACAGAAAAAGAACGCAGAATCATGCGGTTCAGGGACGTGATCTTTCATGACTGAAAAGTACAGGAACATAGCGGATATGCTTGAATTGGAACTCAGGCAGATGAGAGCGGAAGGGAAGACGAGACTTCCTTCCGAACAGGAACTCGCCGCTTCCTGTTCCTGCAGCAGGCAGACAGTCCGCGCTGCGCTTGAAGTGCTCAGCAGGAAAGGTCTCATCGTCAAACGCCGCGGTTCAGGTTCTTATATTGCAGATAAGGTTTTCTCCAGTAAACAGGTGTTCTTCATTACCGAAGACTGTGACAGATATCAAAGTCCCGCACTCATATCAGGTCTTAAAGACCGCCTTGCCCAACACAGATATGAACTTAAAGTTTTCTCCACAGGCGGCAATCCGGGCGAGGAAGCAGACGTATTATCGCGTGCTGTTTCCGAGCGCCCGGCCGCTTTGGTGATCGAACCTGTCTGTGATGTCCTTCCCGATCCGAACTACCGGCTGATCGAGGACGTGGCATCGGGCGGAACGCCTGTCATATACTGCAATTCGACATGCAATATTCCCGATGGTTCAGTCTATATCGCTCCCGACTTCAGGGACGGCGGCCGCACCATTACCACGCGTCTTCTGAAGAACGGCAGCAGGAAGCCCGCCTGCATCTTCCGCATGGATGATTCCGCAGGCCTTGAAGGATACAAAGGCTACATCGACGCGCTCAGCGATCTTTGCATTGCATTTGACGGGGCGAGGTGTCTTTTGCTGTCTTATAAAGAGCAGAAGGAGATATTCTCAGGCTATGACAGACGCCTTGTCTCCTTTGCAAAAGAAATTCTGAAAAACTGTGATTCAGTCATATGCCAGAACGGTATATATGCCCGCCTAATCGCCGGCATTCTCAAAAGCCACGGCATCGGCATTGCCGTCGCCAGCATGGACAGCAGCTACTATACTGACCGCGGCGAATCAGGGATCCTCTCACCGGACTATGATCTTGATGCTTTGTGTAAAGCCCTTTCCAAAACATGCATCTCAGCCGCCGAAGGCCGGGATGTGAAGAGCATTATGGTGCCGGTGAAGGGATAAGGGGATAAGGTTTGTGTGGTGAGCGCGGAGCTTGGTGTTACCCGCTGAATGCAAAAATGGAGATTCACGATTATTCTCGAGTCCTCAATATACGATCTCATGAAAAATCCCAAATCCATTAAAATGCGGTTTTTGGGATACATTTTGACTTGGAAAAGCACCCCAAATTTTATAAAAAGCCTTGTTGGGATACAATTGTTGAGAAAATGTATCCCAAATGTTTTGAATTGAAGATTTGGGGTGTTTTTGAAGGGGTAAATGTATCCCAAAATGGTCTGTTTTTGTAATTTGGGATGTGCGGGTCTTCGAATATCTCATACGAGCTGTTTTTTGAATAAAATGCAAATTTCAAAGCTTTTGTGATATTTTCGCACCTCTCCTGTATCACAAAAGCCCGATTTTTCAGGATTTGTGACATTCCTCAAATCCGACCTCATTCCCGCCCGTCTCACTTCCCGGGTGCGCGAAAATAAGCACCACACCATCGCGCAAAACCACCCATTGATACGGCATCTTCCGCTTAATACTCTCTTGTGTCCACGAATTCCTGGGTAAGATCCTTTGCGGTGTACGCCGTCTCGTTGACATAGACGTGCTTGGGGATGGTGTCGCCTCTGCGGTAGGCCTCGATGAGTTCTTTTACCTGGGGCCCGAAAAGAGGATTGCACTCGACACAGAGGTTTATCTTTCCGTCGAGGCAGTACTGAAGAGCTTCCTTGGTGGCGTCGAAGGTGATGATCTTCACCTGCCCGCCTTCGCCGTAGGTGATGCCGGCCTCATCCAGTGCGCGCATTGCGCCGAAGGTCATGTTGTCGTTCTCGCTGTAGATAACATCGATGTCGTGGTTACCTGCAAGGTAGGTCGTCATGACCTCGTATGCCTTGGCTTCGGTGAAGTCGCCGTCGAGCTGGCTTATCAGCTCCCAGTCACCGTGACTTGCGACCGCATCCTCAAGCGCTTTGGTACGCTGGATCTGCGCTGTTGCACCGAGCGTTCCCTGAAGGTGAAGGATCCTGACGGTTCCGTCTTCGGACTCATCACCGTTCTCCGCATCTTTCAATGTCTCTTTCTCGAGCCATTCTACTGCGAGGTTGCCCTGGCGGAGGAAGTCGGAGCCGACGTTTGTAAGATAGAGATTGTCATCCCAGACTGCGACGGATCTGTCCATGATGATGACGGGGATACCTGCATCGTGGACTTCGGTAAGGACGGTGAGCCAGCCCTCTTCGACGGTGGGGGCAATTATGATCATATCAACGCCTTCGAGAATGAAGCGGCGGACCGCGGTGAACTGGTTTTCCTGCATCTGTCTGGCGTTCTCCATTACGAGTTCGTATTCGGGATCGTCTGAGAAGGTGTCGGTCATTGACTTGGTGTTTGCAACGCGCCAGTCGGATTCGGAACCGACCTGCGAGAAGCCGATGACAAAAACATTATCATCGGTGGGCTCTGTCTCGGGTTTTGCCTGACAGCCGCATGTTCCGGCAATACCGGTAAGAAGTGATAAGCAAAGCAGGCTGCTTAAGAGTTTTTTCATTGTCTGACAGCCGCACCCCGCGCCGGGTATAAAAGAGAACTGTCTCATTGTCTGACGTCCGCACCCCGCGTCAGCGAAAAAAGAGAACTGTCTCATTGTCTGCTGTCCGCACCCCGCACTATCCGGGTTGTTAAAGAATCGTTTCATTGTCTATGTCCGCCTTTCCCGGTATCCGGATGCTGATCGAAGTTCCTTCCTGCGGGATGCTCTCGATGTTGAACGAGCAGGCGTCGCCGTAAAGGATCTTCAGACGCTTGTATGCCGATGTAAGTCCGAAGCTTGAAGAGTCTTCTTTGAGGACTTTGGTCTTCAGGTTTTCGAGTTCTTCGCTGCTCATGCCAAGACCCGTATCGGAAACTTTGAGGATTATGCTGCCGTTTTCGCGCGCGCCTGTGACAAGGATCTTTCCTTTGCCGCGCTTGGGCTTTAAGCCGTGGTAGATAGCGTTCTCGACCAAAGGCTGCAAAGTCATCTTGGGGAGTTTTGTGTCTTCGATCGAAGGATCGATGTCGATCTCAAATTCCATGATGTCCCTGTACCGGACCTGCTGGATCTCAAGATAGCTCTGGATATGTTTTTTCTCTTCGGCAACGGTTACGATGTCGCGGCCGTCGCTCAGGAATGACCGGAAATATGACGACAGGCTCGTTACCATCTGCTCTGCCTGATCGTTTTTCCCGATCTCTATGAGCCAGACTATCGCGTCGAGCGTGTTGTACAGGAAGTGAGGGTTGATCTGCGCCTGGATAAGTGACAGCTCGATGTCGCGCAGCTTGATCTGCTCGGCGCGGTTGAGCTCGATCTGTTTGTCGAGTCTTGCCGCCATGTCTTCAATTCCGGCGCTGAGGAGGGCGAGGCTCGCGTCATCTGTTTCGACGGGTGTGTGGGGGCTTAAGTCGCCGTCACCGATCTGCTCGACGCGGCTGTTCATGGCGATGATCGGGTCGGTGATGCTTTTCGAGAGCTTGACGGCACGGCTCAAGACCACAGGGATAACGATGAGCATGACGATGACCACGAAGACGATCTCTATCGTGAGCCAGAAGTCGAGCTGCTTCTGGATGCTTGCCATCTCGCCGGCTTCATAGTACAGGTATGAATACATGTACTCTTCGATGAGCTCGGTGTTGCCGTAGATATTTTTCTCGAGCTGATCCATGCGCTCCTCGTAGCTTTTGGTCCGCTCGATCCTCTCGATATACGTGCTGAACTTGTCGCAGAGCGAGAGGACGCTGACCATCGCTTTGCGGCCCTCGGGATTGGATGTGTTCTTCAGAAGGTCCTCAGCGAGGTTCCTTGCTGAGGCAATATCGTCCCACGGGATCTCATCGCTGCTTCCGGCAACGTAAAGATACATCTGAAGGTCGATCTCGTCTTTGAAGTTCTGGTTGAAGCTGGACGCTTTTACGATGTTGCCCGACACTGAGGCGTACATTACGTTACGTGTTATGAGCATCGCGAAAATAGCGATCAGGATGCCGCCTATTGGGATAAACATCTGAAGCAAAAGGCGGTACATCTTTTTCTGTACCGTGTTGGAACTTTTCCTCCTGTCAGAAGGAGACCTCATTCTTCCTCAACTTCCCCGTTGCGGTACTGGCTTGGCGTGCACCCCTGATTCTTCTTGAATACGAATGAGAAATATCTGGGGTCCTTGTAGCCTATCTCGTTGGCGATCTCGCCGGATCTCTTGCTCGTGTTGCGCAGGAGGATCTTGGCTCTGGCCATTCTCTTCTTGGTGATATATTCGACGAAGGATAAGCCTACTTTGTTGGAGAAGACCGCGCTCAGATAATTGGCACTGATGTTGATCTCTTCCGCAACGGAATCGAGCGAGATATCTTCGTCGGCGTAGTGTTCATTAATGTAATCAACGGCGTTGTTGATGATGTCGTTGCCGCGCTTCTGAGCTTCGGCGTCCCTCATCTTGATCGCGACGGTCAGAGCGTCAGTAAGATAAGGCTTTACCTCTTCGGCCGAGATATTCGTGTCAAAAGAAGGAAGGTTGTTTGCGACCTGCTCCGAATCAACGCCGGCCTCTTTCAAAGCAAGCTCGACATTGACTCTTATGCTTACCAGAAGATAGTAGCGGAAGAGGATCGAGTGAACGCTCGATTCAAGGCTCTGGAGATAATCGTCTGCAAAAGTCTGGACTTCTCCTGCTGTACCCGTCTGTACAAAATAGCGGATGATCATGGGATCGAACTTGCCGGCATCTATCTCGCTCATCTGGTTCTCATCAGGAACATACTGTTCGGTGTTGAGCTGTTCTGATGTAAAGATATGACGGTTAGGGAAGATGTGTCTGTATGCGAATGCCCTGTTGGCATCCTGATAGCATGAGGACAGTCCGCTCAGTCTGTTAGTCGCGACGCCGACGGCAACGTGCCAGTCCAGAGCATTGGATCTCTGCTCGCAGTTCTCCCTTATCATCTTGACGAGTCTTGTTTCCATACGCTTGACGCTCTCTTCGTCGCCCTTGATAAGGACGGCATACGAGAACAGATTGCATCTGAAGATTATGTAGTCAGGATACTGAAGGAACTGGTTAAGAAGGCTTTCAGTGACCTTGGATGCGTCGTCTGAATAAGCGAGCTGGTCTAAGTCCCTGATCGAGAATATTACGATATTATATGCGTCAGCCGAGAGGTTCAGGTGGAGCTTGTCTGCTTCCTCGTAGATCTCCTGTACCGATAACGAGCCTTCCACGAGCTTCTCGAAAAACACCCTGTGCGTAAGTCTCTCGAACTTCTTGAATTCCTGCTCGTAGAGTTTTACGTAGTCCTTCTGCTCGTTCTCCTCGGTGATCTTCTTTCTTACGCCTTCCAAGGCGTTTATCATGTCCGTCTTTGTGACGGGCTTTAAGAGATATTGTTCAACGCCGATCTCAATGGCTTTGCGTGCATACTCGAAGTCGCTGTAGCCTGAGATGACGATGATCTTTATGTTGGGAAGTTCCTTCGTGACGGTCTTGCTTAAGGATAGTCCGTCCATGAAGGGCATTGTGATATCGGTGATAAGGACATCGGGCTTGAGCTTCCTTATCATGGGCAGGGCCATCTCGCCGTCGGGTGCGTCACCGGCAAACTCGAATCCGTATTTTTCCCACGGGATCATATCACGCAGACCTTCGCGCACGATACTCTCGTCTTCACAAATAAAAACCTTAAAAAGATCCATCAGATGCCCTCCGAATATAGTCTAATTGTAACACGCGTGAACCTGACAGTCTTTGTAAGAATCTTTAGACTGATAGTAAAATCTTTATATTTAGAGCAAAGATCCGGATGGGATCAGAGGAAGGTTACGGTCTCCGATAAAGGCTTTCTGCTGCCGTGATTTGCAAGAGGACCTGCGCCTTCTTCCGCATAGCCCAGATCTAAGATCATGAGGACTTCCTCGTTGTCCGGAAGGCCGAATTCTTCAGCGATCTTATCAAGGTAGATGCAGTTGAGCCAGCAGCTGTCGACGCCCTCATTTGCTGCCGCGAGCATCAGATGCGTTGCGACGATCGCAGCATCCTCAACGCCGGATTCCCTTGCGGAATCAGGATATGTGTAGACATTGTTCTTATCGAAAGCGACGATCAGGCAGACGGGCGCATTGTATCTGCAGGGAGTTACTTTGTCGATCTTTGCCAGAGCCTCTTCAGACTGAACGACATAGATGTGCTGCTCCTGGAGGTTCTTTGCGGTGGGGGCAAGACGGCCGGCTTCAAGGATGGCCTCTATCTTCTCCGGCTCGACCTTGCGCGAACTGTATTTCTTGCATGAATAGCGGTTCTTTACGACATCTTTAAAATCCATGAGTTTGCCTCCTTCGAATTTTCTGCAAATATTATAGTGGTTATGATGTCTGTTTTCGAGAGCGGGGCAAAAGATGCGTAAACGCCTTGTTTACTGTCAGTTCTCGAGTTCTCTGATCTTCTTTATCCTGCTCATTATGAGCGAGACGATCACGAGGCAGATTCCTGAGACAAAGATCGTTATTGATGAGCCCATACCGACACCGCCGCCGGTTGCTTTTCCAACGGTATCCGCCGTGACGCCGCAAAGGCTGTATGCTGCGACATATCCGAGCTGCGAGATGAATCCCAGGAAGCCCCATGCTCTGCCCTGAAGTTCGTCAGGAATGTTGGTCCTTACAAGGTAATCAAGACTGTTGTTCGCAAACGGCAGTGCCGCGAAAAAGAGGAATCCGAATGCGCATATGATTACCGGGTTCTCGAAAACACCGAACATCGCCATTCCGATTCCCGACACTGCAAGGCCTGCCCAGAGAGCAGTTACGAAATTCTTCCTGATCCCTTTTATTCCGAGCAGGATGCTTGTTACGAGCATGCCTGAAGCTGCAGAAGTCTCAACGATTCCAAGTGTCTTGGAATCTGAAAATGACATTACAAAAGGTTCACCCAGGACCTGGAACACGCCCATGAACAGGCAGATCAGGGAGGATGCTATGACCAGAACAACGAGGCCTTTCTTGGCAGTGACCGCTGCCCAGCCTTCCTTCATGCTCTTGAAGAAAGGTTCTTTCTCGACAGGTGCGTTGTTCTTTATGCCGCGTCTTACGATCGCTGCGGCAATGACAGTGAGGAAGAATGTGCAGATGTCGATTACAAGGATCAGTTTGATGCCGCTTACAGCAAGCAGGAATCCTGCGATTATGGGCGAGAAGATATATCTGGATGATCCTGCCATCGATACAAGTCCGTTGGCCTTTGAATACTGTTCCTTGGTAAGAAGATCAGTGATCGTTGCTGTGTAGGCGGGTTCTAAAAGTGCCGAGAAAACCGAGCTTATCGTGGTGCCGAGATATACCTGCCAGAGTGCGCAGTTGCCCTGAAGCATGCAGATCAGGATGAAGAGGACGCCCAGGCCGGACAGACCGTCGCCGATCATCATGAGGAGCCTTCTGTCATAGCGGTCTGCAAGAACGCCCGCAGGCACCTTGAGCAGGAGCCCCGGAAGGAATCCCAGGAGTGTCAGGAGCGACATATGTGTTGCGCTTCCTGTCAGATTGTAGATGTAAAGTCCAAGACCGAAGCTCGTTAAGCCTCCGCCTATCGAAGATACGAATTCACCTGCCCAAAGGAGAAGGAATCTGCCGTAATTGTTCTTTGTCTTTGTCATCGTCATATCCATTATCATAACCGCCTTTATGCTCATTTCTGACAATACTTTATTCCGGGCGGGCGGTTAATACTTGAGATTATTCTTATGTAACCCTTAAATAACTCTTAAATCGCCGAAACATTGATTCCGGCATGTTAATGGCGTGGTATTATTGTCGAAGATAAATGGGGGGGCAGATAAAATGATCTTCGACGGAACGCAAAAGTTAATAGGCACCGGCGCACAGGCGGAAGTAGTCCTTTATCAGGGCTATGCCTATAAAATATATAAATCATCGTATCCTTCTGAGTGGATCGCTTTCGAGAAGCGCCAGCAGCAGGCTGTAAACAAGGCGGGCTTATCTCCGGTGCGCTATTACGATACGGATGATGACCACATTATCAAGATGGATTATGTTGAAGGCTGCCAGCTCGAGAAGATCGCCATTACAGGGGATCTCACAAGTTTTGACATCATGGCTGACGCGTTCCGCTTTGTGCACGGCAAGAGTATCGAAGGCATAGATATGCCGCCCTTTATTGTGACCGCCGGCATGGGTCTTACGGACGAAGCAAAGGCCTTTGTCCTGCCTGTTATTGAGGATCTTTGCTCGAAAACGGATAGCAGGGTATGCCACCTCGACATGCACTTTCTGAACATAATGGTCCCTGAAGACTTAAGCTCTTTTACCCTCATCGACTGGATGAACGCAAGGCTCGCGCCGCCGGTCTTCGACTACGCGAGGACATATGTAATTTTCGAGGAATTCTCTAAAGAGGCACTTGAGATATACAAGCAGAAAGTGCTCCCCGGCATGTGGGCTTCCGGCGTTTCTGAAGAAGATTTTGAGAGCGCTCTTGAGGTCTCCAGGATCATAAGAAAACGCGAAAAGAACCAGTGATAAATACGTCTGATATCAAGGATACTTTAGCGCATTACAGTATTTTTCTGTTATAATGCAAGAGTTTTAAAACACGATTTCCAAAGGAGTATGTTATGGACAAGATCATTGCTTTCATACTCTATTTCGTGGTTGTCCTTGCTATCGGAATTTATTTTTTCATTAAGAGTAAGGGCGGTGACGAGAAAGAGTATTTCTTAGGCGGTCGTCACATGGGTCCTTTTGTTACTGCGATGAGTGCGCAGGCATCGGACATGAGCGGCTGGCTCCTGATGGGTTTCCCTGGTTCGCTTTTCGCGTTAGGCATGGGACAGGTTTGGATCGGTATCGGTTTGGCATTAGGAACAGCTGCCAACTGGATCTTTGTAGCTACAAGGCTCCGCCGCTTTTCAAAAGCTTCCGGTGACTCGATCACGCTGCCGCAGTACCTCACAAACAGATTCGCAAGCAAGAGTTCTGTTTTGAAGGTCATCTGCGCCATCATCTTCCTCATCAGCTTTACTATCTATGTTGCTTCTGCTTTCGTTGCAGGCACAACGGTTTTCGCATCAGTACTGCCCTGGTTCGATGCACACCAGCATCTCGCCATGATCATCTTTGCAGTATTGATCCTCATCTACACATTCTTAGGCGGTTATAAGGCCGTTTGCTGGACAGACTTCTTCCAGGGCCTCATGATGCTCATCGCGCTCCTCGCAGTACCGATTGTCATGAGCGCGGTAGGTCACTTTGATACGGCATATTACAGCGCATTCGAAGATGGCGTTACTGCATTCGGCACGAATCCTTTCACAGCTCCCTGGCAGGAGATCGTGACTGGTCTGGGCTGGGGCTTAGGCTACTTCGGTATGCCTCACATCCTTGTCCGCTTCATGTCCATCGAGAAGCCTTCGCAGATCAAGAAATCCGCTACAGTTGCTATCATCTGGGTCGTTCTCACACTGGGCGCAGCTGCAGTTATCGCTTACCTCGGAAGAACTTACATTATGAGCAACGGCGAGTCTCTTGCCGGATTCCTTCTCCCCGAAAGTCACGAAAAGAGGATCTTCATCGAAATCGTCAGCGACATTTTCCCGGGCTTCATCGCCGGTATCCTGCTTTCAGCGATCATTGCTGCCGCAATGTCTACTGCTGACTCCCAGCTCCTCGTTGCTTCTTCCGCATTCACGAGCGACATCTATAAGCCCCTTATCCGCAAGAATAAAGCTTCCGACAAGGAAATGCTCTGGCTCGGCCGTATCGTTGTTCTCGTTGTTGCAGTCGTTGCATTCTTCATTGCACGCATCGGTCTTGACGACGATAAGTCATGGGCTTCCAACATCATGAAAATGGTTGAGAACGCATGGGGACTCTTCGGTTCATCCTTCGGTCCCGTCGTCATCCTCTCACTGTTCTGGAAGCGCTTTAACTACAAGGGCGCCGTCGCAGGCATCATCGCAGGAGCAGTTGCCGACATCTGTTGGCTTCTCTTCTTCACAAATACGATCATACCTGCTATCGTATCCGGCACAGGCGTTTACGAGATTGTCCCCGGCTTCATCTGCGGTCTCATCGTTGCAGTCGTCGTAACCCTTATAACAAAGGCTCCCGGCGCAGAAGTCGAAGCTATCTACCAAAAAGCCACAGACAAATCGATCGACGATTGATCTTTTGTTTTAGTTGATTATGCTAAAGCCCCGCGGAAGTTAAGTGCTCCGCGGGGTTGTTTATTTGCGGTTGTGAGTCCGGAAGGGGCGAGGCGGCTCAGTGTGTCAGGGGATTTAACGGATATGCTTGAGTGAAGAGAACTCCGGAATTGAAGGGAATAATGTATCAGAGGGTGTTTTCGAGGTTTGATACGGTATTACCCACTAAACTCGACGAACAACGCATTTAGTGGGTAATCACATCAACGCTAGCCGCCAGCAATACCCACTAAACTCGACGAACAACGCATTTAGTGGGTAATTACATCAATGCTAGCCGCCAGCAATACCCACTAAACTCGACGAACAACGCATTTAGTGGGTAATCACACCAACGCTAGCCGCCAGCAATACCCACTAAACCCGACGAACAACGCATTTAGTGGGTAATCACATCAACGCTAGCCGCCAGCAATACCCACTAAACTCGACGAACAACGTATTTAGTGGGTAATCACATCAACGTTAGCCGCCAGCAATACCCACTAAACTCAACGAACAACGCCTTTAGTGGGTAATCGAACCACCGCGAGCCGCTAACACCACCGCACGCTGCCGTCCTTGCCCCGGAATTCCGCGCTTTACGCCAGTTCCACCTCGATCACATCACCGATCTTGTCCTTGGGAAGCACATTCACGCCTTCGCTTACAAGGATGCCGTCGACCGTGATCTTTCTGACTGAAGAAGCGGCGCCTGTATTCTTATATACGACCTTCACGGGTTTTCCATTGAATTCAAAATCGACCGAAGCTATGCCGTCGGGATCAAACTGTGACGGTAATAACCCGGGCTCGAAAACCATATCTCCAAATGAACCCTTGATTCCGAACATCTCAGTCAGGACGGTGAGCATGAGCCAGCTTGCCGCGCCCGTGAGATAGTGGTAAACACCGCGACCCTTAGGGTCAAAATATTCAGGAACGCCGGGGTATATCCTGCTCGAACCGAAGTCTGTGGCGTGGCGGTAAAGTGTGCCCAATACCTTCCAGCCCTCTTCCTTAAAGCCTCTGGTATAGAGGGCGTTGCCGAACATGACAGTCATGTGGGAGAAGACCGCGCCGTTTTCCTTCTGGCCGTAGGAGAAGCCGAACATGCGGCCCATGTTGGTCTTGACCTCATGGAAGTCGGTGTTGAGCTTATAGCCGCCTATGGAGGCGTCATATATGTATCTGTCGGCGGACTTAACTATCTCAGCGACCTGATCGTCGGTTGCGACGCCGGACATTATGGTGAAGACTTCGCCTGTGAGCATCATGGCTGCGCGGCCATGCCTCTCGCCGTTCTTTTCGAGGGGGTTGCCGTCGTTATCGTAGTAGCCGTTATAGCGGGAAAACCCTTCAGGATCAGTGAACCATTCGGTTGCCCTGATATGGGAGATTATCCAGTCAGCCTTCTTATCGAGGTCAGAAGCGAGCAGGTCGATGTCAAAGACCTTCTTAACGCCTGAGAAACCTGTTTTAACACTGTTACAATAGCTCAGCAGCACGCCCTGAAGCTTATCTGCGTCAAATACTCCAAGGAGCCCTTCAAGTTCTTCGCAGGTCTCGACTGAGCCGACACCGTAAGCCTTTTTGTACTCTCTGAGGATCGAAGCGAGCTTTTTATAGTTGCCTGCATAAGCTGCCGTGAAGGCCACACTCTCACCCTTATCCTTGCCCATGTCGAGAGCATCGTTCCAGTCGGCGCCACGAAGCTTCATGTGGCCGTGCTCACCTACATCGAAGAAAGAGGCAAAGTTCTGAAGCAGGAGGTGCTCCAGCACCGTGCCTTCAGAACGGACGCCGGAAAGATCTGTATTCTTATCCAGAAGCTCCTCGCCACGCATGACCTGGCGGTCGATGAAGTAGGGCGCCTTCTCGTCTAAGATCTTAAGATCACCTGTCTGTTTTATGTAGAGGTCCATGGTCATGAAAGGCCACATAGCGTGGTCCATCCAGACTCTTGTGATGCCGTTCCGGTCAGCGATGAATTCACCGCTTCCGCTGCCTATTATGGTGGCATTCGTGCCGTCGCATCTTACGCCGCCGAAGTTGTCGACGAGCATTCCTCTGACGTCAGAAGGATCCATAATGATGAGCGCCAGACAGTCCTGCCAGAGATCTCTCCAGCCTCTGCCGCCCTTGCCGTAATCGTGGTGCGGCAGGAACGAGCAGCCGTAGATCCTTCTGAGCATCGGCTGCACGCCGACCCAGTACATCCAGTTATCGAATGCCTGATCGCCCGTGTGGAAGCGTACGTTGTTCTTCTTTTCCCAGTATTCCTTGTTTTTCGCGAGCTCGGCCTCGAAAACCTCACTTGAAAGATACCGCAAGACCTTATCCTGAAGCGCCTTTGCGGCGGAAAGGATATCTTCTTCAGTATCCGAGGGCTTGTCTATATCATCTTCCGCGAGCGCGAAAATATACTCCAAAGACCCGCCCGGCTCCAGTGTCTTCTTATCGAACATCGCAGCACCCATGGCTTCAAATCCGTCAACTCTCGTACCCGGCAAGGATGCGGGCGTGCCGGTTACGGGGAAGACCGGATTATCAAAGGCACCGCCCTCGCCGATGAAGTCCTCAGCGACAGGGCAAAAGGATACGGGCTTTGCACCGTTTCCTTCAGAAGCAAAGAAGCCATATACGGCCTTGTTCCTTCTGTGGCCTCTCTCGTCAAAGGTGAGGGTGGGATTATTTACAACACCGTATTCTGTTACCGACATGCGGTTAAGCATGGAAGTGACATTTCTGTGATCTCTTATGTTGTCAGCCGAACGGCCGTAGACCGGTGTTGCCGCAGTGGGAGTAAAAGTGACGGGGGATGATCCCGTGTTAGTGATCTTCACCAGTGTCAGTTCCACGCGGTCGGAGGTCAGGACGGGTACAAAAGTAGTGACTTCGGTCTTCACGGAAGTTCCGGTTATCTCACGGACCACTTTCTGCCAGAGAAGGCCGCCAAAGAGGGTGACTTTGTCTTTGGAGGCGGTGAATTTTCGAGCGTTGGAAGAAGCGGAAGCGCCTGTGGCTGAGACCGGTGTCCCGTTATCAAAGCAGATCCAGAAGTTCCTGGTCGAACGGTTGTTATGAAGGTTGTCAGATGATACGGGTTCTAAGACAAACGTATTCTGGGATGTCTTGAGGTCTCCTCCGAATTCCGGTGTAAGGGATCCCATCATGCCGCTTGGTGATCCGTCGGGGAAATACAGATAGCTGTAAAGATCAGGATCTTCTAATTTGAACGTGCCTTTGCTGTCGGTGAATTCATAACCTTTCATAAGTGATGCCTCCGTTGTTGACGTGCGTGCTGATTTGCAGCTCTTTCCGTACGTTCATCTTATATGCCCCACACACAACGCAAGAATAGCCGTTTATTATATAATACTAGCGGATTCTGACAGAATCGATTAGACATACCGTGTCTATATGTTGAAAAAACGACATTTCTCGCTTTGTGTCGTGTATTTTTCCGAACGGCAGTCTTATCCTGACGCTGACCGGAAGGAGGTAAAAAGGACTTTGGATCAGAAAAAGACCGGACAATTTCTAAAGGTCTTGCGCAATGAGAAGAATCTCACGCAGGAACAGCTGGCAAAACAGTTTAATGTCAGCAACAGATCCGTCTCAAGATGGGAGACCGGATCAAATCTTCCTGATATCTCATTGCTGGTCGAGATAGCCGATTTCTATGATGTTGACGTAAGAGAGATCATAGACGGAGAAAGGAAAAGCGAGATGATGGATAAAGAGACAAGAGAGGTTGCCGAGAAGATGGCGACCTATGCGGGCAATGAGAAGGACCGCACGTTAAGAGGTGTTCAGATAGCGGGAATAGCGGGAGTAATGATCACATTGACCGCTATTATAATGCAGATAAAGGGATATGACGTTTACAACCCTAATGTGCACAGATCATTGGGAATATTCCTGACATTTCTGGCCTTTGCCGCAATGTCATTTCTCACATTGTATGTGACGGGAATCCTTAAAAAGATAAGCAAGCACAGAAAGATCGTAATACTGATAAGGATATTGACAATTATCCTTCTGGTTGCGGTAACGCATTTTGTGCTCGGAGGTTTTCTGGTGGTAGGCCTGTTTGCAGTGAGCTTTTACAGCGCGAAGGTCAAGGTCACGAACGATACTGCTGATTACAACACATATATCCACTGTAAGGAGATCGATACTGAATACAGCATGGGAAAACAGCCGATTTTCGACATCTTCCCTGAAACGATCGATGTTCCGGCCGGCGAATTCCAGATCACGTACTATAACCCCTGGGATCCACAGTATATTGTTTATATGACTTTGGATTACGGCGATGACTATGAGACCGAGATCGCAAGACTTGAATCGATCGGTGTCGAGGATTATGAAGGCATCTACACAGTTACGGGCGAGCCGGAAGGATACGATATCGTCGCGATGGATTCCGATGAATACTACGGGTTTGTCTATGCCATGGTACCGGAAGATGCAAAGGACAACACTAAGATCACATACTGCGCGGTCGTGTTCTGTAATTATTTCCTGGATGTCGACGTTCACGGATACATGAAGGAGCAGTACTTGCTTCCGGGATTCGATGCGGGTAAAAATAATCCGTATAAGAAACAGATGATGGGCAAATGAGGAGAAGATGGCAAAAGCGGATAAGACAAAACGGATACTGATCTTCTGTCTGATCATTACGGTTATGACCTTCCTAAAGGTCATGCTCTGGAACTTCGGCGATCTTGACGAGCTCTGGAACTATAATCTGAGCAGAGGGATCGTAATGGGGATGGTGCCTTACCGTGATTTCAACATGGTCCTGACTCCGCTGTTTGCTTTCGTTAATTCTTTTGCGCTCCTTTTGAGCAGATCCCTGATCGCTTACAGGATCTCCTGTTCTCTGATCCTTACTGTTCTTATGCTGCTGGTCTTCAAAGCAGTATATGACAGGACGAACGAATACTATGCAATGCCTTCGGCGCTTATCTGCCTGATGTTCTCGGGCGTTGTCACATATAACACACTCTTTATGATATTCGCGTTATCGGTTTATATGCTCTTAGCGCGCGAAAACAAGTCTTCAGGGAATTTTCTTATTGGAATATCCGCCGCCTGTGCTGCCCTCTCAAGGCAGACATCAGGCGGCGTTCTGATTATTCTGGTGTTCATTATCCTTTTAAGTCCTTTAAGCGGAGCATCAGGCGCGAAGCAAAGGGCCGGAAATATCCTTATGTATCTGGCCGGGGGAGCAGTCCCGTGTGTCCTTTTCCTTATATATCTCCTTGCCACGGGCTCTTTCAGTTCGTTCTGGGAATACTGCTTCTTCGGGCTTTTTGCGTTCGGAAGCGGCAACGGGCTCTTCGAGATTTCCGCAGTACCTTATCTTCTTGTCGCGCTTGCAGGGATTGCCTGTGATGTCGTGCTCATGAAGACTGACTTTAAGGCTTCTCTACTGCATCTGCTTACCGGCGTCACGGTGCTTCTTATAAGTGTTCCGATCGTCGAGAGCATGCATACAGCTTATTCAGCCATATGGTTCTCGATCCCTGTAGTCCTGTTTATCAGAAAGCGCTTCGGGGGGCAGCTTAGCAGAAAGATATCTGTACTTCTTTCTGCGATTCTCGCGGTCGCCGTTTCCGCAATGACGGTTGCCGGGACGGCCGGTTGCGCTGTCGTCAAAGGCTCTTCCGAATTGAAGGGGATTGCTGCAGATACTGCTTTGATAACGGATTATGCGACCCTTGCCATGAAGAATAAAGAGTATGAAGAGATGGGCTACAGAGTGACTACGCTTTCTAATTCTGCTGTTCTGGTATCTGTAGCAGAAGGTGATATTGACCCTGTTTTCGATATGTTCAACAAAGGAAACTTCGGCCGTAAGGAGCCCATGGAGTATGTTGAGGAAGTCTTAAGCAGGCAGGATGCCCTTATCCTCATGCCTGACGATTATCCCACAGAGGGCTGGCAGAATCCTGAAGGCATATATGAATATGTCACCTCGCACTGTGAAGTTATCGGTTCCTACGGAAGATTTAAGTGGTATAAGCCGGTTTAGGGACATTCTCGAGATTGCATAAAAACAACGGAGTCACGGGCGCTTATTTTTTATAGACAAGCGCGCGTTTATTCTTTTATAATTTTTCCCGAAAGAGTAAAGACCAGCTATTGAGAGGGGACAGCTTAATGGTATCCGGAAGAAGCATATCCACGAAGATCCTGCTGATGGTAGAGGGGATTTTACTCATCTCCAGTATTCTTTTCTGCTCAGTCTCAATATACAGAACCAGGATCGGAATCCGTAAGGCTATCCAGCAGCGTATGCTCGATATCGCCAACTGTGCCGCCGGTTCGGTTAACGGCGATGTCATGAGAGGGCTTACCAAAGACAAGATAGGAAGCGACGAATATAACGATGTCTATAACACTCTTGCTGTCTTCAGGGATAATGTCGAACTTGAATATGTTTACACCATAAAAGAAGACGGCAACGATAATTTCATCTTCACGATGGATCTGGATCAGGTCAGTCCCGCAAGCTACGGCGACAGAGTTGAATTCACCGAAGCGCTTAAACGCGCGGGCGACGGCACGGCTGCTGTCGATGAGGTTCCTTATACAGACCGGTGGGGCGAATTCTACAGTGCATACAGTCCGGTCTTTGATTCGGACGGCAAAGTAGCAGGCATCGTGGCAGTGGACTTTTCGGTCGACTGGTTTAAAGACCAGCTTTCCGCACAGACCAAATCCACTGTCGTAGGTTATGTGATAATCCTCGTTGTATCCCAGCTCGTTGCGGCGCTTCTTGTGTTACTTACCGTAAGGCCGTTCGTTAAGGCTCAGGGCGAGCTTCTTGAAGAGAAGGTGCGTGCCGAGAGCGCCAATAATGCAAAGAGCGATTTCCTTGCCAATATGTCCCATGAGATCCGCACGCCTATCAATGCGGTGCTCGGAATGAATGAGATGATAATAAGAGAAGAACACAAGACCAGGGATTATGCCGGGGACGATGCAAAGTCCATGAGAGAATCCCTTAATACGATCGGCGTATATGCCGATGACGTTAATAAGGCTGGCCATAACCTGCTTGCTCTGGTCAATGATATTCTTGATTTCTCCAAGATCGAATCCGGTCATCTTGATATAGTTGAAGCATCATATCAGCTCAGTTCACTTCTTAACGACCTGAATCACATGATACTGTTCAAGGCTCAGGATAAGAAACTCGATTTCTCGATCGACATCGATGAGACACTGCCTGATGAACTCTGCGGTGATGAAGTCCGCGTAAGACAGATCCTCACAAATCTTCTCAACAATGCCGTAAAGTATACGGACAAGGGATCTGTTAAGTTCACTCTGAGAGGGAAGAGACAGGATGACGGAACGATACTTCTTAAGGCAATAGTAAAGGATACAGGCATCGGTATCCGCAAGGAAGATATCGATAAGCTCTTTACAAAGTTTGAGCGCCTCGAGATGGAAGTCAACAGCACCCTCGCAGGAACCGGTCTCGGCCTTACTTTATCCAAGCGCCTGCTGGATATGATGGGCGGTACTATAAATGTGGAGAGTGAATACGGCAAGGGTTCTGCATTCACTGTTATATTCCCGCAAAAGGTCCTCTCAGACGTTCCGATCGGTGATTTCCAGACGCGCTTCGAGACCAACTCTCTGGACAGCAAGCCCTACCGCGAAGCATTCCGTGCGCCTGATGCAAGAATACTTATAGTTGATGATACGAAGATAAATCTCAATGTTGTAAGGAACCTTCTGAAGAACACAATGATCCGTATCGATACGACCACCAGCGGGGCGGAAGCCATAGTCATGGCTGAGAAGACAGCTTATGACATGATCCTGATGGATCAGCGCATGCCGAAGCTTACAGGTACGGAAGTATTGAGGAGGATAAGAAATACCACAGGCGGTGCAAGCTGCGACAAGCCGGTTATCTGTCTTACGGCGGACGCCGTTCTCGGTGCGAAAGAGCGCTACATGGCAGACGGTTTTACTGATTATCTTACAAAGCCTGTCGACAGCAACGCGCTTGAGAAGATGCTGATTAAATATCTTCCCGAATCGAAGATCGAACATGTAGAGATCAAGAACG
Source organism: Clostridiales bacterium (assembly GCA_017428155.1). Lineage (GTDB taxonomy): Bacteria > Bacillota > Clostridia > Saccharofermentanales > Saccharofermentanaceae > Saccharofermentans. The sequence goes on along the minus strand of JAFRRJ010000025.1, from coordinate 49,262 downwards.
GATCTTCAGAGGCGGCCGTACCGGAAGACAAGGATGAATACTCAACATTAAGAGATGCCGGGATCGATCCTGAAACAGGTCTCCGGTACTGCCAGAACGATACGGATTTCTACCGTTCGATACTTGCCGAATATGCACAGAGCGAAGCGGAGAATGCCGAGATCCTCCAGAAGGATTTTGCTTCGGAAGACTGGAACGGATATGCTATCCGTGTACACGCACTGAAGAGTACTTCCAGAATGATCGGAGCGGTCTCTCTTTCCGAGCTTGCGGCCAGGCTTGAGGCTGCCGCTAATTCCGAAGATGACGTAACCATCCGTGCTGAGCACAATACTCTGATGGATAAGTTTAGCAGTGTCGTCAAGGCGATCGGCACGGTCACATCTGATATCGAACCGATCGATGAGGAAAGTGAGATCCTGGAATTCCTTCCGGAAGATGAGGAATGATCTCATAAGGTCTTTAAGGAGAACAAAATGCCCGGTTGTGAGACATGCCAGTATGCATATTTAGACGAGATCACGGGAGAGGCCTTATGTGACCTCGATCTTGATGAGGATGAGCTCATAAGGCTTGCCGAACATCCCACCAAAGAATGTCCTTTCTACAAGGACGGCGACGAATATAAGACCGTCCGTCACCAGATGTAAAACCAGCCAACGGAATATGTGAAATAACATGCATTTATTGCATCAACAGATCAATGTTACTGATATTATATTCTTATCAGGATAAACAGGAGGATAATATGGATAACTTTACGTTCTACTCACCCACAAAATTCGTTTTCGGCAAAGGAACGGAGAATGAGGCAGGAAAGCTCATCAAGTCTTTCGGAGGAACTAAGGTCCTTATCCATTACGGCGACGGCCGTAACGGCACTATCTCGGGCTTTGTCACGCTCAATGAAGACGATTGCACGAAGATCTATAAGGCGATGATCTAAGATAAGATCCTCACGGGAGATTCCCGTCATGAGCAGCATAAAGGACTGAAGGACAGATAAGCCGCACACCCATGAATAACGTAAATCCTTTTGTATTGATCTCCAACAGATTATCCTGCAGACGCGACGCACGCATCGACAGGAAGATCTGCGGCGTTGAGCTGGGTGAATTTGTTCCGACACCTTTTGCCGAGAGCCACGGCGCCACCGGAAGCCAGTCGGCGCCCTATTCAGGTCTTGAAGTAGTGCTTGGAGATCTTAAAGTCACACCTCAGGATTCGATTATCGACATCGGCTGCGGCAAAGGACGGATCCTTGCCTATCTTGCAAGTCTTGATCTGCCGTGCAGGATATCGGGTATAGAGATCAATCCCGAAGTCTGCGAAGTTGCAAAGGAATGGACCTCAAGATGCTTTCCGGATATTGAGGTGATCGAAGGCGATGCTTACGGCCTTGATTTTGACGATTACACGATAATGATAATGTACCGCCCGATGGAAACTGATACTTTTATCGGTTTTATCGAGCAGCTCGAAAACTCCCTGACCCACAACATAAAACTCTACTACTATGCTGACGGCCAGAGCGGATATATTCTCAATGAAAGACCCGGCTGGAACCTGATAGAACGCCGGGATATCTACCGGGTGAAGGGCTACTATATTCATAAAGTTCCGCAGAGGTATTCGGTCTGGGAATATAAATGCTGATATACAGATGATCCTGAAGGCTAACTTTTCGCGCACCCAAAAGACAATCTGATATAATTATTATGCAGGGTTTTGGTTATGAAGGCACGGGGGTTAGGAACATGAAGCTCCGGAGAAAACTGTTCTCAAGCAAGGATCCTTACGACTGCTCCAGACAGGAGCTTTTTCTCAATGCATGCAAAGAGAATTACGATCACCTTATCACGCATTGTGATGACTACAAAAAGATCTCCGAAGGTCTGGGTGTTCATTCTTCTGATGACATAAAGAGTACTGCGGATATTCCGGTTCTTACGACGATGCTGATGAAGCAGCACGATTTCCGCGCGGGTCCGTACATTATCATCGCATCATCTTCGGGCACGAGCGGTCATGCAAGCCATATTCCGTTTGAGCTCAGTTCACTATGGTCCGGACTTAAGATGTGCATAAGGATAACGAAGTTCTACGGCCTTATCTCACCTAAGCCGTGCCGCTATATCGTTATGGGTTATAAGCCGCATCATTCAAACACTACTGCAGTGACAAAGACAGCTTATCTGACGACAATGCTGACACCCGCGATAAGCCGCAAATATATCCTTAAGCATACAAAAGACGGTTATGTTCCGGACTTTGACGGCATAATCGAGGCTCTCAGAAAATACGAGAAGAAAAAGGCTCCGGTACGTTTTATGGGATTCCCCTCATATACGTTTTTCCTGTTTCAGATCCTGGATGAGAGGGGCCTCTATTTTAAGCTTCCTAAGGGTTCGAAGATAATGCTCGGAGGCGGATGGAAGCAGTTTTACCGCGAGGCCGCCGATAAGGAAACGTTTTACAGGATGGCAAAGAAAACGCTCGGTGTCGATGAGGAAAACATCGTGGAATTTTTCGGCGCGGTCGAGCACCCGATACTTTACACATCATGCCCGGGTCATCATTTCCATGTGCCCGTATACAGCAATATCATCATAAGAGATCCGGATACATTAGAGCCCTTGGAACACGGAAAGACCGGACTTGTGAACCTCATCTCGCCGCTTTGCAAAGCCGCACCGATCCTTTCGGTAATGACCGACGATCTGGGTATCCTTCACGACGGTTCGGAATGCACATGCGGTCTTGATGCGCCTTTCCTTGAGATCATCGGACGCGTCGCACCCGAGAACATCAAGACTTGTGCTGCAGGCGCTGCGGACATTCTTAAGGGGGTGAAGGTATGATCCTCTACGGCGGCAAGACATATGAGAGCTCCGAGCAGAACAGGCTTCTTTCTGAGCTTAAGGAAAAGATACCGCAGATCCTCTCGGAAAAGACTTTAACTCCTGATGTTGTCATCGATGCCGTGGTACATCTGAGAGCAGATCTTCTGGAGGGGAAGTTCGATGACCTTTTATCCTCACTGCCTGAGGAAATGGTCAGCACATATAAGAAGCAGGCAGTTGCTTTGCTCTCGGAAGAACATCTGAACATGAAGCTTGAGACAGAGCTCGGAAATACCGAAGAATATATTACGGATCCGGTAGAGGGCTTCTCCAGGATAAAAGTCAGGAAGATGCCGCTGGGCGTTCTTTTCCATATCTCGGCAGGCAACATGGATTTCCTTCCCGCATATTCTCTTGCCGAAGGTCTCATGACCGGAAATATCAATATTGTTAAGCTTCCTTCTGCCGATGAGGGGCTGTCACTAAAGCTCATTTTAAAGCTCATCGAATACCGTCCGGAACTCAAGGATTTTATCTATGTCTTCGATACACCATCAACGGATATCCAGGGAATGCGCCAGATGGCCGAGCTTTGCAATGCCATAAGTGTCTGGGGCAGCGACATGGCGATCGAAGCAGTAAGAGGACTCGCGCCCACGGGAGTCAAGATCATCGAGTGGGGTCAAAAGCTCGGATTCTGCTACGTCTCAAAACTTTCTGAAGTCAGAGATGCTGACGCTGAACTTGAGGGTCTTGCCAAGCACATTGCAGCTACGAAGCAGCTTCTTTGCAGCAGCTGCCAGGTCATCTTTATCGACACAACCGATATGGACGAGGTTCGATCCTTTGCGGAAAGATTCCTTCCTGTTCTTGAGAAAGCGGCAAATGCCAATGCATCAACTGAGATCGGTATCCGCGCAAGAGATACCCTGATCTCATATACACAGCGCATAAAGGCCTACTTAGGTGAGGAAGAGATAAACACAGGTGTTCTCCGCGGAAGAGGTGTAAGCGTTATCCCTTCATCTGACAGCAATCTGGAATTATCTCCTATGATGTGCAACGTATTAGTTAAGCCTCTGCCCAGGGATGAGATGGCAGGGATGCTTTACAGATCTAGATATTATCTTCAGACAGCAGGTCTTATCTGCCCCGCTGAAGACCGCGCCGTTATTACTGAAATACTTCTGAAGGGCGGGCTTATCCGCGTTACAAAAGCCACAAACATGAGTGCTTATTTCCCCGGCGAATGTCACGACGGCGAATATGCGCTCAGCAGGTATATGCGCACCGTAAATATCGAGATGTGACGGGTTCAGGTCACAGCTGAAACTTAAAGGAATATCCTGTTTTATTTTCTCTCATCCAGCACTGTCTGTGCCCTGTTGTTGATGGCCGCACAAACATCGTCAAATGACTTTTGTCCTTCAAAATATGCCGGAACTTCCTCGTAAATTATGAGCGAGATATTGTGGTAGACGAAGCTTGATGTAGTTGCTTCCGAGAGCTGCCCGATATACCGGTCAGCAACTGCAGGATCGATCTGTTTTCCTGTGCCGGCGAAAAAAGAACTGCCATAGCCTTTTTCATGCCAGCGGTTGTGGTCTTCAATCTCTTCTGTAAAAAGTTCGCGGGCACACTTCTTGTTTACAGGAATGTTTTCCGTGAGAGAGTGCTGTATGTCGTCAGATAAAAGTATTCCTATGAACTCTTTGCATGAATCAGGATCGCTGCTCTGAGCGGAGACCGATACGGCAAGATCTGAGCCCACTGAAGCAGACCTTCCGTCGATTGAGGGGTATCCGCAGAAAGACACATTTTCGAATCTCATTGAGAATTCCTCAAAGCGCTGGAAGTCGCGGAAACGGTCGGGCTGAACGGGCATATTATCCTTTGCTGATATATAATCCTCGAATTCCATGTCCAGATCCTTGCCGTCGTAATATGCTTTTGCGGGCAGGTCTTTGCAGTAATCGAGGATCGCTTTGAAAGCTTCATTATTCACATCGATCCGGCCGTCTGCTATGAACATTTCGCTCGTGTTTGCGAAGAGTTTGGTTGCCACTTCCGTTCTTGAATAAGAAAGCTGGTGATCGAACAGAGGGTCGTTACCGTTGCAGACATCCTTTACCATCGCCGTATATTCATCAAAGGTCATGCCGTTCCTGCCGCCGAAATTTTCGGACGAGGAAATAAATCCGTCGACATAAAAACCTATCGGGAGCTGGTAGAGCGCACCGTTATATTTCATAGCTTCGAAGGCGTTTACGAAGTAAGTTTCTTCATTGATGCTGCTGTTGCTTTTGATGTAATCACTAAGGTCAAGGAAGTATTCGCCGCGCGACAGCTGCTCATTAGCGCCGCCCGTTATTATGATGTCAGGACCTGTTCCGGACATTAAGTCCATTGCGAGGCGGTCTGATACCGAACCGTAAGAGGTGAGCGCATCAAGTGCAGCCTTGTCGGCATTATCTGTGTTCGAATAATCGATATTCGTATTTGCTTTGTATCTTCCGTCGTACATCATGTAAGATGTGCTGCTCTGTGAATTAAAGAGCATTATCGCTTCGGAGATGCTGTAATCCAGGTCTTCAGTCGATGCAACTGTCAGGATATCCTTGCCTGAAGCGGGATATGTATCTGTCTTCGTGAAGTAACAGACAGCATTACTGATCTGCCCGGGGCCCGCATTTCTGGATGAGTAATAGAACACCATCGTGTCATCGTCAGCGTAGCAGAGGTCTGAATTATTGACCAGGAATCGGTTGCAGTTGGAACAGTTGAAGGGCATGGCCAGTTCAGTTTCGCCACTGTCAGGATCGATCCGGTAAACGCCTTCGTCAGTTACGGTCACGAGATCATCTCCGCATGAAGAAAGATTATGCAGGGGAAGACCGGTCAGCTCGTCAAGAGCTTTCTCCTCTCCGGTCTCAAGATCAACAACGACATATCTTATCCGTCCGAAATACATATTTGAAGATGTATTTCCCCAGACCACGGCCTTATCAGAGCCTGCCGCCATAATGCCTTCGAGGAATGTGATCTGGTAGGTTTTGGAGAAATCCTTAAGCTCCAGATCCTTCTTAACGCTTCCGGTTGCAGGGTCAGCCACCATTACGGATGAGTTCCGGTCTGAAGCCAGCAATAACAGGTCGCTGCCTGCAAATGCACATCCGGTGACTGACTTGCCGGAAGGGAGCATTGCCGTCATATCGATGCTGTTTGACGGATCCGCACGCCCGGTCTTTGTGTCTATGGGGTAGAGCAGTTCGCGGTCCTTGCTGAAATCGTATGCATAAAGATATATGCCGCTTCCGCCGGTCATTCTGTCAAGGCTGATATCGTCACTGAACACATCTTGGCAGGTGAAATCCGTTACCACGTTGCCGTCCTTGTCAAAAGACATGACGTGCGATTCGAATATATCTGAGCCTGAATCATAGACATAGACCCATGTGCGCCCGTCACATACCGTGACGTCCGATACGAAGCAGTCTTCGAACTGGTCGTCCAGATAAGCGAAGATCTCTTTATCCTCTTTGAAGTCATACCAAGACAGACCGTCCGGAAGCTTTTCCGGCATCTTTCCGTTCAATTCCAGGCCTGCGCCGTCAGTTGCCGTGGTGCCTTTATTGTTTTTCCCGGCGCACCCGCACGCGAAAATAGTTCCAAGAATTGCTGCCGCCAGCAAAGCGGAGGCAGTCTTCATGTATATTTTTCTCATAAGATTTAAACCCCTAAGTTTTTCCGGTGAACCCTTTGCACACAACTTTATCATAGGATTCAGCCGTTGATCATACAATCAGTGAGTTTGGCAGGAATGAGGTTTTTGCCCCTGATAAAACAGCCGGCCCAAGCTGGTATGAATCAGCTTGAGTCGGCAATTGGAGAGAGTGTATGAAGGTTGGCTGTTTTTATTTCCGGTCCGGACTGCTTTAGCGCAGTCTGGCCGGTATATTAGAGGGGCACAGCAAGATCACAAAGAATCATGCTGCGGGGTTGGCTTATTCGTATGTGAATTCGTGTTCCTCGTTATCGACTGTCAGATTGTAGTAGACGATCACATTCTTTTCGGTGTCATAACGCTTGCAGTTCGTAAAGTCAGGGAAGCGGTATGTGGGATCATCTGCCGTGAAGTCGTGTTCCGGACAATCCTTGGCATAGAAATAGGTTCCGATTATGAGTGGAACTTCCGTCAGTTCAGGAGGATAATCAGCTTTTGCACGGTCCTCATCGGTCATAAGAAAATAATCGAGAGTCAGGAAATCATCTGTTCTTTCTGACTTTAAAGCCCATGTGGCATCGATGTGATAGCCTTTGCCGTCAAGTTCGACATAAGTCCATGCGTGATAGCCGAGGCCCTGGCCTGTACCAAAATTCTGGACCTCAACGGCAGTTACTCCGCACTGCATAAGAAGATATGCATACCATGCGCCGAAATCCGCGCAGACGCCCTTCTTGTACTTGAGGCAGGCACAGCATGAACCGTTATCACTGCGTTCAAGTGTGCCGTCGTGGTCATATGTGTAATTGGAAGCGATGTAATCGTAGAGAGCAAGACATACATCAAAATCGCTGTAATCCGGCTTGATGTTGTTTTGCTTGATCTCTTCGATCTGCTCTATGAATGACTCCTGTCTTTGGAGAAAATCATCGGCTGAATTGGTGTAATAGATATGGCCTGTCCCGTTCTCATAGGAGGGGGATCCGTTACCGCCGTTCTTCGTTATCTGAAGGCAGGCTACAGGATAGAGCTGATTGAGCGTTACGCCCTCCATGCACCAGTTGTAGGCCTCCTCGCTTGCGCATTCGAAGGTATCTTTGCCTTCCTGAAGCGCATCGCAGAGATTGAAGAAAGAATCGCGGTATTCATCACCGTAGACATCGTAAAGTATGGAAGGGAATACATGAGGTTCGAATTCAAGCGATACCTCCTTATAAGAAGGCGCAGAAGTATCCTCAGAGGACAGACTTGTGATACTTATATCTTCAAGGCTGCTGATCTCGGAGGGAGCCTTCGAGGAGACAATAACATCTGTGTCAACAACACCCGGTGTTTTGATACCGGAACAACCTGACAGGGTTAAAACCGCAGTCAGTGACAAAGACACAATTCTGATGTTCGTATATTTCAACTTAAATTCCTGCTTTCCCTTTTACCGGCACCTTGGGAAGCGCTGATGCTGGTTCAGCGCACACAACCTGAAACGATCAGCGCTTCCTTATGCCACGAGGATTATAAACCTGACCTCAGACCCAATTGCGGGATTGATGAGTGAAGGATGTGTGAAACATGCGTGAGAACTGTGTCAATCGTTTTACACCCGTGCTTGACTAGGGAAGGTCCGTGCGGTATTATCACGGCTGAAATCTTACAAACGGAGGAACACCAATGAGAAAGACCATCTGCTGATAGTTTAATAACTGCCTCGCGGATAAGTCTGTTTTTGTGTGTTCATTTATATTGCATTTTTATAAGCCGCGGCCGCTACTATAAGTCGCGGCTTTTGATTTATCCGGCAGAGGAATAAGGAAACACTGATAAATCCTGACGCACGTCATGATACGTCAGTATTCCCCTCAACAAGGAGAATCATTGTGCCAGTAATTAGTATCAACAATCTGTCATTCGGTTACGACGGGTCCGAGAAGACCCTTTTCGATGACGTCACCATAACTCTCGACACCTCATGGAAGCTCGCTCTGGCGGGCCGCAACGGCAGGGGCAAGACCACGTTTTTCAAGCTCTTAAGGGGCGAGCTCCCCTACGGCGGCACCATCACGGGCGTGCCTGAGACCATCCTTTTTCCTATGTCTGACCTGCCCGAAAATGAGGACTGGAGGGTCCGCAAGGAATTAAGCCTCATGGGTGCAGACCCCGACATCATGTGGCGTCCGATGGAAACCCTGTCAGGCGGCGAGCGCACCAAGCTCATGCTCGCAAATCTCTTTGCTTCAGACGGCATCTACCCCCTGATCGACGAACCCACGAATCACCTCGACCGGGTCGGACGAGAGGCCGTTGCTGACTATCTCGCATCAAAGGACGGCTTCATCCTGATATCGCACGACCGCGCCTTTTTAGACCGCTGTACCGACCACACGCTTGTAATAACAAAGACAGGTCTTGAGCTCGTCGCCGCATCTTATTCCGTATGGTGGGAGAACAACGAGCAGCGCATGGAAAGCGAGCGCGCAAGGAACGACCAGCTCAGAAAAGAGATGAGTTCTATCGATGCCGCCATGAAGAAGAATGCCAGGTGGTCTTCAAAAGCCGAAGGGTATAAGAACAGGAGCAAGGCTCCCTCCAAAGTCGCCGAGGATCATTTCAGGAGGGCGTACGAGGCTGAGAAAGCGCGCAAACTGATGTCTGCCGCCAAGAACTTAGAGCGCAGGAACGAGCGCAAGATGGAGGAGAAGCAGGGACTTCTCAAAGACCTCGAACGCTCCGAGAAGCTCAAGATAACGGGCACCGAGCACCACAATAAGACCCCTGTGATCCTTAAGAACGTGACGCTGATGCGTTACGGCGAGCCGGTCGTGAATGGCTTTGATCTCACGGTCGAACGCGGCGCGAAGATCTCTTTGCAGGGCAAAAACGGCTGCGGCAAGAGCACGCTTATCAAGTATCTTGCAGGACTGGGTGAAGCTGAGGGCATCACTGCTTCAGGAGATGTATATATTGCGCCCGGCCTTAAGATCTCATATGTGGGTCAGGATACATCTTCTCTCGTGGGCTCACTTTATGACATTGCCGATGACCGCGGGGTTGATAAGACCCGGTTCAGCACGGTCCTGATCAAGATGGGATTTACCAAGGAGATGCTCTACCGCGACGTACAGGCACTCTCGCTCGGCCAGAAGAAATTCGTCATGATCGCGCTCTCGCTGTGCGAGCAGGCCGATCTCTATCTTTGGGACGAGCCCCTGAACTATATTGACGTCTATATGCGTCAGGAAATCGAGCGTCTGGTCAAAGATAACAATGTTACAATGCTCTTTGTTGAGCACGACAGGACCTTCTCGGAGGCTGTAGCTGACAGGGAAGTGAAGATGTGAATTAAGCGTGGTGGGGTAAGACCGGGTCTTTTTGCGGGTTAGGGTAAAAATCCCCACGTACCCATAAGAATGGATTTTTCGCGCAATTTATAGGTACGCAACCCGTGAAAACACGGTTCTGAAGCAGAAACGTACCCATAAGAATGTATTTTTCGTGCGATTTATAGGTACGCGGGATGCGAAAATAAGGATTTTGAGTGGGTGTGTACCCATAAGAATGGATTTTTCGAGTGATTTATAGGTACGCGAAAAAACAACCCCACATCACACCACATGTCTTTGAGCACGGCCACCCCTCAAGACCATCAACCATCAAGGCCTCCGGATGAACCAGACGAACAGACAGCCTGAGATGACCGCAGTGAGGGTGAAGCCCCTCAGCCGTTCTTCAGTCTGTGCATGAATATATCAACGTCCGTGCGGTCATATTCGGTGAAACCGCATTCCTCGTAGACGTGTATCGCGCGCGGGTTGTCGGCGTAGACGATAAGGTAGATGCGTTCGAGGCCGACCTCGTTAAAGCCGTATTCGACGGAGCGGAGCAGGGCTTCTTTGCCGTAGCCCTTGTTCTGCATGGAGGTGGTGATGACGATGCCCCATTCGGATTCGTAGCCCTTATGGTTGAAGAATTCGATGTTGCCGATAAAGCTGCCGGTGGACTTTTCGAGCATGGAAAACAGGAGGGCGTGATTGTCGATCCTCTCCTGGATATATTTGCACTCTTCCTCATATGTGAAGGGCTCGCGCCTGTCGCCGATGTAGCGCGCCACGTTCTCGATATCGTTGACCATCTCAAGATAGGCCGGGACGAGTTCTAATGTCGGCTTTACGTATATTATGTTTGCGGACTCGAAAACTGTTTCCATAAAAAGGTCCTTTACGTGATTACTGATGCATATTATATCAGTATTCGAATAAAGGACCGTTCTGATATTACTTAAAAGGAGCGGCGTAAAGCCTTTGCTTTCAAAGGCGCTCCTTGGTTGTCACTTAGTTGCCGCAGATCTCCTCAAGGATGAATTCTCTTATCTCGGGTGCGTGGGCAAAGATATAGGGAGCCAGATTATTTCTATTATAATGTCCGCCGGCAGGATCAGTCGTGTCAACGGTTTCAGTCGGTATGGTTGTTGTGGTATCGGTTTCATCTTCATAGTAATAACCGCTCCAGGCACTCGTTATCGAGACGTCGGCACTGATAATGACGTTTCCCTCGAGATATACCATGTCCTCTATGAATGCATCGCATACGCCGGGAACATCGTATCTGAACCAGTTCATGCCCTCATCGATTATACTTTCCCTGTATTGCTTATACTTTTTCTCATAGTTTTTCTTGGCGTCTTTGGAAGAATCAAAGATCTCGAAATTCATGTAATCGGTCTCGGTTTCCTTTACGCCCGGGGAATAGACATAAAGATAAATAACGCCGTGTGCGTCTCTCTTGTATACATGCCATTTACGGCCTTCGGTATAGCCGTCGCCGCCTATCGGAAGATCGTATTTGGAAGCATATTTATATCCGGTCTGAGATTTTTCCGCTTTGTAAGCGAGAAAAGTCAATACCGTAAGTGTTCCCCAAATCATAGCCGCAGCGCTTATTACGATCCCTATGACCAGCAATATGCAAACTTTTTTCCTGCTCTTCTGTCCCATTATTCTACCCTCTGCTTTTGAATTCCCGGGGTCTGCCTGCCATCTTGCAGCAGCCCCTTATACTATCAATACATTTAAGAGCTCGAAAATGTTGCAGATGCGGAATAAAGGCTCAGTTCCAGAACAGATCCTTGTTAGCGAGTTCTTCTATCGCGGTGTATAAGATCTCCTGATTCCTGTCGAGCCCGACGATCGGCATAGCTATCGGATCGTCCGCGAATTTGCTGTCGCTGAACTTTGCGCCGTGTTTGTCGTAGAAAGTGAGGATGCTCTTAGTGCCCTCAGACGGAAGATCGCTGATAATGCTGTTATCCACGAGCTGCCTGAAGTTCGATCCGAGATAAACGATTCGGAAATTCTTTTCTTTTAGAAGCTTGTTTACGGTCTGAAGCTCTTCTATGGATAACCGGAGTGAGCCGTCCAGTTCATTAATGATCAGGACGTGATAGTCATAGCTTCCGTAACGGGCAAGATCAAGACCCTGATCGTTCAACGCATTGATCCTTCTGGCCTTGAGATTGGAAGGCCCCTCGGGGTCTCTTTTATAGAAGATGATGTCGGCATTCCTGTTATTTAACTTGTCGGTATAGTCTTCCATTATCTTCCGCTGTGCATCGGGTGAAAAAGGTGCCATTGCCGCTTTGCCGCCGCCAAGCGAGAATACCACGATGATGACGATGATCGGCAACAGGCCCAAAAGCGCTATTGCCATAGCAGTTTTGTTCTTCATGAATCTCATAAGATCTCTCCAAATAATAATCTAACCCTTTGCCCGCCATGGGCGTTCCGAAGACTATTATACACCAAAGAACGGCACTCTTTGAGCGCTGCCGGATACCGTGCTTACCTTAAGCTCTTTAAGTTATTCCGAAGCGTTCTCTGAAGGGTCGATATCAGGATCCGCATTCGAACCGGGAACCTCCGGTTCTCTTAATGATCTGAAGAATTCCTTGAAAGAGAAAGACAACGTGGCGGAAGCGTCGGAAGGAACACTTACTGCCGCTGCTTTGGCAGGATTCTCTTTATATCCCATGCAGCAGAAGATTATCAGAGGCAGACAGGTGTAGATGTTATATCCGAAGCGGAACTCATCGTGCATCAGTGTAGCGATAAGAAGCGTTCCTATGAGGCATATAACAGGAAGTGCAAATATGACGTCCTTCCTCTTCTGATATATCGAGTAAGCGATGAACAGGAGCATTATCCATACATGCCAGCCTACGTTGTATGAAAGACCCAGAACGGAATTCTCATCAGTGAAAGCTCTTACGTATGAATGGAAAAGTGTGTTTGCCTTGTCGGAATGGATGATCAGGTGAAGACCTTCTTCCTCGCAGACACCGTCCCACCACTTCATCCAGTAATATGAACCCGGATTCCAGTATCCTGATGTCTGGTCGACCCATGCCTCGGCGGCGATGAAAGGATGTCTGATTACTGAAGCGAGCCACACGCCGAAGAGCTCTATAGGGTGGTCCTTGATATACTGCTGGTCGCCCTCATAACGGATAACGTCTCTTGCGTAGTCGTAGATCCTGGGGTTATATCTTTCTTTCATCGTCTCAAGTGATGCGACGTGAGACATGATCTCTCTTTCTTTCTCGGTGAAGTCATCCTTCTCCCTTGCGATCCTTGTTATCTGCTGGACGGGGATCGAGAGCATCTCGACCGTGTCAGCCTGAGGGATATTCATTGCCTTGAGGATGGGGAACTTCATTATGAGCGAAGCGAGAAGTGCCACGATGAGGCAGAGGATGACGGTCTTTTTATAAGGCGCGGTCTTTCTTGAAGGATCTTTCTTCTCCTTCCTTTTGTCTATGAAATAGCATACAAGGAAGATCACAAACAAAAGCAGATATGCAGGAAGACCGTTGCTTCTTAAGAGGTTGAAGCCGATGCCGGATAACGTAAGCAGAATGAAGTTGAAGACCTGTTTTTTGCCGATATTCTTGAATATCCTGAACAGAGCAAGTGTAAACAGGAGCACCACAGCGCCGTAGAGGCTGTCTTTCCAGAGCGTAAAACTGAAGATTATATGGCACGGCATAAGCATGAACCATATAAGCCACAGGACTGCAAATGCCTTGCGGCAGCCTGCCTCGATCATGGTGGAGATCAGGAAAGCGAATGAAGCGGAAATAGCCAGCACCTGGAAGACTGAATATACTGCGATGGCATCGTTGATGTCATTGAATATATAAAGACCAATCCTGAAGAACAGGCCGATGAGCCATGTCTGATATACGGGATGGTGATTCGAGTAGTTGCCGTAGATGACCTGCTTTATCTGGTTCAGGCTGTCTGAGCAGATCTGGCCAGGATATGAACAAAGGTAGAAGACTATAAGATAGAAGATCGCAAGAGCTGCAAAGCAGCCGAAGAACCATTTTCGCGCACTGAGGGTAGACGCCGCGCTCCTTATCTCGAACATCGCGAAAAGCCATACGCAGAAGAGGAATATGTTGATGAATACGACTCCTGAGGATAAGAACAGGAGAATGATCGTAAAGATCCTCTGCATCATGGGCAGAGTAAAGAAGAGCTCGTAGTTTGCATAGACGACGATGAGTCCGAACAGAGCCGCAAACGCGAAGACCGTTATCTGCCTGTGCTTGTCTGTAAGTCTTTCAAGGGCTCTGGGATTCTTGTGATAGGCGACCTGGTTTATGAAGAACGCGAAAACAGCCAGCACGGATACTATGAGATATGCAGTCTTGGAAGACTGCTTTTCGGGCTGGCCGAAAAAACACATAAAATACACAAGAAGAATGAAGGAGCAAAGTGCCCCTCTTGACCTGTTCAGTTCTTTTAGCAACATCAGAAAACTGCTCCTTTTTACGGACCGGATTTAGAATTATCAACTGTTCTACGCAATATGTTATACATCTTTTTTAAAATAATCTATAAACGTAATTGCATTGTAAAATACAGGCCTTGCCGCAGTTTTCACTCAACTTTGATATAGGATTGATTAAAACGCCAAATAAGATTAACTTAAGTAACAGGCTGTGAGGGCGGTATTACGCGCCCTTATTACATTAACTGGGAACATGGAGTATCCGGTATAAGTTCAGGACTTCATGGAGATTAAAAGAACGGGGAGATAACAGGAAGGATCTTTATGAAGAGCAGAAAACTCATAGCTGTTACTTTGACTGTCTGCATGGGGATGTCACCTTTTGCAGTAACAGGATGTGCAAAAGACGACAAGAACACGGTTGCAAAGGATTCGGAGTGGTATTCCACAGTGAGATTTGACGCAACTGATCACTACAAAACAGGTGACAAACCGGTTGACAGTATACAGGCTTCATATGCCGGAATAGATGAAGATAAGATCTACTTCGTGTGCGAAGGCATGTATGAGATACCGGATGATGTGGATGTTATGAAGGTCAGGACTGAGGATTATGAGTTTACCTTTCTGGATGTTTTTGATCTGGAGGGAAATCTTTTGAAAACAGTCGATCTCGCGAATGAGATTGATATTCCTGTTGATAATCCGCGCAACGAGAGAATTGCCGGCTGTTATTTTTCGGCAAATGACAAAAACGTGAACGGCGGAAAGATCAGCCTTGAGGTAAGTTACCATCTTGAGCCGTCATATGAGTTTTTAGTTTTCGACGTGATCTATGATGTTGAGAATGAAGCCGTTATATCGTATGAACCCATGTCAAAGAAATTGGAAGGAACAGGCAAACATATCATAGGAAGGACCTGCAGATACCGGTACGAAGATTATGTGCTGGAAGAGTATTATTCACAAAGCAATGAGTATTTCCGGATAGAAAGGCCTGACGGGAGCTCGAGTCTGATCGATCTTGGAGAGCAGGCAGAGGATATGGATCCGGCATTTATCCAGCAGATACTTTATATGGGGAACGGGAAAGTATTTATCCGTTCTTTGTCCCGGTACTCCTATAATGAGCTGTATTTCGTGTTGGACATGGATGCGGGCACGATAAAACCCTATGATGAGGACATATCGTGGATGATCAACATCCTTTATCAATCGGCCGTAATGAATTATGTCGAGGGAGCCGGTTATATCGTGCCGGTCGGAATGAGTCTTAAGAAACTGGATTTTGAAAAGAAGGAATTGACTGAGATGTTTTCCTTTAATTCATGCAATATCAACAGAAGGGATATTGCAAACTTTTCAGTAGTATCGCTAACAGATGACCGAATCGTTTTATCGGGTTCGCCTTATATCAGTTATTCATATGACGTTTATAATTCCCAGCCGGGCATTTACATTCTGACAAGGGAGGATAAGAATCCCAATGCCGGAAAGCAGGTGATCACTGCTGCAACGACAGGCGAGTTTGATTATGCTTTCTGCGATGCCGTGTACAGGTTTAACAGTACGGAGCGCAAATATTTTATTGAGCTCGATACCGGCTATTCATTAAAGGAAATGATCAATGAAGGCAAGATAGACGTTGCGTCGGCATACGATGCCAGCTACCTTGATCTCGATGCCAAACTGACAAACCAGATCATAATCGATTACATGGCCGGGGAAGGTCCTGACATCTTATTGAATTCCGCGAATTATCCTGAGCTTAGAAACGGTGAATATCTGCTTGATCTGAGCAATGAGATCGATGCTTCAGGACTCTTTGAGAATGTGGTCGGATTATCCACGGTAAACGGCAAGCTCTATCATGTTCCTCTTTCAATCTCACTTAGCGGGATCCTTACCAGAAGTTCATATGTTGAAGGCTGCGGTGCAGGCTTTACTTACGATACATACGGGGATTTTGTAAAAGGTCCGTGCAACGGGAGAGATCCCATACAGCAGACACAAAGTAATTTCTTTATCACCTGCCTTGATCCGATGTATGCAGACTTTATCTCCGGGAATAAGGCTGATCTGAATAATGACAGGGTCAAAGAGCTTGCCGACTACACCAAAAACAATATATCCGGCAGTTCCGATACGGATAGATTTGTTGACTTCTATCAGGATAGCATTGAAGGAGGCACGTATGACGAAGCACTGACCTTCCATCTGCTGATCGAAAGATACAACATGGCGGGCCTTGATGATCTTACCTTAATGGGCCTGCCCTCTTATGACGGAAGGGGTCCGGAGATCCGCTTCACTTCTTCCATTGCCGTTTCAGCGAAAACAAAAGCAAAGGATGCATGCGTTGAATTCATAAACCTGCTCCTCTCGGAAGAGATCCAGAGTTTGTCCGCCGGGAAGGAGTTTTATACTCCGGTCAATGTTTCCGCATTTGAGAAGACGGCAGCGGAAAGGGTTGATGAGTTCAATAAAGATGAGCTCCGGGCTGTCAAAATGATAAAGATAAACGGTATTGACCGGGAGGCGACGCCTGATCTGATCGATCCGTCGGTCGTTAATGCATATAAGGACATGGTCCTGTCCTGTACAACAGTAAGAACCATGGATTCTGCGGTCAAGGTCATAGTCTATGAAGAGATGCCGGCATATTTTGCGGATCAAAAATCATTTGATGATGTTATCGGGATAATCAACAACAGGGCAAATACATATGTAAACGAGCGGGGATAAACCGCTTAAGAAAAGACCGGATGTCTTCTTAAGGCAGGCCGGAATAATAAAAACGGGGATAATAAAAATGAACAGGAAAAGACTAATGGCAGCGGTATTGGCTCTTTCTATCGCACTGTCGTCTTTGGCGGCTGCAGGATGCGGAAAGAAAGAAAAAAAGGAAAAGGAAAATGAAAAGGAAAGAAAACCTGCTGAGATCACTAAGGAAATGCCCTGGTTTTCCAACCGGAAATTTGAAGCGGGCGAGAGATACAGGACCGGCGATCCGATAGATTATTATGATACAAGATTTGTCGGTATGGACAGTGACAAACTCTGCTTTATTACGACCGGTGAATACAGGTTGCCTTTAGATGCAGATTATTCTTCCATAAATTATGACGATTATATTTTCGCTGATCTGGATATATATGATCTGGACGGAACGCTTTTAAAGACGATAGATATTCATGACGGAATTGATATGACGCCTTATGTACCTGCGGACCAGACGGCAGAGAATTGTCATTTCGATGCAGAAACTACTTCTTTTACGGACGGAAAACTGCGCATAAATGCATCTGTATTTCTCCATCCTATGAACGAGACCAGAACATATTCCGTAATCTACGATGTTGATTCAGGCAAGATTGAATCAGTCCTTGATCTGTCAGAAGACTCGGGCTCGAATGACATGTTCTTTGACGGAAGTTTCAGTTTTGACGGATACACCATAGACTCTTATACAACATTTAATGAAGAGACAGAGATGTTCTTAAAAGTTACTAAACCTGATGGAAGTTCCGAGATGGTCAACGTCAGTAAGAAGCTTTCTAACACAGGCATTCTCAACATAAATCAGATTATATATACCGGCAGGAATAAAGCCCTGATAAAGACCTATGACAATAACTACGAGCCGGTTTATTACGAGCTGGATCTCAATACATTGAAGTTATCGCCTTATAAAGAAGACACTTCCTGGTTTAAGAATTACATGGAATTCTTTAATCCGAGTTACGTTGACGGAACAGGTTATATCGTTGTTACTGAGAACAGTATAAACAAGGTCAATTTTGATAAGAAGGAGATCGAAGAGATCCTTTCGTTTGATTCCTGCAACATTAACAGAAATGTTGCAGGCTGGCTTAAAGTTGCAGCGATATCCGATGACAGAATTGTGCTGACCGGTTCAAATACGCTGGATTGGAATTTCGGTCAGATGAAGATCGAGACACTGGTATATGTTCTTACAAAAGAGAAAGAGAATCCGCATGCAGGCAAGACTGTCCTGACTGCAGCATCATTTGAAGGATACGATTATGCCTTTTGTGAAGCCTTATGCAGGTTCAATGACACCAATCCGGATTACTTCATAATGCTGGATAACAGATACTCATATTATGAAAAGTCCATAGACGGATCAATGGAAAATATTAATGACGATATCGGATATTATAAGTTCGAGTCATCTTTATACAATGAGCTTGCAATGGACCTTATGGCAGGAGAAGGCCCGGATCTTATCCTCGGAGCTGACTCGTTCTATCAGATTAACCGCGACGAGTATCTTATCGACCTGAGTAAAGAGATCAGCACGGACGGTCTTTTCGCAAATATTATAGAATCTGCCAAGACCGGCGGGAAATTATACCGGATGCCGTTAACTGCAAGTTATACAGGCATAATTACAAAAAGATCCAGAGTCGGAGACGGCATGAACGGTTTTACATATGATCAGTATTTAGACTTTGTAAACACCATCTGCAACGGCGAAGACCCGATTTATTACAATCAGAGAGATTACTTCACTTTGTGTCTCAGATACCTGTATAAGGATTGCATAACCGCTTCCGGTGTGGACTTTGGAAACGCGGATGTCAAAAAGCTGGCTGACTTTGTGAGGGATAATGTAACGGATCCTGTGGACGGAGAGGACATATCATACGTTACCAGTGAAATTCCTGGAGGCTATTTCGAGTATATCGGATCCTTCGACCAAATGGTGGAAAAATATATGGGGGCAGGTGTTGAAGATATTGCTTTCCTGGGTGTTCCGTCATCTGACGGACAAGGTCCGTTGCTGGATATCAATGCTTCCATTGCCATCTCAGCGAAAACAAAGGCAAAAGATGTTCTCGTGGAATTCATAAAAAACCTTCTTTCAGACGAGATCCAGACCATTTTCGGCGAAAAAGATTCCGTAACCCCGGTCAATATGGCGGCATTTGAAAAGGTGGCTGAGAACGACCTTAATAAAGCCAACGAGAAAATAAGAGCATATGTGAAGATGAATGATGCCGGAATATATTATGCTGAAGACATTCCGAGAACTGAGATAGATAAGATTGCTATTCAGAACTTCAAAGATATGATCAACTCATGTGCGGTCAGCCAGTTGATAGATCCTGCAATAGTCATCATAATCAACGAAGAGATGCCGGCATACTTCACCGGCCAGAAGTCTTTCGATGATGTCATTAAACTGATCAACAACCGGGTGACCACTGTTCTGAACGAGCAGGGATAAAGCATAAGCAAAAGCGGGGATAATGAAATGAATAAGCTAAAGAAGCTGGTGTCAGTGGTACTGGCATTTGTGACCGGCATACTTCCTGCCGCGTTATCAGGATGCAATAAGAATATCAAGGAACTGTTTGTTAAAGAATCACCTTGGTATTCGTACCGCAAATTTGAAGTTTGTGACCAGTACAGAAAAGGCAGGCCCATGAACACTTATTTCACGGTTTTCGCGGGCATTGACGGCGACAATCTCTACTTTTACACGAGCGGGGAATATGATGTCCCGGATGATGCTGACTGGGAAACCGTGGATTACGCGGATTACCGTTTTGCAAATCTGGATGTTTATGATAAGTACGGTGAACTGGTCAAGACTATTGACCTGAATAACAGTGTTGATTTTTCTTCTGCTGTGTATACAGGACAGGAGGTTTCCGAGTACTACTTTGATCCCTTTTATGTTAATCCGGTAAAAGACGGAAAACTGAAATTGAAGACAAGTGTCTTTATGCTGCCGTTAGAGATCTCCAAGGATTTCGATCTGGTCTACGATGTAAGGAACGAACAGGTCGTATCTCTCAAGGCAGCACCGGGAGAATACGATGCTGATACAGGAGCAGGTTTTTCTTATTCGACCGCGTACGATTTCGAAGGTTATTCCGTAGTTCCGTATGAGAGTTACGACAACACCGGGTTAGGCAATAAAAAGTTTCTGTACGTTGAAAAACCGGATGGTGAATCGACCATAATCGATCTGGATGAACAGATCCCGGTTTCTGATTCACAGGCGATATGGAATGTGATCTATTCAGGAAAAGACAAAGCTCTTGTGGATATAAGCAATGGATTCAACACGGAATATTACATGCTCGATCTGAAGACCGGCAAGCTGTCATCTTATAAGGAGGACACTTCCTGGTTCGAGAATTATCTTAACCAGCACCTGGCTGAATATATTGACGGAACCGGCTATATCTTTTCGAGCGGCGGCAGTATAAAGACGGTAGATTTCTCGAAAAAGGAGATAAAGGATATATTCTCTTTCGATTCCTGCAACATTAACAGAAGTGATACTGAGGGACTTACTGTTGTATCGGTAACGGACAAAGAGATCATTCTGACAGGGCTCCTGCCATTTGCCGGAAACGAAGAAATGTATGAGACGACGGTTTATGTACTGACTAAGGAAAAGGTAAATCCGAATGTCGGAAAGACGATATTGAAGGCTGCTACTATTGATAATTTTCCCCGCTCTTTTTGCGAGGCTGTAAGCAGGTTTAATGAATCGGATCCGGAATATTACATCATGCTGGACTACAGTTATTCGATCTCCGAACTCTGGCGCCGCGGCGAGGTTGAACCCGGATACGGTAATATGATCAATTATCTGGAGAAGGAAAGCAATCTTTCGTCCCAGCTTGCAATGGATCTTATCACCGGAGACGGACCGGACATCATATTGGATTCTCACGGTTTTTCCCAGCTTAATAATGTCGATTATCTTATCGACTTAAGCAAGGAGATCGACTCATCATGTCTTTTCGATAAGATCGAAGAATTATCGGAAAAAGACGGCAAACTTTATCAGTTGCCTTTATGTTTTGCAATCGGAGGAATAGTTGCAAGAAGATCCGAGATCGGTGATGACAGGACCGGTTTTACATATGACCAGTATATTGATTTCGTAAAGAATAAATGCAACGGTTACGATTCGATCTTATCCGAACAGGGTCAATACTTCATTGACTGTCTTCCTGCTGTCTACGACAGCTGCATCTCCGGAGATAAAGTCGATTTCGGAACCCCGGAAGTTAAAGCCCTTGCTGATTATGTTAAAGACAATGTTACGGAACACCTGGATGAGACGGAAATGGTATACACATCAGGGGGGGATTTTGAAGGAGGACAATACTATCCCGGTTCGGCGTTCGATTCGTTTATCTATGATTACATGATCAGCGGTCTGGAGGATCTCACATTCCTGGGACTTCCTTCTCATAACGGCTGCGGGCCGGAGCTTTATATCACGGTATCTGTTGCTGTTTCCGCGAAAACAAAGGCAAAGGATAAATGCATCGAGTTAGTTAAGAGTCTGCTCACGGATGAAATACAGCTTATTGAAGCCGGATATAATGGCGGGTCGCCTGCTACTGAATCTGCATTTGACATATGGGCAGAAGAAGTGATCGACATCAACAATGAACGCATAAGGGAATACAGAAAGGAATATGAGGCGGGACGCACATTTAGTCCCGATATGCGTTTAGAAGAGATCGATCCTGTTGTTATTCAAAATTACAAGGATGCAGTCAATGCCTGTTCCTGTATTCCTTCAATAGATTCAGCAGTGTCGATCATAATCAGGGAAGAGATGCCGGCATATTTTACCGGCCAGAAATCCTTCGATGATGTCATCAAGATCATAAACAACAGAGTGACCACATATATAAACGAGAGAGGGAAGTAAACAGGACGGAAACTAAAACAGCAGCCCGAACAGTTCGCAACCGGTTTTCCGCCCTGTAAAGCGGAAAAGCACTAATACAGGAGACAAAATATGCACACAACAACAAAAGTCACAGCAGTTTTACTGACAGGATCGATCTGCCTTTCATGCATCGCCGTATCAGGCTGCAGCAAGAAAGCTTCACAAAAGATATCGGAAGACGATCCGTGGTATTCGGTAAAAAGATTCGAGGTCGGAGAGCAGTATAAGAATGGCATTCCGATGGAATATTTAGATATGGAATTCGCCGGATTTGACGGGGAAAAACTCTACTATCATACTTCGGGACAATCTGAATTTAATGATATATCGGATCTGGAGGACCTGATCTATATTTCAAATCTGGATGTTTACGATCTTGACGGCACGCTTGTGAAAAGCATAGATATGAATGACTGCATAGATATTTCCAATGTGGTCGAAGACAAAGACATTCTCGAAGGAACCACTGCCATTGATAATGCCGGTGTCTCTGTTAAGGATGGGAAACTCTATACTACGGTTACGGCGACTGCGGATCCCGGCTACCAGTTAGTCAAATATAATCTGGTTTATGACATAGAAGCCGGAAGCATCGAGTCTCTGACCTCGGTTGATGTTCAAAACGATCAGCGGAATGTGTACAGTTCAGGTGATACCAGCAGATATTCTTTTGACGGATATATGGTTGAGTGTACCAGCGGGTATAATCTCGGCAATCCGATAAATATTAAAGTTACCGCCCCTGACGGCACGGAAACGGAATACAACACAGAGAAAGATATACCTTCACTTAAAGCTATTTATGCTGCCAGCGTGATCTACACGGGAAATGACCGGGCTTTATTTTGTTTTGCCAAATCATTCGGATATGATTTCGACTACTATAGCCTTGACCTGAAGACAGGAAAATTCAGCTTTTATACAGACGACACATCCTGGTTTGGGAACTACTTTTTATATCTGAATCCATCTTACATGGAAGGAACAGGCTATATTACAACAGACGGGGATACGATCAAGAAATTTGATTTCGACAAAAAAGAGATTACGGACGCATTCTCCTTTGAGGACTGCAGCATAGACAGAGGAGAGTTATCGGGTGCCGGTGTCTTATCATATACTGAAGACCGGATCGTTCTACAAAATATGCTTACCAGCAGTGAGAATTACGGAGAATATGATGAGACTAATGTGGTTTATGTGCTGACAAAAGAAGATAAGAATCCTAATGCCGGAAAGACGGTCATAACTGCCGCATCATACAGCGGATTCGACAGTAGTCTGTGTAATGCCATATGCAAATATAATGAGACAAATCCGGACTATTTCATAAAACTTATAAACAATTATTCCTCGAACAGCCTGTATTATCAGGGAGTGTTTAATGATGTTTCCAGCGCTTATGATACGAGAAGTCTCAATGCATATGCAGGTATTTCAAATCAGATCCTGATAGACATAATGGCCGGTGAAGGCCCGGATATCCTTTTCGATGCAGGAAGCTTAAGCCAGCTTAATAATGACGATTATCTTTTGGATCTCAGCAAAGAGATCGATCCTTCCGGTCTGTTCGGAAATATAATCGAAGCTTCAAAGACTGACGGAAAACTATATCAGATACCCCTTTCCTTCGGTATTAAAGGTATCTTTACCAGGGAAGCCGATGCAGGTGATGCTGTAGGATTTACCTACGATCAATACAAAGCCTTTGTTACAAATGCCTGCAACGGCAATGATCCTGTTGATAATGACCAGACGGATTTCTTTATAACCTGTCTTGAATCGATGTATGATGACTGTGTATCAGGCAAGGACGTCAATTTCAGTTCCGACGGGATCAAGGGGCTGGCCGATTATGCGAAGGAGAATGTTTTCGAGCCCGTGGAAGATCCGGAAGAGCATGTCACTTATATCGGTGATGGTCTCAAATATACGGGCGGCGTTTATTATATAAATGTCTCTTTCAGCAGTTTTATTGATGAATTCAAGTGTGACGGAGCCGGGGAAGTTACCGCAATGGGTCTGCCGTCATTCGACGGACGAGGACCTGAAATTGCTATCAACGAATCTGTTGCCATCTCATCGAAAACAAGCGAGAAGAAAGCCTGCATAGACTTTGTTAAGACACTGCTTTCCGAAGAGTACCAGACCGAATACGGCAAAACTGCCTTCGCTTCTCCTGTCAATACAGCTGCTTTTGACTCTGTAGCCGAAATAAAGGTAAACAGTCTCAATAAATGGATAGATAAAGCAAGAAAAGATGTGGAAATGGGTTTTATACCTCCGAATGATGTGCCAGAGAAACCGATCGACATGGCTGTTATCGGACATTATAAGGATCTTATAGCCAGGTGTACCCGGACAGGATCCTTAGATCCGTCAGTTGCGATAATAATCAAAGAGGAAATGCCCGCGTATTTTGCCGGCCAGAAGTCTTTTGAAGATGTTACCGGCATCGTCGAGAACAGGGTGAAGACGTTCTTGAACGAACGGGGATAACCACAGTTAAAATCCTTTATGAGTTCCGGCGAAGTTGCGGCTTCGCCGGATTTATTTTTTTATGTGAGTAAAAACGGAAGTTGCTGCAAAAAATAATGTACTAAAATATTAGTATTGGTATGATACGCCGACCGGTAAGCGCTCCCTCAAATATTTATTGCTTTTGCACAGTCGGGCAAGTCCTATTTTATTGATTCTTACACCCGTCCCATGCTTTATAATGTTACTGTTCGCGCGAAAACAGCGACAATAAAAGTGGGAGGAATCCATAACATGAAGATCGGATGCGTAAAAGAAATCAAGAACAATGAATTCCGTGTAGGACTTACACCCGACAACGTTAAAGCCTACGTTGCAGCAGGCCACCACGTTTACATGGAAAAAGGCGCAGGCGTAGGATCAGGCTTTACTGATAACGAATACATCGATGCCGGTGCATCACTCATCGACAATGCAGCAGATATCTGGGCACTTGTTGACATGATGGTCAAGGTAAAAGAGCCGCTGCCGGAAGAGTATCCGCTCTTCAGGGAAGGTCTTATTCTATACACATATCTTCACCTTGCAGCTGACAAGGAGCAGACAGATGCTCTTCTTAACGGCAAGGTAAAGGCAGTAGCTTATGAGACCATCCAGGAGAAGGACGGCTCGCTTCCGTGTCTTGCTCCGATGTCCCAGATCGCCGGCCGTCTTTCCATTCAGGAAGGCGCTAAATATCTCGAGAAGAAGTTCGGAGGCGAAGGAATCCTCTTAGCAGGCGTTCCCGGTACTCCCAAGGCAAATGTAGTCATCTTAGGCGGCGGTACGGTCGGCATGAATGCATGCAAGATCGCAGTCGGCATGGGCGCCAACGTTACCATCCTTGACGTCAATCTCAAGAGATTGGAAGAACTCGACAACAGATTCGGTTCACACATCCAGACACTTGTCTCCAACGACTCAAATGTTGAGAGAGCAGTAAAGGATGCTGACCTTGTTATCGGTTCAGTACTTATCCCGGGCGGCTCCACACCGAAGCTTTTCAAGCGTAAGTATCTTCCTGAAATGAAGAACGGCGCAGTATTTGTAGACGTTGCAATTGACCAGGGCGGATGCGGCGAATCTTCACGTGTCACAACACACGACGATCCGATCTTCGTTGAAGACGGTGTCGTTCACTACTGCGTAGGCAATATGCCCGGTTCAGTTCCGAGAACATCTACTATCGCTCTTACAAATGCAACACTCCGCTACGGTCTCCAGATCGCAGCATCAGGTCTTGAAGATGCAGTCAAGGCTAACAATGCTATCGCTTTAGGCGTTAACTGCTACGACGGAAAGATCGTAAATAAGAACGTTGCGGCAGCACTTGATTACGAGTATGTCGATCTGAACGGACTTATCTGATCCTTTATATCAGAGCCGATTCCGGTAAGCTTATAATCAGCCCGGTGATGAAATGGTGACGGGAATACCGTTTTTCACAGCCATTTCGCAGCCGGGCTTTTTTATGTTTAACTGAGCCCTCATCGGTGCAATTCCATTTTCGTGTCCGGGTAGTATAATCTATACATGGAGTCGGTCATTAATTTACCAGCAGTGTTAGTAGCCGATCTTGTCGGCGTCGCGGTCCTTGCGATCATACTGGTCACAAGGGGTTGGAACTTGCCCGGACGCAAAGGGGAAAGCCGTATAATGCTGCTCATGCTCCTCGCTTCGATCCTGAATTGTGTTGTGGATATTGTTGTCGCCTATGCGGACGGAAGACCCGGCGGATTTAATCATGCGCTGCTCGTGGCAGGCAACTGTTATCTTTATATCTATAACATGATAGTCGGTATCTGCCTGATCAACATGATCGTCAAGCATATCGACCGGAAGACTTCCGTGATGCACATGGTGTTCTTCTGGGTGCTCTGCATTGTTGAGGCTTCGCTCCTCATCATCAATTTCTTTATTCCTGTAGTCTACGAGGTCGATCAGAGCAATCTCTATCACAGAGGCATTTTCTACTATCTGTTCGTCATCATCGGATTCACTCTTATTCTTTACGGCTATATCTATTATTTCATCTCAAAGATCAAGAACCCGTCCTTGCGGTATTTCCCCGTAATAGAGTTCCTTATGCCGATACTTCTCGGTACCATCGTTCAGATGTGCGTGTATGGTCTGTCGCTCCTGCCGGTCACCTTTACCGTGGCGTTTGCAGGTATCGTCATAGCCTTCCAGAATGAATGCATTTACATCGACAAGCTCACCGGCGTATATAACAGGTTCGAACTCGACAAGGAACTTAAGAGGCTTCAGAGCGGCCGGAAAGAGAAGATCGTTGCTTATATGCTCGATCTTAACGGATTTAAATCGATCAACGATAACTATTCACACGAGGAAGGTGACCAGGCGCTTATAGCATTCGCAAATATCCTGGTCGATGTTTTCGGGTCCGTGGGAACGGTAATAAGGTTCGCAGGAGATGAGTTCGTCGTTCTCGTCCGCAAAGCCAACGAGTCCAACATCGAAATCTATAAACAGAAGACCACGGATGCCGTGGACAGATATAACGAGTCTTCAGGCAAGCCATATAAGCTTTCGGCGGCTGTCGGAGGCAAGGTTTTCGACTTTAAGAATGAAGACACACAGGATCTTGTTGTAGTTATCGACACATTGATGTACAAAGACAAGAATGACTTCTACAAGGACAACGAGCGCAAGAGATGATCTGCGCTTAAGAGCTGCGGTTCACTTTACCTCATATCCGTTGGCGGCGAGAACGTCCAGTGCTTTTCCGAAGTTCTCCTCTTTAACAAATACATAATCAGTATTGTATGTGGACACCGCGAAAATTCCGATCTTATTCTCTGCGAGGATCGTCGATATCTTCGAGAGTATGCCGATAAGCGAGAAGTCGAGCGTTCCGACTATCCTGAATCCCCTCCAGCCGTCGTCCCTTTCGAGGGTATCGGAGGGAACGTCTGTCGTCTTGCAAAGGAGCGAGATCTCCTCATCGGTTATGCCGGTGAAATAGAATTTCTTGTCTGTTTCAAGCTGTGTAACATTGTTAAGTTTGCATACCGTGAACGGGAAGGGGAGAGATTGCAGTGTCATGTGGCGCTCCTGAAGTGAATTTTTCGTGTTTTCCATATTGTACGACATAACAGGGCTTTCACTCAAACTTCGCTCAAAAGTAACACCGGGGTCGGGTATAATAATCACTGAGCGAACAAGAAACCGACAGGAGAGATTATGAACAAAAAACTTATTGCTACACTTTTGGCAGCAGGGATCGTCCTGTCTGTTGCTTCCTGCAGCAAAGAGGAGGAGCAGACCACAGAAGCGCCCGCCGTGATCACTGAGACCGAAGTAAACGGGCCGGAGAAAGAAACCTGGGAAGGCAAGTGGGAAGATCCGGAAACCGGTGAGCACATGGAGATTTACGAGATATCCGCGTCCGGGTTCAAGGTGTATTTCTACCACGAGATGGAAGGCAATATCGAGCTGTACGAATACGACATGGAGTTTGATAATGCTGAGCAGACCATTGCCTCACAGACCGGCGATGCGGATTCCAACGGCGGCTGGGAATACACATTCATTCTCGGCAGCGGGCAGATGACCGTCAAAGATAAGCATTCTGACCACACATATTACAGAGCAGGCTAATCCACGTTATATATAAGCAAACCCAAAAGAATCAGGCTGTCCCAAACGAATGAATATGGACAGCCTGTTTATGCGTGCGCGAAAATGTAATTCAAAGGATCCGCACTCCCAAAAAAGAGGCTGTCTCAAAACAAAATGAGGCAGCCCCAGTAAGAAATTTTGAATCTGAAACCAAGCTTAGTTGGCTGCGTATTCCTTTGCGGCACGGTTGTACCAGATCAGTGCCTGAATGGTCATTTTCAGTTCGTAGGTACGGGTTTCTGTTTCAGGTCTGGTTATGACGTTATAGAAGTAGTTGTACGGACTGTAGGTGACACTGCCCAAAGAATTTCCGTTGCGGTCATAGAGCGTGATCGTGAAATCGTTATCTATCTGACTGGCTGTGATGCCCTTGATGCTTACCATTGTAAATCCGTTGACTTTACGGGTGCGCAGGACTTTATCGCCATACTTGAAGACAGCGCCCGAAGGAATGGTTCCGTCAAAACAGATATTCATTACAAGCTCTGACTCAAGTTCGAGGTTAGCGCTCTTAAGACGGATTCCGGTGTCACCGATGTAGGTGTTGCCGTTGAATTGATAGTCGTCGATAAATGAGCGTACTCCGCGGATGAAGGTATCGGAATTGCCCTGTATGATATTGTTGGCTATGTTATCAAAGTTGTATATAAAGTACTCCTGAGCCCATGTTCCGTAGTTCAGCATAGCCTTCACGAGGTCCTGTTCATCGGGGTAGAGGGCGGGGTGTTCAAGAATGTACTGGGCATATTGCTGGACGGAATAAGTGTAGCAATTGCCGCTGAGGTCACCGTCTGTCATTTGAGCCGTAATGATAGACGTCATTTCCTTGGCTGCAACTTTGCACTTGAAGATGTAATAGTCGTCCTCGAAAACAGCATATGCAAGGTTGGGATCATCCTGAGGATTTACGTAGACTGTCTGTGTCCTCGTCTCATTGCCGTCGATGCTTGATATAGTGAATACGACCTTTGCCGTGCTGCTTAATGTAAGAGCAGGAGAGACCCTCATGTAGAAGTTGACGCCGATATCGCCTTCAAGGCTAAGCGAATAACCCTCCAGCTGTTCACCGATGCTGTCAGTAAGATCACTGGCGAAGACAACATTAACTCCAGACTCATCATCATATTCGAATCTTCTTACGTACTCATTATAGTAACCGGGATAGACGTGGCAAATGGTCCTCTCAGATCCCGTGCGGAAGTCGTCATGGTTACCGTCATACCAATCAAAATTCTTGTTCGGTTCCGCGTAGCAATATACATCACTCACATTTGGGCATTCAATGAATGAATCAGACGATATATATTCCATGCTGGCAGGAATGGTAACAGTGGTCAGATTCTCGCAGTCTGCAAAAGCGTAGGTGGCTATCTCTTTAACTCCATTTAATATGATAACGTTAACAAGATCTTTGCATGAAACAAATGCACAGTATGGGATCTCGGAGACGCAGCCCGGGATAACAATGCGTTGGATTCCGCTCTCCATAAAAACGGCTTCACCTAATTCTAATTCTTCTACGCTATTTGGTATGAAAACCGTATTAAGGGCGGAACACCAGGCGAAAGCATTTTCCCCCACAGTAGTGACGTTGCCGGGAATCGTAACGGATGTCAGATTTTCAGCGCTGGAGAATGCGAATTTTTCGATGGTTTCCAGGCCGTCAGGAAGATTAATAGAAGTGATGCCTGAATTGGAGAAGGCATAAGGACCGATCTCTTTAATACCTGAAGGAAGCGTTATTGTTTTCAGAGAAGTACATTCGGCGAAGGTACCTTCTTCTATCGTGGTCAGTTTGTATGACAATGTTATTGTCTCCAGTTTTGAACATCCATGGAATGCGTCAGTTCCAAGTGCTTCCACGCTGTTGGCCATAGATACAGTCTTAAGGTTTCTGCAGTAAGAGAAAGCACCATCACCAATGTTCTCTACACCATCACAAATAACAAGAGATGTGAAGTTGTCGCTGCAAAAAGCAGATTTTCCAATAGTCTTTATGTTGCCCGTGATTACAAGTTCCGTTAATCCGCTGCATCCATAAAATGCAGCATTTCCAATGCTGCTGACACTTCCCGGAATTACCAGAGAATTAAGATTTTTACAACCATAGAATGAGCAGTCACCAATGTTGGTTACGCCATCTTCAATAGTTACGGAAGTTATATCATCTCTGAACCTGCTATAGGTGGCATCACTAAAGGTGACTAAATCATACATAGCTCCGTTTCCGCTTATGTGCAGCTGGCCGGCACCGTCGTATTGCCAGGTAACACCATCGCCGCACAAACCCTCCTCAAGCGAGGCCTGTGCAAAGGTGACGTTAACATGACTAAGCATAGAAACGAAATCATCATAGTAGAAGTAAGATACATCACATATTACCGATCCGTCTTCCTTAAAATCATTATGATCAGTGTCACACCAGAGTAAACCACGCGGATTGGCATAGCAGGAGACATTGTAAACCTGTGTACAGCCATAGAAAGCATCCTCACCTATATAAGTCACATTTCTAGGGATCACTATAGTGGAGGTGATGCTTGAGCAGTTTTTGAATGCGTTTTCTCCGATACTTGTCAGACTGTTACTGATATTTACTCCCGTGATTCCGGTGCAGCCCTCGAAAGCGCTGTTGCCGATCGTAAGAAGACCGGACGGAGAATAAACCTGTGTAATACCTGTGCAGTCTTTAAATGCTCCATCACCAATGTTTTTAACACTGTCCGAAAGGTTAAAAGATCCGAGCGTGGAAATACCTGCAAACGCGTAATCGCCAACGGAAGTAACGCCGTAATCCAGGCCTAAGGCGGTTATGCTGTCTCTGTAATCATACCAGGGAGCTGTTCCGTAGCTATAGTTATACATAGCACCGGTGCCGGAAATATGGAGATAATTATTGTAGTCCAGATACCATGTCACATCATCACCGCATGTTCCGCCTGCAATGTGTATGTCCTGTACAACAGTTACGTTGACTCCATACAAACACGACGGATAATCACCGGAGCGGACATGGCAAACTGTTGAGCCGTCATCTTTGAAATCATCGTAATCGGCTTCATCCCAGATAAGGGAATCGGTGTCAGCATAGCACCACACATCGGTTACACAAAAACAACAATAAAATGCATCTCTGCCAATATAAGTTATTCCTTCAGGGATAGTAATCGTAGAGAAATTGCAACAGTCATCAAAAGCGTAATCTCCGATAGTTGTTACATCTTCTCCGATGTCGATTGCCGTTATATCATGGGCGTAGATTAACCACGGTGCGTCTATCTCTACGAAATCAGTCATGGCACCTGTTCCGTTTATTGTCAGCTTATAATCCTTATCAAGTGTCCAGGTCAGATTCTCTCCGCATACACCGCTGTCGATCAAATCGGCATCTTCAGCGGAAACCGCGATTCCGCCTGCAGCAAAAGCTGTTGCGGTAACGAATGATAAAGATAGAAGTGCGATCAACAGTTTGTTCTTTTTCATAATGAAACCCCTTATTTTGTGCAAAAGCATAGACAAATGACCTATTAACAATAGAATTATAACAGAGAATGTAAAATTGATTTGTAAACATTGGTTTTGTAATCAAATATTCATACCGCGTGCATTGTTTTCGCGCCCTTCTCGAAAACCGGGCGGGAAGAAATCCTTGCCTTATGAAGCATTCGGTCGCACTTCAATATAAAAGCCCTCCGCCAAAGCAGAGGGCTCTGAAATGTTGATCTGAATCCTTTAAGCGACTATTACATCAAATCTTAATTAGCAATATAGTTTTCTGCTGCCTTGTAGAACCAGTAGAGTGCTGCGACCTCATCCTTCAGTTCCTGCGTACGTGTAGCTGACAAAGGTCTTGTTACAACGTTGTAGCAGTAGTTCATCGGGCTGTATGTGAGGCTGCAGTCAACACCGCCATAAGTGAAAGATATCGTGAAGTATTCATCGATGTCCTGAATCTTAATGCCGGTAATGGAAACTTTGGTATAAGAGCCGTCAGTTGACAGTCTGGTCTTCAGTTTCTTGCCGTTGCACGTAACAACTGTATCAACAGGCAGACCCTTGAAATAGAAGTTCAAGACGAGTTCGGATTCAGTTGAAAGCGATGCGCTGATAAAGGAGATGAACCTGTTGCCTGCGTTGAATTGTGTGACACCTGTGTAGACGTACTGATCGATCTTATCTACAGGTACGGCAGAAACTGTACGGTCAGGTTCATCAAGGATGGAGTTAGCAAGATTGCCGGTGTTGTATCCGAAGTAGATCTGAGAATATGCACCATAATTTAACATTGCCTCTACAAGAGCTACGACCTTAGGATCGTGACCGATCTCGCCGCTGGCTCTGTGGTTAAGGATATAAGCTGCATAATCTCTTACTGTGAAGGAGTAAGAAGGACCTGATTCAATGCCATCAGCGAGATAGAACTGGGCAATGATCTGATCACACATTTCCTTGGCAGCTACATTACAGCGGAAAATGTAATAGCCGTCATCATTTGCGGTAAGCTTCTTGACCTGTACCTTCTGTGTTCTGCCGTCAACGGTAAAGAGCATAAATGCTGTGCTGTTTTTTCCTGTGACTGCTTCGTCAAGGGACATGTAGAAGTTGACTCCGATGTTGCCATCGAGGCTCAGCGAGTAACCGTAGAGATGTGAGTTGCCGTTGCCCATGTTGATCTCTTCTGCGCCGCCGACGAACTTAACATTAACGGAGTTGCAGTAAGATGTGTAACCCATGAGATAGTCAGTGGGAACATGGCACACTGTCTTTTCATCTTCTGAACTGACAGGGTATTTGAATTCATCGCTGTTACTGTCATTCCACAGGTTGGAATAAGGATAAGCATAGCAGTATACGTCAGTCATGCTTATGCAGCCGTGGAAAGCGTTATCACAGATCAACTCCACACTTTCCGGTATGGTGATGGTAGTAAGTGAACTGCAGGATTCAAAAGTGGAATTCTTAATTTGCTTAATACCGTTAGGAATATTTACGTATGTAAGTGATTCGCATCCGGAGAAAGCACCTTCGCCGATGCTTGTTATGCTGCCGGGGAGTATTACTGTCTCAAGACTTGAGCAGGCTGATAACATATAATCCGGAACGGTCGTTATGCCATCGGAAAATACGATAGTCTTAAGATTATCACAGCCATTAAACGGGAAATTGCCCATTGTTGCCAGAGTGGACGGAAGTTTTACATATTCAAGTGCCTGGCAAATGCTGAATGAACCGTAGCCGATACTTTCGATTCCCTCGTTGAGTGTTAGTGTTCCGAGAGAGGTGCATCTGGAGAATGCATGATCGCCGACACTCTTAACACTTCCCGGAATATTGAGTCCGGTAAGAGCATCACAGGCTTCGAATGCATCAACACCAATGCATGTGAGGCCGTCAGTAAGTGTTAATGTGGTAAGGCTTTCGTTCTCGTAGAAGGATTGAGCACCCCATGTCTGTACCGTTGACGGAATAACCAGTGATACTATTTTGCAGTTTCTGAAAGCGCCCTCGCCGATCCTAGTCACACCCTCAGGAATGGTGACTTCAGTTAATCCTGAATAATTAAATGCGTAGTTGGGGATGACAGTTAAACCTTCAGGTATAACAACAGAAGTTATTTTTTCGCAGTGCGAAAATGCACTGTTTCCCAAACTCGTCAATCCGGAAGGAAGACCATCCATCTCCATGGATCTGCAGTATGCAAATGCGGACTCCCCGATGCTGGTAACGCTTTCAGGAATATCTATTGACTGGAGACTGCTGCAACTGCAAAATGCATTGCTGCCGATGCTTTGAAGACCATCTGAAAGATCGATCGATTCAATTTTTTCGCAGAAATAGAAAGCATAATCACCAATGTATTCAGGATTTCCGCCGAAAGTAACACTTTCCAGAGCGTTGCAGCTATAGAAAGCATAGTCAGAGATCCCGGTTATGTTACCGGGCATATTAACAGACGTGATATTATCGCAATCGTGGAATGCACTGATACCGATATGAGTCACGCTTGCGGGAATAGTAACAGATGTGATTTCATCAAAATATGAAAAACTGTAATCCCCGATAGATGTGATTCCATTGCTGATAACTATAGTGGTGAGTTCGTTTGAGTATTTATTCCAGGGCTGACCATAAGGTCCCATAAAAATATTGAGCATGTCGCCTGTGCCGTTGATCGTAAGAGTAGTGGTATCAGGGTCATAGCTCCAGAGGGCGTTTCTGCCTGCAAGGTCATCAACCAGTGTCAGGTTGGCATCTCCGAGATAACTATCATAAAACGAATAAATAGCGTTACCGCGGACGTGGAATTTTGTGCCCTTGTTTGCTTTAAAGCCCGCTTTGGAAGTGTCCCATGAGAAACTGTTGATAGGAAGGAAATATACATCATCAAGAGATGAGCAGCGCTGGAATGCATATGTGCCAATGCTTGAGATAACCTCGGGGATCACGATAGATTTAAGTGAAGTGCAACCGGAAAATGCATAATCACCGATATCGGTTATGCTGTCAGGAATATATATATCTTCAAGAGAGGTGCATTGATAGAAAGTTGATTTCTTAATGCTCGTCACACCATCAGGAATAACGATCGATTCTATGCCTGTCTGAGAAAAAACTCCCGAACCTATATCTGTTACGCTGTCGGGGATGTTTACGGTCTTAAGATTACCACATCCGTTGAATGCGTCATTTCCGATAGCGGTTACACTGTCAGGAATGGTGACAGAATCAAAGTGGTTATAATCAAAGAAAGCGTTGCTGCCAATGTATGTTATACCGTTTTCGATTACGAGTTCCTGAGCATCGAAGTAATACCACGGCTGTTCACATGGCGTATAATCGTACATCGGTCCTGAACCGCTTATCGTCAGAATGCCGTTTTCGATACTCCAGTGAACATCATCGCCGGCCTGTCCTTCAGCTATCGGATCAGCATTTACTGTAATCCCGCTTATGGCCATAATTGCCGCCACGACGAACATAAGAGTGAGCATAGTGCTCCAAGTTTTCTTTTTCATGGTGATACCCCACAATTCTTTGCGTGAAAATAAACAAACCTACCAGACCGAGATCCCTCACGGCTTTAAATGTATTATATCTTCTTTTTAATTGATACACCATTAAATTATAATATTTATCCTGTTTGTAACATTAGGCCGGCGAGAAGGTCATAAACGGCATATATTTTGCCTGCATGCGATACTATCCGTCGGCTTTTTGAGACAGCCCTTGTAAGTATTGCTATTGCGGACGCTGCCGGAAGGACCTTTTCCAATGCTCAACTCTGCGTCCGACTTTTTAGGGGTTAACTGCTCTGTCCGGGAAACCACAAATAAAAAAGCCCTCCGCTGAAGCAGAGGGCTTGGGAAAGTAAACTTAAGTTCAGCCGCCATTTTGCTCCGGATACAACTCGTTGTTGTCACCAGAGCTTGTTACGATGACATCCGTGGAAGAGAATGTGATCACATCCATCTCGACTGACTTGTATGATTCTTTGAACTCCATATTAATCTCCTTATAAGCTTCTAACATAATCTAATGCTCTCTGATAGAACAGTATATATGCACTGACTTCAAGTTTCAATGCCTCTGTTCTGGTAGGCGTGATCTCTCTGTGTATTACATTGTAGCAATAGTTTACAGGACTGTATGTAACAGAGCCAATGAGCACACTGCCTTCGTAGACATCGATCTTGTAGTCATCGCCGGCACACTGGGCAGGGATGTTGGGAACTCTTACCTTTAGAGCGCCGTTTGAGAAGGAATGTTCGAGTACCTTGCCTTCCGAAGTACCGTCATCGAGTTTGAAGTTCAGGTGATCGCAGCCTTCGTAATCTTTGAAGTAGAAGTTCATGACAGTTTCCGATTCGGTCGAGAGGCTCGCACTGTAAAAAGTCAGTCTTCCGTTGACCGATACGTTACCCGTATAAGGTCTGAGCATGCCTTCGTGAATTATTTCGACTGTCTGCTCGTTATAAGGCAGGATCGAGTTTGCAAGGTTAGATGTGTTGTGGTTGAAATAGAGCTGTGAGTAAGCACCGTAGTTCAGCATAGCTTTGACCAGGTTTACTGTTTCGTTGCTGTAGAGAGCGGGGCGCTTCAGGATATAGCTTGCATACTGCCTTACACAGAAATTGTATTCGGCATCAGTCGGGATGGAATCATCAATGTAGAGCCTTGCATTGATGACGTCAGCCATTTCCTTTGCGGCGATCTTACACTTAAAGACATAGTATCCTTGGTCGTCGGGAGTAATATCCTTAACGGGAACTTTCTGAGTATAACCGTTCACCGTGAACAGCATGTAGGCATTGCTGCCGGGTTCTCTTAAATTGGGATCAAGTGTCATGTAGAAGTTAACGCCGATGCTGCCGTCGAGGCTCAGGGAATAACCGTAAAGATGTGTTCCTGCGCCCATGTTAATGCTGTTTAGATCTCCGACATAGATAGCATTGAGATCGCCGTGATATGATCTATAATCCTGGAGATAGTAATTAAGGACATGGCATTTTGTAGATCCTTCATTTTTGAAACAGGAGCTGCAGCTATACCAGTTCAGAACGACCGGATCAGCAAAGCTGTAAACATCAGTCATAGAACTGCAGTAAGAGAATGCATATGATCCGATAGTGTTTACTGTGCTGGGAATGATAATAGTCCCAAGAGCTGAGCAGCCGTAGAATGACTGGGAGCCTATGATCTTAATACCGTCTTCGAGAGTAACATGTTTCA
The DNA here is from genome assembly GCA_017428155.1 of Clostridiales bacterium. Classification (GTDB taxonomy): domain Bacteria; phylum Bacillota; class Clostridia; order Saccharofermentanales; family Saccharofermentanaceae; genus Saccharofermentans. The sequence continues at coordinate 12,286 of JAFRRJ010000025.1, read as the reverse complement.
GATTGTCGCAGTACTGGAATGCCAAGTTACCGAGCTCCGTAACACTGCCGGGAATCGTAATTGATTCAAGAGCGCTGCATCCATAGAAAGCGGAGTATCCGATATAAGTGACACTGTCAGGGATCGTTACGGATTCAAGAGAAGTACAGTTTTGGAATATGCCTTCCGGAATCGTAGTACATCCGTCGGCGAAAACAACGGTTTTTAATCCGTCGCAACATGCAAATGCATATATTGAGACCTCTGCGGAAGAGGGGATGGTTATTGATGTAAGAGAATCGCATTCATAGAATGAATAATTCCCTATACTCTGCACGCCTTCAGGAATAACAACACCGGTTAATGACGTGCATCCACTGAATGCGCTGCCGCCAATACTCCAAAGGCTGTCAGGGAGCGATACCGTCTCGAGTTTACTGCATCCCAAAAAAGCATTCTGACCGATACTAATTATACCTTCTTCTATAATTACTTTTTTGAGATTATCACATGAATAAAAAGTGTTTGTTCCTATGCTGGCAACAGTTGAAGGAATGGTTACCTCAGTTAAGCTGTCACAATTCTGGAACAACTCGTAGCCAAGCTCTGTTATTGCTGACGGAATTGAGATGGATTTGAGACTATAGCAGTCGTCAAATACTCCATACCCCAGCTTTTCTAATCCTTGAGGAAGATCGGCTTTTTCGAGTTTGTAGCACTCATAGAAAGCATAACTGCCTATTTCTTTCACGCCGGCGGGAATGTCGATCAATGTTAATGAAGCGCATTCTGCGAACGTGTAATTTTCGATGCGTTTAATTCCACTTGGTATATTTACGGATACAAGATTACTGCAGCCGGAAAAAGCGCTGTTGCCAATGGAGGTAACACTTTCAGGAATGACGACGGATTCGATGCCGGTACAATTCAGGAATGCTCTGTCACCGATAGTGGTTGCGCCTTCCGGAATTACTATGGTCTTAAGGTTATTACACAATTCGAAAGCTGCATAATCAATCTCAGAAAGACCTGCGGGGAGTGTGATGGATCCCAGCTTATTACAGCCGCTGAAAGCATATTTCCCGATTTTTGTTACGCTGTCGGCAATTGAGATTGAAGTCAGTTTTGTAAACTGGTAGAACGCATAAGAAGGGATGCTTTCGATCCCGTCACAAATAACGATCTCATCAATGCTGTTACGATAGTCGTACCAGGGTGTATTGTCATAAGAACCGTAGTCGGTTATGCTTCCTGTTCCGCTGAAGACCAGTACGTTGTCGCCATCGATCATCCAGCTTGCATTGGAACCGCATGAACTGTTTTCTTTGAGAATATATTCTTCAAAAGTCTTGCCGGAATACTTGTTCTGATATGCTGTTAAAAACCTTCTCGGAACCTTGAATGTTGTTGAGGAACCAAAACCGCTGAGATTCCAGGAAAGATCACCGGGATTGCTGCAAATGGTCACCTTGTTTACACCGGTGCATCCTGCAAACGCATTTGAAGCTATGGAAGTAACAGTTTTTGAAAGATATACAGTCTTAAGAGCTGAACAGCCGGCAAATGAATTGCTGCCGACATAAGTAACGCCGCCAATGACTGCAACGCGGTCGATCTCATCCTTTATACCATACCATGGTGCAAGTTCTGCGGTGTCGAAATCATTCATCGCTCCTGTGCCGTCTATGGTCAGAACCTTCATGCTGTCATCAAAATACCACTCGATACTTTCGCCGGCCTTTTCTTTAATGACCATTGAAATATCAATATAGATCGGGTCACCTTCATAAGCATAATCATAGTTTTCATACCATTGAGGGACAATCTTTAACTTTCCGGTATATCTGCCGGGTTCTGCTGCCCTGTAAGCGTCAGGATCGACATAAAGATATAAGGGGCATGATTGCCCTACACCGTTTAAGCCGTAACCGCTTGAGCATATCTGACTATGGTAGTAATCATTATCAGTCACTTCAAAATCAATGCTGTTACTCCCGTCTTTAAGCGTATCGCCGAAGAATTTGAAGTAGACCTGATCGGGATTATAGACACGCCCCGTGTCATATTCGTCCCAGTATTCTTCGAATTCGATATTGGTGATCTGGTAATCAACAAAAGAATAGCCGCTGTGTTCAATAGTAAATTCATCTATTGAAAGGCTTATGTTGTCTCCATCTGCCAATACTGTCATGCTGCTGAATGCAATGACCGTTGTCACTACCGCAGCGAAAGTGAGCAGGGTGCTCCATAAATGCTTTTTTCTCATGGTAAAATCTCCGCGCTTCGCCTTTATATGATCCCAAAACTAACATACCGGGGTAACCCTCGGCTCATGCCGATATTATAACTTCTTTTTGAGAAATGCACCATAAAATTATAATAATTATCCTATATGTAACATAAAGGACATGGATAAGAATGACTGTTTTGAGAAGCTCGAAAACGTTACTTCATGCGCCACGAAAACGGTGAGACCCTGGCCGGGGAATGTTACACACGGTGACAGCAGCTGTTAAGGCCGGCACCCGAAAACGGAACACAAAAAAGCCCTCCGCCAAACGGCAGAGGGCTCTGAAATGTTGATCTGAATCCTTTAAGCGACTATTAGTTTTCATCTTCGAACGGAGTAGTGTTGTCGCTGTCGCTCGTAACGATAACGTCCTCAGAAGCGAATGTGATCACGTCCAGCTCAACTGCTCTGTAAAGTTCCTTATGTTTCATGCTTATCTCCTCATATATTGCTAACATATTCTGCTGCCTTCTGATAGAACAGTATATACGCACTGACATTTAACTTCAATGCCTCTGTTCTGGTTGCGGTTACCGGTCTGCTTATTACATTGTAGCAGTAGTTCATCGGACTGTAGGTAATGGTACCGGCATAACCCGTGCCTTCGTAAACATTGATCTTGAAGTCGTTGTTTATTGATTGAGCAGGGATATTCCTGATCGTTACTCTTGCGATCGTCTTACCCGTGCCGTCATCATAGAATTTGCAGGGGAGGACCTTGCCTTCTTCAGTTCCGTCATCAAGCTTGAAGTTCAGGTGATCACAGCCCTCGACGTCTGTAAAATAGAGATTCAGTACTGTCTCTGACTCGAGCTCAAGGTTGGCGCTCTTAAGTCTGAGACCGCATGGACCGACTACAGTGCTGCCGGAGAATGCTCTGAGTTCAGATACATCGATCATGTCTACTTCACGCTCGTATTCATATTCAAAGACGGAGTTGGCAAGATTTTCAAGATTGTAATTGAAGTAAAGCTGCGAGTATGCACCATAGTTGAGCATGGCTTTTACGATTTCCTTCGCGTCTTCATATTTTGCAATATAATAATGATTCAATATGAATTGTCCGTATTTCTGAACAGAATACTCGTATTTATTTCCCTTTGAGTTGCCGTCGACCATCTGGGCAGTTATGATCGATGTCATTTCCTTTGCTGCGACTCTGCATTTGAAGACATAATATCCGTCTTCGATATATGCTGAGTTCCTGTTGGCGTCGGACTGAGGGTTGACATAGACTGTTTGTGTTTTTGTCTTGCTGCCGTCGAGACTTGAGATGGTGAATACGACCTTTGCGGTATCGCTTGCAGCAAGGGTTTCATCAAGGTCCATATAGAAGTTAACTGCGATGTCGCCTTCAAGACTCAGAGAATAACCTTTGAGAGTCTCTCCGATACTCGGAACGAGATCGCCCGTGAAGTCTACGTTGACCTTATAGTAGAATCTGTCAAGATATGTATCCAGATACTCACTGCATACATGGCACTTTGTTCTGGCTGAAGAGTTTCTGCTGAAATCATCGAATCTTCCCTCAGGCCAATCAAAATCATCATCAGGGACTGCGTAGCAGTATACGTCGGTTACTCTGGTACAGTTCCAGAACGCATCGTCTCCGATATATTTAACACTGGCAGGAATCGTTACCGTAACAAGATTTTTGCAGCCGGAGAATGCATAGTCATCAATCTTCTCAACACCGTTAAGTATAGTGACGTTCATGAGATCTTTGCTTTCGGCAAAAGCAGACTTGCTGATCGTTTTGATATTGCCGGGGATGGTGATCGATTTAAGACCTGAATCCTGAAAAGCGCTTTCGCCTAAAAAGGTCAAACTGGAAGGAAGCGTTACTGAAACAAGGTTTTTGTTCCCGTAAAAAGCGGAATCATCTATAGTGGTTACTGTATCGGGAATTATGACCGATGACAGATTCTCGCAACACGAGAATGCAAATATATCTATTGTTTCCACGCCGTCAAGAAAATCAACAGTGGTAAGACCGGAATTATAGAAAGCACCGGTGCCGATTGTTTTGACACTTTCGGGAAGAGTGACAGACGAAAGCTTGCTGCAGCAATAAAAAGCCGCCTCCTCGATTTTCGAAATATTAGCGAGGATGGTTACGGATTCGAGTTGGGATTCCTCGAAAGCACCTTCTCCAAGATATGTTACGGAGGCAGGTACGGTTACCGATTTGAGGAAAGTCTCGGCAAATGCATATTTTCCGATGCGCTCAACACCTTCCGAGATAATAATGGAATCAAAGTTAACGCAGTTGAAAGCATGATCTCCGATTGATTTGACTGTGGAAGGAATGGTAAGCGGTTCCATAGCGAAAGCATTTCCGAATCCCCAGTCTCCAATACTGGTTACAGTTGAGGGGATCTCAACCGTTAAGAGATTGTTGAATTCGCAGAATGCATTTTCGCCGATCGTGGTAATGCCTTCAGCAATTACGATCTTGGTGACCATTTTTCTATACTGGTCCCAGGGTGTATCATTGTTTGAATTATAGTCAGCCATGGGGCCGGTGCCGTTTACATAGAGCGTACCGTCACCGTCAATAAAATATGTTGCATTGTTTCCGCAGAATCCGCCGTTATCGATCGTGTGTGAAGCAAAACTGATATTTACATGAGAGAAAATATCGCAGAAATCATAGTAGTATTTTGACGCAACGTAGCACTTTGTAGCGCCGGAGGGCATGAAGTCATCACAGTCTTCATCTGCCCAGGTCTCAAGCGTGTCGGGGTTCGCATAGCAGTTAACGAGAGAAATGTTCGTGCATCCCTTAAATGCATCTTCGCCGATATAGGTTACATTTGCGGGAATCGAGAATTCAGTAAAACCGGTGCAGTTTTTAAATGCATCAGCGCCGATATAAGTGGTTTTGGCGGCCAAATGGATCTCCGGCAGCGAACTGCAGCCTTCAAATGCGCCATCACCTATGGAAGTTGCGTAAAGTATAGCTGTCGGATCAGTGCTGTTATTGTTGAACGTCTTAAGTGAAGAACAGCCCTTAAAGGCATATGCACCGATAGTAAAGTCCTGCTTGCTTCTCCGGTAATCCACTTTTTCCAAATTTGTGAGATCAGCGAACGCATAATCACCGATCGAAGTAACACTGTACTCAATTTCTAATTCTTTTATCTGACCGGCATATTTGCACCAGGGGGTACTTCCTGCAGAAGCGTAATCGGTCATATCGCCTTTACCCCGAATATAGAGCTTGTAGTTTCCGTCTATTCCCCATGTGACATTATCGCCGCATGAACCTTCCGCTCTGTAAAGGTCATAATTAATTACAACATTTGCATCAATATTTCCGGTTTCATAGAAACCGTCCAGTATGTGCAAGCGGGTCATATCATCATAGGAATACACCTGCTTGAAATCATCATAGCCTCCGTCGTTCCAAGTCAGGTTCGCCGGATTAGCATAGCAATATACATCTGAAATATTAGTGCAGTCATAGAACGCATCTTCTCCGATGTAAGTTATGTTTGAGGGAATGATGAAGTCTGTAAGACCGGTAAATCCGCAAAAAGCATAGTCACCGATGGAAGTAACAGTATCAGCAAGTCCGACTTGTGTTATCTGATCTCTGAAGTCATACCAGGGAGCCGGATCCCATGACGTATAATTCGCCATATTTCCATATCCTACGATCCTGAGCATTCCGTTCGATTCAAGGCGCCACAATAAAAAACTGCCGTTTGCTCCGCACTCTCCGGAAGGTTGCCATACGGCAGTAACAACTATGTTATCGCCGGGCTTAAGATTGAGGACCGTGTCGGAGTAATTTTCAGCAACGTCCCATCCGACAAATGGATAACGTTCCGGGCTGCTGAAAGTGGAAGGCAGAACGCTATCAAGCTTGAAAGACCAGCCGTCATCGGTCTTGAGGAACATAAATCTTAACCATTCAGACGTTCTGTTTGTTACGCAATCCGGATTGTCAGTCGAAAATACGATGTCATCTCCTGATCCGATGCCGGATTTAAGTGTGACAGTAGCAGGTTCGGTGTCTGCGCTTGAGATTCCGCCGACAGCGAAAACCATTGCAACAACAATTGCAAATGTGAGCAGGACGCTCCATAGTCTTCTCTTATTCATGGTTAACTCCCCGTTATGAAAAAATACCCTAACCTCGCGGGCTGAAGAACCCTCAACCCCATGATGATATTATAACTTCTTCTTGAGAATCACACTACTAAACTGTAATATTTATCCTATTTGTAATATTAGGGGCTTAAGGTCCATGTGCACCGACCTGATTTTTTATATTTCTGAAAGCTCGAGAAACATTGCTTCCAAAAAAACCCGTCATTTCTCTGATGCAAAAAAGACGGTGCCGTTGAGGCACCGTCATGATGATCAGATCTGTTAGCCGGTCAGATTCCTTCTTCCGGCCATCCGTCGTTTGAACTAGTCGCGATCACATCCTGAATATCGAACGCGATGATGTTCATTTCAACTGATTCATATCTTTCTTTTTGTTCCATAATTATCACCTCGCTCATTATTTGTTGATGTAATTGACGGCAGCTTCATAGAAGTAGATATAAGCGCTGACGTTCTGCTTTAATATCGGAGTTCTGTCCTCTGACTCAGGTCTTACGATAGCGTTGTAGCAGTAGAACATAGGGCTGTAGGTAACGGTACCCAAAAGAGTCTTGCCGTCGTAGACATAGATGACATAGTCGTCATTGATTTTATGTGCAGGGATGTTGCGGACTGTTACTGTTGCCGTATCACCTGATATCTTGCAGGAGAGCTTGGTCTGATCGTTAAGCTTGAAGATAAGACCTGAATAATCAGATGCGCCTGCGAATTTAAGATTCATGATGGTCTCAGAATCGAGAACGAGGTTTGCCGATGTTAATCTTAAGCTTACACCGGCTGCTATAGAACCGTCGCCTGAATATGCTCTGAGCATTGAATAATCTGTGATGATCGGAACTTCTTCATAGTAATCGATTACTGAGTCTGCATAGTTAGAACTGTTGTAATCGGCAAAGTACATCTGGGTATATGTTCCATAGTGAAGCATTGTCTTAACTATTTCCTGCTCGTCTTCGAATTCAGAGGAGTGATTCAGAATATATTTTGCATAAGACTGGACAGTGTAGGTATAGACGTTGCCCTTTCTGTCACCGTCAACTATTTGGGCAGAGATCAAGGATGTCATTTCCTTGGCGTAGACTCTGCACTTGAAGATATAATTGTCTCCCTCTGTCTTTGCATAAGCAAGCTTGGAATTTGACTGGGGATTAACGTAGACTTCCTGCGTTCTTGATTCGGAGCCGTCGATGCTGGAGATCGTAAACACCATCTTGGCACTGCTGCTTGAAGCGAGATCCTCGTCAAGCTTCATGAAGAAGTTGACACCGATGTCGCCTTCAAGACTTAATGAGTAGCCCTTAAGCTTTTCGCCGATGTCCTCAGCAAGATCGCCGACAAATTCAACGTTGACGTCTGTGTCCTCATTGCCTGTCGAGAACATTGCTATGAAAGCGTCAACATCATCACTGGATACGTGACACTTGGTCTTGTCAGAGCCGTCATTGATAAAATCGTCGCAGCTGCCTTCTGTCCAATTAAATTCTTCAGAATCAGGTGAAGCATAGCAATATACATCAGTTAAGGAATCACATCCGTAGAATGCATCAAAGCCGATATTCCGGACTGTCGATGAGATGGTTACAGAAGCAAGACCTGAACAGTTCTGGAAAGCGAATCTGTCAATGATCTCAACTCCTTCAGGTATAGATACGGATACCAGACCGGATCGTTCAAATGCATTGGGACCGATAAAAACAACACTTCTCGGAATATTGATAGATGTGAGACTTTTGCACTCATAGAATGTGCTGTCAGAAATTTCAAACAAGTTGTTCGAGAGATTGATGCTTTGGAGACTCTCGCATCCGGAGAATGCACCAGTTCCGATATTATCTACATCGTTTCCCATTGTTACGGATTTGAGTCCTCCGCAGCTGAAGAAAGCACGCTCGCCAATCTGTGTAACTCTTCCAGGAATATCAATTGATGTGATATGTCCGCATCCAAGGAAAGAACGCTGACCGATGTTCGTAATTGTATCGGGAATCTCAACTGACGATACCTTATTATGGCTGTTGAAAGCGTTCCAGCCTACAGAGGTAATGCCGTCTTCGATAACGATGCTGTATATATTGTCTTTGTAATTGTACCAGGGAACCTGTGTTGGCTCGTAGTAGTTAGGCATATCACCGTTTCCGTTGATGTACAAGGTTCCGTCACCGTCAAGGATCCAACTGACACCTGTACCCGGTATTTCGTCTCCGGCTATGAATTTGCCTTCAAATGTAACGTTGACATCGCTGAACTTGGTTTCAAAGTCGTCAACAATGATGCTGCCGACATAACAGATGGTTCCTTTTGAATCCATAAAGTCATTGCTGTTGGAATCCAGCCATGTGAGATTGCCGGGTTTGACCGTGCAGTCGATGGTCGTAATGCCTGTGCAAAGATAGAATGCATCTTCACCGATATAATTCAGATTAGCCGGGAATGCTAATGATGTGAGATTTGAGCAACCCTTAAATGCATTGCTGCCGATCTTCTGAAGAGTCTCAGGGAAGACCACAGTGCCGTTCGCATAGTCGCCCGATCCGAGTGCTGTGCATCCTTCAAAAGCACTGTCTCCGATCTCTTTTACATTAGTAGAAAAATAGACATATTCAAGATTTGAGCAATCCTTAAAAGCACCTTCGCCTATTTTTAACAGGGAGGACGGAAGAGAGATCTCAGTTATCAAAGAAAAGCCTTCAAATGAATATGCACCAAGATAAGTCGGGCCGTCGTAGATCGTGATCGAAGTGATCCTGTCTGCATAATCTGCCCACGGTGCACCGCCTGGAGTGAAATCCTCCATATCACCAATGAACTCTATCTCCATTTCTCCGGACAAAGTGATTTTCCAGATTATGCCATTGTACATATTCTCTTCAAAATAGAGGTCATCAACATATGTTGCACGGACTTTGCTCAATTTATCACCAAAATTGAGTCCCCTGTAATAGTGGAGAGTTGTATCATTATTTGGTTTAAAATCATCTCTTCCCGATTCATTCCATGTGAAGTTGGAAGGATCTGTTACTCTGAGATAAACATCCTCTATTCCGGTGCTTTCATAGAATGCATCCTCACCGATATAGGTGATGCTTGAAGGAATAGTAACGTCAGTAACGGAAGTGCAGCCTGAGAAGGCATAATTGCCTATTCTGGTGATGCCGTCTCCGATCTCGATCCCTGTAATTTGCGTTCTGTAATCTGCCCAGGGAGTATCATCGTACCATTCGTAATCGGCCATAACTCCGGAGCCGCTGATGATAAGTTGGTAATCACTGTCCAGTGTCCAGGTTACTTCTTCTCCGCAGGTTCCCGAATCAATAACATCGCCTTCGGCTTTTACTTTGATACCTCCGATAATCGCTGTAGCAGCGAAAACGACGGTCAGGGACAGCAGTGCGCTTAAGACAAATTTTCTGTTCATATGTTGTTCCTCGCTCTTCGCATTTTTAGCAAAACACGTGTAGCTGAGAGCCATTCCCAGCCATTTGCCGTGATTATAAACAGGTTTTTTATTGATTACCCACAAGTCACCAAGCGGTAAGGATAATGTAAATATCTGTCTTCAAAAGGAAAACAACTTGTAAGCGGTGTAAAGTATTTGCTCTTGACGTCTTGAAATTGCAACACTATTGACTTGTGATGTCATAAACCACATACTTTTGTCATTAGCGCGAAAATGTGCATCGCGGGATAAAAAGGAGAAGGGAAATGTTAGAATTTTTAGCTTTATTCTATCTTGTTAAAAAGAACCGGGAAAACGCTCTTGCAAAAGGCAGAAAACCCGGAGGGTTTATAGCTCTCACCTTTATTTTGTGGTTTCATTTTGAACTGGCAGGTTTCATCTTCGGAATTGTCAGAGGCTATGAGTCTTTCCTGGCAATGCTCATAGGTGTTGCTTTTGCGGCAGTCGGTGGTCTTATCTCATGGCTTTGCGCCAAGTTCGTCCCTCAAGGGGATTATGTTGCACCTATTCCCAAAAGCACCATGAACACTACACTTAACGGGGCACCTGCATACAACCCACCGGGTACTTACAATTCATACCCGCAATACGGTCAGCCGCAGCAGTTCCCGATAGATCCTACCACAGGCGCTCCTGTCGTTATCGATCCTGCTACCGGAGAACCGGTAGAGACAAAAGTCGACCCTGTAACAGGCCTTCCTCTCCAGGATTATCTGGATCCTGTAACAGGTGCTCCCATACAGGCTTTTGTTCCTTCCCCCGAAGCACGGGCGAAGGCAGCTGAGGCACGATATGCTCCGCCCCAGACAGTACAGGCACAGCCGGAGCCTTCCACAGAAGTTAATTACTGTTACAACTGCGGAACCCCCGTTACTCCGGGCAGTAATTTCTGCAATTCATGCGGAGCAAGGCTTAACTGACAAGGTTATTTTTCGAGCACATAAGAATATATACATTTAACTGAGCAGTCCGCTGATTTGTTAAGATAGTAATGTGAAGCATTCCAATTTACGCAGAAGGAGTTCACTATGAGAAGAACACTTACCAAAACACTATCTGTATTGATCACAGTTCTGATGGCAATGTTCTGCCTTACAGGCTGCGTCAGATACCGTACGACCATGACCGTAAAGCGCAGCGGAAGGACCGACCTCTCTCTTGTCTATGCATACCACGAGGAACTCTACGATGATGATCTCAAAAAGGAGATGAAGGAGATCGCAAAAGATCTCGGAGATGAGGGCTGGACTTGCGAGAAGTATAAAGATGACGAATATAAGGGCTATACATTCAGCATAAAGAATGTAAAGCTTACTGATCTTCCGGATGTTTTAGCCGTGGATGCTTTGGACGATCTTGGATTCAAAGAGTTCACGATCGAGAAGAAGGGCATGACCTACACCATCGAGTGGGATACAAATGCAACACTCGAAGCATCGGGCATGTCAGCCGGTGATCTCGATGATTATGACGGATTCATGGAAGTGGTCATTCAGCTCCCTGTCGAAGCAAAAGACAATAACGCGACAGACGTCTCCAGAGACGGCAAGACATATACATGGGATCTTATGGAAGAAGACACGATCGAGATCGAATTCACGCTGATCAACTACGCTCTTATCATCGGCATCCCTGCCGCTGTCCTTCTCGTACTCGGCGCGGGCGCAGCCGTTCTTATCATAATCCTTACCAAAAAGAAGAAGCGCAAAGCAGCTCTTGCCGAAGCTCCCGTACCCGAAGCGCCTGCAGTTACTTTTGACGGACCTTCAGTTGCAGACGCATTCGCAGCACCTATTCCTCCGGCAGTTCCGGCAGCTCCTGCTCCTGTTGCGCCGGTTGCTCCGACACCTGCCGCACCTGTGGCTCCTGCTGCTCCAGCCGCGCCCGCAGCACCATATACCCCCGCTGCACCTGCTGATCCGAACGCATAAGTTTGAATAAAGTATATGAATCTTACGGGCTGTCTCATGTATGTGGGACAGCCTTTTTGATCCTGGGAGAGGAGCGGATTCCCTGTTATATGGAAACCGCTCAACTTTCTTCCAGCTTTTTTTGCCAAAATGTTGGAAGAAAAGTTGAAAAAACCACTTGTTTTGACAAATCTTGTGACTGAAAAAGCCCCAAATCGTCACAAAAATAGTCAAAATCGCTTGTTTTGACAAATCTTGTGACGAAAAAAGGTTCTTCACGGAAATCGTGGGAATAAGTAATTGAAAAAGGAGCATAAGATCCTTAAAGTTTAATCTGCTAAAACAAAACCAAAGGATTAGACTTATGCTCCTAGATACTAATAATACAAAGATTCAGCTCGTTTTCCAACAGTATGTTTGTAGAAATTTCAGATTTGAAAATAACGGTAAAGAGCTATGGCTGGACTTCAATAGTAAACAGGAAACTAAAGATGTCTATTGCAAGTACTGCGGAAACAATGATGTAGAAGT
>JAFRRJ010000024.1 GCA_017428155.1 Clostridiales bacterium | reverse complement strand
TAGAAGTCAAGTGTTTTGTGAAGAAAAAGTCTTATTTTTCAAGGCTTTCGAGGTTTTTTACACTCACAAGAAATCGTCACGTGTTTTGCTGATAAATGGTATAATTTGTTTGTGATACCTTTGAAACTGTGAATAGTAACGGTTTTTTATTGCAATTATATACATAGTCCCAATAATGGAATGATGCGTTTGGTAATATGAACATATATTCTACGATACGTTTATGATAGCGTTACTGTCATAAAAGAAAGGAAGATCATATGTCAAAGGACTTAGTAAAGAAATCGAACGAAGAACCCAATGATATTGTTGCTCAGGAGACTTATAAGACTGTACGAGAGTATGTTGTTGAGGCTCAAACCCAGGTTAACAAGGCAGTTAATTTTGCTATGGTCACAGCCTATTGGAATATAGGCAAGAAAATCTATGAGGTATGCGGAGAAAGCGATCGCGCTGCGTACGGAAAGCAGCTACTGATGTATCTTGCTGAGAAGTTGTCTGGCGAATTTGGAAAGGGATATGATGAAAGCAATTTACGTAAAATGCGTAAGTTCTATATTGTATTTCCAATTCAGGACGCACTGCGTCCTGAATTAAGCTGGACCCATTACCGCAGCCTTATGAGAGTCAAAGATGAAACCGCCAGACAGTTTTATCTCGAAGAAGCGATAGCATGCGGATGGAGTTCTAGACAGTTAGACCGGCAGATCAATTCTTTCTATTACCAGAGAATCCTTGCCAGCAAAGATAAGGCAAGCGTTGCAGATGAGATCAATAAACTTGAGCCAAAGCCTGAATATGAAAAGATAATCAAGGATCCGTATGTACTGGAATTTTTGGAGCTTCCCGCAAATGAGCATTTTTACGAATCCGATTTAGAGCAGGCTCTGATAGATCATTTGCAGAAGTTTTTGCTTGAACTTGGGAAAGGTTATTCTTTTGTCGCAAGACAAAAGCATTTTGATATCGATGGTCGTCATTTCTATGTCGATCTGGTGTTCTACAATTACATCCTTAAGTGTTTTGTTCTTGTAGACATAAAGATCGGAGAACTTACACATCAGGACATCGGTCAGATGCAGATGTATGTAAACTTCTATACAAGACAGTTGATGAACGATGGAGATAATCCGCCTATCGGAATAGTATTGTGTGCAGATAAAAGTGACACGTTAGTAGAGTATACATTGCCGGAAGGAAACCAACAGATTTTCACTGCAAAATATCTCCCGTATATGCCGTCTAAGGAGGAGTTGAAGAAGGAGTTAAATCTTGATGAGTTCGAGAAAAGGATATAATGATGAACTATAACGATTGATTTATAGTAACCTTATCCAAATGCGGATTTATGAACATAAAAGTCTGCTGATTTTTCTTGTATAATTATCTCAACTGTTGGACTAAGGGGGAGAGTTCTATGGCGGTTTTAAAGAGTTACACTTGTTCAAAGTGTGCCGGTATACTGATCTTTGATTCCGATCAGGAGTTCTTCGATTGTCCTTTCTGCGGAACGAGATTCAGTTCCGTTGATTTTCACGGAAATGAACTTTTAAGTCAGGCAGATGCGTGTCTCGAACGCCGTGAGTTTAATGCTGCAAAGGAGAAATATAAAACCATTCTGGCAGAAGATTCCAGAAGCTTTAATGCCTTGCGCGGGATGCTCTTAAGTACGATCATGGTAACTTCGGAAAAAGAACTCTCGGATATTAATATCCTGAAGAAGGCTAATCTTGACAGGATAAGGAAAGAACTTGATAACGCAATGGATTTCTCCGGTAAGAGAAATACGGAATACTTCGATACCATATCCCAAATGACCGATAAGGTTGAAGAACTCAAGCAGTTAGAGAAGATCCGCAGCGAGATGGAATCGAAAAGATCTAAGCAACTGTTAGATAACGTCTCCAGAACGCTGGACGGTACCAGCAGCAAGGTGTTTACAAAATATATAATATGGCTTTTTGTGTACCTAGGTGTGCTGACCGCATTAGTGATTGCATTCTGCATTCTCTCACATGGTGACTCGGAGGCAGTATTTGAAATGGGTAAGTTCTTGCTGATTCCCGTGCTGCTTATACTATTGTCTATCGGGGTGCAGATAGGAAGCGCAAAATACCATAAAGAACTTAAGAATAAGGTTGAGAAAAATGAGATAAAAAAGAATGTGATAGTATCAAAGATCGAATGGCTTGAAGAGTATTATTCGGATCTATATAAAAAACTTACTGCAATCGAGCCTGAATATGAAGAAGATACTGAGCCTTACAAGACCGGGACAAAGGCAGAAGATGACAGTTCTTACAAACTGTCTGATAAGACCATTCTGTGTGCAAAATGCGGAGCCGGTCTAAGCCTTGATATGGAGAAGCGCGTTTATGAATGCGGTTCGTGCGGTGTCGCGTACGGTATCTCGCTATTCTTCGGACTGCCTCACGAGAAGGCTTTAAATTCGATGAATATGGGATTTTTTGCTGAGGCAGATAAAAGATTCAGCCATATCCTTATGGCAGAACCTTCGGATTTTGAGAGCCTTTTAGGCCGCATCCTTTGTGCCGGAAGATGGACGAAAGTCAGCGATATATGCATATCTGACGAACTGACGCCGACACGCTTAAGGAATGCCCGTGAAGGATTGCGTAAGGCAGTTTCTGATTCTGAAGAGCAGGACAAAGAGTATTTCAAGCGTTTGCAGAATTGTATTGACGCGCTTGAAGATCTCGCTGTGAACAGGCATAAACAAAAGGTCATCAATAAGCAGTTGGACGTTATCAGCACAAAGGTAAAAGTATATTCCGATTTTGTGGACATGTACGAAGAAACCCGCCTTGAACGTGAAGAACTCAGGTCGCGCTTAAAGCCGTATTTAGAAGCTGCATCCGGACTGGAAAGGGATTATAATTTTGCGCGCTCGAAAATAATCTCGATGGCACGGGACAGCGTTCTTACAAAGTGATCTGACGCATTTCTATTTATTCTTAAACGGCATTATTCCTATTCCGAGAAAGTATGCCTGAATGATAATGCTTGCCTTTATACTGAAATAAAGGAGGCAGGTACCATGGCAGCATTTGACAGGATCTTGAGCGGTATTCCGGAGATGGATACGGCATTCGATAACATCAGGCTTGGAGACAATGTTGTTTGGCGTGTGTCTGACCTGTCCCAATTTAAGCTGTTCATGGAGCCCTATGTCGAACAGGCGGTAAAGGATAAGCGCAACATTATATATTTCAGGTTCGCGAGTCATGAACCGCTTGTTGAAGACCGTCCTGAGATCAAGACTGTCGAGATACCTTTATCGCACAGGTTTGAGACGTTTACGGTCGATATTCATAACGTCATTGAGAAAGAGGGCTTCGATGCATTCTATGTTTTCGACTGCCTGTCAGAACTTCAGACCGCGTGGGCGACGGATCTCATGATGGGTAACTTCTTTAAGGTCACGTGTCCGTTCCTTTTCATTCTTGATACGGTCGCATTTTTCCCGATCATCAGGGGAAAACATTCTGTGCACGCGATCAACAAGATCCTTGATACGACGCAGCTTTTTATCGACGTTTATTCTGACAATAAGAATATATATGTAAGGCCTCAGAAGGTGTGGAACAGAAATTCCGACACGATGTTTCTGCCACACACGTATGAGCCTGATACGGGAAAGTTCCAGCCGATCTTAGACGGCGTTAAATCGAGCAGATTCTATCAGACATTAGGCCAGGCGCAGCGCTCTGCAGAAGAGCAGTTCGCGGATTCGTGGGACAGGTTCTTTAACCGAACCAGGATTCTTCACGAGAGCCGGGTTGATATTACCGAAGAGTGCTCAAGAATGTGCAATATCATGATGACACGTGATGAGAAGATGCGTGAGATGGTTAAGAGAAATTTCACGCCTGAAGATTATTTTGCAGTAAGAGATCACATGATAGGAACCGGCATGATCGGCGGCAAATCGTGCGGCATGCTGCTTGCAAGAGCGATAATCAGGAACAGGGAACCGGACATTGCGGATTATCTTGAGCCGCACGATTCATTCTATGTCGGTTCGGACCTTTATTACACTTATATCGTTGACAACAAGCTGTGGGATCTGAGGATCAAGCAGCGTACTGAAGAGGGCTACTTTACCCTTGCGGAAGAGTTTGCGGAGAAGATCATGGAAGGGGAGTTCTCCGGCCCTATGCGCGAGCAGTTCCTTCGCATCATCAAGTACTACGGCCAGGATCCTTACATCATCAGGTCGAGCAGTATCCTTGAAGACGGCTTCGGCAATGCATTTGCAGGTAAATACGAGTCGGTCTTCTGCGTAAACAGGGGGTCGATGGACGAGCGTCTTGAAGAGTTCGAGAATGCGATCAAGACAGTTTATGCGAGCTCGATGAGCATGTCCGCGCTTGATTACCGCAAGAGGAGAGGCCTTGATAAGCGTGACGAGCAGATGGCGCTTCTTATACAGCGTGTGTCAGGTTCTTACTATGGTTCATATTACATGCCATGCGCAGCGGGCGTCGGTTATTCGTACAGTCCATACAGGGTCATGAAGGATTCTGATCCGACAGCCGGCATGTTAAGGCTTGTCATGGGACTCGGCACTTCTGCAGTCGACAGGACTGAAGGTTCATATCCGAGGATCGTGAATCTTGATATGCCCGAGAAATCTTCATATTCGTCATCTGCCGACAAGCACAAGTTCTCGCAGGGCAAAGCTGAAGTCATTAATATGTCTTCGCATTCTTTGGAAAAACTGCCGTACGAGAAGCTTGAAGCTGATATCCCGCGATATCTCGAAAATGTTTTGCTAGAGCACGACTACGAAGCTGAATCAAGACTCCGCGAGATGGGCAGACCAAGGCAGATCAAGTTCATTTCGTGCAAAGGCCTTGTAGCAAACAGGCAGCTCATGGAGCAGATGAAGAGAATGCTCCGCTGCATCCAGGATGAGTACGATTATCCTGTTGATACCGAGTTTACGATCAACATCTCCGATAACGGCGATTACTCTGTCGACCTTCTGCAGTGCAGGCCTTTGCAGGTGCAGAAGACATCGTCCGGAACCGTTATTCCTGAAGGTATTTCTGAAGATAATATCCTTCTTGAGAGCAAGGGCTGTTCGATGGGCATGTCCAAGGCATCAGAGCTTGACGTTGTCGTATATGTCGATCCGGTCAAATACTACAACATGCCGTACAACGATAAGACCCTGGTTGCAAGGCTTATCGGCAAGATCAACTGGCACTTTAGAGATCTTGGCAAGCACATGATGCTGATAGTTCCGGGCCGTGTAGGAACTACATCTCCTGAACTCGGCGTGCCTACTTCTTTTGCTGATATCAGTGCATTCGAGATCATATGCGAGACCGAGGAGACCAAGGCCGGATATAATCCCGAACTGTCTTACGGAAGCCATATCTTCCAGGATCTGGTGGAAGCGGAGATACTTTATACAGCTGTGTTTAACAACTCGAAAACAATTCACTTCCATCCTGAAAAACTTGGAAGTTCTCCTGATGTTACAGGTGAATTTGATGAGGGCTATAACCTGTCGGATATCGTCCATGTTTTCGATGTCTCGGGAAGAGGATGCAAGGTCTATAACGATATTGCAAATGAGCATCTTGTCATAACCTGCTGAGGGATGAAGTTCTCTTAGTTTATCCCGGCTGCCTGACCAAACATATTGACTACATAGGTTTATGTAATAGAATTATATACATTTCGCGGTGAAAAAAGTTTATCAACCCCGAGTTACTTCATTCAGAAAGAGAGCATAGATCTATGGCACGTAATGAGAAAGAAGAGATCAATGATCTTGTAGAAAGATTATTATCGGATTACGACGGCGGCAGAAATATTGATGCCACGGATGTGTTCAATAAGCCTGACCGCAAAGAAGTGATCGATATCGTTGACGATCTGTTCTTTGTTGTATACCCCGGATACTTTAAGGATCATACATATAAGATCTACAATCCCAAGAACGGGATCGCATTAATGATCGAGGATATATTCTATCATCTGAACAAGCAGATCATGCTTGCACTGGATTTCTGCAAAACAAGGGAACCGATGTCTGAAGAAGACAGGAAGAAGGAGAGCTACCGCATTTGCCGTGCTTTTTTCGAGAAGATGCCCGCAATAAGAGAATGTGTCGAGACTGACCTCCTTGCAACATTGGACGGGGATCCTGCCGCAAGCAGCTATGAGGAGATCATACTTGCATATCCGGGTCTTATCGCGATAACCACATACAGGCTTGCACATGAGCTTTATCTTTTGAATGTTCCGGTCATTCCGAGACTCATGACGGAGTATGCGCACTCAAGAACTGGAATCGATATCCATCCGGGTGCTACTATCGGAAGGTATTTCTTCATCGATCACGGAACCGGAATAGTTGTCGGCGAGACATCTGTAATCGGAGATAATGTAAAGATCTATCAGGGCGTAACCATCGGTGCGCTCTCGACGCGCGGCGGACAGAAGCTTTCCGGAAAGAAGCGTCATCCGACGATCGAGGATAATGTTGTCATCTACGCAGGTGCTTCGATCCTGGGCGGTGAGACCGTCATAGGAAAGAACTCCGTTATCGGAGGCAATACGTTTATTACAAGTTCTGTTCCTGCGGATACGAGAGTCAGTATCAAGAATCCCGAGATGGAATATTACTCTGCGAATAAGAAGCATGTTAAGGAAGAGATAAAGCAGAGTGAAGACTGGTTTTATATCATCTGATAACTGTTGATTATTTTTTTATCGGGGGATAAAGATAATGGGTATAAAGGCTAATGACATGACCGTTCCATGCGGTGATGGATTCATCAATATAAGAGTAGGCGCGATAATCATCAGGAACGGCAAGTTCCTGATGGTTGGCAATGAACGTGCGGATTATCTTTATTCCGTCGGCGGACGCATCAAATTCGGAGAAACAGCTCAGGAGGCCGTTATCCGTGAAGTCAGGGAAGAGACCGGCATCACTCTTGATGTAGACAGACTTGGATTTATTCACGAGAACTATTTCTACGGGGATTCTCCCGCTAAAGAAGGCAGGCTGATATACGAGGTCTCATATTTCTTCTATATGAAGGTCCCTGATGATTTTGAACCGGTATCAAGTGATTTTACTGAAGATAACAGCAAAGAGCATCTTGTCTGGGTATCTCCTGACGATGACGTTACCTTTTATCCCGAATTTTTCAGGACCGAGCTGTCTCATCCCGTGAATACCGTAAAGCATTTTGTGACTGATGACAGAAGGACTGCTGACTAAACAGCATGTTGAATCTTTTATTCCCGTCTGTACCCTTCGAAAACAGAGCTTATAAATGGTAATATGTATTAGATCAAAATCTAAAGATCTAAGTGAAAACGGGAAGATAAATATGGAAAACTTATCAGATAATCTATTGCCCGGGCAGTATATAAAAAAGCTTGCGGCATGTGTGCTTGCGGCGTCATGTTCCGCAGCAATACTGAGCGGATGCAGCAAGGACGAAGAACCTACTGATCCGGTCCTTGTTACTACAGTTACCGAGTCAACAACCCAGACTACGGAAACAACTCCTGAGACAAGTGCCTTTGTGACCTATACGGCTCAGGAATACAGAGATGCCGGGATCAATGAACTTAACTCTGTCCCGGTACTTATGTATCACAGGATCTACGGAATGAAGAATTCCGAGACATCCTATACCGGCGGAAATGTCGATAAGGACGGATATAACAGGACATCGGAGGCATTTGAGGCGGACCTGAGAAGCTTTTATGAGCAGGGCTACCGCATGATGAGGCTGACGGATTTTGTCGACGGATATATAGATGTGCCCTTCGGATACAGCCCTTTGATCCTGACTTTTGATGACGGCATCAGAGACGTTGTTCTTGAAGGCTGGAACGATGACGGAACACCGAGATTTGATCCAACCTGTGCCATAGGTATTCTGGAGAAGTTCAAGGCTGAGTATCCGGATTACAATGTGACCGCGACATTCTTTGTGAATGATACTCTTTTCGAGAACGGGGAAGAGAATGACAGGAAGATCATGAAGTGGATGGTCGATAACGGTTATGATATCGGCAACCACACGCGTGACCATAAGAAACTAGGCGGATGCACCGCAGATGAGATCGAGACACAGATCGGATATATGTACAAAAAGCTCGATCAGATCATCCCGGGACAGTATGTAAATATAGTTGCGCTCCCGTTCGGATCTCCCGAGACAATGGGGCCCGAGCATCCTGAATATGAGAAGATCTTCGCAGGAACCTACGAAGGCTTTGAATATACGACAAAAGCGTCTTTGCTCTGTGCGTGGACGAGATCCTATTCGCCATTTGTAAGAGACTTCGAGAACCGCCGTATAAGGAGGATCAGAGGCTACGACAATAACGGTGAATACTGGGATATCGAAGATAATTTCAAGCAGTTAAATGACGGCAAGAGATATATTTCGGATGGCGATCCAAACACTATAGCTTTCCCTGCGTCTGACAACAGCAGCGGAGACTGGCTTAAGACAACATACGGGCATCAGGTGATTACTTACGATAAGTAAGAACAGATGTATATCAGATGAAACACATGGCTGAACAGCCGGGCTTTATCACGTTATCAGGAATTATTCTTTTTCTTCGAGCACTCCGGGCAGTATGTCATCGGAGTGAAAGAGAACATTGATTCCTTCTTATAACCGCACTTTGAGCAGATAAATACATACTTCGTAAAAGCGCTGCCCATCGATGTGCTGACGAGCCAGGTAGCCTCTGAATCATTATCTGCTTCGTTCCTGTCTTCACCCGCTCCAGAAGATTCATTAAGCTTGGGCCAGGTATTAGCTTCGATGCTCTCATTATCAAACCAGGTCTTGGGCTGGGGTTCACCGAGCATGCACGTGATATTAAAGAAAGGACAGCCGTCACACTCGTCTTTATTAACGCATATTCTGTACACGCCTCTCAGTAACTGATCAATCTGTTGTTCTCTGTCCTGACTTCCCATGGCTATACTCCTTAATCAACATTTGTTGTTGAGCGAATCACTCGTAGGGAGTGTTATGAAAGTACTGCAGATGCAGGTTTTCGGTCATTTTTGATATTGTAATTATATCACGGCAGCAGAATTTGTTCCATTTATGGGGGAGCCCTCCCGTCAAGCAATAATGCTATAATAAAAGAAATACCGGTAAGGGTCAGAGAGTATGGATAAGAAAGTGTTTTTGAAGACTTACGGGCTTTTGTATTTGATCGTTGCCTTTTTTGCTTTAGCTGTCGCAGTAAGAATATCCCGGGCATTTGAGATCAGTCTCTTAATATTGATCCCGGCTGCTCTGGTGCTTTGTGTTCCGGTGACTTTTATAGTTCTCAAGGTCATGCTAAATAAAGAAAAGAAAAATCCTTATGCGAAGCTTCATTGGGAGTTTAAACAGGAGCTCTTCAAGAACGGGTATACGGAAAAGTTTTTCGAGCTTTCGGAAAAAGCAATTACCGCTTATAAGAACGGTGAGAAGATCAGCAATGTCTATCTTAATGATTATGTGCTTTATACGGCTGATTACTATAACATGATGGAACAGTACGATACGGCGATGTCTTATCTGGTCCTGCTCGACGAGAAAGACCTGACTTCCGGAAAGGTCACTTTTGTTGATGAAGGTATGTATGCACTCATGTATTACGGCTGCCTTATGGAATGTTACAGAGGTCTTAATGACAAAGGAAATGCCATCAATATGATCGAGCGCGCAAGACCGGTGCTCGACAGGACTTTTAAACATGACAGTATATCGATGTTATCTGATTCGACGTATTATAACTATTACATGCTTATCGGGAATTACGATAAAGCTTCGGAATTCGCAGATAAGCTCATGTCCTACAGATCTGCTGAAGCTGATAAGTCCATTATCAAGTATTTGGCTGAAGCTGATTACAACGTCTATCTTGGCAGGAAAGCCGAAGCGGTAGAGGCTCTTAAGAAGGTGAAAGCCATGAGCGATGAAAGCGGCAATCCGGTAATTGCATTCGTTTATGAGAGGAACAAGATCAATCTGGGGCTTGCTGAGGAAATGGCGGGAATGTGATCTCTCAGCCTGTCCGGAAAGGAGCCTGAGACTTGGTTGCAATTTTTTAACATTCATCAACGGAATGTTCAAATTTGCTTAATACGGTGTATTTGGCTGTGTCCTATAATCGAAATATAAGAAGGGCGGGTTATCATGCAGCACTTCATTTCGATTCAATAATAGGAACGGAGCGTACACTTATGGAAGACAAGAAACTGCTTTACTACAACATTGACGATCTGTCCGGATTGATCCTGGATAATGTTGATGCGGCTGTTGTCGTTGATCCTAAGATCGATATGTACAAGACGATAATCCGCCGGGGCCTTTTCGAGGATTTCCTGGAAGATAACGGAAGTTATCATGATCTTATACTGGATCTTTGGTTCCATTTTAACGACTCGAATGAGAAGGTTACATCTGATTATCAGATCTTTGCAGACAATACCGGTGAATTCAAGAGCAAGTACAGCCGCCGTCTTAAGATCGTGCTCGAAAATGATAACCAGACTCATTATATCCAGCTCAATGTATATCCGTTCGATGAGAACAGAAAGTATCTTTTTATTATGGATGAGCTTGACGGAAGTGAGTATCAGGAATCGCTTACCGAGAAGAAGATCAGTACTATCCAGAATTCCTACCTGTTCTCGATGTATATCGATCTTACCCAGGATACAACGAGCAGTATCAACGTAACCGAGATCTCCGATGATTCTGTCAACTACAGCCTCAAGTATTCAGAATGGAGAATGATGATCGTAAACATGTTCCTTCCCGAAGATCAGGAACAGTTCCTTCACCGTACGGATCCTGAATACCTGAAGAAGCACTTTACTCCCGGACGTACATCCTCTTATGACTGCATGATGCGTAACCTTGAAGGCAAATATATCTGGGTAAAGCTCATTTTCAGCCGTTCACAGACAACTAATGACGATGACTACAGATTTGTCTTTATGGTTCAGGACATTCACGAGAACTCGATGGAGATCTTATCAACTCTTCAGAAATATGAGGAAATGGCAGTCACTGACCCGCTTACAGGTGTATATAATCACGGAGAGATCGAGACGCAGCTTAACAATGCTCTTACGCTCCGTCAGAAGAATTCTGATCCTGTATCCGTAATGATGCTTGACCTGGATCTTTTCAAGACCGTAAACGACAACTATGGTCACTCTGTAGGGGATCTTACACTGAAACACTTTGCAAAGATAATGAAGGAACTTGCAGTCGAGCAGAATGCTTCGGTCGGCCGCTGGGGCGGTGAGGAATTCGTCATCTTATGCCATGGAAAAGATGTTGATAAAGCTGCTGAAATGGCAGAGGAACTTCGAAAGCGCGTAGATGAATACCTGTTCCCTGAGATCGCCCACATCACATGCTCTATCGGTGTTACCGAGATCGGGGAAGGTGACAGGTTCGGCGTTGTTTTCGACAGGATAGATAAAGCGATGTATGCTTCCAAGCATAACGGAAGAAATAAAGTAACAGTAATGTAGTCCTTTCATTCAAACCCTCATATAAATTCATTCAGCAGTGTGATGCCCGGATCTGATCTCCGGGCATTATGCTGTCCCCCTGGTTTGATATAATTGACTTAATGAGTGCATAAAGGAGAATCACGGTTTATGATCGAAGCAAGATCTCTGACAATGATCTACGGAAACGGTCACAAAGCTACTGATGATATCTCATTCAATATCAAAGCAGGTGAGATCGTCGGATTTGCAGGACCGAACGGGGCAGGCAAGACCACGGTCATCAAGATGCTGACAGGCATTTTGAAGCCCGCTTCCGGGACGGCAGTAATAAACGGGTTCGATATCAATAAAGACCCTTTAAATGCCAAGAGATCCTTTGCTTATATTGCAGATAATCCCGATATTCTGATCCAGCTTACGGGCCTGGAATACCTCAACTTTATTGCAGATATGTACGAGGTTCCGGAAGATATGAGAAAGAACAAGATCGGACTATTGTCTGAACGCTTCGGAATGAAAGACGTTCTCAATACACAGATGCGCGAGTATTCTCACGGAATGCGTCAGAAGCTGATGGTCATATCAGCTCTTATACATGATCCGCCGGCATGGATACTCGATGAGCCTATGACAGGTCTTGATCCGTCTGCGGCATTTGAACTCAAGCAGATGATGAGAGAGCATGCGGCTGCAGGAAATGCCGTTTTGTTCTCAACTCATGTTCTCGAGGTGGCCGAGCAGCTCTGTAACAGGATCCTTATCATCAATCACGGAAAGATAATCAAAGAAGGTACGCCGGATTTCTTAACACTCGATAATTCGGGCATGACACTTGAAGAGATCTTTGTAAAGCTGACTGGCATGCCGGAGACGTGATATGAACAAGACAAGGGCACTTTATAAGGCATTCAGTTCCAATCTTGAGATGCCCAGACCGAACGGTGAGAAGAAGGTCCGGCTATATAACCGGTTCGGAATGATTGCCTTCATAGGCATAATGCTTCCGATAGCCGTAGTTGTCGGTTACATTACTTATGTCCTGACAGATCTTCTTTATCTGTTCGATGGCAATGCATACGGGCTTTTATCAGAACTCGATCTCATTTCCGCATTTGCAATGATCTTCGGAATGCCGCTCATGTTCAGCGTGCTTTATTTCTCATCTGACCTGCAGTTCATTACTGCGCTTCCCGTAAAGCCGGAATCGCTTTTTGCCGCGAGGTTCTGGCATACATTCAAGGCGGAAAACGTGATGACATCCAATGTTCTTTTTGCGATCTACATCGGATATTATGTCGCTGCCGCAAAGAATTCAGGCCTTAAAGACGCCCTCCACCCGGTCTCATTGCTATCTTCTGTGACAGGTCTTTATTCCTCACTTCTTCTGCCGCTTATATACTGCTCTATAATTGCAATGCTCCTGATGCTCGTATTAAGGAACTTTAAGAGGTCTGATATCTATTATCATTCATCACTTATCCTCTTTACAGCTTTTGCTGTTATGTTCCTTCTGTCATTCAGAAGTTACGGCGCGATCAGCATGATGAACTACATAGATTCACTGGTCTTAAGCAATAATACATTCACCGCAATCTGCAATGTGCTGTTCCCGACGAATTATCTTACGACACTGTCATTAAGGACACATAGGATCCTTCCGCTCATCGGATCGGCAGCAATTACTGCTGCGCTTTATATGCTGGCTGTTCTGACAGCACGCTTCACGTACAGAAAGGGCCTTTTTGCAGCTTTTGTCATGAGTGGAAGGAAGAAATCCAAAAAGATTACTTCAGAATACAAAAGCCGTAAGATACTCAATTCGCTTATTCTGAAAGAGATCAAGGTCCTAACGCGCACGATGACATACAGAATGAACTGTGTTTATGCCAACCTCTTATGGCCCATGGCTGCCTTGCTGTTCATAATTGAGGCGCCGCGTTTTGAATTTGCCAGGGAATTCACATACAAGCTTCAGGCAGGGGATGCGAAGAGCGGGGTCATATTGTTCTCGGTGTTTATCGCATCGGCCTTCATAGCTTCAGGACTTAATTCTATCGCTTCCACTTCATTTACCAGAGAAGGTGTTCATCTGGATATGCTGAGGTTCCTTCCGGCTGATCCAGGTAAGCAGATCCTGGCCAAAGTGTTCGTTGCGGTTCTTTTTACTGCCGTTCCCGAACTTATAGCAGTCGTTATGGTGACAGTTTTCTTCGGGGCATATACGATGCTTCCACTGTACATTTTTATATCTTTGGTCTGTATCCTTATTGCGACATTGATTGGTATCCTTATGGATTCTATATCCCCTTATACTGTCTGGTCAGATGAGCTTTCTGCTCTGAGGGGCAACCTTAACTGCTTCTTTAATCTGGCAGCAGAGATGGTGTTTGCACTGCTAACAGGCATAACAGGTTACGGGATCTATCTTTTGTCGGGGAGTTTCCCGGTTACTGTAGCTTCAGTTGCCATCATTCTTACGGCTGTTTGTGCCATGATGATAATTAAAGGGCTTCCTCGTGTCAGGAAGAACATTGAGTTGCTGAAATGATATCTGTTTAGTGGTAGAGTCTAATCAATGTACAGTTTTGAATCGATAAACAAACACAGATATTATCTCTTTGGAATAGCAACTTTCTGGATAGTTATGTTCCATTCTGCCGGCGTGAACTTTGCGTCTTGCGATGCGCTGTCCGTTCTTAACACCGGAAGGATCCTGGAAATGATCAGGCGTATGGGAAGCTGCGGAGTCGATATATTCCTTTTGCTCTCAGGAGCAGGATTATTCTTCTCGTTTACAAAGGACCGTAATATCCGCGCGTTTATCAAAAGACGCCTTATAAGAATACTTCCCGTTTCCTTCATCGTTGCGTTTGTTGTGGCGTGCCTCGTTGATTATTCCGATGCGCGGAGGTTCTTATTGAAGATCACATTCCTTGAATACTTCTTCGTAAAAGATGACGGCCTGTTATTCTGGTTCATATCTGCTATATTGCTGCTCTATCTTTTGTTCCCGCTTTTTTTCAAAATGATAGAGAAGTCAAAGATAACAGGCACCGCGGTAATAGTCTTGGTATCAGTCGTTATCACTGGGTGTCTTTATATCATTAATCCTGAACTTTTCTCGCGGTTTGCCATGCTGACTGCAAGAGTTCCGGCTTTTATAGCGGGGATCATTATCGGAACTGTTATACAGAAGGAGCAGAAGATAACAAAGGCCGGTTCGCTTATCATGTGCCTTATCGGCTTAGTCTATTTTATCTGTCTTATCGCTCTGTTCTTCAGCCTTCCCGGGATCGGCGAACTGATAAAGTTCTATCTTTATCTGCCGTTATCCGTTTTTACCGTGTTTTTCTTTACCACTTTAAGAAATTACATCAGTGCGCCGTTCCTTGTATCACCTGTAGAGTATCTCGGCAGGCATTCGCTTGAGGTGTATCTGGTTCATCAATCTGTATATAACGGTTTTTACGGAAAGATAAGTGTTTTTGACGGACATCCCCTGATCTATGCTTTCGCTGCTTTTACAGTATCATTTATCCTTGCGGTCATGGTAAAGAAATTTGCCGGTATTATTGTTGACAAGCTCTCGAAAAGACTCTCTGTAAGCAAACAAAAGATTTAAACAGGTTTTCCCGCAAGTATTTCCTTATAGTCCTTGAGGTTTTTCTTAAGGAGTGAAGGGATGTCCAGTTCATAAGGACACCTTGTCATGCAGATCCCGCAGTCAACACAGGAATCGATCTTGAGCATCTCCTGCTGCCAGTAATCTGTCAGCCAGTTCTGTGAAGGCGCTCTTCTGATCATCTGGCTCATCCTCGCGCACTGGTTGATCGTGATTTCCACAGTGCAAGGCATGCAATAACCGCAGCCCCTGCAGAAATCTCCGAGAAGTTCATTCCGGTCTTTTTCTATCACGGCCCTGATCTCATCTGTCATAGTTACTTCATTTGTGAAGAAGCTGAGCCACTCATCCAGCTCTTTCTGTTTTTGTATGCCCCAGATCGGAAGAACGTTATAACTGCTCATAAATGCCATACATGCTTTTGAGTCAGTAAGAAGACCGCCTGAAAGTCCCTTCATTGCTATAAAGCCGATATCTTTTTCCCTGCATCTTTCAACGAGCTTTATATCCCGCTCGCTTGCAAGATATGAGAAGGGAAACTGCAGAGTCTCATAAAGCCCGCTCTCAGCGATCTCTTCAGCGACACCAATCTTATGTGCGGTTATTCCGATATGCCTGACCTTGCCCTGCCTTTTTGCTTCAACAAGAGCGTTATAGATCTCATCGTCACTGTTGTAGCATCTGGCAGCGCAGTGAAGCTGATAGATATCGATATAGTCTGTCTTAAGGTTCCTTAAAGTGGTATCAAGATCCTGCTCGAACTTTTCCCTGGTCGTTGCCTGGGTCTTTGAGGAAATAAAGACCTTGCTCCTCATGCCCTCGAAAGCCTTGCCGACTTTCTCTTCGCTGTCGGAATATGCCCTTGCGGTATCAAAGAAACGCATGCCTCCGTCATAGGCATTCCTTAAAAGGCTTACTGCTTCGTCAACGCTTACGCGCTGTATAGGAAGCGCGCCGAATGCGTTCTGCGGTACGGTTATTCCGGTCTTGCCGAGAGTTATGCTCCTCATCCGGTGTTCCTCCTTAAAGACGTTGCTTCGGGTTTACACCATATATTATATATTAGATAACTGGTGTAATACCCTTGCCGATGTAGTATAGTTGTATCCGGAACATTTTCGAGCTTGAGGGGAAAAGAAATGATAAGAGCACTTTTGACGATAGATGATGTCTCATCCAAAAATACACCTGCAATAGTGGATTACCTTACTGAAAAGAATATCCCGGTAATTATGTTCATGGTCGGTCAGTGGGCGGAAGGCTGTCCCGATGAGCTGATATATGCGCTTAAGCACGGGATCATCGTCGGCAATCACAGTTATACGCATCCTCATTTTTCCGAGCTGAGCTTTGAGGAGTGCAGGAAAGAGATCGAAAAGAATGAGGAAGTCCTTAACGGTTTCTATGAGAAGGCGGGAGTAAAAAGAAGCTTCAGGCCTTTCCGTTTCCCGTTCGGCGATAAAGGCGGCGCTAACAAGGATCTGCTCCAGCAGTATCTTAAAGACAAGGGTTTTGACAAGGTTAAGGATACTGAACTTAAGCATCCTTTCTGGAAAGAGATGGGACTTGATAAGGATATCGATACTTTCTGGACATTTGACTTTGCCGAGTATAATATCCGCGAGGGAAGCGGATTTACTGTTGACGATGTCATGAAAAGGATCTATGATCCCGAGCCTTCCGAAGGCGCTTCCTTGCTCAAAGACAACAGTGATCACATTTTGCTTCTCCATGCTCATGACCTTACAGAGGACCTTGCTCCCGGATACTACAGGGTATTTATCGAAGAGCTTTTAAAGAACGGTGTTCAGTTCGTAAAGCCTGAGTTTATCAGCTTCAAGTGAAGACAAGGGATTTTATCGGCTTTTAATCTGACATATACAGTATCTGAGTGTTTATTTGCATTAGACTGTATATGTTATAATTGTCGCTGGAAGTAAATATGGGAGGATAAAGAAATGAAGTTACAGAGTTTGAATTGTCCCAACTGCGGTTCCCCGCTCAGGAATGAAGGTAATATGCAGTTTTGCGACAGCTGCGGTTCATCTTTCAAGATCGATTACGATGAGTCTGATGTAGAGTACGAGCGTCTGAAAAAAGCCGACGAGCTCAACCGTCAGCAATATGAACATGAAAAGGATATGATGGAGACGCAGTTCCGTCTTCAGGAAGAAGCGCGCATCAAGAACGAGAAAAGACAGAAATCCGAAGCCAGAAGGACTCAGGCTGCCAATAAGTTCAGGGCGTTCATCTCGACGATCATTTTCCTCGCGGTCTTCTTCGGCATAGGACTCTTATCCTACAAGTATGTGATGGGCAAGTCGGTTTTCGATCAGCTCAGAGATGAGATGACGACTACAACCACAGAGACAACTGTATCTCCCTATATCACGATAACCGTTGCCGATGTTGAAGCTGACACCGAATTCATGGAGAATGCGCAGGGCGCGATCATGGCACAGGTGGCAAAGGACAGGAACGGTAAGTCTGTAACGACTTATGACCTGCCGGTCACTGAATGGAATCTCATTGGAGATCCGGAGATCTATGACTGTTATCTCTTTACAAGCGAGAAAGAGAGCCGTCTGGTATTCCTTGTAAGGATGTCTTACCAGAGCGAAAGGAACAGCGATGACATCAGGGAAGTATACGATGCTTTGTATTTAGGCAATATCAAAGTAGGCCCTGACGGTAAGATCCAGAGCACTTATGCAGTTAAAAAGGACAGAGGCGAAGGTGCCGTAGACTGGACATGGGACGGCTGTCTTGATGCTGACCAGCTTTACAGATCCGCGATCATCGGCAAGACCGATTTTACGAATGCAAAAGTTAAATATATCGAAGCAACGTCTGATGCCGGAACTGAAGATGCCGGCATCGATGAGGATACAGAGGCGGAGGAAGAAGACTGATACGGTAACGGATCTGTCAGCCGACGCGCTGACTTTAATAAACTTGTATTAACATAGCGAACCCCGGAAGATGGACACACTTCCGGGGTTCACTTTACAGTTGTTTACCTTATATGACGAATGAGGGGGGGGTGTTTTCACACATTCCGGAAAAAGATTTTCGCGCTGATTAGAAAATCCAGCACCAAAATATCACTAATACCACGGATATCAAGCTTGTAATGAAAGTTTTTGTTGGTATAATTCTTAGATATTTTCGAAGGTGGGGTATGAGAAGAATGACCTTAAATCTGCACAGATTTATAGGGGACAGGAAGTTTTACAAGAACCTTTTCCTTATAACAATACCGATCATGTTGCAGAATGCTCTGACGAGTGTCGTCGGGCTTCTGGATAATGTCATGGTCGGGCAGATGGGCACGGAAAATATGACCGGAGTATCTATCGCGAACAATCTTCTGTTCGTGTATATTATCGTCTGCTTCGGTGCGGTATCGGGCGCGGGTATATTCAGCTCACAGTATTTCGGCAAGGCAGATTACAAACAGATGGCTGCTGCTTTCAGAATGAAGCTTTATATCTGCGTGGCCGTCTCGGTCATAGCGGTATTAATTTTCCTTGCGTGGGGAAAGGATCTTATCGCGCTTTACATCCATGATTCGCAGGATGGCATCGGAGACATAGTTCTTACCTCAAATGCCTCATGGGAATACCTGTATATAATGCTGCTCGGGCTTCCTTTCCTGGGAATCTCGATGTGCTATTCCTCCACCGTGCGTGAATGCAGGGTAACTCTCCCTCCAATGATCACGGGAATAATAGCGGTGCTTACTGACCTCGTATTCAACTATCTTCTTATCTTCGGCAACTTCGGTTTCCCGGAGCTGGGAGTAAAGGGCGCGGCCATCGCCACTGTCATTGCAAGGATCACCGAATGTGTACTCAACATTGCTTACACCCACATAAAGGCTGAGCGCTTTGAGTTTATTAAGCATGCGTATAAGACATTTAAGATCTCGGGGGCGCTTCTTAAGGGAATAGCATTGAAGGGCCTTCCGCTGGTAGCTAATGAGACCCTGTGGGTAATATCGATAACAGTTGCAACACAGTGCTATTCCACGAGAGGCCTCTCTGCTCTTGCGGCGCTTAACATCAACACTTCAATAGCAAATGTCTTCAATATATTCTTCCTTGCCATGGGCTCGGCAGTAGCCATCATAATCGGCCCTATGCTTGGTGCCAACAAGATCAAGGAAGCAAAGGAGACCACGACAAAGCTCATCTTCTGCACATTTGTCATCT
This sequence comes from Clostridiales bacterium, assembly GCA_017428155.1. GTDB lineage: Bacteria > Bacillota > Clostridia > Saccharofermentanales > Saccharofermentanaceae > Saccharofermentans. Next base: position 1,983 of record JAFRRJ010000024.1, on the reverse strand, counting down.
GCATTATTTCCGGTTCGCTGATGGCACTCTGCGCCAGGCCTTTCCCGGACATTTATAATACGGAACCTGAGGTCAAGGCGCTGGCGTTGAAGCTGATCCTTTTAGCGAGCTGTTATGTGCCTTTCCAGGGAATATGCCACTCTTCCTATTTCGCCCTAAGATCAGGCGGCAAGACATGGCTCACATTCCTTTTTGACAGCGGTCTTCAGTGGGTATTGTATATACCTCTTGCGTACTTCCTGTCTCACTTCACGAACCTTGATGTTATCCATATCTTCGTGCTCGTCAACTGCTCTGATATCGTCAAATGCTGCCTGTCACTTCTCTTCCTGAGAAAGATCAACTGGGCGCAGAATATCGTCACAAAAACAGATGCTTAACGGTCTTATGCAGACAAAGAAGTCTGCCCGTTGTCAGGTGTATTTCCCGTAGTGATCAATGTCGTTCCGGAGAAGCTCCATGACTTTCTGTTTCTGCTCATCGGTCAGATCTTCAGATCGGATCTCATCTGCGAAAGCATTGTACCGGGCGATCGCGCCTTTATCATCCCCGGCTTTCTTGAGCGCAACGAGCTTGAAGAATGCGAGGCTCCTTCTGATGCGCAGGTAATGCTCCATGTTGACTGATTCTTTTCGAGCTGCGAAAGCCTTCACGATCCCTTCGCACCAGCCGCACATGGAAAGCGCCTCGTCTTTGTTATTGCACCACCAGCCGTAGTTCTGCGCGAATGTGTTCAGCATGCTTGCCACGAGCTCGAAAAGCATTACCGAGTTTTCCGATATGTCGCCCTTCATCTTCTCGAACCCGCTCTCGAAAAAAGTCAGCTCCATGCTGAGCTTCTCCTTAATACGGTTCGTTGATATGGCCGGCAGCACATTGATATGCTCTCTCGCATTGTCGAAATCTTTGTCGTGAATGTATATCCATGCAACGCCGTAATGTGTCTTCTCGATCAGCGTCTTATCTGTGCAGTGGCTGATAAGATAAGCCCCTTTGCGGATGGCATCGCTGTATAACTTTTTGATGTGATCCATATCGTCAGAGAAGCAGTCCTCAAGCACCGGATCTGCATACATGCTCAGGTTTGCGGTCTCTTCAACGTAGTCCTTGATTATCTCGAAACATCCGGGATTAAGCGTCGTCTCTGCAGAGAGAAATTCACATATCTGAAGGGCTTTCTGCGCCCTGTCATCTCCGCTGTTCTTTATGCCGTCCACAGTCTGCCTGACCCTTGTGATCAGCTCCTCATTCTCAGACATGGAATCATATCCGAGAAGCGCATCCGTGCTGACGCCCAGGATCTGCGCAAGCGGTATGAGCATCGAGACATCAGGAAGACCGTTCTCCGATTCCCATTTGCTCACAGCCTGCGGTGTGACGCTCAAAAGGTCTGCAAGCTCCTCCTGCGTGAACCCCTTATTCTTGCGGTATGCCTTGATATTGTTTCCGATCGTCTTTCCCATATTCATACTCCCTGATGTTTATTGATCAAGTGTTCAGCATGCTTTTCCTGACTTTAATGACATCGTATATTCTGCCATGAATAATATCAAGCAACGTACAGTTGATACCGGGTCAACGGAGTGGGGCGAGTGCGTTTTTGGGGAGGGGAGTGCTAGAAAAATCCCAAATGGGCTGATTATGTTTTTGGGGGTGGTTTTGAGAGGGTAAATGTATCCCAAACTGCTCGTTTTCTCGATTTGGGGTGGTTTTGAAGGGGAAAATGTATCCCAAAACGGTCTGTTTTTGTAATTTGGGATGCATTTATGATCAGATTTGTATCCCAAAGTTGTTATTTCAAAGATTTGGGGTGTTTTTGAAGGGGAAAATGTATCCCAAATTGCTCGTTTTCTCGATTTGGGGTGCATTTTTGCTTCAGATTGCTCCTCTGGGGCATCATTCCGCAAGTGGTGAATTTGGCAGGTAAGTTCGACCTCTTCTTCGTCAATTCTTTGCATTTGCCGTTCAATACGGGAACCATCT
>JAFRRJ010000023.1 GCA_017428155.1 Clostridiales bacterium | reverse complement strand
TCGATATAAGGATTCAAAGAGGCCGCACACTTGAGTGTGCGTGTCAACCTCTAACTGCAAAAATCACTCAAAAAAAAGACCCCCATACCTTTGCGGTATGAGGATCTTTGAAAAGGATGTCTTAACTTAATGACATTGCTCACATACATGAGACAGCCCCTTCAGAAAGCAATTATTATCAGGTTTTACTCTGTCCTCAAGGCTGTTACAGGATCCTGTCTTGAAGCAGATTTTGACGGGATGAGACCACCGATCAAAGTCAGGACGACGCTTAACAGAACGAGTATGATCGCTGATGCCCAGGGCATGATCGCACTGACGTCATTAGATTCTGCAAGCTTATGGATCAGGGCATTGATCGGTATAAGAAGAAGAAGCGATATCCCGACACCGAAAATACCTGCAAGGAATCCCGTAATTACAGTCTCCGCATTGAATACCTCAGCAACATTATGCTTCGAGGCACCCATTGCACGGAGTATTCCGATCTCCTTGCGGCGCTCCAGAACGCTGATATATGTAATGACGCCGATCATGATGGATGATACGACGAGTGATATTGCAACGAATGCTATAAGAACGTAAGAGATCGTGTTGATGATCTTGGTTACGGACTTCATGAGAGCACCTACGATATCTGTATAGACGATACTCTTGTCATCCTCGCCTGCATCTTCGACCATCTTGTTATAATCTGACAGGATCTGTGTGATCTGGTCCTTGGACTCGAAGTCCTTGGGATATATCGTGATCGACTGAAGATCGTCCTTGTCGCAGTAACCGAAATCCTGAAGATTTCCCTCCGCCGATGAGATACCGCTGCCCATCATCTCATTCATGAACGACTGAAGCTCATTCTCGCCCATATTGAACTTAAAGGCTGCAGCAAATGCATCCTGATCGATAGTCAATGCACTTCCGAAGTCTTCGAATGTTTCCTTCAGAGCGTTTGTCATGTTGGCCGCAAGTCTCTCAACGACCATACCCATCGCCTTCTGAATACCGTCCGATATCTGTGTCATCATCTGGGATGTCATGCCGGATACATTTTTCATTACCGTGCTTACGATCTCATCGGTATTGATGGATGTTGTGATCGTATATGTTACAAGCTGCTTAGCCCTGTCCGTATCCATATATTCCTTGAGGGAATCAGGAAGTGCCTTGGGGTTCGGCAGACCGTTCTCTTCTGCATATTCGCTGTATCCGTCAAGCAGGGCCTGCGCGACCTCCTGAGCCTGTTCGGGAGTGATGTCGACCTTGGATGTGACCTCAGCCATGATGACCTCAGACTGTTCGTCCAAAGCCTTCTGACCCTCCTCACTCTCCAGATATGTCTGGAAATATTCCGAATAACGGTCCTGGTCCGTAAGATCCATTCCGTGTGTGAAAGCATATGCCCAGAAGCCCTGCATGAGTTTGCTCAGGGCACCGTTGACGATGTCCTGGTCGATGTTTGTCGCACCGCTCTCCAGGAGGATCTTGATAAGCTGTTCTCTCAAGACCTTGCTGCCGGCAGGAGAGGAAATGTAATTGGACATTGAGTCCGGAAGCTTCTCGTAATCCGTCGTGGGATTTGCTGAAGCGTAGTCTATATAGTCCGTGAAGATGGTCTGCAGTCCGACAGCCAGAGCGTCCGTATCAACTTTGAAGTCGACGCCTTTAAGAAGTCCCTGGAGCTGGTCATTGGTAAGACCCGGCATGGCACCTCCGAATGCACCGGAAAGGTCCATTCCGCTCATGTCGCCGAAAGCATCCTCATCGAAGCTCAGCTTATCCTCATCGAACTTGAATGCATCCTGGATAGCATCCTCATCGATCGAGAAGAGCTTGCTCATATCAAAATCGGATTCCTCCTCGTCGAATCGCTCACCGGTAAGAACGTTTACCTCACGGTCCGCAAGCTGTGCCTTTACAATATCGGAATCCGCGGCACTCTGTCTCAGCTCCTCAACAAGGTCAGAGCCATAGTAGATACCCGAATCAAGCATCCAGATATCCTCACCGGGCTTGGGCTGAACGATGCCGACGATCTTGAGGTCCTGTGCCTTGTTCAGAAGATCTCTCATATAATCCTTGCTCTTGCGCATATCGGAATAGATCTTGTTTACATCGTCGTACTTGTAGAACTCATAAGCGGGAATGACTTTGAATGTCGTTCCCATGAAGTCCTCGTAGTGCCATGTATAGTATTCCTGATCTGTTACGACTTCGATACCGTTGCTGAAGTCCCTGATCATACGGTCCAGTTCCTCAGTATCTCTTAAGCCGAATGCATAGATGATATAATCGGTGACCGCACCGTTCTGTGTGAGGACAAGGACAGCCTCCTGTGAATTCTCAGGCCATCTGCCTGCTTTGATATTGTACTGGTTTATGTAAAGAGATTCATTCTCCGGCATCTCGAAAAATACATTCATGGAATATGCAGACGAGAAAACACTGGATGATGTGAGTCCCATCGAAGCAAAGTCATTATTAGGGTTAACCTGCCTGTAGTCACCTGTTCCCCTGTTGTAATAGAAGATCTGCGGATCCAGATTATAGGAGTATTCGATACCGTTCACGAGTTCATAGATGTTGGTCTTCCCGCTGTCAAAATACTCTTTTAGAGATACAAGGTCATTAGTCCTTACTGTTGAAAGGATCTGGCTTACGGAAGGGACCTCTGTTACCTCTCCTTCTTTTGCAGGCTCCCATGTCTCGGTCGAGACCATCATCATAGACATAAAGGAAATGGATGATGACTCGATAGACAAGGGATACTGGGACAGGGTCTGTGCTTCGATCCTGTCGATATATGTGTTTACACCGTTTGAAAGTGACAGTATAAGAGCGATTCCGATAATTCCGATGGATCCTGCAAAAGCCACCAGGATAGTTCTGGTCTTTTTGGTCCAGAGGTTATTAAAACTCAGGGCAAGAGCAGTAAGAAAACTCATGGATGCCTTGCCGAGGTTCTTATGAACCGGATTAAGCGTGTCCGCATTCTCTTCAGGCTTAAAGGGATCGCTGTCATCCGTGATCCGTCCGTCTCTGAGCTTTACGATCCTTGTTGCATATTCCTCTGCAAGCTCAGGATTGTGTGTAACCATAACCACAAGGCGGTCCTTGGCGACTTCCTTGAGAAGATCCATAACCTGAATACTGGTATCTGTATCAAGTGCTCCTGTCGGCTCATCCGCGAGAAGGATGTCCGGATCATTGACAAGAGCTCTTGCGATCGCAACTCTCTGCATCTGACCGCCTGACATCTGATTAGGCTTCTTGTGTGCCTGCTCTCTCAAGCCGACTTTCTCCAAAGCATCAAGTGCTCTCTGTTTGCGTTCTTTTCTTGATATTCCTGAGATAGTAAGTGCCAGTTCAACGTTGGAAAGAACAGTCTGGTGGGGTATCAGGTTATAGCTCTGAAATACGAAGCCGATCGTATGGTTTCTGTATGAATCCCAGTCCCTGTCCTTGTAACGTTTTGTCGATACACCGTTGATAATGAGATCTCCCGAATCGTAGCGGTCAAGACCTCCGATAATGTTAAGAAGAGTGGTCTTGCCTGAGCCTGAAGGACCCAGTATCGCAACAAACTCATTGTCCCTGAGATTCAGGGACACTCCGTCGAGCGCCTTCTGTACAAGGTTTCCTGTCTTGTACTCCTTATGTATGTCTTTAATCTGAAGCATATTAATGCAAATTCTATCACGCGCATAATGAACAATGTTTACAATAACTGTTAATTATCAGATAAATCCGAGTAAACAGGAGGGTTATAGATCCGCCTTCTTCTGCGCGTGCTTCTCCCTTATTCCATTATGAAAAAGTACGGATCAGTTGCCTTCTTTTATATCTGAAGCTATACCTTATTGCGGTTATCTCATATAAAGCCAGGTTGCCTTCTGAGCAAAATCCTCTTTCTGCGGAAGTTTGCTGAACTGGATGAACTGAACCTTTTTGACCGTCTTAAGGCAGGGCTTTACTGCTTCTGCAAGCGCCTTGCATTCTTCGGCAATCGAACTGTCAGGACAATCCACTACACAAAGATACGTCTGATCGTCAGGATCGTTCTCGGGCGATGAGATAAGGATCATGACCTTCTCGATATCCTTATGTGCTTCGCAGTATGTCTTTACAGTCTTCTCGAGTTCTGTGAATTCAGGTGTGTCTGTAGGATTCTTGATGATGACCTTCTGCATTCCCGGAAGATCAGGACCGCCCTTTGCCCTGAAGTCATCAAGAGCCTTGTTACCGGAACCGCCAAGCGCGAATGACACATTGTCACCTGCGCCCTCACCGAATCTCTCGGTAAATGTGTTGGTCTTTACCAGGTTATCGATAAGAGGCTTGGGGATCGTGATAGAGACAGGTCCGCCGGGATTGATGATGAATCCCTTGTTATTGTTATCTCTTGAAAGAGCCGCAACCTGGGCAAAGCTCAGTGCAAAACTCTGGTTGGAACCGCTCTGCTTGCCGAAGCTGCTCTTCTGAGCCATCTTGGCGAGCTTAAGATCCGTGAAGACCGGAAGATAATTCACATTGGGTTCTTTCTTCGTCTTTATGGACATAAACGCGACATGGCTCTTGCCGTTTTTGGAATTGCCGATCTTTGCAAGCGTCATGAACTCGGATGTTATGACACTGTCCATCAATGTGCCGAAATATATAGGCTCATCGCCGAACTTGCCGTATTCGCACAGCATTGCGATCGTTCTTGGGTTGCCTGCAGCCGCCAGGCCCTTGCATGACGGATCCTTGGTATCTTCGATTCCCTTGCTGTCGGTAAGGACCGCAAATCTCTTTACCGGTCTTGAAGCGTTCTCATCGGGATCTGCAGGCATCGGAATATCGCCTCTTGTTATCTCGATCTCTGCCCTTTCATATGTAATCTCATCGACAAATTCCCTGTTATCGTTCCTGATCTTCTCGATCCTGACGCTGAACCTGTCGCCATGACCCTGATAAAGATAAACATCCATTCCGGTCTTTGCCGTGCCTCTGATGTTGCCGCGGATAACGATATTGCCTTCCTTCTCGGGAACTGCACTTAAGGGGATCTCATCAACGATAACGAAGAAAGTCATGCCGGAGGGCTTCACCATGCCTTCAAGCAGGGCTTTGGAAGCATGCAAAGACTGTTCTTCAAGCTTACTCATCTCTTTTGAGACCTGCTCCTGAACCTGCTGTCTTTCCTCGGCACGGGCCTTTCTTTCCTGCTGCTCTTCCTCACGGGCCTCAAGAATTATCTTCATCTCGTCAGAGACGCTGCTGTTTTTATTCTCTGCAGAACTGTTGTCCTGCTCGTCTGTCTTCTTTTTCTTTCCAAACAAAGGCATCTTGTCAAAGCTCCTTCACTTTTTCTTTATCCGACAAAAGATTATAGCATATTCGAAGTTCACTTTCTTTATAACGCGCGCGCGAAAACCGGCTCCGCCTCAAATTCGCACCTTTGCAATAGCAGTCATCCGGGAATAAAATAGCGTCATAAACTTAAAGCTCCGGGAGCATTTCATGGAAAGCTACGACAGACAGGATATATTGGATAAAGCGGCTCAGGCTTACGATCATGCGGAAGCAACGATCCGTGCAATGGACAAGGTCTTCCAGAATGTAACCGGAAGCAATTACGATGCCGAACTGACACTTGCGCAGTTTGATATGATCCTTCAGGGAGTTCTTTTAAGTGTTGCCTGCGCCGACGGTGTTTTCGATCCTGTCGAACAGGACTTCATAAGACAATTCGCAATGCACGGCGATCTTCTCGAATATATAAGATCAGATTCAGGCGGTGCGACGGACCTGTCATGGGATCTGATCGCCGGCCTTCCAAAAGACCTTGTCAGAGATCTGCTCCGCGTATTGCCTTCAGTATTGGATGACCAGTGCGAGAGCTTTATCTATCCCCTGGCGGCAGTTGATTTCTCATACAGCCAGTGCGGTGGCGTAATGACAACTCCGGGTGATTTTCTTAAGTCTATCGAGACAGATATGATACAGATAGCAGGCCTTCTGGCCTTTGTTGATTCTAACGGGACAGATGAGGAGATCAATGCTGCTGTGGCAATGATCTATGAACTTGAAGGCAAACACTGGAGAGACATCTTATCAGGCAGGGCTCTCGGCTCCGGACAGGAGATCACCTGATCAGGCGCTCTTTGCTATCAGAAATTCCCAGGGCAGCGAATACTGGGCGAACGGTCCGTAGAACAACAGCACGGATATAACGAACAGGCAGGAAATGATCATGAAGCACCATGATCCCGCCTTTAAAGCCTTGGAACTCTTTTCTTCTTCACTCATGCTTATAATGCTTCCGCTCCAGTATGCGGCAGGCACGAGAACAGGTGCTATATACCTGAAGCTCTGCGTGCAGACAACGGGGTTTGTAAAGCAGAATAATATCTCGGGAAGTATAAGGACTGCTGCCATTATCCAGAGAGCCGTCCTTGCGGGATCGGCAAAGAGCTTCCGCCCGTTCTTTATGAATCTTCTGCGTGCTCCGGCAACTGCCAGGACGATAACCGTCAGGACGAACACATACGCTATGGCGAGCATTATGTGGCCGGTAACGATAAGATAATTGTCCAGTGATTTCCGCTCGTCAAAAAGACCTGTCTTTACAAGTGCAAGAGGAATATTAAAGTCATTGACCGTGCCTCCGACTCTTAAGAAAGGGTACTTGAGGAGCTCCTTTGAGGGTGCAATGAATCTCTCCCAGAGCGAATACATATATACATCCTGCTGAGCGGAGGAATCTATCTTATAGACGTAAGTAACAGGTGTTCCGTAAGAGATAAGATTGCGCAGAGGGAACCACAGACCCAGAGGGAATACCGTAACAGCAAATAGAGCAAACTGCTTGATAAGATCCTTTAATCTGTTCCCGGCCTTTCTGTCCTTTGAGCCTTTTGCCGCCTTCATTGTCTCCATGAACTTCGCAAGGAAGATCCATGCGACAGGGAATGCGATAAATCCCATCGAGAGTTTGGACATCATGGCACATCCGATCGCCAGAGCAAGGAAGATTATGGTGGTAAGCTCCGGTTTGGAATACCACTTAAGAACTGCAAAGAATGATGCTACAAAGAGCATCAGCGCCAAAGCATCGTTATTGACCTGGATTGCAAGGAATATCATCTGCGGACAGAAGATGATCATTGCTATGGAGAATAGCAGAGCCTTTCCCTTGAGTTCGAACCATTCCAGTATCTTCAGTGCGAACAGGATAAGATAGGATGTCCAAAGCATCGGAAGCATCTTAAGCCCGTTGATATCGGTGGAAAACCTTACCGGAAGAGCATTCTGGATCTTAAGAAGGACAGCGCTTATAAGGTAATGGAGCGGCGGATGGTAGAACATGCCGTAATCTCTCACGTCGCCGTCGGGAATAGCAAAGTGATTGTAGATGAACAGGATATAGTCGTCGTGGAAGCAGTTATCCTCTCCCGAGAAATTGGATACGTCATGCTGGAAGAAATTAAGAGGTGTAAACAGCACCATCACGGTGCGAATGACAAATCCGGCGGCAAGAAGTGCGATAAGTACATCTTTTGCAGTCAATCTGTGAGCCAGAAACAGTACGGCCAGAGAAACAAACAATGTGCCGAGTCCGCCCCACATGAATATCATCTCCATGATCTTCAGGCAGACGATCATCCTTCTTTCTGCGGCATTGAATGTCAGCATGAAGACCAGATAATAAAGGCCGAATAAGGGGATGACGGAAAGAAGCGACAGATATTTAAATGAAGCCTTCTTTGCCAGAACACATGCAAGATAAAAGATGCAGCATACCGTAAAGACGGTTATCAATGCGGCAGAATGTGCTTCTCTCATATTTACTGCGTTCATTCCCGTCAGAATATAAACGAAGAGAACGGCTATGGTGCACACGCCAAAACCTTTTGCAATATCCCTGAAATCCCTGCCTGAAGAAGTCTTGTCTACCATACCGGATCAACCACCTGTACATCACCCTTAACATAAGTCCAAAGTATCGTATAGAAAAGTATTGAGAGCACAAAGAACGCCATGCCGGTAACCTTTGTCAGCTTCGAGGTAAGTTCTTCTGATATTCCCGGGATCTTTATGCTTCCCGAATTCAGATAGAATACCGTGCCGCAGAGGATGAGCGGCGTGCTGTATCTGAAATTCATTGAACAGATATGAGGATACTTAAAAGAGAACGTTATCACCGATACGGCTTCAGCAACAACAAGGACAGCCATCGACAGGTCTTCTAATATATGTCCCCTCTTCTTGAGCCTGACAAGCATAGTAACAAAGCCTGCAAGAGCAATAGCAATCATGACAAGGAATACGATGAGAAGGACATATCCTGCCATGCTCATTGTAAGGTCATCCCTGTAATTCTCCTCACCGAAAAGTGCTGTCTTGACCATCGTAATAAAAATATTGTAGTCCTGTTCGCCGTCAGATCCGAGATTGATATAGTAGTCCTCGATCGGGAATCCATAGAATCCGAACAGTCTCTGGAAAGGCGTGAACCTGCTGATATCCTGATATGTGTTTGTCGACCTCAGCACATAGCCGAGCGGAACACCGAACTTAAGATAATTCCTGATCTCGTACCAGAGTCCCAGCGGTGCGCATATGACAGCGAAAACCACCAGCTGCAAAAAGCTCCTTGCCCCGGTCTTCTTTCCCGCCTTATCCTTCAGGTCCTTGATAAATCTGACAATGAAGAGGAATCCCAAAGGAAATGCGATGATGCCGACCGAAAGCTTGGTCATCATACCAAAGCCTATGGCAAGTGCCGAGAAGATAATGTCCTTCCATGAACCGTCCTTAAACCACTTGAGTCCAAAATAGAAACCGGTGAAGAACAAAAGGACCGACAGCACATCGTTGTTGATAGAACCCGACAGCAGAGTAAATACCGGGAAAGCTGAAATGATATATGCGGAAGTCACGTGATCTTCTTCTCTGATCCCGAGAAGCTTTAAAACCTTGAAGATCATTATCAGGGAATACTGTGACCAGAGCAGTGATAAAGCCTGCAAAGCCTCATAATTATGGGTTCCTGCAGGCAGGAATAACTCATAGATCTTAAGGAAGACAGCAGATACAAAATAATGGAAGGGCGGGTGATAGAACTGTCCGCCGATTCTTACGTCAAAGTCCGGTATTGAGAATCTGTCGCGCATGAAAAGGATATATCCCGAATGGAAGATATTGTAATTGCCTTCCTGAAATACGCCTATGTCATTCTGTCTTATCTCAATACTCGTATAGAGTACATAGCCGAGTCTTAAGATAAATCCGAGCGCGAAAATAATTGCGGTCAGTGCCTCGTCCGAGAGTTTTCGGGCTTTCTTAAGATATAATCCGTATCCGGCCACCAGAATATAGCCCGTGACCATGATGGAGCATACCAGGATATTGTTGTTTATCTGCATTCCTGTTGCGGCAAGAACGGCAAGGACAAGGACTGCCGATATAACAAACGGATGCTTTACCAAAGCTCCGGTGATCCTGTCACTTCTCAGACTCAATATCCGAATTCCTCTATCCAGTAATACCTGTATCCGCTGTCAGTCGTAAACAGCGCTGCGCCGAAAGTCTTGTAATCAGGATTCATCATGTTCTTGTAATGACCCTCTGACGCAACCCAGGCATTGAAAACCTCCTGTGCGGATGTCTGCCCGTAAGCGATATTCTCCGCATACATCGGGCTGTTGTCATATGTATAACCGTTGACCGTATACCACGGCTGTCCGTTCGGTCTCTGATGATTCATGTTCTGGTAATCCGAAAGCATCGGGAGCTCTGATGCTCTTGCCTTGGCACAGCCTGCAAGTGTATCAGACCACGAAAGCGGAGAAAGGCCTGCTTCAGCACGCTTTGCATTGGTAAGATCGAGCAGTTCCTTAACATAAGAAGCAGAGCCTGATACTGAAGCAGTGCTGTCTGCTGAACTTGAGGTATCTCCTGAAGAAGATCCCGTATCACCCGGATTATCCTTCTCTTCAGAAGACCCGTCGGAACCGGAATCGCTGCTTTCAGGAGGTGCCTCCGCACCGGCTGCTGCTGCACTTGAAGCAGCCTCGGAAGATCCTGCAGGAGCATAGCCTGTGTTGTCGACGATCACCGCGTCAGGATTCTTTTCAATGAATTCGGCCCTCGGAGCCAGATAGCTCAGGACATAATATTCTGCATTCATGTATATGATCTTGAACCAGTTTCCGCCTCTGGCGACCACTATGACCCTCTCGCCTTCCTGAAGATCAACAAAGTTGCCTGTGCTCATGACATCGGGAAGGTTAAAGCCTCTTGTGTTCATTGTGACAACATATTCGATGTCATCACTCGCACTGGGTGTGAAGAATCTTATCCTCTGGGTATCTTCAGGAGCGGTATACCCTTCCCGGGCATCTTCGGGTGCTTCAGTCTTTACGATATCGGCACTCTTAACATAGTATCGCTCGCCTCCGAATCTTATTGCCGCCCAGCCGTTCCTGCTGAAGCCCAATACCTCAAAGGCTGTGGTTCCGTCAAATGAAGGTCTCGGGCCGTCAATATCCTTAGGTTCGGAATAAAGATTGAGCCTTCCTTCATCAGATTTGTATTTGTAGTAATTCTCACCGGCTTTTGTAGTGGTAAATACAAGGATATCGTCATGAATACTGATGGTGCCGGCGTTCCCTGCTTCAGGATCCTCCTGTGACTCCACAGGTTCTAAGTCCGGATCCGTGCTTTCCTGGGACTCCCTGATCTCCACTTCAATGAGAACCGTGCCGTCGATCTGCTCTTCGGATGTCTCCATCTGACCGGCTTCACGTTCTGATTTTATGTAGCTTGTGATCTTATATATCGTGAAAGCGCTGATGCAGAGCACAATAACCAGGATCCCTGCGATCAGGAATTCATATCTGGTCTTTATATCTGTATTGTTCCTGTTCTCGGTCATTACAACCTGCTTCCCTGAGCCCTCTTCCAGTCTTTGTAAAAGGCTGCCCTTCCTGAAGATTGCCCTCTCCTCTTAAATAATATTAATATTACGCGAGAGGCTTTTCAAGCATTTGCGGTTATTGCCGCAATCGGAAGACAGCTTCCGTAAGCGAGCCTTGCCGGGCTTTATATGTTATACTTTTTTTACATTTGAGCAAAATGGAGGGAACTCATATGGATAAGAAGATATCACTTATCATCGGTGCCTCTGTGGGAGGAGCACTCTTGGTTTCTCTGGTCGGTGTTTCTATCGTGCTCGCCAACAGACCTTCTTCCCTGATCGCAAGGGCAGCAGCCAACACAATATCTGATGCCGGAAGGTTTGAGGCAGTCCAGGTCGCAAAAGACGTATATAACGGCGGATCGATAGCCCTTTCAGCCAATCTCGACGAGATCGCAAATGATGATGTGGCCGTTAAGGCGAAGTATTATACGGACGCTTCAAAGTTCAAGGGCGCATTTGAGATGACACTTCTCGAAGACGGCGAGGCCGTATTCAGACCAAAGCTCATCTACAATCAGGACAAGGTTACTTTCTCCTGCCCCGAGATCGTTGACGGTACATACGGTGTCAATATCAGGAATCTTGAGAAGAACCTTAAAGGATCCATTTTCGATCCTGACGAAGAGACTGATTATTCCTTAACTGACGAGCAGTACGAATATTTCCTGAACCTTAAGAATACCCTCGGCAGGGATTCCGGTCTTCAGAACGAATATGAGAAGGTCCTCGGAAGATACAGCAAACTCGCTGTTGAGAAGCTCCTTAAGTATTCCGACGTCAATAAATCCTCAGAGACGATAAAGGCAGGCGGAGAGAAGATCCGCTGCACGGTCATAACCGTTTCCCTTGATGAGGACGGTCTTTCCTCCGTCATTCAGGATCTCATAGACCGTGCCAATGACGATGAGGAACTTGAAGATCTCATCTACCGCGTGGCTTCCAACGGTTCATACCGTGAGGATCCTGATGATATAGTCGACAGCTTCTACGATCATCTTGATGATATCGAAGACAGCCTTGACGATCTTGATGATGTTGATATCACACTCGATTTCTACATTACCTCATCAGGCAGAAGACTTGCCCGTCTGGACTGTGATTTTGAGATCGGGGACGAGGGCTTCGAGTTTTCGCTGGTGATCGGCAAGAATATTGCAAGATCAAAGGAGATCAGCTTCTCTTATGTTGATAAATACAGCAAGGACGGCCTGAAGGCAACATATACCGTCAAGGAAGACAGTACTAAGCTCTATAAGGCTGACGTCAAGTTGGAAAAGACCCGCGTCCGCCGCCAGTATTGGGATTACGACTGGGATTATGACAGAGACGACCATTCTGATCCGGGCTACGATGAAGTTATCAAGACAGAGACTTCAACACTTAAGATCGAGTGGGACAGAAGGGACGGGGATTTCAAGTTAAAGTATAAGGAAGAATACGGCGATCTTACCGTCAAGGGTAATCTTCTCAAGAAAGGCGACAAGTATATCTTCGCTCTTTCGAATATCAAGATAGACGGAGAGGCTGTTCCCGAGATCAAGTCCCTTGAACTGACGGTCACGATCGACAGGCACGATCCCGCACCTAACGCCCCCGGCCGCTTTACAGAGATCACAAAGATGCGTGAGCGTGACTTCAAGCACTTCAAGAAAGATCTGGAAGACGGCTTTGAAGATATCATCGACGAGTATTTTGACTGATCCGTCCCCTCGAAAACAGTACTGTCCGGGAGAAAAATAAAATTTAAATTAACTAAAACCCCGCCCTTTAAATCAGCGGGGCTTTGTTTTATACTTTGAAGGTTAGCGTGTAGATTTCTTATCTATTTCCTACAATTTAAGTCAGAAGAGGTGTGCAAATGAAGAAAGTTCTGGTATGCAAGGAAAGTCTGCCTGCCGAGACACGAGTTGCCCTTATCCCCGATGACATCAAAAAGCTCACAGGTATGGGCTTCGAGTTCACGGTCGTAAGCGGTGCAGGTCTCAAGAGCGGCTTTGAAGATGCGGATTACGAACAAGCTGGCGCAAAGATCGTTAAGGCTGAGAAAGACGGCCTTAAGGATGCCGAGATTGTTGTCAGGATCCTCAAGCCCGATTCAGCTGACGGCATGAACCCCGATACGGTTCACATCAGCTTCTTAGATCCCTTCAACGAGAAGGATCTCCTCAACGGATTCGCGAAGAATAACATTCAGGCCGTATCCCTCGAGATGATACCCAGAACGACTCTCGCCCAGAAGATGGACGTTCAGTCTTCACAGACATCTCTTGCAGGCTACGTTGCAGTTCTCAACGCTGCGGCACGTATGCCCAAGATCCTCCCGATGATGGTTACGCCTGCAGGAACGATCAATCCTGCAAGAGTATTCGTTATCGGTGTAGGCGTTGCAGGCCTTCAGGCTATCGCAACAGCAAAGAGATTAGGTGCACGTGTTGACGCATTTGATACAAGACCGGTCGTAGAAGAGCAGGTCAAGTCTCTTGGCGCAAACTTCGTCAAGATCGACCTTGGTGAGATGAGCCAGACAGCTCAGGGCTACGCAAAGGAACTTACTCCCGAGCAGATCGCTAAGCAGCAGGAAGCTCAGGCTAAGGTCTGTGAGAAAGCAAATATCGTTATCACCACCGCTAAGGTCTTCGGCCGCAAGGCTCCTGTCCTCATCAAGAAGGATGTTATCGACAGAATGCAGCCCGGCTCCATCATCGTAGATATGGCAGTATCCACAGGCGGTAACGTCGAAGGATCAGATCCCGCCAAAGAAGTTATTACAGACAACGGCGTAATCATCCTCCCGGGTGATGAACTCCAGCGTCAGGTACCCTGGGACGCATCCAAGATGCTCTCCGGCAACATCTCCGCATTCCTTACCCACTTCTACAATAAGGAGACTAAGGAATTCGAGGTCAGGCTGTCCGATGAGATCATGAAGGGATGCCTTCTCACACAGGGCGGCGAGATCATCCACGAGAGATTTAAGGAGGCTTAATAATATGGATATGGATACAATTATGCTCTTGATCTTCGTATTTATAATCGCGGCATATTTAGGTGTCGAGCTTATCTCGAAGGTCCCCTCACAGCTTCATACCCCTCTCATGAGCGGTACGAACGCCATCTCCGGCATCACGATCGTCGGAGCTATCGCTGCCACGGCTCTTAATGCTTCAGGCAACAAAGTCCTTGGCATCGTCCTTGGAGCTGTCGCTATCTTCTTTGCAACTGTTAATGTTATCGGCGGATATTTCGTAACCGACAGAATGCTCGCAATGTTTAAGAAGAAGGAGGCACCCAAGAAATGAGTGATTATATTTGCATAGTACTCTACATGATTTCTTGTGTCCTCTTCATCATGGGCATCAAGAAACTCGGAAAAGCAGATACCGCACGTAAGGGTAACCTTTATTCTTCAATCGGTATGCTTATTGCTGTCGTATCTGTCCTTATCTCACAGGACGTAATTGACGGCGGTTGGCTCAGCTATCTGCTTATCGTCATCGCTATCGCAGGCGGAAGTGTCGTAGGCTTCATCTGGTCCAAGAAGGTCGAGATGACAGGAATGCCCCAGCTCGTTGCTCTCTTTAACGGCTTCGGCGGTCTTTCCTCAATGCTCGTTGCTATCTCCCAGTACACAGCTGACATCACAAACGACGCGTTCTCCGCGCTCACACTCGGTCTTACTATCCTCATCGGTGCAGTAGCTTTCACAGGTTCACTTATCGCATGGGGCAAGCTTGCAGGACTTAAGATGTTCAAAAAGAATATCTCTATCCCCGGCAAGAACTTCATTAACGCAGGCATCCTGGTTATTGCAGCTCTCGGAATCATCTTCCTCTGCATCTCACCTGACGGCGGATTAGGACTTGCGGGCGTCATCATCACAACAGTATCTTCATTGATCTTAGGCGTTACGCTCGTTATCACTATCGGCGGCGGCGATATGCCTGTTATCATCTCCTTCCTCAACGCACTCTCCGGTCTTGCTGCTGCATTTGCAGGATTCCCTATCGGCAACACGGTTCTCATCGTATCCGGCTGTCTCGTAGGTGCTTCCGGCGTAATCCTTACACTCATCATGTGCAAGGCTATGAACAAGACATTTGCTGCCCTCCTCTTCAAGACAACGAAGAAGAAGTCATCTGCAGCCGCAGGCGAGCACAAGGAGCCCAAGTCTATGTCCGTTGAGGACGCATTCCTTATCCTCGAAGCTGCAAAGAGCGTCGTATTCGTACCGGGTTACGGTATGGCTGTTGCTCAGGCCCAGCACGCTGTTAAGGAGCTCTGCGACGTATTGGAAGAGAACGGCTGCGAAGTCAACTTTGCTATCCACCCTGTTGCCGGACGTATGCCCGGTCACATGAACGTTCTCCTTGCTGAAGCTAACGTTCCTTACGAGCAGCTCAAGACTGCAGATGAGATGAATCCCCAGATGCCCAATACAGATATCGCTATCGTTATCGGTGCTAACGACGTTGTTAACCCGGCGGCTATCAACGACGAGTCATCACCTATCTACGGTATGCCTATCGTAAACGCTTACGAGGCAAGAACAGTATTCGTCCTCAAGCGTGGTCAGGGTACAGGCTTCTCCGGCATCGAGAATCCGCTCTTCACGATGGACAACACCGTCATGATCTACGGCGATGCAAAGCAGACCGTATCACAGCTCGTTGTCGAGTTCGAGAACTAAGTTTTAACACAGTTCAAATTATCAGGCGATGTCTCAAAAAGACATCGCCTGTTTTGTTGCATGTCATGCGGAACGTCTGATCCCATTTGATGTTCAACTCATTGTCCAACTTTTCAGCCCCGAAATGTTGGACGCGGAGTTAAATGCTATTTTTCTTCCAACTTTTTTGCATAAAAAGTTGGAGAAAAAGTTGGAATTAAGCAAAATCCAACATTTGTTCCAACATTTTCGGCAAAAAAGTTGGAAACCTTGAAGTGGTAACGTAAAAGCAGACACCAAAAGTCGAGCATTGGAAAAGATACCACCATTAAGCACTTCTGGCCCGTGAACGGGAATCTGCGTGCCCGCCACAACGGTTTTCCGATGCTCGACTTTTTAACCTCGAAAAGTCAGACGGTGACTCGGTTTTTGCCAAAAGCAGCAAACCCACCGGCTCAGATTTTCGAGCCAATCGGAATATTAACGCTGCAGCCCGAAGGTCAGAATGCAATATTGTCGTAGACATTCTGCTTAAAGTCGTTTATGGCTTCATCCCTGTCTTCATATCCGCTCACATAAGAATCGACAGCATCATTCCAGTATCCGTCAATCTGCTCATCATACGGTGTCAGATTCTTGCAGGACGCATAGCTGTTGCAGTCTGCAAAGACAGACGCCAGTTGCTGTCCGCCGCAGCAGTCGGAATCCCAGTCGATCATACGCATTACGGTATTCGATGGAACAGCACACTGGGCATTGTTTATAAGTTTTCCGTTGGCATGGAGATACTGGCAGCCGGTTTCAGAACAGTCAAGGGTCATCCATTCAAGGAGCTCTGCCACACCGTCGGGATTATCGGTATATCTGTTGGCAAGAAGCCATGTGCCGCCCCAGGAAAAACCTACAGGCGGTCTGCATATTCTCCAGTCACCGTAAGTGCCTTGGCCTGACTCGAAATCACCGCCGGCATTAA
This sequence comes from Clostridiales bacterium, assembly GCA_017428155.1. Classification (GTDB taxonomy): domain Bacteria; phylum Bacillota; class Clostridia; order Saccharofermentanales; family Saccharofermentanaceae; genus Saccharofermentans. The sequence continues at coordinate 34,862 of JAFRRJ010000023.1, read as the reverse complement.
ACTTTAAAATATATTCAAAGAACCACGAAGGACCGAAGAAACAGAATGCATTCTGTTCAGTCGCACCGCTCATATCAGAGTACCAGTCTGCTGTCCATCCGATCCCGTCACTTGTCCAGTCGTTATCAACCAGGATCTTACTTATATCCATGTAATCATCTGTTTCAGGGGCGATTACAAGCTCACCGTCTTCGATCCATGGCCTGGACGAATCCTCCTTGACCACATACCACAGGTCATCAGTAGTCGATACTATGTGATATCCTTCATTTCCGAGTTCTTCCGCAGCTTCCAGAAATTTAGTCCAGCTGCCCGATCCGGCTCCGATGATCTCTTCTATCTCTTCAGGATCATCAGTTCCGAAAACCTCTCTTGCGATAGACGCCCTGTAGATCATAGCGCCGCTGGCAGACTCGTAGCTCAGACCCACTATCTTGCCGTTATAGGTACCCATATCCAGAACATATGGTGCGATCTCGGCTTCACTGACCTTATTGTCCACATCAATTCCAAGATCCTCATATGCAGCAGCGTATGGTGCAAAGTCTCCCTGTGTGTACTTGTACGCAAATCCAGAGTCAACCACATAGATATCCGGAGAAGTTGAACCTCCGCTTACGAGTGCCTGGTCGAGACGGTCCTGGTACTTGCCTCCGTTTGTTTCTATGATCGTGAAATCGACTGTATATTGCTCTGCAAACGCCGGATTGATCTCCATGTACTGCCGGACGATAAGAGGAACATCCATTGAATAAGTCCACAGACTTATGTGTTCGGAACCGTTGCCGTAAGATAACAGATCATCGCCGCCTGAGCTACTCGAACCTGTCGGAGGGATCACCCTTCCGGGGTCAAATCTGGCATAGTTTAGTGGACTTCCGTCGTAAATATGCATACCGGTAACCTTTTCCCCTGTTTCCCTGGAATAGAGCACGCCGTCCTTTGCATAATAAGCAGGATTATCTTTGTCACATGTAAAGTAGAAGCAGTAATGGTATAAACTGTAGCTTCCGTCATCGTTTTTGATGCCGATATAGGATAAGTAACTGTTGTAATCAATGCTCATCAAAACATTGCCGACATCTTCACCCAAGTCAACATAAAACACCAGATCTTCAAAAGTGACCGTAACGTCTTCATAAATACCGAAGTATTCCGGTGTCTCCTCTATGGAGAACCCGCTGTAATACGCCGGAGATGATCTGAAAGACGAAGTATCCATATAATTGGTCAGATCATCAGATGGTTGGATATCAAAATAATACATTCCTCCCATAAAACCTGACGGCGGGCCGCCGAGACTTGTTATCACGGTGCCGTCGCCTACAGTTCCGGGTTTGATAGTATTGTGGTCAGGATTGCCATCCCAGTACCATGTGATTGCCATGGCATCCGATTCATCGCTGTCGGACCTCATGACCACTTTGTAATCGTCCTTTACCACTGTATCACCGGTATAGCGCCCTTCCATCGCGCTTCCGAATATGGCAATGACAGCGCCCGCGATTATCCCTATCAGAATGATAAAGACTATGGCTCCCGCTATTCCGAGCGAGGATATGATAAGTCCGGCAAGTGCAAATCCCCATCCTTTTTTCTTCTTCTTCCTGGCAATAACAAGTCCTGCTATGGAAAAGGCCATCGACACCATAAAAAGAAACAGTGAGATGAAAAATGTAAATCCCAATACAGTATATACTGAAGACGAATGGTCTATAGAACTCCACGTGAACGCAGCAATAAATATGACCAGACTGAATACCGCAACCGCGAATCCGATAATACATGCAGCACTGAGTTTCTTTTTGGGAATGATCTCGACCCTGGGATACTGAACAGACGTGTTCTGCTCTATGCCGTAAGGCTTAGGTTCGGGACTGACCTGTGGCTGAACATAAGGCGCCGGGGAAGGAGCAGGAGCCGGTACAGGCTGAGCATAAGACGCCGGAGCAGGTGCCGGGGCCGGTGCCGGTGCAGGCTGAACATCAGGTACTGCAGGGAGGCTAAATCCACACCAGCTGCAAAATCTATCCCCGTTCTCGAGAATGCCGCCACATCTTGGACAATTCATAATCTATCCCCCGTCAAATGAAAAAAGCCGAAGCAAAAAATCATAACTCCCTAAACAGGAATATTATATCACGTTGGTATTGCCGTTATTTTCGAAGGGGCCCCGAAAAAGATCAGGAAGCTTTCAATTCATCCCTTTTAAGCGGCTTGATAACAAAGCAAATGATTATGAATACCGGGATGAACAATATGATGGCAGATATAACGTCGATGACTGAATGCTGTTTGATGAATACCGTTGAAAGGATAATAAGGAGTGTCAGAAGATCGCTTGCAGCAAGCAGTCCTTTCTTTGAAGGGAAAGTAAGGTGAAGTCCTGCGGCAACTACTATTGCATCGTAAACATGAAGACTCGGAAGGACATCAGTCGGCGTGTCTATGGAATGAAGGTAGGAGATCATGTTCATGAAGATGTTATCTCTGTCGGGAATAGCTTCTCTAAGTTCAAGAGCGTTGGGGTATGCGAGCGAGATAACGATGAACAGGGTCATTCCTGCCATGAGCATATATGAAGTCTTGCGGGAGATCCTGCGGCTTTTAACTGCAATAGCGATCATGCCGGCGCAAAGATATGGAAGCCACAGAATGTAAGGGATAATGAAGGCTTCGACTACCGGGATCATGTCATCTATTGCCGTGTGGATGATGTGGAAACCGCCTGCAGGCTCAAGGCTCTCGACCCAGAAAAACACCGGCATATAGACAACCATATAGATTGCCATCGGCAGCAGGGTTACGATAACAAAGAGTATCTTCTTAATAAGGCTTTTGTTTCCGGATGTCTCCAAAGCATTTCTCCTGAAGATTAATATGCGGAGCGCGTCATGCACACTCCGCATATTATAACCCGTGGAAGGCTGCTATATGGATTGACTTTTAATACATTTTTTAATTCAGTCTTTATACACTGTCTATAACGATTGCATTAAACCTGATTTACGGTACCGATGAAGATCGGAGCCATTGTCTCAGTATCAACGATCGCATATGCAAAAGGTCTGTCGCATTCAACATAACGTACTTCGGGAACATCTTCTTCGAATACTGCGTTCTTCTCCAGTGTTATAACGGTAACCGCTGCTGCCTTTGTTCCCTTGCGGTCAACCTCGATGTGAGTCTTGTGGATCACCTTGGACACATAGATGTCTCCGTGCGCGCCGCTGATGCCTGACAGATCTGCCTTGACGGGATCGAAAACATCCGTTGCACCAAGATTCTGAAGCGTACCGTTTACCAGATATTCAAAGTCAGAAGTGAACTCGGGCATTTTGGTATATACAGTATATTTATCAGTTACACTTGCGATAAACTTCTCATAATCCTCAGCTGAGAAATCCTTAGCAAACTCGTTGGCATCTATTGAATCATCTGTAGGAAGAATGGCGAGGAAAGCATACTGTCCGCCCTCGTAGCTCTTGAGGAATCCTGTAGCCTTATCTGTCTCAAAATAATCCGTTACGGCACAGTTCAGGAAAGTTGCCTCTGTGATCTCGCCGTCAGCTTTGGTAAACAGGCCGTCCACGATCTGATCTTCCATATATGGATCCTGCCACTCAGCTTCAAAAGCGATGGCATTTACGAGGACCATAACTGTCTCAGGATCGAGCTGATCGATCGCTTTCTTGATCATGTGATTAGTATGCTCATCGATCCAGGCATTGATCTCATCAGGAGTCTTGTTGTCAAAATCCTTCACGTTGTATTCAGCAAGGAATGTATTGCGGATATAGTCAACAAAATTCATGTTCACCTTATCACCTAAAAGACGTGCGTTGTTCCAGATCGCATTGGCGCATGAGAAATCGACCTTCTCTGCCTCATTTATCTTTTCCATCATTGCTGCCGCATATGCCTGCTGGGTAAGAGGGCCCTGGCCTTCCGCAAAAAGATCGGTAAGCTGTCTTAATGACTCGCCCTTTGCTCCGGCAGCTACCATATCAAGTGCCATCATGATGGATGCGGGAGAGATCATTACATTGTTATCACCGCCCTGATCCCTGAGCGTCTGGCTCAGAAGATCGAAGCAATATCTTCTGTATTCACGGTCCATCAGTTTCTGATCGTAATCAGTGTTTCTGACTTCATTGAGATTGATCTCGGCAACGATAGCAGGATCATTTACCAGAGACTGACCGGTTATTGAAGCGTTTGCGCATCCGCCGAGAAGAATCGATGCTGCCATGATCGCAGCTGCTGCCTTGATGTCTTTTGCTGAACAGATTTTCATAATAGATACCACCCTATGGATTTATAGATAGATTTAAACTTCGTTCACTGTGCCGATGAAGACGGGAGCCATTGTCCCGGCGTCAACTATTGCGTATGCAAAAGGTCTGTCGCACTCAACCAGACGGATCTCACGGACAACGGGCTGAGCTCCTGCCGCATCTAGAGAGACAGATGTGACTGCTGCTGCCTTTGTTCCATGTGCATCGACCTCGATATGCGTCTTGTGGATAACCTTTGACACATAAAGATCACCGGGTTCACCTGCTATGCCGGAAAGATCTGCAAGCTCACTGTGGAAAATGTTTTGCGCGCCCATATTCTCGATCGTGTCATTAAGTCCGAATTCAAAATCGGATTCAAACTCGGGGATCATCGTGACTACATCATAGTCGAATGACTTGCTTGAGATGAATGCCTCATAATCATCAGCACTGAAGTTCTTTATAAACTCATTTGCACTTATGGATTCATCTGTTGGAAGTATAGCGAGGAAAGCATATTCACAACCTTCATAGTACTTCATGAATCCTGTAGCTTTCTCTGTCTCAAAATAATTCTTCCCGTTGCAGCGGAGGAATTTTACATTCTGTGTGTTGCCTTCATATGTAGTAAAATCATCGTCGATAACCTGGGATTCCTTATAGGGTTCATTCCAATTTGCGTCAAAAGCGATAGCATTTACAAGCACCATGACCGTTTCAGGATTCAGATTGTCTATTGCCTTCCTGATCATGTGGTCAGTATGCTCGTCGACCCAGCTGTTGATCTCATCAGGAGTCCTTTTGTCGAAGCTTCTTACATTGTATTCCGCATCAAATGTGCCTTTAATGTAATCGATATAATCAAGATTTACGCTGTCTCCCAAAATATCCTTATTGCTCCAGACAGCGTTTGCGCAGGAGAACTCGACCTTCTCGGCTTCATTGATCTTATCCATAAGGGAAGCTGCATAAGCCTGCTGTGTAAGCGGTCCCTGCCCTTCAGCGAAAATATCCGTAAGCTGCTTTAACGATTCTCCCTTGGCGCCTGCCGCAACCATATCAAGTGCCATCATTATTGATGCGGGAGAGATCATGATATTGTCATTTGAACCGTAATCCTTAACCGTCTGGCTGAAAATGTCAAAACAATACTTTCTGTAAAGCGCATCCATACTGTTCTCATCGAACTCTGTTGTGGATACCTCATTAAGATTGATCTCTGTTCTTGCCTTTGAATCGCCCTTAAGGATGTTCTTATTTGTCCTGACATTTACATTGCATCCTCCGAGAAGAGATGCAGCGGCAAGGACTCCTGCCATTACCTTAAGATCTTTCTTAGAACAAATCTTCATTTATATAACCTCCGAAAAACGTACTGCAAATTTGCCTTCTGTCCTAAAAACAGATTTGCACAGTAAAATGTTGCAACGATTTTTATGAAGATCTGCAAAACCGGGATCATCTTGCCTTTACAGACCTGCCGTCATAACCTCTGAAACAAAAGACGGCGGAAAGCCTCTGAAGCCTTCCGCCGTCATCCTTATATCATTGTAATTCTCAGCCTACCGGTCTTGCCGCGCCGCAGTCAGGACAGAATCTGGAAGTGATTCCTGTCTTTCCGCAGTTAGGGCAGTTCCATGCGCCATCAGCAGGTACAGCAGGAGCAGGTGCAGGTTCAACTGCCGGAGCAGTACCGCCGCCAACGCCGCCGTTTACTACATTGCCAAAGCCTTCGCCGACCTTCTGGGACTCGCCCATGATGGGTGCCATGGCGTCTCTTGTCATGTTGATAACGCCGCCCATTGCACCAAGTGTAACACCGAGAGAAGCGACATCACCGATACCGCCGGAAGCTCCGCCGCCGGAACCGCCGCCTGTGATACCGTTCTGCATAGCTTCGAGACCGACCTGGCGTGCTGTCTCGTCTCTGTAGGTGTAGCCCTTCATCTGCATCTCCTGAGCCTCTGCCTGAGCCTGCATTCTGTATGCATCTGCTTCAGCCTGAGCCTTGATACGGAGAGCATCAGCCTCACCCTGAGCGCTTACGGCCTTGAGCTGAGCTTCAGTCTGGGCTTCAACGATCTTTCTCTGCTGTGCAGCTTCTGCCTCTGCCTTCTTAACTTCTTCTTCACGGACTTTAAGAGTCTTGTCTGCAAACTGCTGCTTAAGGCGTACGAAGTTCGGATCGTTGTCGGGTGTGACGATGGATGTTACGTAGAACTCGGGCATCGTGAGACCGTATTCGTCCAGAGTCTGATTGATGTCGAGCATGAGCTTTGAGGAGATTACGTCAAGGTAAGCGTCAATCTCAAGGATGTTAAGGTTGTTTTCCTTGATGATGCGTGCGAGATTAGCCTTAACCTTGTTAACGATCAAAGCCTTGAACATGCCTGTGCCGTAAGACTTTCCCTCGCCTGTGACATCACTCTGCATAAGGCCGTCTGTTGTTCCGACGAGCTTTAAGATGAGTTTGGCAGAGTCAGTAACTCTCATATTGAAGTTACCGGATGCGCCGATCTCGACGTGGAGTCCTGATGCGGGATCAAATAGTCTTACCTTGCTGTCTGTACCCCATCTGATGCCCATCTGGGTAACCATGTTGATGAAGTAGACTTCGCAGTGGAAAACGTTGATACCGCCGGTACCGAGCTTCATATAGTCACGGACCTTAGGAATGTTGTTTGTAACGAGCGTGTGTCTGCCGGCCTTGAACTGATCGAAGATCTTACCGTCACGGAAGAATAAAGCTTCCTGCGTCTCATGGACGATCAGCTGGGAGCCGATCGTAAAATCTTCTTTCTCGTGCTTGTGTGCGAGGACTTCATTACTGCCTTCGTACTTGATTACACTAATAGCTTCAACCATTTCTTACTTCTCCCTTTCTTAATTCTTTTTATTCGTAAATGCAGATAATTGTTCTGTCGTCATCGCGAAAAGAACAAACAGAGCGATCGGTGCTCCTATTGCGACTATCACTGATATCCAGACCGGTACATGTAACGCATATGCAAGAATGGAAAATATGATGATAGGTCCTGCCGCAAGGAAGGAAAGTATCTTGATTATGACCGATAATACTCCGCCCCGGTAAAGCAGATATCCCAATCCTGCCGAACCGGCAAGGAATAACAGGATGCAAACAGCCCATGGCCAACCGAACTGTTCACGGAAAAATAATCCTACGGCAGCCGGAAGCGGCAGACTGAAGACAACCGCCCAGGGAATATCCTTTTTGCGCTTTTTCTCTATCTCTTCTTTACAGATCTCCATCATGGCATCAGCATCTCTGAAGCCCTTAACCTTCGTCAAAGTCGACAAAGCACTGCTGTAGCTTTGCTTATCGAAGAATCCTTTGCCCTTAAGGTAGACTGCAAGAAGTTCCGCCTTTTTCTGCCCTTCTTCACAGATCCTGATAAGATCGGCAGATACAGCATCGTTGATCGTGGAACACTCGATAACGGATGTCTTGAACAGGAGCTTGGCCTCATTGGCGGATCCGACATCGGAACTGCTCTCGACAATATTGTTCGCTTTGGTGATGCCTGCGATAATGCGGGAATACTTGGAATAGTCAGGAATGAGATCTGCAACAGACCATCTGTTTCCGCAGTTTGCGCACACAGAAGTGCCGGCAAGATAGTTATTGACTATATCTCCGCCGCAGATACTGCATTTGAGTGAAATCGGTGTAACATTTAATTCTGACATCATCTATCCCTTTACATCGAATTCTTACGGGTGTTTTCCGAACACGCCGCCAATTAGAATTATACAAATTATTTTTACGTTTTTCTATATAAAAAGGCGGAAAGCCATAAAGCTTTCCGCCATGAGATAAACTTAATGTTCAGGTATCAGTAATTGAAGAAGCTTGCGAAATATGCAGTAATTGCAAATACCACTACAAGGATAAACAGTTTCTTGTCATCCTTGAGCTTTGTAACCTCACCCATTCCCTCATAGAGCATAAAAAGATAGTAGATATATGCAGCTGAAGAAATGAGTGTGCTGAATCCTACATAAGGAATAAGTCCTATGAACGGGCAGACAAGTTCTCTGACAAGATATGCGGGAGCCACAGCCATAGCTGCAACGGAAAGGAGCTTGGGGAATGACCACTTCTCCTTGAAGATGAGACCCGCAAGAAGCATAAGGCCTGCACAGCCGAATACCCGGATCGCATAAACGATGTAAGGGTAGAATATATCCCTGGCGATCATACCGCCGATAATATCATCATAGACTCTGGGGTATCTGAAAAGACTGATCAGATCAACCGTCACGGATGTGATATTTGCTGCAAGGCTGCAGAGCACAACAACAATACCGGCAATAAAGATACCGTTTCCGACCTTGTCATACTTCGGAGCGATTACGGCAGGACCGGTAACCGGATTAATTGCTGCCTTTATAAGATTCTTAAAGTGCTGGCCGAACGGGATCTGGTCAGAAGGCTGCTTTGGCTGTGCCTGAGGCTGGGGCTGTGCCTGAGGCTGTGCTTCAACAGGCTGAGCAGCAGGAGCGGGTTCTGCCACAGGTGCTGCAGGTGCAGGAGCAACTGCAGGTGCAGGTTCTGCCACAGGTGCTGCAGGTGCCGGTGCTGCCGCAGCTGCTATTGCTGTGCCGCATTCGCCGCAAAAAGATGCACCGGCGGAAATTTCTTTACCGCAATTAGGACAATACATACGCATACCCTTTCCTCGGGTGAAAACACCCGATAAACAAGATATTTTCATTGTAGCATATGGCAGTTCTGATTAAGGCGATAAATTTACCTGAAATGTTGATTTTATCGGTTTTTATGAGATCTTGTCCGGAACGGATCAAACTACATCGGCAACTCTGAGGATAACGTCAGAAGGCTGGGGTTCAGAGAAGACAAGAAGGTAGACATTCCCGTCTCTCATGAAGAGAGCAGCGTTTATATCCGTTGATGTCTCTCCCTTTCCGAGAGGCTTGACATTGCCGAATGCGATGCGGTAAAGCTTGACTGCAGTACCCTCAGGGGTTGAACTGTCAGTATAGATACCGTTGCAGGAAGGATCAAACGCCTTTATAATATCCGTCCCCTCCGAAGCCTTAAGGAGCAGCATCTTCTGGCCGTCAACACCTATGAAGACCTCCTGTGTGACAGTATCCGAGAAAGTTCCGGTGCCGGAACCCTTTATATCAAACGGCAGCTCCCTGCTGATGTTGTCGAGGCGGGCATCTCCCATTCCTTCGCTGGCATCAGGATTCTTGTAGAAAAACTTTGAGTCATCTGCGGTCTCAACAGTTATCTGTCCGTTATCACGTGTGGTGGATGCAGCATAGTTCTGTGAACCGCTCTGGTTGTTTCCGGCGGTATTTGAGTCAGCATTCCCGGTGGTATTCTCCGCAATGTCATTGGATCTTTCATCTACATAAGCATTTATCTCATAGCCAATTGTGTCAGCAGCTTCAGTTGCCTCATAATTGACGTTCTTCGAAGCCGGATCATCTCTGAATCCTTCAGTGGATGCCATCTTTTCAGAACCCAGCCCTCTCATTACAAAGAAAACACCTGCTAATACGAGGATTCCGGCAGCAATGGAAGATATGACGATGATGGGGGTCTTTCTGGCCTTTCTTCTGACAGGCGGTTCATCTTCCTCATCGAATATATCGGTAACAACTGTCTGTTCAGGATGCTCCCTGATGGCGGCAGACACAGCAGCCATGATCCTGACCTTCATTTCAGGATCGACTGTTACGTTACTCATGATTTCGTTATACTTATTCAAAATCATCTGCCTCCTTAAGCAATTCCCTCAGTTTGTCACGTGCGCGCTTTAAGTCAGAACGCACCGTAGCCTCGCGGCGCCCTGTGATCTTGGCGATCTCCGCGGTCTGATAACCTTCCTGATAGAAAAGGTGGATTGCTTCCCTCTGGTGCATCGGCAGAGCTACAACGGCATCCCAGATGGCCTTGTACTCCTCTCCGTTGTCCAGATCTTCCTGCACCTGTCCTGCGATCTCCTCGTTGAGTTCCAGAGTATCGCGGACGTTATTGTATTCAATGCGGTTCTTTGCGAGATTTGATGCAACTCTCATGAGCCATGCTTTCCTGTGTGTATCATTCTCGAAAACAGGTCTCACGGTAACGAATTTGATCATGGTCTCCTGTAAAATGTCTTCCGCATCCTCCTTGTTGTGCAGGTAAGAAATCGCAAGACGCAGGATGGCATTACCATGAAGGTCCAGAATCTCTTCCGCTTCCTTTTCTATCTGCTCGTCAGATTTCCCTGTGCCCATATTAAGGCCTTCGAAATCATCTGATGCCTCATTGCCGGGTCTTCCCGGCGCCTCATCAAATGAGCCGCCGCCCAAACCGGTAACCGCAAGCATTATTGCGAGCTTTCGTAAAAGCGGTAGATTAGCCTCGTAAGTAAGTTCCATTTTTACCCTTGATCTGTCTCCGCTTTCACCTTATATACAGATGAAACGGAGCTTTTGTTGCAGTTAGATTATACGCATGCAAACAAATCAAAGCAAATTGTATTTCAACCTGATAAAATACTACGTAGCGCCTTAACGGCGTGGGAGGGGAATCACCATAACATGGCTTCAAGATTTGAAAGAGAAGAATTGCTGATAGGACCTGAGCAGCTGTCCCGGCTTTCCCGGGCAAAGGTCCTGCTGTTCGGAGTCGGCGGTGTCGGAGGATATGTTGCCGAGTGCCTCGCAAGAGCAGGCGTCGGACACATCACTTTAGTTGATTCAGACAAAGTCGACATCACGAACATCAACCGTCAGATCTTAGCTCTTGATTCCACGATCGGAAGATACAAGGTGGATGTCTGTAAAGAGCGGATTCTCGATATCAACCCTGATGCCGAAGTTATTACAAAGCAGATCTTCTATCTTCCCGAGACTAGTGATGAATTCAATTTCTATGCTTACGATTATATTGCCGACAGTATCGACACGGTAGCTGCCAAGGTCGACATCATATGCAGAGCAAAGGAAGCAGGTACTCCCGTGATCAGTGCTATGGGCGCGGCAGGTAAGCTCGATCCTTCGGCCTTTGCCGTAACCGATATCTCAAAAACACAGTACTGTCCGCTTGCCAAGGTAATGCGGCGCGAATTAAGAAAACGCGGGATCAATCATCTTAAAGTCGTGTATTCACCTGAAAGTCCCATCCCTCCCAAAGAGGGCAGACGTCCGGGAACTGTCTCGTTCGTGCCGGCAGCATGCGGCATCACACTCGCCGGTGCTTTGATAAACGATCTTCTGTCAGATGCCGGGCAATAACAATGTGGATTATAGAAATTAATATTAATTTAAAAAGCATGTAACACAATTCACAACGCAAACATAGGATAATAAGAGCGTATGAGAAGCAATGACAACAGACTGTTCATCAAAAACGATGCGGCTTATGTCGTATCTGTTTTCGCGAGCGTACTGCTCTTCATTGGCCTCATCGCACTTCAGCTCTTCTCGGGAATCACGGCGACCAAGATATTCGTCGGTATAGGACTTCTGTTCCTCTCCGTCCTGATGAACGTTTTCGAGGGCAAGTTCGGCTTCTATATCTCATTTGCCCTTAACTTCGTACAGTTCATGCTCTACACATATGAATACATCATCATGAAGAGTGATGCCGCACCGGTCCTTCTTGCCATCACGTTCGTTACGATGGTCGTTGATATGCTCATTCAGTATTATGTCATCAAGATCGCAGGCAAGATCCAGCATTTAGAGGATTCAAAGCGCAACGAACGCGGCAATGCGATCCGCAAGGAACTGGAAGACGAGATGTTCTCGCGTACGAGCCTCATCGTTAACCATGAGGTCATGGGAAGCCATCAGCGCCTGAGTGAGGCGATCGGAAAGAACCTCACAACCTCTATCGATCCTTTGACCACCCTGCCCGGACGTGACATGATCTCAGAACGTGCCGACAAGCTCATAAGAGAAGATATTTCCAATATGCAGATGAGCGAGTCTCCCGACAAAGCCTGCAGACCTTTTACCGTGATCTATCTGGCGCTTGACCGCTTCGACAGCATTACAAGGACCATAGGTCACAAATCTATGGACCTCTTTATCCAGAATATGGCCCACCGTCTCCGCGAGGCGGCTGATCCGACGGATATGGTTGCAAGGATCGACGATGCTGATTTTGTCATACTGTTCAGAAGAGGGTTGAGCAAAGATGCTGAGATCAAGTATGCGGATAAGCTTGCGAAGGAAGCTTCAAGAGCTTTTGCAGCCGGTCTTGATTCGATGAATGCGAACATCTTCTACGGATTTGCGCACTACCCCTCTGATTCACGATACGCAGGCGAGCTGATATCCCTGGCTGAAGAGAGAATGAGCAGAGCTTCCGCAACAGCTTCAGGGACTCCCGGTAAAGAAGACGAGACGACAGTGCTTCCGGGTGAGGAAGTATTTAAGAATAAGACCAAAGACGAGATAGTAACTGTTTTCGAGCGCGCGATAGCAGACGGAAGTATGCGGATGACATATCAGCCGTGCTTTACGTACGACAGGGAACTCTGCGGCTTCGAGGCATTCCTGAGATTCGAGAGAGATGGTAAGTTAATACCTCCCCGGGTATTCCTCTCAGCTGCGGAAAATGCCGGATATATGCGCAGGATCGGCGGTTACTCGATGGAGGATTCCTTAAATACCCTGGCAGCGATCAACAGGATCGATCCGAAGCTTACGATGAATATAAACATCTCAAACTATCAGTTAAGGGAACCCGACTTCATTCAGGATTTCTCTAATATCGTTTCTGCTTCTGACTGCAACGTCAATAATCTTATTCTTGACCTTCAGGAGGAGAGCCTTAAGACGAGCCTTCCCGATATCAGGATGACTATCGAAGAGCTTGCGACTACGGGAGTTAAGATGGCACTCGATAATTTCGGACGAGGTTATTCATCCTTCAACGCTATCCCTCTTCTTCCTGTATCGATCTTAAAGCTTGACGGCAACTTCACATCAAGCCTCGCAACGAATGCCACAGTAAGGATTCTTACGCGTTCCGCGATCTCGCTGATGCACGATATCGATATCACGGTTACTGCAACAGGTGTCGGTCAGGAGGACCAGTTTGAGATCCTGGCGGGAAGCGGGTGCGACAGATTCCAGGGACGTTTCCTCGGATCGGCAATATCAAAGGCCGAAGTGGAAGATTACGTCAGAGATCACATTAACTGACCGGGGTTAAAGCTTACTTCGCAGCGATGCTGATTATTATCTTTGCTGCTTCCTCGAAGCTTAAATAACTCGTGTTGAGGCAGATGTCATATTGTGAAGCCATGCCCCAGCTGTCACTTCCGAACTGATCGTGATAAGCCGCGCGCTCCTTATCGGCTCTGCTGATCATCTTGCGCGCTGCCTTCTCATCAAGTCCGTCACGTTCCATTATCCTCTTTATGCGGTCTTCGGGACTTGCCGCGATGAACACTTTCAGAAGATTGGGCTTGTCTCTTAAGATCTCATCTGCTCTTCTTCCGACTATTACACACGGTCCTTCTTTTGCGATCTTCTCTATCACTTCACGCTGGGCATTTGCCGCGATCTGTCTTACTGATGTGTATGCGGGAGTCATGAATCCTACCGAGAGATAAAGAGCAGCATCGTTTATCTCTTTCTCGTCGATCGATTCAATATATTTCTCTGCAAGACCGCTCTTCTCGGCAGTCTCCTTTAAGATGTTCATATCGTAATACGGAATCTCCAACGCATCCGATATGAGCTTACCGACCGTTCTTCCGCCTGCACCGTAAGATCTTCCGATGGTGATTATCTTTGAAGTTTTTGCTGACATATCAGACACCTCCTGTTCCTATTGCTGTTCTTAAGCACAGAATACCACAAAACCAATTGTGCTATAATCACCCTAATTGCTAAAGGAGTACGACATATATATGGCCGGTTCGATCGTTACTGTTGAAAATGTCTCATTGAAATACAAGAAGACTGTCCTTACAAACGTTACAATAAGCGCCGAGAAGGGCGAGACTGTCGGTCTCTTAGGCCTTAACGGTTCAGGCAAATCGACACTTCTTTCCGCTATAGCAGGCCTTAGAAAACCTTCAACCGGTTCTATCAAGGTCAACGGCAAAGCCGGATTCGTCACTCAGGAAAATGCGCTTATAGAAGAACTCACTGCCATGGATAATCTCAAGATGTGGACTCCCATGAGCAGGCAGGAGATCATGAAGGAACTCACGGAAACCGAGTTGTCCATCCTTAAGGTTTCTGATTTCATCGACCTTAAGGTAAAGCGTATGTCCGGCGGCATGAAGAAGCGTCTTGCCATCGCATCCGTGCTTCTTTCAAAGCCCGATATTCTTCTTATGGATGAGCCTTTGGCCGCACTCGATATTCCTGCCAAAAATGACATCATTAATTTTGTGGATTCTTTCAGCAGAAAGGGCGGAACGATCTTTATCGCGAGCCACAGCGAAGATCTTTTTAAGCATTGCTCGAAAATATATCTCCTGAAGAAGGGCGTCTCCTCTCTGCTGCCTCCCGGCATTTCACCTGCGGAGGCTCTTGATGATTAAAGCATACTGCAAGAGAGTATTGCTTTTCATTCCGTTTGTGCTGTGCTATTTCCTTGTGCTCGGCATAGCCATGATGTCGCTTGTCATATATGCGTCAGAGTTTCTTTTCGAGAACAAAACAGACAGCATCGTATCAGTCGCAGTCTATGTGCCGGACGAGGAGGCCTACAGCAAATTAGGTCTTAATCTGGTAAAGCAGATGGACAGCGTCAAGCACACGATAGACATCGATCAGATAAAGAGCAAGAGCAAAGTCGTCAGGATGGTCGAAGAAGGCGAAGCTGTTGCGGGAATAATCGTCCCTGAAGGATTCATGGAAAAGATGGGAACACCTGATTCACTTCAGGTCCAGATCATTTACAGAGATGCCGACACATTCGAGGAACACATAGTAAACGACGTGGTCTACGCGATGAGCGATATTCTCGGCACAACGCAGTGCACGATACTGACAGCGGGAGAATATGCGGAGCAGCAGCTCGGCATGGATCAGGACGGCGTCTACGATGTGAAGGATGCTGTCACGAGCAATCTGTTCGACTATGTAATGGACCGCAAGACCGCATTCCGCAAAGTCAATCTCGACGATCTCGTTGCCAAATACGACGTCAAGTTCCAGCTTGCGGCTTCTTACACTCTTTACATCATCATGATGTCGATCTTCGTTATCTCATTCTTTTATAAGGGAAACAATGCAGTGTTCAGGGCAAGAGCCAAGCTCTCCGGCATCGGGACATGGAAGCTGTTCCTTATCGAATCGGCCTGTGCCGCTTTTATGATGTATATTCTCTATGTCCTGATATTTGTCAGTGCATGCTTTATATTCGACTCGATGAAGGTGCTTTCCCTCATCACGATAATTCCGGTCATCCTCATTGTCGCGCTGATCGGAACAGGGCTTTGCTATCTTGTCAAAAGCCCGTCGACAGTCTCATATATCATGTTCGGTGCGGGAACGAGCCTCATGTATCTTGCAGGCGGCCTTATCCCACTGGACTTTATGCCGCGCTTCTTCCAGAATGCCGCAGCATTTAACCCTCTTCACTACCTGATCCTGTTCTTTATGAGGTCGATGTTCCTATGAAACTATTCCTGAACAGGCTCTCAGTCCTTGCAAAACGCAGCTTGATCAACCCCGCAATGTATGTCATGAGCGGTGCGATAATCATTCTCGCGCTGCTTGTTATCTTCGTCCCCGAGAAAGACACCTCTGTCTATATACCGGTCGCTATATTGAATGAAGATGATTCGGAAGATACTGAGGATATCGTCGACGAACTCTGCGACTTCAATTCTATCTTCCATTTCTACGAAGTCAGAAGCGAGAGAGAGCTCTATAAAGATCTCGCTTCGGGCAAGGCGAACACCGCTTATATCTTCCCAAAAGGCTTTACGGACCACCTTACCGAGAAGGGCACAAAATACGATATCAAACAGGTGTATACTCCTGCTTCGAGTTTCCCGTTCCTGTCGAGGGAAGAGGTCTTCTGCCGCTTCTATTCATACAGCTGCAGGCGCGTCATCTGCAATACTTTCGCAGACAGCGGGTATGAGGTTGATGCCCATGATCCCGAACTTGAGAAACTGTTCAGTAAGTATATTGATGACCAGTCCCTCTTCGCGCTGGAAAACATCGAAGGAGAAGTCTATAACGCCATTACAAGGTCCGAGAAGATACCGATCCCGCTTTACAAATTTGCAGGATTCTTCATCTTCACTGCCGCTCTCCTCGGTGCACTTGCGTTCCTGAACGATCAGGATAACCGCATTTACCAGAGGTTCAGGCTTTTCGAGCGCATATACTTAGGACTCATCCAGGTGGCAGTATTCACATTCCCCGCAGCCTTCGTGTCGGTTATCTGCTTCCTTGTATCAGGCACGGAATTCTCACCGCTTCATGTAACCGTCTATACACTATTCGTGACGTTTATCGCATTCGCAGCAGGAACAGTCATGACACTTATCCCTGTCCGTACGGCACGTTCAAGGATCTTCTCGGCTGTTCTTCCGGTCTACCTCATCCTGTCATTCCTCTTCAGCGGCATCCTTATGGATCTCACGAATTTCGGAACGGCGCTTAAGACTCTGGCAAGCTTCTTCCCGCCGTCAATGTTCTGAGCATATTAAAAGGGCCGCACCGAACCGGAACAGCCCTTTGTCAATTTTACTGTTTAGAGATCTTATCAGAAATCCAGACCATAGTAAGCAAAGTACTTAAGATAATCACCGTATTCGTCTACGATCTCCTCGATTGCGTCACTTACGAGATCCTCATCCATAGGAACCTTTAAAGGATTGCTTGAAGCGCCGTAGGAGCTTACGAAAGAATTGAGAACCGTGGGCTTGGTGTTGAGTGCGCCGCCTGCAACAACAAAGATGTTTGAACCGTTGATCTCAACGGAAATAGCAACATCACCCTTAAGCTGCTCGCAGAGATCCTCGAAGTCATCCTCATCGTATACAGAATCAATCAAATCCATTACATCGTCATTGTCGAGAAGAATCTTTGCAAGCTTTTCAATATTGATGTGGAATCTGAAGTAACCCTCATTCTTTGAAGAATAGAATTCCTTGTTTGTGAGATCCTTTGAGTCGATTCCGATCGTATCGAGCAAATCCTCAACGTATTCCATGAAATCTTCGGCATAGTTGTCATCAAGTGAGATCTGGAGTGCAACAGCTCCGTCAAGCTCAATGTCGGCAAGGTCTTCGGGATCTTCTATATCTTCAATATCCTCTATGCCGATGCACTTTGCAGAGAAAGCCAAAGATTTAACGTCGTCAGAATCAATTACCTCGGAAAGACCAAGCTCACGGAGGAAATATTCGACTTCATCAGGGTCATCCTCGATAAAGTCCTCATCAGCATAGGCATAGATACCGTCTTCAACGTCTTCAAGCTCAGGTCCGTCATCTTCAAGCTCGAATTCTTCGAACTTCAGCTTCTCACAAACCTTAACAAACTTTTCTGAAGTGATAGTCGTGGTCTTGCCGCATCCGGCAAAAAGAACACTGATAATAGCTACTGCAACGAGGCACGCCATAACTTTAATCTTCTTCATACGATTAATCTCCCTCCAAGTGAAATTAAGGTGATTATACTACAAATCATGAATATTTGACTTGAGGCAAGATATAAAACTCAGCTTTCTCCCGGAATAAAATCTCGAAAACTCCCTTAAGGAAACCTTATTTACGGCAATTCCTCTTTTCGCATAAACAAATATCAAATGCCGTGATATTATAAAACTTTAGTAGAGGGGGTGTTTACTCATGCGCGAAAAATGGTCATCCAGATCCGCTTTTATCCTTGCATCGATCGGTTCGGCCGTAGGTTTGGGCAACGCCTGGAGATTTCCGGGCCTGGCAGCCAAGTACGGCGGCGGTGCATTTCTTTTTGTTTACCTTGTAGCAATGCTCGTTATCGGCATTCCGCTTCTCATGATGGAGATCTCTGTCGCAAGATACACAAGACAGGGTGCTCCGGGCTCCATGCGTGCCATGAATAAAAAGATGGAGGGTGTCGGCTGGCTTGCAGTATCAAACGGTATCGGCATCTCGATCTACTATGCGGCAGTTTTCGCGTGGGTAATACTGATGTTCGTATTAAGCTTCAAGTTCTCCGACATGACCGGCAACACTGAAGCGGCAAGCTCACTCTGGGCCGAAACGATAAAGACCACGGGAACCACAACAGGCTTTACGACATTCTCCTGGCCTGTGGTAGGCTGCCTAATCGCGGCATGGGCTCTTTGCTATGTCTGCATCCGCAACGGCACGACATCGGTCGGCAAAGTAGTTAAGTTCACCGTAACACTTCCCGTTCTCTGCCTTCTCATTATGGCAGTCAGGGGCATGTCACTTCCCGGCGCAATGGAGGGCTTCGCAAAGCTCTTTATCCCCGAATGGAAAGCTCTGGCAGATTCCAATCTCTGGGTAGACGCTATCGGCCAGGTCTTCTATTCCCTCTCAACATCCATGGCGATCATGTTCGCTTACGGCTCATTCCTTAATAAGGATTCCAACATCGTTGTCGACACGATCATCATCGCTTTCTCCGACATGTTCGTAAGCATCCTCGCCGGCATCGTTATGTTCACTACAATGGCAGGCGTCGGCATGCTCGACAACATGTCCGCATCCGGCATAGCAACTGCATTCATCATCTACCCGCAGGCAATCGTAAAGATCTCAAACAGCGGTTTATTCAACATGATCTTCGCTTTCATCTTCTACTTCTGCCTGATCACACTTGCGATAGACTCGCTCTTCTCCATCATCGAGGGAATCTCAACTGCTCTGTCTGACAAGTTCAAACTCGACAAAAAGAAGACTACGCTCAGGATCTGCCTCATCGAAGGCGTCATCAGCCTCATCTATGTAACAGGCGCAGGTCTCGCAGTCCTCGACATTGTCGACTACTTCATCAACAGCTACACATTGATCCTCACGGGCATTCTCGAGATGATCGCTGCAGGCTGGTTCTTCAAGACAACCAAGATCCTGGACGAACTCAACCGCAACACCGGAAAATTCAAGATGCCAAAGTGGTGGTTCCTGCCTTCCATCAAGGTCATCTCCCCTGTTGTCCTTGCAGGCCTTTTCATCTGGAACCTTGTTAACCTCATCAAGGGCGGCGGCATCTACGGTGCTGCTGACGGCTACTCACTCAAGGCCAACATCATCTTCGGCTGGGTACTCGTTGCCCTGATCCTCTGCTCCGGCCTCATCATCAAGCTCATAGTCAGGCTAAAGTCCAAGGACGACTTCGAAGAAGATGAGAGAACCTGGGATGAACTGAAGGAAACGTAAGCGTTTTATAGTTAGCAGTTCAAGCGCCTCCCGTAATGGGAGGCGT
Source organism: Clostridiales bacterium (assembly GCA_017428155.1). Taxonomy (GTDB): domain Bacteria; phylum Bacillota; class Clostridia; order Saccharofermentanales; family Saccharofermentanaceae; genus Saccharofermentans. The sequence continues at coordinate 15,174 of JAFRRJ010000023.1, read as the reverse complement.
TTTCTATGGTGTTTTTTTCAAGCAGGCTTTGTAAGACGGAGTTGGTAAGGCGTTTACATGAAGCTCTTTTCATTTGTGCGAAAATCGGATACGTTTGAGTTACAAAACGTGTCCAAAAACAGCAAAATTTCAAATATTGCAAAAATCGGACACGTTTGTGTTACAAAACGTGTCCAAAAACAGCAAAATTCCAAATATTGCAAAAATCGGATACGTTTGTGTTACAAAACGTGTCCAAAAACAGCAAAATTCCAAATATTGCAAAAATCGGATACGTTTGTGTTACAAAACGTATCCAAATTCATACCAAAGAAATTCAAACATGAGATAGCACCTGCAGATTTCGCAGTCAACAGATCGGCTTTGCCTTGCCTGTCGGCACTGTTGACTGCTCATCACGGCAGGTGCTGTATGGTGTTCAAGAAGTGCATAGCACCTCCATGCATCTAAGATGCTTTTATTGAATAATGGGTTTGCGGATCAGGCATTCTCGCAGGTTAATGTGCCATATATAGCGGCGTTAAGCTTGGCTGCCAAATACCTTGTATCAAGAACCGAGTCCTCTGTGTTGTATGTAAAGAAAACATCCTGATCAATAAGCAGTCCGGAATTTATATAATTGCTGCATTTTATCTTGACCTCTTTTATGTAATTAGAATAATTCATCATTCCAAAGTGATCATGGAACTTACATGTATCCAATTCTTTTATGTAAAACACAAAATCCGGAAACTGGGCATAAGCAGTTCCATAAAAAAATACTTCCGGTTCGTATTTGAAAGGAATGCCCATCTCAGTATAGAACATGGCAATTTCGCGTTCTGCTGCTGAACGGTATTGAATTCCATTAAACGGGTACAGCATCGGTTTAGGATGCTTGGTATTGGCATCGTTTTTCAGGCTGTCGAAAAATGCTTTATCCATAATCAGCCGGTCCCCGCCGGTATTAATGGTCCTGATGATATTATGAGGCTTGTATTGCGGCGGAGGCATCTTGAAATAGTTATTCCAAATTGACTCGCAGACCATAAGCTGTCTCTCCAGATCCTCACGTTGATTCAAAAGATTGCTGTATTTTTTTCCATTGGAAGAATTCATGTCGTATCTGTGAGAACCGACAAGAATTCTTTTAACCTGAACACCGTTCTTTTTGTGTTCATGGACTCTTACAGGAGGCAGCTCATTCAGTTGCTTTATTATGTAATTTATCTTTAGAGCAAGATAGTCTTTCGGGATGTATTTATCTAAGTTTTCCATAACCTGATTCTATGCTGTCTTATTCATGAAATAAACAGACAAAGTCCGACAAATTAAGACAAAAACGACAAGCAGAAAAAGCACGGAAAAGCGTTTTCGAGCACTAAAGAAAAAATAAATAAAATACTACAGTTACAGTTGCAAGTATTCCTCAATAAACTGCTTGAAATTATTAGTAACATGGAGTGTCTGATCGAAAATCGGACACGTTAGTGTTACAAAACGTATCCAAAAACAGCAAAATTCCAAATATTGCAAAAATCGGATACGTTAGTGTTACAAAACGTGTCCAAAATGAGCCTGGTTGAAGCAAAAGCATTCACTCAGCCCATGCTTTCTATGATTTTCAAATCTTGTTGTATAATATTCGTGGCAAGGACAAGCAATTTAATTGTGGTGGGTGTAATGAATATTACTATCGTATGCGATGTGCTGGGTGAGCCTAATAACGGCACCAGCGTGGCAGCTTACAATCTCATTAACCATTTGAAGTCACAGGGGCATGATGTCCGCGTTGTTTGCTGCGATAAGGATAAGAAGGGTGAGCGCGGTTTTTGCATCGTTCCGACTTTAAATCTCGGCCCGATCGTCAATGCTGCACTTGCACGCAATGAGGTCGTGCCCGCAAAGGCAGATCCCGTAATCCTTGAAGAAGCGATCAAGGATGCCGATGTCGTGCATCTTCTCATGCCGTTCCCTCTGTCGTGGAAAGCCGTAAAGATCTGCGAGAAATACGGTGTGCCGATGACTGCGAGCTTCCATGTGCAGGCTGAGAATTTCACATGTCATCTCGGCATGATGAAGTCCGGTCTCGCCACCAAGGAAGTCTATAAATATTTCTACAAAAAAGTTTACGACCACTGCACGCTGACACATTATCCGACTGAGTTCATCAAGGAGGATTTCGAGAGCAACATCAAAAAGCATGTGCCTTCCAGAGTGATATCGAACGGTGTGAGCGAATCGTTTTTCGAGCCCGCGCCGTTAGAAGCGATAATCAGGCAGAAGCAGAAGAACAATAAAAAATTCACGATCGTGGTCGTCGGAAGATATTCCTCCGAGAAAGCCCAGCAGGTTCTTATCAGGGCGATTGCAAAATCCAAGTATAAGGACAGAATCAAGCTCATAATGGCGGGCGAAGGTCCGAAGGGGCGCATGTACAGAAGGCTCGTCAAAAGGAACGGTGTCGACTGCGAGATGAGATTTATCGAGCATAACGAATTAAAAGAAGTTCTTAACGCCGCCGACCTTTATGTTCATACGGCTTATGTAGAGCTTGAATCGATAGCATGTCTTGAAGCGATCGTAACGGGCCTGGTCCCTATCATTTGCGACTCCAAGAGAAGTGCCGCGAGATTTTTCGCGCAGGATGACAGATGCCTGTACCGCAAGTGGGATTCAGAAGACCTTAAGAACAAGATCGAATACTTTATGGATAACCCGGAAGAACTTGATGCATGCAAGGAAAAATACAGAACTCAGGCTAATGTATCCAGGCTTGGCGAGTGCATGAACAAGATGGAAGAGATGCTGCAGGAAGCGGCAGGGATGCGCGAGAAAGAGGCCTGATCCATGAAGGAGAAGACTGTCTATTATTCCGATCTGTTAAATGATGATTTCGCCGGCACTGACATCAATACGGTCGTGCTTCCCGAAGATTACAGATATTTTCCGAAGACAGCAATAAGGCGCGGCTTTGCGGGCGGACTGAATTTTGCAATTTCTCCGCTTGTCCTTTTGCTTCAGGAGGCCGTTTACGGCGAGAAGATCGTCGGAAGGGAAAAGCTTAAGGGCTACCGCAAGGACGGATTTTTCCTTTACGGCAATCACACAAGGACTATGGGTGACGCGTACTGCCCGGGGCTCCTCGCGTGGCCGAAGAAAGCATATATCGTCGCAAGTGCCGACTGCTTCTCGATCAAAGGTATAAGAAGGCTTGTCCAGGATCTTGGCGGGATCGCGCTTCCGAACAATCCCAAAGGCTTCAAGAATTATTCGCAGGCAATGAAGCAGCACGCCGAGATGAACCACATAATAACTGTGTATCCCGAGGCGCATATCTGGCCGCAATATACGGGGATCCGCCCTTTTAAGCCGTCGACGTTCCACTATCCTGCTGAGACCGGAAAGCCCGTCTTTACTTTTACTACGACATGGCAAAAGAGAAAGATCCTGCCCGGCGCAAGGACTGTCGTCTACGTTGACGGGCCGTTCATTCCCGACATGGATCTTCCGATGGACAAGCGCAAGGAATCTCTCAGAAACGATGCTCTCAAGGCCATGACAGAGAGCGCCAAAAACTCGAACTACGAGAAGATCCATTATGTATTCAGGCCCGGTAATGACGCTTGAATCCAAGGCTCTTGTGTATAATATGTAAAACTTCCATTCCTTAAGGAGCCCTTTCTTGACCAGGCCGGACCTCAAAAAACTCATTCCGCTTCTTCTGATGATCTACACCATCGCAGGTGTCATCGGCTTCATCTATGAGGAGATCTGCGGATTCATCAATGAAGGATATTTCTTCAAACGCGGGACTACATACGGTCCCTGGATCCCGATCTACGGATTCGGAGCGCTCCTTATCTTCTTCCTGACCGTCAGGTTCAGAGGCAAACCGCTTCTTGTATTCCTGATCTCATCTCTGGCATGCGGAACGCTGGAGCTTTCTTCAGGCTTCATTCTCGATAAGGTATTCCACTTAAGACTCTGGGATTATTCCGGAGTCATCCTGAACTGGGGGCATGTAAACGGCTACATCTGTGTCAGATCGGTCATCACCTGGGGCATCTTCGGACTGCTGCTCATGATGGTGGTCCTGCCGCTTGTAGAGAAGTTCCAAAAAAGGCGTCCGAAAGCATTTAACATTGTTACAATCGCTCTATTCAGCGCATTTGTGCTGGATATCGTCTTAAGCCTCAGCATAAAGTACGTAGGCAAATAAATGCTCAAAAAGTGAGTCTTAAGGAGACATAACATGGACAAAGCCTACCTCAGATCAAGATTCCCTATGCTGATGCTCGTTTTTGCTTTCGGCGGAGTTTTCGGCTTCATATACGAAGAGATCTTCTACAGGTTCGATCTGGGAGAGTGGGTCAAGCGCGGCACGACATTCGGCCCGTGGATCCCGATCTACGGATTCGGAGCGCTCATAATCTTAGGCCTGACGTTCAAGTTCAGGAAGAACCCACTTCTGGTCTTCCTTTTCGCGACCATAGCATCAGGCGTTCTTGAACTCGTGACCGGCTGGGTAATACTGAAATTCTTTGGCGTAAGACTCTGGGATTACAACACGGAGATACTGAACTGGGGCAACATCAACGGTTTTGTATGCTTGAGATCGGTGCTCTTCTTCGGCATATCGGGCTTGTTCCTGCAGTTCATCCTCATGCCTTTATTCGGCAAGCTCGAAAAGAAGATGCCCCGCAAAGCATGGCTCGCCCTTTGCTATATCCCGGCATGCATCTTCATCCTCGACATCGTTATAAGCCTTATCTGCAAAGCCGTAAAATAATCACCGGGCATAAATCCCCTAAAGCAGGCGGCAATACATAATTAACCCAACCTGCCTGACACATAAACCACGGGTGAATGATATTATATTTGAAGATTTTCAAGTTTGAGGAAAGAGGAATGCTCATGAACAGGATCGATATATGGCAGGACGGCGAATATAAATACCCTTTGGCTTTTGAATTCAAGCCCAATCTCAGATCCTATCTTCTTGATGACGGTAAGACACATCCCTGCATGATGGTACTTCCCGGCGGCGGATATGCCGTCGTGGTCCCGCCCGAAGGCGAACTCGTCGCAAAAGAATTCAACAGACGCGGCTACAACTGCTTCGTCATGACATATACGACCAACCAGCTCATGAGAGAGCCTGTTAAGGATCAGGCCATGAAGGACCTCGCAAGGGCCATAAGATTTGTACGAAAGAATGCTTCGCAATATCTTATCGACCCTTCAAAGCTTTATGTCTGCGGTTTCTCTGCTGCAGCTCATGTATGCGCTTCAGTCTGCGATTACTGGGATGAGTTAAGTGATGAGAATCCTGAATACAAAGACATCTCATGCCGCCCTGATGCTGCGATACTTTCTTATCCGGTCATTACATCAGGTGAGTACGCACATCAGGATTCTTTCCGCTTCCTTCTGGGCGCTGACATCTACGACCGCACTGACGATGAAGCCAAATATCTATTAGACCGCTATTCGCTCGAGAAGCACGTCAAAAAGACCAATCCCCCGTGCTTCATCTGGCAGACGGAAACAGACAATCTCGTTCCCGTAAAGAACAGCTATCTCTACGCTGAAGCATTGAAGGAAAACGGCGTTCCTTATGAACACATAACCTTCCCTGAAGGCTTCCACGGACTTTCGATCCCGAATGAAGACTGGGCAACCGGTAACCACGGCGAGCCTTATACCGCAGAACAGAGCTTTGCTCTCGTAAACGCAATAAAGCAGGGTCTTATCGAAGCACCTGAGGACGGCGCGGAGAGCCTTCTCAATTTCCTGATGCCACCGCCGCCTGATTTCAAAGTCCCGCCGATTCCCGAAGTTTGTATCTGGCCGGAGAAAGCAGATAAGTTTTTAAAGAGTCTGTAAGAAGAACGCGTGCTTGTGTAGCAGGATAACTGCCGATCTATATAGCTTTTTATGCTCTTCAAGAACATAAAAAGTTATATATAGTCGCTGTGTCAAAATAACCAAGGCATATACACCAGCAAAAATAAAGCAGCAACAATTAAAGCTATTGTATGTAAAAGAGTTATAAGAATAATCTTATTATTTTTCAAAAACAGCTGCGTCATCAATCCAACAGCAATAAACCAAATAGTACAAATATTAAAAATCAATGAAATCCCTTGTGCAATATATCCTGTTTGAACGATGAAAGTCTTACGTTCAGCCTCTTTTCTAAGATCAAGCAACTGGTCGATTTCCTTAATGTTTTCATAATCAACATTGTAACCAATATCCGGAGAGTCTTCGTATAAGAAGTTCACTTTATTGTAGGTAATAGAAGTTGGAGTACTGACTGTACCGCCAGGAACAAAATAATCCGTTTTTTCCGGCACATAATAATTCCATTCATCCACAAAAACATAGTTAACTGTAAATTCAACATCTTCGATTATAGTTAACTTCATTCCTGCAGGCACATCTATCGGAGAAGACCATTCATCAGCTTTAATCTTGAAAGGAATAAAAGTCAGCACTCCTATGCAGATCGTTTCAAATATAAGAAATATCAGCAGAATATATTTTGTGTATCTTTTCATTTATATCCCCAAATAGCAGTTTAGTCGATTTTCCTTTGTCTACATCCGCGTTGCGCATGGAATAAAGACATTGAATATCAACATTGAATTACTTATTTCATGGTTTTCGAAATAAATAAATATCCATATATAACCAAAATTATAAAAATTGTCAAAAAGATTGAAACATGAAGAATAGCAAGATGCGTTGTTGATTGCCTATAAATATATCTTTTAGTTAATATTGCTCCAACTATAAACCAACCAACACTTACTAGAACACCCAAAATAATACTTGGCAACATTATTTGCATTCGTGCTGTTTTATTTTCTCGCTCTACTTCGTCTTTCATTCTTAACAATTGGTCTTGTTCTTTGAGGTTTTCAAATTTAACACTGTACCTTATATCCTTTTCTTCGTCAAAAACAAAAACAACATTATCATAATTGATTTGATAAGGTTTGCTTACTGTGCCTCCAGGAACAAAATAATCTTCTCCCTCCCAAGGACTATAAAACGAGAAATCTTCGACAATAGTAAACTTTACATCATCTGGAATTTCAATAGGAGTGTGAACTAAATTTGCTTTTTGATTTGAAGGGATCAAAAACAAAAGAATAATAAATAACATTTCTATAAAAACAGGAATCATTAGCTGAATGTTTGTTTGTGTTTTATTCATTGTAAGTCTCCCAAAATAGCAACGGCTTAAATCTACCACAATCTATTCTTTGTAAACTTCCAGTATTATCTCTGAGTATTTGCGATTAGAATCAGAAGCCTTTAGATGTTAAATATTCATCCAGTGCTCTATCGGCCTCTTGAACTTCCGGCGAACGGGTCAACGGCGATGGGTGTTCATAATCCACATGGGCATTGTTAAATACTTCAATACCAAACACATAGACTACAGTACCTATTTCATAGTAGGAGTAATCACCCTCAATATAAATCCTGTTTCGGTTTTCAACTTGGTAAATGATTCCATAACCATAACTACAATATGCAACGGATCCTCCGTCTTTCAATTCATATCTGCGTGGGAAAAGAAGAAAACTTAGAATAGACGCAACTACTACGATGCTTATTATTCCAATTACTTTCTTTGTTTTTGTTTTTTTATTTCCCATAACTAATCCCAAGATCATTGGCGCTTATCATGCGAACATCTTATTATAACTATTTTCATTTGTTCTGTTTGTAATACCCAAGTATTACAATGGCAGATATTGCCATAGCTATGCCAGCTCCGATCGCTATGCCAATAGTTCTTGCTCCGTTTACCCTTGAATTATATCTTTTATAAGTTTGCTTGTACTTTTCAAGAACTTCTTGCGATAATTCTAACTTCCCGACGTCAAAGACGATAATATATTCGTCTGTTGAGTGTGGAAAGATCTCAGTTGCAGGGTATACTGTTTTTTCCGAACCATGTTCAAATGAGATCGCAACCTTAATACTTCGACTATTACCCAAAATCAAGTCCGCATCAATGTATTCATAGCCATTAAGATCTCCGGTATAAGCAATCGCATCGTATACTCTGCAACGCGTTCCTTCCTTGATAACAAGTTTTCCTCCATATTGTTCGATTATCTCAGGTTCATCAAACACCATCTCTTCGGCAATTACTGTATCTTTTTTACAGTATTCCACAATCCATGTTGAACAATAATTGCCAACACAAAAACCAAGCAATGAACAGAAGGCAACAATAATTGTTGATATGATTATTATCTTTTTCATTTCACCTAAAATATCCCCAATCAAATAGATCAATAAACTGGATAATCTATAATTTCGCGATCGTAGTCAGATATACACGGATACCTATCCATAACATCAAATACAATAAAACCGCCTACCTTTTCAACATTCCCTCGATCATTAATAAAATATCGGTGATATGATCCACCCAGAACTTGATTACAATTACAACTATATACTAACATCCCATCAGCAGCATAAACATCATTAACGTTTAATGCTTTTAATAACTCTACAGCTACAGATTTAGATACAAACAGAAAACTATTCCAATCATAATCCCATAGATGTTAAAACCTCATCAACTTTGCTTTCTATCTCTTGAACTTCCGGCGAACGGGTCAACGGCGATGGGTGTTCATAATCCACATGGGCATTGTTAAATACTTCAATACCAAACACATAGACTACAGTGCCTAATTCATAGTAGGAGTAGTCGCCCTCAACATATATCCGATTTCGGTTTTCTACTTGGTATATAATTCCATAACCAAAACTACAATGTGCAACGGATCCTCCGTCTTTCAATTCATATCTGCGTGGGAAAAGAAGAAAACTTAGAATAGACGCAACTACTACGATGCTTATTATTACAATTACTTTCTTTGTTTTTGTTTTTTTATTTCCCATATCAGATTTCCTTGCATACTGTATATGGCAACGAGTAATAGTCTTTAGACGTTATTAATTCGATACGTTTCCTAAAATAAAACACAAACCTTCATAATAAGTATTCAAATATAGTGGTCACCGCAAGAGCACAGATTATCGACAAAACGATCAATACACTCCACATGCCAACAGGTTTATTCTTAAGCCCCTTATTTATCGCTAAAAAGATTAATCCGAAGACAACAAAAACAGCCAAACCAAGTCCGATAGTTTTTATATTATCCATTTGGAATTTTTGCTTTCTTTCCTGTATTTTTATTTTATATTTTTGAGCCAATTCATCACTATTTTGAGCGTCAGACAATTTATAACCGCCTCGTGAATGATTTCCGTCATTAGAGCTCAATCCCAATTCGCCATCATCACTAATAAAATATACTTCAAATACTGTTCCAGCAGGATACACGGTACCATTTTCGCTGACTATCTCTCGATTAAATGTGGCATATAAGCCATAAAAAGAAAAACCTGTACTTATATGATATCCATATTCATTATAGTTATTATAAAGTGTAACTATAATAAAAGAGAAAAAGATAATAGCAGCCTCTGCAAAGGCAAACACAAATTCTTTGTTTCTGAATATTCTCTTTAACATATTATTCCAATTACCCCCGTAATTTTCCTGTTGAGCGCATAGTAGCACTCAAGATTTCTCATAACAAGTTCATTTGATTTATATCAATAATCTGCACAAGAGACTTGTGCAAAAAGGAGACAACCGCTGGTATGGGTCGACCCATACTGCTGGTATTGGTTTTGCAAATTTCTGCTCCTGTTTTTCGAGTTATAGTGAATTGAATTAAGAAAAACAAACCGAACAATCCGGCACCTGCGATATAATACTCAATATGTTTAACCAAACGAAGGACATGATATGGAAATAACGGACAAGCGTATAGACGCAGGCAAGGCATTTGACTGGGGCAAGACATCTGAATACTACGCAAAATACAGGGATATCTATCCTGATATTTTCTACCGCAAAGTTGCTGACAGAGGTCTTTGTGTTGAAGGACAAAGTGTGCTGGATCTTGGAACCGGGACGGGCGTTCTGCCGCGCAACATGTATAAGTACGGAGCGAGGTGGACTGGGACCGATATCTCGCCCGAGCAGATAGAGCAGGCAAAAAGACTTGCAAAGGAAGCAGGGATGGATATTGATTTCAAAGCGGTTTCCACGGAGGAACTCGATTTCCCTGACGCTTCTTTTGATGTGATAACCGCATGCCAGTGCTTCTGGTATTTCGATCACGATAAGGTGATGCCTGAGCTGGCGCGCCTGCTCAAAAAAGGCGGAAAGCTCGTGATACTTTATATGGCATGGCTCCCTTTTGAAGATGAGATCGCCGGGAAGAGCGAGGAGCTGGTGCTGAAGTACAGTCCTGACTGGTCAGGTGCGGGAAGCACGAGACGTCCTAACTGGGTGCCGGATGTGGCGTATGAGTTTTTCGATATGGAAGAACATGAGGAATATGATGTCATGGTGCCTTTCACAAGAGAATCCTGGCACGGGCGCATGATCGCATGCAGAGGAGTCGGAGCGTCTTTATCGCCTGAAGAACTCGCTTCGTGGGATAAGGAACACAGGGCGATGCTGGAGGAATTCCCGGAGGAATTTGAGATCAAGCATTTTGCAGCTGTAACAGTACTTAAAAAGAAGGATTGATCAATGACAGAGTTTAAGATCGCAACAGTCGAAGATATTGACCTCTTGATGGAAAGCCGCCTTGAGATGCTCAAGGTGGTAAATAACCTTCCTGAAGATCATGTGTTTTCCGACCTGATAATCGAAGAAAGCGAAGAGTATTTCAGAGGCGGTGACCAGACTACCGTGCTTGCATTTGTTGACGGAAGGCTCGCCGGCTGCGCTTCGATCAGTTACATAAGGATAATGCCGACGTTCTCGCATCCGACGGGAAGGCGCGGACATCTGATGAACGTATATACGAGGAATGAATACCGCCGTCAGGGACTCGCAAGGAAGATGGTGGAGATGCTTATCGAAGACGCATGGAACAAGGGCGCGACAGAGATAAGCCTTGATGCAACGAAGCTTGGAAGACCCCTTTATGAAGCGCTGGGATTCAAAGATTCCACCGAATGCATGGTGCTTACGAGGAATATATGAGCGTCAATTTGCGGAAAGTTACAAAGGACGATATCAGGACCGTCTGGGAAATGCAGATCGAAGCATTCAAGGATCTTCTTGCGGTCTATCAGGATTATGAGATGAGCCCCGGAGCCGAGAGCATCGACAAGGTTGAAGCAAGGTTTAACCAGCCGTGGACAACATATTTCTTCATTGTTGCCGGTGATACCGATGTCGGTGTCATCCGTGTGGTCGACAAAAAGGACGGCTCCAGGAAACGCATATCTCCTTTATGGATAATGAAGGAATTCCGCGGCCTAGGGTTTGCGCAGGAGGCAATACTTGCCGTCGAGAAGATCTACGGCTCTGACAACTGGTGCCTTGATACGATACTTCAGGAGAAGGGCAACTGCCACCTCTATGAGAAGATGGGATACCATCAGACAGGCAGGATCGACAACATAAATGAGCGCATGGATATCGTTTACTACGAGAAGGACTGATTATGAGATTAAGAGCTTACAGGACTGATGACGCCAAGATAATAACAAGCTGGGTAAGGAGCGAAGAGGAACTCTACAAGTGGTCTGCTGACAGATTCAATGTGTATCCCCTCCCTCCTGAAGTGATCGACAAAAGTTATCAGGACCAGCTTAAGACCGGACGCTTTATACCTCTCACCGCAGTTGATGACGAGGATAAAGTCGTTGGGCACTTCATCATCAGGTACCCGGATCCGAATAATGACTCATCAGTAAGGTTTGGCTTCGTGATCGTTGATCCCGACATAAGGGGCAAGGGCTGCGGCCGTGAGATGCTCCGTCTGGGGATCTCGTATGTGAAAGAGAATCTTACTGCCATCAGGATCGACCTGGGTGTTTTCGAGAACAACCCCAAAGCAAAAAGATGCTATGAATCAGTAGGGTTCAAGGATTACGGTTCCCATGAGTTTGCTTCTTCGTGTGGCATGTGGAACTGTATCGATATGGAGCTTTATATCTGAAACAACAAATAATGCGGCAGTAATGTGGGGATGCCACACTACCTGCCGCATTGTAATTGCATTACCGGCTGATCAAATAACTTCCCGTAATCTGACAAGTGGCTGTCAGATCATTACTCTCCGTCATCGATCGGAATATAAGGTCCGATGTATTCCTGACCACGGCCTCCGCTTGATGTTGTGATTACATCTTCACGGCCGAAAGTGACCACTTCGATCTCAGCTTCAAGATAACTTTCTTTCATAAAACTCGTCTTCATTTGTCTACTCCTTGTATGTTTACTTTTTTATAATAACTTTTTTGTCTGATAATTCCACAACGGAATTATTCGTTGATGTCTTTTGAACTCATCCAGAAATCAGGAACATGACCTAAGTTGGCCTGAGCAGGTTTTTTCCTGTATATCAGGCTGTAGATCTTATTTCCGTATGTTCCGAAAAGATCGTCATAAAGCGCCTGATTCATGGCAAGATATGTATCCGGATCAGCGAACTCATATACCTTCATGTTGCTCTTTACATAGCGCCAGCAAAGGTGTGTGCGTCCGGTGTGCATCTTGTGAGCGGCTGTATCGGTTTCCGCAACTTTCAGTGCCTTGTTCCAGAGGCCCTCACATCTCGCAAGAGCTTCTTCGGGCATCTGGTTCTGTGCATCCATCCCCGACGGATAGTAGTTTGCGAACAGACGTGATGCGGGTGCATCGTAAGTTGCGACTTTGTCACGGTAATAGAATGCGCTTGTACCGGGAGCGTGGTTAGGACCGACATTGCTGTGGTTCTTAGCCTGCGTCTCCATGATCTCCATTGCCTCAAGAATGTACGGCGCGCTCTTGCCGTAGAATTCGTTCATGAAGAATTTGATCTCCTTATCCACATCGGCGTCGGGATTCTCGAGAAGCACTGTGGAAAGGTAAATTCTGAGATCGCCGAACTCTGAGTTAGTGTCCTTGTGGGCATCGTTGCTCTGCAGATAGATACCGGATACACCGAGGTCACGGTAGTGCCTGATGTCGTGCGAGAGCATTCCGATATTAAGATACGGTCCCGAAGTATATTTCCAGTTTGCATTGTAATCCCAGATCCAGAGCAGACCTGTGTCATCACCCTTGCAAAGCTCTGACCAGCCTTTCAGGTACGGGTACATCTCGCCGCCGTTACGTACACAATCTGAAGCGTCGCAGTCATGTGCATAACATCTCTCGATAGCTGCGTATCTGATGATGACGTGGTCATCAACAGGGATCCCTACCGGCGGATTGCAGCACTTAACGTATGCGAGCATATCGATATAGACGTTGGTGTAGCCTGCGGCTTTAACATCCCGGGATATCGCATTGCAGAGTGTCAGATATAGTGCTGCATCCAGAAGCCCCTCTTTCTTGCTGGCAGGCTCGTGAGCCAGACGGAAATTGACGCAGTCACTGCACATACAGATATTTCCGTTATCACCGTGAGACAGTGAGATTATCTGCATGGGTGCGTCAGGGTCGTAATTGCCTTCTTCGAGAATATCGAAAACATGCTGCTTTACGATCGGGTATATGTCAGGATTCGAGAGACAAAGCTGATCTTCTGTTCTGTAATAGTTTCCATCTTTATCCTTGCGTAGCGCATAGTATTCAGGGTGTTCAGCAAAATACTCTGACGGAGGCACGAATTCAGCCAGCATGGTGTGAGCCTGTCCGGGCTGAAGACCACCGTACGCATTAGCATAGTCAGGATGGTAAAGATACCATGAATCGGCACCGGGCTGGTTCTGGACATTAACGTTGACGTAGAAACCGTTGATGCCGTTGGCCAGCGACATCATACGGTTCTCGCCCTTGCTTGTAAGTCCGAAGCAGGTATCGATATCGGTGAACATGAATGCTCTTTCGTGCTCGATATCCATGTTGCCGTCATACTTGAAGTGGGACTGGTGGGTTATATATCCGTCCTCGTAGGAGAGCCAGAAATAACCTCCGCAGAGAGCAAGGAATTTCGCAGCGCCGTCGATCGTTCCACGCTTGCCGTTGCCTAGGATGGCAACACCGTTGCTGTAGGACTTGATCATGAAAGCGCCGTCGGCTCCGCTGAACATATCGCCGTGAGGACGGTTGGTGTTTCCTACTGCGATCTCAAATCTGCTTCCCTGCGGAGTGCTGTCTTTGCCGATTGACGGAGTGTAACCGTCCACTTTTGCTATATAAGTTGAGAGGAGCTGTGCTGCCAGCTGTTCCTCAGCCGTGGCATTAGCCGGAATGATGATATCCGCCTCCGGCATGTCATTCGTATACGTACTGTTCTTGTAAGTTGAAAGTGATTCGAATCCTTCGAGATCCTCTATCTCGGTCTCATTCTCACCGCTTCCGCCCGGGTTATTTACAGCCAGGAAGTATTTCTTAGCAGAATCACCGAAGCCAAGCATGTATCTGACGCCGTCCTTTATAGACTGGGGTACGTCAGCTGCAACTACTGCATTTGCATAGGATTCGTAGCTATATGTGAGTGTGCCGCTTATTGCGTTATCACCGTCTTTGAAGACGAGCTTGAAAGGTGTTCTGAAATAAAGGGATGATATTCCCGTGAATGTCGCCCTGTACGTACCGTCATCCTGCTTGACGAACTTTTTTGCTGCAACCTTGTGTACTATCTGTTCACCGTATATTCCTGTGTATGTGACCTCGGCATATACCGAAGATGACGGGGTGCCTGTAAAGCTTGCGAAAACAGCCAGATCAACTGTGCTTCCGAATACAAGTGCCACGTTCTTGATTGAGACAGTGCTTCCTGAAAGAGCCGCCATACTGTAGCAGGAGACAGGGTTCTCCACCATGCCCGCACCTAATGCCTGCTGTGCATCAGTGAGCTGGTTGTTTACGGGGTTAGCCGCATTGACGTTGAAATAAGCCTGTGTTAACGCGCCATAGTTAAGCATGTCTACTAAAAGGGCACAGAGTTTTTTGCTTACTTCATCAGTGTTGTCCTGATTGGCGTTCAGAAGGTACATCGCATATTGCTTGAGTGTAACGGACTTTGTTGAGCTCGTATAAGTCTGTCCGTCCTTGTCGGCAGAAAGGCTGGCCTTTACTTTATTGCCGAGTTCGGCAGCACTTATGCCTCTGAACGTGAAGGC